>DATFHO010000001.1:0-12173 GCA_035248345.1 Candidatus Limnocylindrales bacterium
CCATCTCACGTTCGCGATTCGCTGCGTAGTAGCGAACGTTGAACGCTCGTTGGCTCGCACGGGGACGCATGCCTCAGTATAGAACGCGCGTTCGATTCGTGCGTACCGGTACTAGCGGTGACGGGACTGGCGGGCGGGTTCTCAGGCGCGGTGCCGGCAAGCACAATCTGGGCATGCAGCTCCGGAGACTCGCACGCCTCGCACTCGCGCTCAGCCTGAGCGTGTTCACGCTCGGGCAGGTCGCCGTCGTTGAAGCAGCCACCCCGACGCTGCTGCTCCCCGACCTCACGATGCTGCCGCCGACGGACTTCAAGATCGAGTACGCGAACGGCCGCAAGCTGCTCCGCTTCACGACGACCGCGGTGAACATCGGCGCGGGGCCGTTCCAGGTCGTCGGCTACGACCCGACCGACGGATCCGCGGGCCTCACCGACGTCCTGAACGTGAAGCAGCAGATCAAGCGGTCCGACGGGACATGGATCAACTGGGCGACGACCGCGAAGATGCAGTGGGCCGGGGACGGCCACAACCACTGGCACATCCTCGGCTACCAGCAGTTCAAGCTGCTGACCCTGAGCGCCAAGCCGCTCCGCTACACGGCGAAGACTGGCTTCTGCGCCTTCGACAGCTTCCTCTACACCTCGACGAAGCCCGCGTTCTATACGTGGGAGAAAACCTGCAAGACGCTGCCCGACGGCACGGTCTTCATGGGCACGTCGCGAAAGTGGGGCGACGTATACAAGTCGAACCTGGCGTTCCAGTGGATCGACATCACCGGCCTCGCGTCCGGCGACTACCTGCTGCGCGTGATCGCCGACCCGCCGTACGGCGACCCGGGGCAATTCAAGGAATCGAACGAGACCAACAACCGTGCGTGGGCAAAGATCCACATCGGGAAGACGTCCGTGTACGTGATCTCGAGGAGCGCGAAGCCCTAGTTCACGGCCGCGAGCGGGCTCGACCGGGCCCTGCGGTACGATCAGCCTCCGATGACCGTCGACTCGCCGGCGCGATCCTGCCCGCGATGCGAGGCGCCCGTCACCGCCGAGGCGAAGTTCTGCGCGAACTGCGGCCAGGCGCTCGAACAGGCCTCCGTCGATGACGCGGCGACCCACGCCCGACTGACCGCGGCCGCCCCCGCGCCCCTCATCACGAAGATGCGCGCCGCCCGCCTGACCGGCGAGCGCAAGCCCGTGACCGCGCTCTTCGCCGACGTCGTCGGGTCCACGACCCTCGCGGAATCGATGGATCCCGAGGACTGGACCGTGATGATCAACGAGGCATTCGACCTCATGTCCCGCGCCGTCTTCCGGTACGAAGGCACCATCGCCCAGCTCCAGGGCGACGCGATGCTCGCGTTCTTCGGCGCGCCGGTGGCCCACGAGGACGATCCGGAGCGCGCCATCTTCGCGGCGCTCGACATGCTCGAGGCGACCCAGGAGTTCGCGCGCGAGCTCAAGCAGGCCCGCGGGATCGACTTCCGGATCCGCGCCGGCATCAACAGCGGCCCGGTCATGGTCGGCAATGTCGGGTCGGACCTGCGCTTCGAATACACCGCGCTCGGTGATGCGGTGAACGTGGCGGCGCGCATGCAGACAGCGGCCCAGGCGAACACCGTCCTGATCACGGAGATGACGCGGCGGCTCACGGGCGACACGTTCGACCTGGATGACCTCGGCGACATCGAGGTCAAGGGCAAGACCGAGCCGATCCACGCGTATCGCGTTGTTGGCCGCAAAGCCGCGCCGGCTCGACGGCGGGGACTCGACTCCGTCGGCCTCGATTCACCGATGGTCGGGCGCGACGCGCCGCTCGCCCGCCTGACGCAGGCGCTGGACGTCATCCGCGCGGGCCGCGGTCGCGTCGCCTTCGTGGTTGGCGAGCCGGGGATCGGCAAGAGCCGGCTCGTCGCCGAGCTGAAGCGGGCCGCCACCGAGCCCGCCGGAGAAACCGACGCGACCCCGGCGACCTGGGTGGAAGGCCGCTGCCTCAGCTACGGCCGCAACCTGGCGTGGCATCTCGTGATCGACCTCGTCCGCTCGATCGCCGGCGTGTCGTTCTCGATGGACGACGCCGAGGCCCGTGCCGCACTCGACCGCGGCGTGGCCTCCGTCCTCGGGGATTCGGCGGAAGCCGGCGACACGGCCGGATACCTCGCCCACCTGCTCGGCCTTCCCCTCCAGCCGCGCGAGCAGGCGCACGACGTGCTGCCGCCGGAAGTCCTCTCGATCCGCTACGTCGCGTCCGTCCATCGACTGCTGCGGGGCCTGGCCGACCGCAACCCGACGGTCGTCGTTCTCGAGGACATCCACTGGGCGGACCCGGCCTCGATCGACGCCGCTCGGCAGATCATCCCACTCGCTGCGCAGCTGCCGATCCTGTTCCTCGGCGTGCTCCGCGCCGAGACCGACGCGCCCGGCTGGGCGCTGCTCGGTCAGGCGCGCGAGGTCTTCGGCGATGCCGTGACCGAGATCCGGCTCGATCCGCTGAGCCCGGCCGAAAGCCGGACGCTCGTGTCGAACCTGCTGGAGATCGAATCGCTGCCCGACGAGGTGCGCGACCTCATCATGGCGAGAGCGGAGGGCAACCCGTTCTTCGTCGAGGAGGTCGTTCGGATGCTGATCGACCGTGGCGCGATCGTGCCTGAAGGTGACCGCTGGGTTGCCACAGGCGAGATCGGCGCCGTGGAAATCCCGGAATCCCTCCATGGGCTTCTGCTGGCGCGCATCGACCAGCTGCCGGAGAGCGCGAAGCGCAGCCTGAGGATCGCGGCGGTCATCGGACGGCAGTTCCCCGTCCGGGTGCTCGAGCGGGTGGTGGCCGAGGCATGACCGACGGAACGAACGTGACCGACGTCCAGCTCGACATGCTCGAGGCGAAGGGCCTGATCAAGCTCGCCACGCTGCGGCCGGAGCTCGAGTACCTCTTCCGGCATGCGCTCGTGCAGGACGCGGCATACGGCTCGCTGCTCAAGCAGGAGCGAAGGGAGCTCCACGGGCGCGTCGGCGAAGCGCTCGAGATGCTCTACCCGGAGCGGCGCGACGAGCTGGCGCCGGTGCTCGCGATGCATTTCGAACAGGCCGGCGAGACCGAGAAGGCGATCGACTACCTCGCGACCGGTGCGCAGCATGCACTCCGGCAGAACGCGATCCAGGAGGCGTACGGGGCATTCGACCAGGCCGCCTTGCTCATCGACCAGGAGCCGGTCGATCGGGCGGTCGCTCCCGACGAGGCCGCGCGGCGGCGGCGACGCCGTGCCGAGGTGGAGCTCGGTCGCGCGGAGGCGGGCTACAGCTTCCGGCCACCAGAGGAGTCGTTCGAGCGACTCGAATCGGTCCTGCCGGGTGTCGAGGGCCTCGGCGACGCGGAGCTCGAGCTTCGAGCGCACATGCTGATCGCGCTGGGCAGGCTCCAGAACGGCGAGTCGGAGAGCTCGCCGCCAGTGAAGCGCTCGCTCGAGCGGATGGTGGAGATCGGGCGCGAGATCGGTGACCCGACGGTGAAGGCACTGCCGCTGTTCGTGACGGGGCTCGCCAAGGTCTTCAACGGGCCTGTCCGCGAGGGTGTCGCTGCGATCCAGGAGGCCATCCCGCTCGTGGAGGGCCGCGAGGACTCCATCGGGTCGGCGTTCGCGCGCGGCGCGCTCGCGATCGGCTACGCGACGCTGGGCGAGTTCGAGAAGGCGAAGGCTGCCGCTGACGATGCATCTGCGATCGCCGAGAAGCGCGGGGATCTGATCGCGAAGCTGGACGCGCTCATCGCCCAATCGATGCTGCAGTCGATGCGCGGCGACCTGGACCGAGCCGTGCCGATCGCCCAGGAGTGCGTGGACCGGGCAGAGGAAACCGGGGCGTCCGCGTGCATGGTCGTGAGCTCCTGGATCCTCGGCGACGCGTTTCATCGGATGGGCAAGTTCGAGGAGGCGCGCGAAGTCCTGAAGCGCGGCTCCGACGTCTCGCTCGTCGTTGATCGAAAGGTCTGGCGGCCGACGCTGCAGGCGTGGCTGGGCACCGCGGCCGCGGCGCTCGGCGAGGTCAACGAAGCCGACTGGTCGGACGCGCTCGCGACGGCCCGCTCGATCGACAACCGGATGGGCATTGCCGGGATCCTCACGAAGCGCGCCGAGGCCCGCGCATCCCGGGGCGAGCTCGACGCGGCGAAGGACGACGTCGAGGGCGCGCTGGAGGTCTATGAGGCGGAAGGCGCGCGGCCGCTCGTGGCGCGGGTGCTTCTCATGTGGGGCAGCGCATTGCGACGCGCGGGCCGGCTCGACGAGGCGACTGCGGCCCTCGACCGCGCGGAAGCGCTGTTCGCCGAGATCGGCCTGGACGGCGAGGCGGCGAAGGTTCGAACCGAAAAGTCCCTGGGGTCGACGACCATCCGCTTCGACTGAGGACGAGCACGCGGGAATCGAAGCGCCGGCGGGCGTGAGCCTCGCCGGCGCTGCTGGTAGCGGGTGAATTCCGCCTACGAACCGTCGGTGGTGTCGCCCTCGCCGGCGTTGAAGTCCGTATTGACGTCGGCGCCTGCGCCGCCGCTGAACGCGTCGGCCCCGGTTCCGCCGGTCAGCGTGTCGATGCCCTGGCCGCCGCGGAGGACGTCGCCGTCCGCGCCGCCGTTCAGCGTGTCGTTGCCGGACCCGCCGTCGAGCGTGTCGGCGCCGTCCCCGCCATTGAGCGTGTCGTTGCCGTTGCCGCCGCAGAGGACATCGGCCCCGCCGTTGCCGTTCAGGGTGTCGATGCCCTGTCCCGCGACGATGAGGTCCGTGCCGGCGGTCCCGGTGAACGTCTCGTTGGCGTCCGTGCCGATCTGGACGTTGATGTCGAACGTCACCGTGTTCACGTCGTCGCTCAGGGAGAACGTCAGCGTGGCCGTGCCGCTCTTCTTGTTCGCCGCGGTGATCGAGATCGACCGCGTCGCGGTCCCGGAGATGGAAACGTTGGCGTTCGGGATGAGCGCTGTGTTCGTGTTGCCGGTGAGGGTCAGCGAGAGGTCGCCGGCCGCCGTCTGCAGGTCCGAAACGGACACGAGCACTGTGCCGCCGTTCGTGGTCGTGGAGCACGAGCCGCCCGCGACGACCGCGAAGACCGGCGGAGCGTTCAGCTCCAGCCCGACGAGGACCGGATCGTGGTCCGACACGCGGTACTCGTTCGCCTCGTACAGCGCCTCCTGGCTCGCGGGCTTGAAGGAGGTGTCGTAGTCGAGGACATCCGGCTCGTCGGCGTTGATGTGCCACTCGGTGGCGCCGGCCACCTGCGGCGTCAGCGTCGCATTCGCGAGGGCGTGGTCGAGGTAGCCCGCCTGGCCGTCGAAGACGTACGAGTACGCCTCGTCGCCGATGAACTGCTCGATCAGGTTCGTCCAGTCGTCGGCGGAGCCGTCGACGTCATCCGCGCCCTGCTTGATCTCGTCGATCGTCTGCTCCTTGGCATAGGAGTTGAGGTCGCCGACGATCAGGAAGTCGGGATCGCCGCTGCCGGTCGGGTCGGTGGCGAGCCAGTCGACGAGCGCGTTCGCCGCGGCGCGGCGGGTCTGCGAGCAGTTGCCCTGGCCATCGCCGAGGTCCGGATCGCCCACGTCATCGCAGGCTGAGCCCTTTGACTTGAGGTGGTTGACGACGACGGTGAACAGCTCGCCCGTCGCGTTCTCGCGGAAGGTCTGCGCGAGCGCAGGCCGGCTCTTCGTGTCGATGAATCGCGAGTCGACCGCGGAGGTCAGGAGCTTGAACGGCCCGACCGGCGTCACCGATGCGGGCTTGTAGATGAGCCCGACCCGGATCGCATCCGTGCCGATCACGCCGGTATCGATGAAGTCGTACGTCCCGTCGCCCATGATGTCGTTCAGGCCCGCGACGATGCCGCGGTCCGGGTCGCCGAGCGGCGACACGCCGGGCGTGTTCTCGATCTCGTTGAGCCCGAGGACATCCGCGTTGATCCCGGCGAGCGCCTGCAGCAGCTTGTCGCGCTGGCGGGTGAACTCATCGGGCTGGTCCGCGTCCGCGCCGCGGCAGTCCAGGTTGGCGTTGCCGCCGCAAGGGCCGGGGCCGGTATCGGACGTCGTCGTGTCGAGGGTGAGGAAGAAGTTCAGGGTGTTCTGGGCGGCGACGCGAAGGCGACCGCCCGGGTCGGCAGGCGCGGAGGTTCGTTGGTTCGACGCCGTGTAGTCGGCGCCCTGCGTCGGGTAGATCCGGTAGAGATTGAAGTCGTAGCCGAGGACGCCAGTGGCGTTGGCGACCTCGTCGCCGCCGCGGAACTTGTTCGTCAGGCTGAACGACTGCCCGTTCGGGTGACGAAGGACTGCCGGGTTCTGGGCGCTCTGGTTGTCGTCGAGCGTGATGCGGCTGAGCGTGTTCGTCAGGGTGCGTGCGTTCGCGTCGGCGCCCGGCTCGGAGAGCGCGGTGCCGGTGAACGGCCGTGCCTCGCCGTCGATCGGCAGGGCGAGGACGATCTCGCCGAACCGGTCGTAGTTGAAGTACTCGGCGATCTGCAGGGTCTGCGGGAAGTTGACCAGCATCCCTTCGTAGCGCTCGGGGAAGGTCAGGCTCGCGAACGGCATCTGCACGTCCGTCGCGGCGACGGTGCCCGTACCGCATTCCGTGACGTTTGCGGCTGGCACGACCGCGGTGTTGTCGTTCGAGCCGTTGATCGTGGTCTGGTTGAACCGCTCGCGGGCGTAACCGGTGACAACGACGTCGTCGCCGGCAGCAACGAGGTTCTGGCCGCCGGTGAACACGAAGATGCCGTCCGAGGTGGTCGAATCGTCGTCACCCACGGAGTCCTGGATGAAGAAGCCGGAATCCGCCGCCGTGCCCTCGAAGTCGCCCACGACGATGCCGCGGGTCGTGACCGTGCCGGTGATCGCCGCGCTCGCGCCGCTGCCCTGGATGTCGTAGATGTGCGTGTACGGCGATTCGCATGGATCGGGCGCGTCGTCGGTGAGGATCGTCGCTTCGCCCTGGCCGTCGCTGACGGTGGCGCCCGTGACGTTCGTGACGTTGACGAGGAAGGTCTCGTCCTGCTCGGGGTTGTTGTCGCCGTTGACCGCCACCTGGTACGTGTACGACGAGCTGCCGGCCGGGATGTTCAGGCCGGTCTGGCTATCGGCGATGTAGTCGTTGTCGGCGGTCGTCGCGGAGCCATCAGCGGTCGCCACATCGAAGGTGACGCCGCTCCCGACGGCCGGCGAGGTGAGGCTGATCGTGAAGTCGACGAGGTAGGAGCTCGGGCCGCCCTCGTTGAAGCTGATGTCGTTGATCGACAGGACGACACCGCCGGAGCTACGCGGATTGACCGCGCCGACGGTGAAGTCGGACGCGTTCTGGTCCGTGTCGGTGGCGCCGTTGCCGTTGCGCGACGCGGAGGTCGTGCTGCTGAGCGAACCGGTCGGTCCGGTGCCCTCGAAGCAGTTCGTGCCCGTGCCATAGCCGACGAAGTCCTGGGTGGATGTCGTCGGGCAGACCGTACCGGCGGTGATCGTGGTCTGGTTCGTGACGAGTGCAACCTTGCCGGCGCCTGCCGCCATCGTGATGCTGCCGGTCACATCAGCTGCAGGGAGTGGCACGCCGCAAGGCGAACCGCTGCAGCCGGCTCCCGTCGATTCCTTGACGAGGTAGTAGCCGCCAGCCGGGATTGACCCGGTCAGGTTTGTGCGTGACCAGTTAGAACCCGTCGTCGCGGCGTATTGGACGCTCCACGTGGAGACGTCGACGCTGGATGCACCGCGGTTGTACAGCTCGATGAAGTCGCTCTGATGAGAGGCGCCGGCGTTCCCGCCAGCCCCGTAGACCTGGCTGATGACGATCGATGGGCTGACGGCTGCGACGCCCGATGGCCTCGCGCTCAGCCAGCCGGTGGCCATGAGCGCCGCCAGGCTGGCGACAAGGAATCGGGAACCAAGGCGAGACGCGGCTCGAGACACGGCAAGTCCTCCCACGAGGGTCGATCTGGACCCTCAATGCCCACGTGAACGACTGCGGATAAAGGGGCTGTCGAGCGCCGGATCGCCTCCCCGAGGATCCGGCGCGAAGCGCGATGATGTGGTTTCGACGATAGCGACTGGAGTCCGGCGCGGACGTTACGGACGCGTTGCAAACGCACCAATCTCGCGAGGTCAACGCGCTGTGACCGCGCGACAAAAAAAGTCAGGCCCCGAACGAGGTCTCCTTGACGAGGCTCCCGGCCCGGTCGAACGTCCGCCACGTTCCGACCTGCCGCCCTCGCTCGAAGCGGCCTGTTCGCATCACGCTGCCGTCACGCCGAAAGAAGACCCACGGACCATGCATCTCGCCGTCGAGATGAGCACCCTCGAACCGCCGTTGACCGTTGTCGTATCGATCGGCAGCCGGCGTGGGCTCCCCCTCTGGCACGAGCAGGCTTAGCCCTTCCGCTCGAGGATGGGCTTGGCGATGTCCGGGCGATCGACCACGAAGGCGAACATCGCCCGGTCGCCCCATCGACCCAGGAACAGGTGGCCGTAGATGTTCACGCCGGCGTCGGCGAGGGCGCGCGCGGTGCGGGCCATGCCACCCGGCTTGTCCTCGACCTCGGCGATGATCGACTCGCCCTCGACGTACGTGTAGCCACCCTCGTCGAGGATCTGCTTTGTCGTCTCGTCGTCGGCCGTGGTCATGATCACGTGGCCGCTGTTGCCAAGGCCGCCGCCGCCGATGGCGCGCAGGTCCACGCCCCGCGCGGCGAGCTCCTCGGCGAGGTCCGCCATGGCGCCCGGGTTGTTCTTGAGCTCGACGACGAATTGATTTGCCATCGATTGCATCGTACCCGGCCCGGCTATCGTTCGGCGATGCCACTTTCCGCGACCGCCGCAGATCTGCCGCCGGAGGTCGCGGCCGCGCTCGCGGGGCCCGATGCCGGGGCGCGCGGCGAGGTCGACGCCTCCGGCACGCGCTGGCCCACGCTTGCCTGGGGCGACGCGGCCGCTCCGCCCGTGCTCCTCGTCCACGGCGTCACCTCGAACGCCGGGATCTGGTGGCGGGTCGGGCCCGCGATTGCCGCCGCGGGCCATCGCGTGATCGCCGTTGACATGCCCGGCCACGGGCAGACCGACCGCTCGCCGCGCTCCCACGCCCTGCTTGACACGGCGACGGAGCTCGCGGCCTTCGTGCCGGCTGCGGATCTCGACGCGGAGGAGCTCGCCGTCGTCGGGCATTCGTGGGGCGGCATGGTCACGGCGCATCTGCCGGCCGCCGGGCTTGCGCCAAGGACCCTCGTCCTGCTCGATCCCCCGTCGCTCACGCTGGCGCGGCTGCGCGCGCTCACCGAATCCCCCACGGAGCGCGACTACGCCACGATGGAAGAGTCCGTCGCAGCCGTCCGCGCCGCCAATCCGACGTGGTCAGTCGGGGACGTCGCGGCCAAGGCGCAGGCCCTGACCGAGTTCGACCCGCAGCTCGTGCTCGACGTGCTGCTGAAGAACGGCGACTGGGACGCCGGGATGGCCGCGCTCCGAACCCCGAAGGCCGACGCGAGCGACGTCTGGCTCATCCGCGGCGAATGGGAAACGGGCGGGTTCATTCCCGAGTCGCGCGTTCCGCGCATCGAGCAACAGCTCGGCGCCGACCACGTCATCACCATCGAGGGTGCGCCGCACTCGCCGCAGCGAACCCATCCCGAAGCGACGGTGCTGGCGATCCTCCGGGCGCTCGAAACGTGACGCGGACGATGCGCGTGGTTGTGCAGGACCGCTACGGACCACCCGAGGTCCTCCGGATCGAGGAACGGCCGAAGCCGGAGCCGGGCCCGGGCGAAGTCCTCGTTCGCGTCCGAGCCGCCACGGTCAGCCAGACGGACGCCCACATGCGGGACGCTCACCCCGTGTTCTGGCGCCTCGTCCTCGGGTTCCGGCGGCCGCGCGGCGGCGTCCTGGGCATCGACCTTGCCGGCGTCGTCGAGGACGTGGGGCCAGGCGTCCGGGAATTCCAGCCGGGCGACGAGGTCTTCGGGCTCATCGGCCCCTGGCTTGGCACACACGCCGAATACGTGGTCATGAAGGCGTCCGGGCCGATTGTCCTGAAGCCGCCAGCGCTCTCGTTCGACGAAGCCGCCGCCATCGGCGATGGTGGTTCGCAGGCACTCGCGACCCTTCGGAGCGGCAAGGTTGGCCCCGGCACCCGCGTGGTGATCTACGGCGCGTCAGGCTCCCTCGGAACGGCCGCCGTCCAGCTCGCCGAGGCCCGCGGCGCGCATGTCACCGCCGTGACGAGCACGAAGAACATCGACCTGGTTCGATCGCTCGGCGCGAACGACGTCATCGACTACACCCGCGAGGCGCTGCACGATCGCGGCCCGATCTACGACGTCGTCATCGATGCCGTCGGCAAGTACGCGTTCCACTGGGGCAAGCGGGCCCTCAAGCCGGGCGGGATCTACGTCGAGACCGATTTCGGGCCGCACAAGCTCGAAACGCTCGCGATGTGGCCGCTCAGCCGGTGGATCGGCGGCCGCCACCTGACGTTCGCCGCCGGGCGGCGGCGCAAGGACGAGATGCAGTACCTGAAGGAACAGGTGGAGGCGGGCGCCTACCGACCGATCATCGACCGCCGGTATCCGCTCGACCAGGTGGTCCAGGCCCACCGGCACGTCGCGGGCTGGCACAAGGTCGGCAACGTGGTGCTCACGCTCTAGTCGAAGCGGCGCCAGCGACCCTCGGTGACGATGTCGACCTTGCCGTCGACGACCTTGAACGCTGTCGTGTCATCGATCGCGTACTTCGGGCCCGGGAACGAGGCGGCCCACCCTTCGAGGTCCTCGGTCGAGTTGCCCGGCCCGCCATCGGGCGCCCAATGCGGGCCGATCGAGAAATCGATCAGCCCGAGGCCCTTGTCCTCACCCGAAGGCGGTTGCCACTGGATGAAGTCGTTGCCCATCTTCGGCGCCATGACCATGCTGCCCGCGCTGAGGCCGACCCAGACGCCGTCCCACGTCTGGAGGAGGTCCGCCAGGCCGGACTCGCGCATCCAATGCGCGAGATAGAGGGCGTCGCCGCCGTTCACGAGGAGCGCGTCGGTGCTCTCGACGAGTGGGACCCACTGCTCGCGCTTGATGCTGGGCAGCGCGGTGAGCTCGAGGAGGCCCATCGACTTCCAGCCGAGGTCGACCATGTGCAGGTCCCCGATCCCGCTCACGAAACGCCACGCGCGCTCGCCGGGTCCGGACCTCGGATGCCCATACCCGGCGGTCGGGATGCACAGCGCGCTCGATTCCTCGATCGGCTTGCCGAGCAGCTCGATGAGCGCGTTCTTGATGCTCGGATTGGCAACGCCGGCGGCGGTCAGCAGTAGCTTCACGGTTCCCTCAGCTCAATTCGGTCGCAGGATGAGACCTGAGGGTCGCACGTCGCGGCTCAGGGAGCGCAGTCGCCCGGCTGGCCGGCGTTCGGAGCCGGCGGAGGGCCCAACGGCTGTGCGTCGCCGGCCCAGATTGTCAGCCTGCCGCACGTTAGGTCGACGCGCCCGATCGCGCCGCTGCTCGATATCCCTCCATCCGGTCGGGTGGTCGTCCACACCTGGCCCTCGACGACCTTCATCGATGTCAGCACGCGACCCGACACGGTTCTCGCTTCGACGACCCAGGGAAGCGGTGGCAGGCCCGTCGCATCGATCACAGGCGTTGGCCCCTCCGGCCGCGTCTCGCCGACCTCGACCCCGTTCACAAACAAGACGACCACGAGCGTCGTGCCATTCGAGATGCCGAGGTGCGGCCGCTGCCCTCCCTGCACCCATCCGCACCCGGCGATCGCGAACGCAAGGAGCAGCCCGGCAACTCTTGTCACACCTTCAGGCAGACGGACGTGTAGTAGTACCTCAGATCCTCGCCCGGCTCTCGCAGCAGTCGCTTGAGCGACTTCAATGCCGGCCAGAACAGCCCGCCGTTCGGCGTCTGGACCGCGACCGTCCGGATTCCGTCAGGGACGTCCGACCAGCCCCAGCTGCCGCCGTGGTTCTTCAGGTACGTCTCGCCGATGTAGAAGCCAAATCCCGGCGCCATTGCCTCGGCGAACGAAGGATCCGGCGACGCCCTCCGGAGTCGGATGTCTTCGTCAATCTTCGATGCGATGCTCTCAACCACGTCGATGCTCGCATCCGTGTAGTCCGCATCGACCGCGAAATGCTCGCGAGCCCACCTCACGAAGTTGCCCGCCACCCTTGACGCCTCGGC
>DATFHO010000002.1:0-2478 GCA_035248345.1 Candidatus Limnocylindrales bacterium
GGCCGGTGTCGGGCTCGCGCTGCCCGGCGTGGTCGCCGAGGCGATCCTCATCCCGATCACGTTCACCGGCGTCGTGCTGATGGCGCTCCTCGCCTACACGATCTTCACCGTGACCCTGGTCATCCAGCGGAAGGAAGCGGCACGGAACCTTTCCCTGGGCCTGCTCAGCCTCGCCTTGCCGGCGATCCCGCTCGCGCTCCTCTACGGGTACGTCATCCCGGCGGTGGTCGTCGCCGTCGTTGCGATTGTCCTCTTCCGTGGCCTCCGCGCGCCCGCCGCGCTCGCCTGGCTGGACCAGCCGTGACAAAACCGGCGGGAACGGGGCCAGCCGGCAGCGGCCCGCGTGCGCGTGACCTTCGGCACTTCCGCGCAGGCGCGCGCTATCTGGCAGACTGTCCCGCCGATCCCCTTGATCCTGTGAGGCCGATCTCTTGACCACGCCCCCGCGCCGTCCGAGCGCCGCTGCCCGGGCCACGCGCCGAACCCGTCGACCCGCCGCCCGCAGCGCGTCCTTCCTCGAGCGGAACCGCAATCGCCTGCTCTATGCCGGCGCCGCGCTGATCTTCGTGATCCTCGCGGGCATGGCGTACCTGAACTCCACGCAGCCGGCGTACGCCTGCACGAGCCTGTTCGACCCGACACCCGCGCCCTCGTGGGTCGCGCCCACCGCGGCGCCAGTCGCCAGCGGCGCGTCGCCTGCGCCGGCGGTCACGCCGCCCGCGCCCGGCTACGTCCAGCCGGACCAGGGGCACCTCCACGTCGCACCGGGCACGCGGGTCAAGTACACGAGCTGCCCGCCCGCCAGCGGCAAGCACTACAACGTCGCAGCCCAGGGTCCGATCGCCGCGAAGGTGTACGGCCCCGACGACAAGACCATCCCCGAGGGCTGGGTGCACAACCTCGAGCACGGCGCGATCGTGCTGCTCTACAACTGCGGCCCGAACGGCGACGCCGCCGCGTGCACGCCCGAGGGCCAGGCCGCGCTCAAGCAGCTCTACGCGCAGTGGCCCAACAGTCCCGTCTGCAACCTGCCGCCCGGCGGCACGGTCACGCCCGTGATCACCCGCTTCGACGACATGGCCTACCCGTACGCCGCGGTCGTCTGGGACGTCGTGCTGCCGCTCGACAAGCTCGACAGCGCGGCCATCTTCGACTTCTACGCCCGCCAGGGCGAGCGCAACAACCCGGAGCCGCAGTGCGCGCCCCCGACCGCCACGCCCGGGCCCGCGACGCCGACGCCCGTTCCCACCGCCACCACCGCCCCGACCACGGCTCCGACAGCTGCGCCGACCACGGCGCCCGCCAGCGCGGCGCCGACCCCCGCCGCGTCGTAGCCCACGCGGTCGGCAGGCCAACCTGAGACCCGCGAGCGCCGCCTGATGCGTGCTCTCGTCAAGGTCGAGGCGGGGCCCGGGCTCCGGCTCGTGGACGTGCCGAAGCCGGAGATCGGCATCAACGACGTCCTGATCCGGGTCCACAAGACCGGGATCTGCGGGACGGACCTGCATATCGAGTCGTGGGACGGCTGGGCCGGCAAGACCATCAAGCCGCCGCTCATCGTCGGCCACGAGTTCGTTGGCGAGATCGTCGAGGTCGGCTCGAACGTGACCGACTTCAAGCCCGGCGACCTCGTCTCGGGTGAGGGGCACGTCACCTGCGGCCGGTGCCGCCACTGCATGGCCGGCCAGCGCCACCTGTGTGCGAACACGCTCGGCCTGGGCGTGGACCGGGACGGTGCATTCGCCGAGTACGTGGCCCTGCCGATGACGAACATCTGGCACCACTGGCCCGGCATCGACGAGGAGGTCGCGGCGATCTTCGACCCGTTCGGCAACGCCGTGCACACGGCGCTCGCCTTCGAGGTCCTGGGCGAGGACGTGCTCATCTCCGGCGCCGGTCCGATCGGGCTCATGGCGATCCCGATCGTCAAGCATGCCGGCGCGCGGCACGTGGTGGTGAGCGAGCCGAACGCCTTCCGGCGCGACCTCGCGACCCGAATGGGGGCGACGCTGGTCGTCGACCCGCGCGAGAAGACCCTCGGGGACGCCCAGGCAGAGCTGGGCATGGTCGAAGGCTTCGACGTCTGCCTCGAGATGTCCGGGAATGCCGTCGCGCTCCGTGCCGCGATCGACAACATGGCCCACGGCGGACGGATCGCCCAGCTCGGCATCCCGACCGCCGAGATCACGCTGGACGTCAACAAGATCGTGTTCAACCAGCTCACGCTGCGCGGCATCTACGGCCGCGAGATGTACGAGAGCTGGTACCAGATGAGCGTGCTCGTGAACTCGGGCGTCGACATCCGCCCGGTCATTACCCACCGCTTCCCGTTCCAGGAGTTCGAAGCCGCCTTCGCCGCCGCCCGCTCGGGCGATTCCGGCAAGGTGATCATGTCGTGGCAATGAGCCTGCGGCTGTTCCGCTCGCGGCTCTGCGGCGTTTCGTCCGCGGACGCCGAGAATCGATGCATGTCGACGCA
>DATFHO010000003.1:0-35180 GCA_035248345.1 Candidatus Limnocylindrales bacterium
ACGCTGGGCCTCCGAACATGGAGGGCCCGCGGCCGGTCCACCGGGACTGCGGTTCGAGGAAGAAGGAAACGAGGCCCCGGTTGCCCGGAGCCTCGCGCGAAAAAGAACGAGGCCCCGGTTGCCCGGAGCCTCGCGCGAAAAAGAACGAGGCCCCGGTTGCCCGGAGCCTCGCGCGAAAAAGAACGAGGCCCCGGTTACCCGGGGCCTCGTTGCCGTTGCAGGTCTGGTCCCTGGTTGGGACTGCTCCCTAGCGCTTGGCCCGCGCCGGGGTCAGCACGACGATGCTCGCAAGGAGCACGCCGAGCGCGACCACGAGCATCCACGCGCCGTCAGCCGGGCCGGACGTGCCGGTCGAGCCGATGGTGTCCGTGGTCGGCTCGGACGGGGCATCCGTGATGCCGGCCGTCTCGAGACCGAACGTCGGGGTGGCCGACGGAGCCTCGGTCGGAGGCGTCGTGACGGACGCGCCTGCGCAGACATGGCTGACGTTCAGGTTGCCGCCGTCGACGTCCGTGCTCGCGCTGTCGATGGTGGTGTTGCCGTCGCCGGTGATCACGACGTAGAAGTGAAGCGTGGTGGACGGGTGCGCCGTGTTGGCGACCGGGCCGACGCTCGACGACGGGTTGCTGAACGCCGCGGTCAGGTTGGCCGAGGTGGCATCGCCATCTGGCGTCGTCAGGACGAAGTGGACGCCGATCTGGCCTGCGCCAACCGGGTTGTCCACGGGCCAGCCTTCGCAATCGTTCGTGAAGCTGCCGAGCGTGTTGCCGACCTGGCCGGAGTTGAGGTCCTCGGCGAGCGCGACGCCAGCAACGCTGAGCGTCAGCGCCGCTGCGCCGAGCACCGCCAGGAGCTTGTGCTTCTTCATGTGTGCGTGTATCCCTCCGCTATCCCAAGCCATTGGACCGGACCATTTGCGACCCCCCGTCTCACGTACGGTACGTACGGTTGGCGGAGTTCCGATGACCCTACAGGGATCAATCGGGCCCGTAGTGTGCACGAAGGTCTATCGGTCGTCTAGTACTTCCTCACAGCCCAAAACATGCCAAAATGCCCCACAACCACCTTGCACCGACCGCGAAGACGGTGCATTTCGTCGAACTCTGAGCACGAATCGCGCACGCCTGACAGGTCGAATGTCCTCTATCGGACAACCGAATGGCGGCCCAAGGTCCGGTGCGCGAGGACACCCATTCCACGTACGAACCGGCGCACGACGGCGCCAGACGGAACGCTCAGTACCATGCCGCGGATGAAGACCCTGCGCGCGAGCGCGCGAGACGCTGTTGCTGCCGGCCTCGCCCGCGCGATCGACATGGGCGCCCTCGCCGACGTCCCGGAGGCGCGCGCGGCGGTGGTCGAGCTGAGCCGGCCAGGCAATCCCGAGCACGGCGACCTTGCCTCGAACCTCGGGCTGCGCCTGGCGAAGCCACTGCGGATGCCGCCGCTCGCGATCGCACAGGCGATCGCGCAATCGATCGGGCAGGGCGGCGATCCCTCGATCGCGTCGGCGGACGCCGTCGCGCCGGGGTTCCTCAATCTCCGCCTGGCCGAATCGGCGATCGAAGCGGCGCTCGATCGTGCTCGACATGATCCCGCGAGCTGGGGCCGCGCGGGCGCCGACACGGCCGCGGAGCGCCGGCACGTCAACGTCGAGTTCGTATCTGCCAACCCGACCGGCCCGCTGACCGTCGGCAATGCGCGCGGGGCATTCGTTGGCGACCTGCTGTCGCGCGTGCTCGAGGCGGGCGGCCAGCGCGTCACTCGCGAGTACTACTTCAACGACTCCGGCAATCAGGTCAAGAACCTCGGGGCGTCGGTGATCGCCCTGCGCGAGGGGACCCCGATCCCGGAGGACGGCTACCACGGCGACTACCTCCTCGACGTCGCCCGGGACCTGCCCGATGAGGTTGCCGCCGCGCAACCCGGGGATGACGCCGACGCGCGCGCGTGGGCCGCAGGGCGGTGGGCATCGGCGCGGATCCGCGAGGGCATCGAGGCATCGCTCGCCAACCTCGGCGTGCGCTTCGATGTCTGGACGACCGAGGCGAGCCTCCACGACGACGGCTGGGTGGACCAGGCGATGGCACGGCTCAAAGACGGCGGCCACCTGTACGAGCAGGACGGGGCGCTGTGGTTCCGGTCGACCGCATTCGGCGATGACAAGGACCGCGTGCTCGTGAAGTCAGACGGCAACCGGACCTACTTCGCGGCCGACATCGGCTACGTGATCGAGAAGTTCAGCCGCGGCTTCGACCACCTGATCTACATCTGGGGCGCGGACCATCACGGGACCGTCGCGCGGCTGCGCAACGCCGCCGAGGCGATGGGGCTCGACAAGGACGCCGTCCAGGTCATCCTCACCGGCTGGGTCCACTTCCTGCAGAACGGACAGGAGCTGTCGATGTCGAAGCGGGCCGGCACGTTCATCGCCCTCGATGACCTGCTGGCCGAGCTCGGGGTCGATGCCGCGCGGTGGTACTTCGCGAGCCGCGGCGCGAACGTGAACATGGACGTCGACATCGAGCAGGCGAAGGCCCAGTCGAGCGAGAACCCCGTCTATTACGTGCAGTACGCGCACGCGCGAATCGCGTCGATCCTGCGCAAGGCGGCCGAGAACGACCTCGCGCCCGCGGCGTCCCTCAGCGGTTCGCTGGAGACCGGTTCGCCGGAAGCCGTGCTTGCGCGCGTGGTCGCGCGGCTGCCCGAGGTGGTCGAGGACGCGGCCGGGGCCCAGGAGACGCAGGGCGTCACGACGTACGCGACGGAGCTGGCCACGGCGTTCCACGCCTTCTACCGCGACGCTCGGGTGGTCGATGCGGCGGAGCCGGAGCGCTCGAAGCGCCGCCTGGCGCTCGTGGATGCGACGCGAATCTCGCTTGCGAACTCGCTCGCCCTGCTGGGGATCTCCGCGCCGGAGCAGATGTAGCGGTACGGCCGGCCTCTCGCCGGACCCGATCAGCCTCCGATACCGCCCGGAACACCACCGAGCGCGGCGATGACCTCGGCGCTCTTGGCGCCGATCCCGACCACGATCGTCTTCGGGTCGTCCGTCGTGCCCTGCACGTCGCCGGTCAGGCCGAGCCCCCGGATCGCGTCGTGCGCCGCATCGAAGAACTCTGACGCATCCTGCACCGTGTCCCAGGTGGTGATGATTCCGATGGTCGTCTCGCCGTCCGGCCCCCGATAGAGGGCGAGGCGGTCGCCGCCCCAGCCGGCGGCGACGGTCGTCGCGTCGAGGTTCGAGCCTGAGAGCGGACCGCTCTGCCGGAGCCAGAGCCGGATGAGGAACTCGCCGAGGGTGTCCTGCCCGACCTCGGTCCAGCCGGTGCCGAGCTTCTTCGCGATCCCGGTCGAGACCTTCACGGCGATCGGGGCTTCGCGGGTCACGTACTTCTCCGGATGGAGGATCTGCTCGGTGGAGTCGGGCGGATCGGCGAAGGCGGCGTTGACGGCGTCGTAGCCGCCCTCGCTGATCAGGCGCATCACGAACGCGAGGCCCGACTGGTACGGGAACAGCGCCGTCTGCTGGAGGTACGGCGGCGCCTCGTTGAACGCCTTGAGGGCCTCCGGATCAAGGCCGGCTGCAAAGACCTCGCCCATCTCGGACGAGCTCAGGTTGTCGGTCATCCAGGTCGTCTGCGCCGAGGTCGCGTCGCCCTCGACGAGGGCGAGCCGCGCGAGCGATCGGTCGCTCTGGTCGGACACGTCGATGCCGAGCTTGTCGAGGTCGAAGTGCTGGTCCTGGAGCTGGTGCGTGAACTCGTGCGCATACGTCGATTCGTCCGCGGGCCCGACCGCAGCCGTGCGGCTGACGACGAACAGCTCGTTCGCCTCGGGCGAGTAGTAGCCGGCGACCTGGCCGCCCTGGAATGCGAGCGTGATCGCCCGCAGGGACGTGCCCGCCGGGAGCAGGCCGAGCGTGATCAGCTCATCCTCCGCGTCCTTGAGCCCTGCGTCGGTGTGCGTGGAGTCGAACTCCCTGGTGAGGTTCGTCGCGAGCTGGGCGGCATCGATGACGACCGGCTCGACGGCGGCCGTCGGCTGGAGGCCGCGGATTCCCTCCACCTGACTGCGGATGTCGGCGTAGACCTCGGCAAGGGGACGCGGCGTGCCGGTGGGTCCGGGAGTCGCGGTTGCCGGCAATGTCGTCGGCGTCACGGTGGGAACGGGCGTCGGGCTCGGGCTGGTCGTCGAGCACGCACCGACGAGGAGTGTCAGGGCGACGGTCGTGGCGAGCGCCCGAGGCGCGCGGGACGCATGGCGGTTCGGCATGGGTGGCGATCCTACCCGGCGATCGCCCGACTGTCGTTGCGGGAAAGCCCGCAGCAGGCGCATTGGGGTTTCTTAACCGCTTGCGGCGTTGTGGCTGAACACCACCCGCCTAGGGTTCTCCTCGGACCGAACCCTCGTGGTTCCATCCTCCCTCCCTCCGACCGGAGGCGCCGATTGGGCAGGCGCCTCCGGTCTTTTCTTTTCCCTGGCACAGCTCCGGCCGGATCCTGCCGCTCCCCGCGATGGCCGCGCTTGCGGCGCACGCCAGCTGCGCGCCTCGCGCCTGCGCGCTCCGGTGGTCGCTTGCGACTGTCGCTGCGCGCGCCCCTCGCGTGCAGCGCAACCCGGCCGGGGCCGCATCGGGACAACTCGCAGACAAGCGACACCTGCGAGAATCCGGGTGATGGAAATCACGTGGTATGGGCAGACGTGCGTTCGGTTGCGCGGACGCGAGGCGGTCGTCGTCAACGACGCCTACCAGTCGATCGTGGGGCCGACGGGGCGCGGGATCACCGCGGACATCGCGACGTACAGTCACAAGGACGACGCGCCGCTCGCGAAGGCGAAGGGCAATCGCACGCGCGGCGGCACCCTGATCCCGACGAGCCTCGAGTCGAGCTTCGCGGTCGACGGCCCCGGCGAGTACGAGGTCAAGGACGTCCTCATCACGGGCGTCGGCACGTTCCGTGACGACGCGAAAGGCGCGCAGCGCGGGAAGGGCACCGCGTTCGTGGTCGAGCTCGACGGCCTCCACACGATCCACCTGGGCGATGTCGGCCACCTGCTGACCGAGGAGGAGCTGGGCGAGATCGGGTCGGTCGACATCGCGTGCGTGCCCGTCGGTGGCAGCCTCAATGCCGCGAAGACCTCCGAGCTCATCGCGCAGCTCGATCCGAAGCTGGTCCTCGCGATGCCGGTCTGCCCCGACGATGCCGATTGCGCCGAGGCCCTCGCGAAATTCTTCAGCGAGATGGGCGGCGACCCGACGCCGCAGCCGAAGCTGTCGGTGACGATCTCGAGCCTGCCGGCCGAGACGACCACCGTGCTCCTGGAGTCGCGCGGCAAGGTCTAGCCGGAGCGCTCCAGCGCGACGCGGCCCCGCTTGATCACCGTTCGAACGAGATCCGCGGCGGGCCAGTACGGGATCTGGCGGTGCGTCGGCACGTTCCAGATGACGAGATCCGCGTAGCGGCCCGTCTCGATCGAGCCGAGCTCGTCCGCGAGCCCAAGCGCCGCTGCCGCGTTGATCGTCGTCGCCGCGAGCGCCTCCGAGGGCGTCATCTTCAGCTCCAGGCACCCGACCGTCATCGCGAGCGGGAGGCTGGGCGTCGGCGAGGTGCCCGGATTGAAGTCGGTTGCCAGGGCGACGGGGATGCCGCGGTCGATGAAGGTGCGCGCCGGGGTCGAGGGGTCGTGCATCAGGAACCAGTCAACGGTCGGGAGCACGACAGCGACGACCGGGCGGCCCTCCGCCGCTGCCGCCGCGAGCGCATCGATGCCGGCGGGCGACGGAACCGCGAGATGGTCGGCGGACACCGCGCCGATCTCGACCGCGAGCTCCGCCCCGCCCGACGGCGCCAGCTCGTCGGCGTGGAGCCGCGATCCCAGCCCGAGGCGCGCCGCCTCGACGAGGATCCGCCGGGCCTGCTCCTGGCTGAAGACGCCGCGCTCGCAGAAGACGTCGGCGAACCGAGCCCGACCCTGGGCCGCGACGCCGGGGAGCTGCTCCTCGATGAGGTACCGGACGAACGCCTCGGTGCCGTCGGGGCGGGCGCGGAACTCGGGCGCCACCGCGTGCGCGCCGAGCCACGTCGGCAGGACCTCGACCGGGCCCTCCTTGCCGAGCTGGTACGCGGCCTCGAGGAGGCGCAGCTCGGTCGGGAGGTCGAGGCCGTAGCCGGACTTGGCCTCGATCGTCGTCGTGCCGTGGGCGAGCATCTCGCCCAGCCAGCGCCGGCCGTGCTCCATCAGCTGCTGGAATGACGCGGCTCGCGTCGCAGCGACCGTCGACAGGATGCCGCCGCCCGCCTGCAGGATCTCGAGGTAGTCCGCGCCGCGCTGGCGCAGCACGAGCTCACCCTCGCGCGAGCCGCCGAAGAGCAGGTGCGTGTGCGCGTCGATCAGGCCCGGGGTGATGGTGCCGCCCCCGGCATCGACGCGACCGAAGCGGGCGATGGGATAGCCGCTGCCCTCGATCGCCTGGAGGAGCTCCGCGCGCGGGCCTGCGGCGAGGATCCGGCCTTCCCACGTCGCGACGACGGGCGCGGCATCGATGGTCGTGTCGCCCCCGGGCGCGACCAGCAGGGCGGGATCGTCCATGCGAACGCCGTGTCTGATGCCGCCGGCCATCGTCGCGACCTCCGCGACGTTCTCGATCAGGAGGCCCGGCAGACCGTCCGCGGCGCGACCGCCCTGGATCAGGCGGAGGCCCATCTCGGTGCTTCGTCCGCGGTCCGCGCGTCAGCCGGCGGACGAGCGGGCGGCGGCGAGGCGCTGCTCCAGCACCATCAGGGGCTGCGCGTCGCGGAGCCTGAGGTACCTCGCAGCCTCGGCGAATCGCTCGGGGAAGGACTCGCCGGCGGCGGCGCCTGCATGGTCCGCGACGTCATCGAACGCCGCCTGCGGCGCGAGCCCGATCAGCTCCGACTCCCGGACGCGGACGCCGGCCGCGTCCGCAAGCCGCCCGACCTCCTCCCACACGCGCCACATCGGCGTGGTCGCGAAGTCGAGCAGGTTCATCGAGACCTGGGCGCACTGGAGCTCCTCGATCCAGAAGCCGTTGCCCTGGACCGCCGGCAGTCCCCCGCCTGATTCGCGCACGGTGCGCGCGATCTGCTTCGCGACGTCGAGATCCGTCGTCTCGAGGTTGATGTTCCACGCGATCAGGAATGGACGGGCGCCGACCGCGACGGCCCCGAGCCGGGGGTGTGCGCGGGCCGGCCCGAAGTCCGGCAGCCGGGCGGGGATGCCTGCGGCGAGCTCGTCGCGAACGCCTTCGTAGCCGCCCTTGCGGACGTCCGCGAGCCTCACCCGCTCCGGGCGCGTGGCCGCGCGCGCATACAGGTAGACCGGCAGCGCAAAGCGCTCCGCGATGCGTTCGCCGAACGCGCTCGCCATGCCGATGCAGTCGTCGAGCGTCGTCGTGCCGAGGGGCACGAACGGAACGACATCGATCGCCCCGATCCGCGGGTGCTCGCCGGAGTGGGTCTCCATGTCGATCGTCTCGATCGCGACCTCGATCGACGCCTCGAGCGCGCGCTCGACCGCGTCGGCTTCGCCGGCCATCGTCATGACGGAGCGGTTGTGGGACGGGTCGCTCGTGCGGTCGAGGAGGTACGCGCCGTCCGTGCCGGACACGGCGTCGGCGAGGCGGTCGACGACGTCCATGCGCCGACCCTCCGAGTAGTTCGGGACCGACTCGATCAGCACGCGCCAATCGTGCCACGCGCCGCGTCCCGCGATGGCGCGTCCTGACCGCGGCCCGCGCGGCCAAGCCCGATTCCGTCCTGGCAGGACGAGGTTTTCGCCCTTCTTGTCGCGAACCGTGCCCGCAGGACGACCCATGACACGTTCACGCGCGGAATGGACGGGATCCACGCCGTCAACCGGCGTGACAGGCCAACGACCGAACAGATCGGGCTGGAAGTCCGTCCTGGCAGGACGGCGCGCCCCCGCTGGAACGTTCCGACGCCATTTCTTGCCGCGGGACTGGCGTTCTGCGACCACTTTCTACATTTCTCGAAACTAGGTATTGACATTTCGAAAGCTCGTGTGCCATCCTTCGCCCAGCGAACCACGAAACAGCAAGGAAGCAGCAGGAAACCTGAGGAGCCCTACGATGATCAACTCGATGTTCAGCCTGGACCACCGGATCGCCGAGCTTCGCCCCACCGAGAGCGAGCAGCGCGTCGCGCGCCAGGTTCGCGACGCGGCCCTGTCGGCCGGCCAGGTCACGAAGGCGACGACCGCCACGCGGCGCTCGTTCATCCTCGACCGGTATGCGGGGCAGGTTTCGCGCCTGTTCGCGAGCTGATGGCCGCTTCGGCCGCCGGAACCGCAACCGAAGCCACCGGAACCGCAACCGATACCGCCTCGATGTCGCGCAACCCCTTCGCGGGCCGTGACTTCCGACTCCTCTGGGTCGGCGAGGCGGTTTCCGCGATCGGCGACCAGTTCGCCCTCATCGCACTCCCGTGGCTGGCGCTCGTCCTCACCGGCAGTGCCCTTGCCCTCGGCGGCGCGATGGCCGTCATGGCGATCCCCCGCGCGGTGCTGATGACCTTCGGCGGCGTGGCAGTCGATCGCTTCTCGCCGCGCAATGTGATGCTGGGCTCGAACGCCGTGCGGCTCGTCGCCGTGTCGACCTTGGGCGCGGTCGTGCTCGCCGGCCAGGCGCAGCTGTGGATGCTCTATGCGTTCGCGCTCGTCTTCGGCATCGCCGATGCGTTCTTCTTCCCTGCGCAGACCGCGATCGTGCCGGAGCTCGTGACCGACGAGCAGCTCCCGCGCGCGAACGGCATCGTCCAGGGCACCGCGCAGATCACCGTGCTCGTGGGTCCCGTCGCGGCCGGCATCGTGATCGCCGCGCTCGGTGGCAGCGCAGCCGAAGCATCCGTCGCGGGCATCGGCGCCGCGCTGGTCTTCGATGCCGTCACGTTCGTCGTGTCGGTCGTCACGCTGCTGCTGATCAAGCCGCGCGCCCACGTCGCGCAGGCGCACGACTCGGTCATCGAGTCCATCAAGGAAGCCGCGCGCTTCATCTGGGCCTCGAAGGGCATGCGCGCGATGATCCTGGTGAGCCTCGCGGCGAACTTCCTGATCGTCGGCCCGTTCGAGGTCGGCATGCCGTTCATCGCCTACTCGCGCCTCCCCGAGGGCGCAGCCGGGTTCGGGATCGTCACGGCCGCGTTCGGTGGCGGTTCGCTCGTCGGGCTGCTGCTCGGCTCGGTCCTGCCGGCGCCCTCGCCGCGGCGGTTCGGTGCGGTCGTCATCCTCCCGATGGCGCTCGCCGGACTCTCCGTCGCGGGCCTGTCGGCCGCCCACTCGACCATCGTCGCGGCGGGCCTGACCGCCATCGCCGGCATCGCGCTCGGCTTCACCAACCTCCTGAGCATCACCTGGATCCAGCGTCGGATCCCAGCGGCGCTCATGGGCCGCGTCATGAGCCTCCTCATCACCGGCTCGGTGGGCCTCGTGCCCGTGTCGATGTTCCTCGCCGGCTTCCTCGTCCAGCTCAACGTCGACCTGACGATGCTCGCGGCCGGCCTCGGGATGACCGTGGTCGCGCTCGTGGGCGTCGCCTCGAAGTCGGTGCGCAACCTCGGGCTCGAGCCCGCGGCGGAGGATTCCGCCGCAGCCACCGAGGGCGGGGCCGAGGCGGGCGCATCCGAGGGTGAGACGGTAGCCTCCCCCGCCTGATGTCCCTGCCCGACCGGATCCTCGGCTCGCCGCTGCTCCAGCCGCTCCGGACCCGGGATTACCGGCTGCTCGTGTTCGGCGCCGTCGTCTCGCTCCTTGGCGACGGCTTCTACTTCATCGCGCTCGCGTGGCAGGTCTACGACATCTCGAACGTGCCGACTGCGCTGTCGATCGTGGGCGTCGCAGGCACGGTCCCGATGATCGCCCTCGTCCTCATCGGCGGTGCGCTCTCGGACCGGTTCGATCGGCGCAAGCTGATGATCGGGGCGGACCTGCTGCGCGCCGCCGCGATCGGCACGATGGCGCTGCTCTCGATCCTCAACGTCATCGAGCTGTGGCACATCGTCGGGCTCGTGCTGTTCGTCAGCGCCGGTCAGGCGTTCTTCAACCCCGCCTCGACCGCCCTGATGCCGGACCTGCTGCCCGAGCAGCATCTGCCCGGTGCGAACGCGCTGACCTCGATGTACCGGCCGATGCTGGCGCGGCTCATCGGGCCGGCGATCGCCGGCTTCGTGGTCGCCGCTGCGGGGTCCGGGGTCGCGTTCGGCGTCGATGCCGCGTCGTACGTCGTCTCGGCCATCGCGATCAGCGCGATCCGGGCGCGCCCGACGACGAAGCCCGCCGAAGACCACGGCCCGCGCCACGTCATCGCCGACGTGCGCGAAGGGCTCCGGTACGTGAAGGGCCAGCCCTGGATCTGGGCGACGCTCATCTCGGCGATGCTCAGCCTGCTGGTCTTCCTCGGGCCGATGGAGGTGCTGGTCCCCTACCTCGTCAAGAACCGGCTGAATCTGGGGCCGGAATCGCTCGGTGCGATCTTCGCGGCGGGCGGGGTCGGCGCAATGCTCACCGCGTTCGTTGTCGGCAGCATCGGCCAGCCGCGGAAGCGGGTGACCGTGATGTACCTGTCGTGGTCGCTCGGCGTGCTGCTGATCGCCGTCTACGGGCTGATGACGAGCGTCTGGCAGGCAGTGCTCGCGAGCTGCGTGCTGTCGGGCGCGTTCGAGCTCGGGTCGATCATCTGGACCACGATGCTCCAGCAGCGCGTGCCGCGCGAGCTGCTCGGCCGCGTGTCCAGCCTCGACTGGCTGGTGTCGACCGGGCTGGTGCCGCTGTCCTTCGCGCTGACCGGCCCGATTGCGGCCCTCATCGGGCCGGAGGTGACGATCGTCAGCGCGTCCCTGATCGGCGCGGTGCTGATGTCGCTGCTGCTCTTCTACCCCGGCGTGCGCGATCCGGAACGCGAGCCGGCGCCGGCGAGGTAGCGGCGCGACGGTTGGGTGCCGGCGACCTAGTCGGGAAGCATCGGGACGCGCACGCCGCGTTCGCGCGCGACATCGATCGCATGGTCGTAGCCGGCATCGACGTGGCGGAGGACGCCCATCGCGGGATCCGTGGTGAGCACGCGCTCCAGCTTCTGCGCGGCGAGATCTGTGCCGTCCGCGACGACCACCATGCCGGCGTGCTGGGAGTACCCGATTCCGACGCCGCCGCCGTGATGGATCGAGACCCACGTCGCACCGGCCGCCGTGTTCACCAGCGCGTTCAGCAGCGGCCAGTCCGCGACCGCATCGGAGCCGTCCTTCATGGCCTCGGTCTCGCGGTTCGGTGAGGCGACGGAGCCGGAATCGAGGTGGTCTCGCCCGATGACGATCGGCGCGGAGACCTCGCCGGTGCGGACCAGCTCGTTGAAGACGAGCCCCGCTTTCGCCCGCTCGCCGTAGCCGAGCCAGCAGATCCGCGCCGGCAGGCCCTGGAACGGCACGCGCGCCTCGGCCATCTCGATCCAGCGCCGGAGGCCTTCGTCCTCGGGGAACAGCTCGAGGATCGCGCGGTCGGTGCGGAGGATGTCCTTCGGATCGCCGGACAGCGCGGCCCATCGGAACGGGCCCCGGCCTTCCTCGAACTGCGGCCGGATGTACGCCGGCACGAAGCCCGGGTAGTCGAAGGCGTCGGCGACGCCGGCTTCCTTCGCCTGCGCGCGCAGGTTGTTGCCGTAGTCGAACACGACCGCGCCGTTGCGCTTGAACTCGAGCATCGCGCGGACGTGGGCGGCCATGGAGGCCGTCGAGCGGCGCGTGTACTCGTCGGGCTCGTGCTCGCGCAGGAGGTCCGCGTCCTCGAGCGAGATCTCCGCCGGGACGTACCCGACAAGCGCGTCGTGGGCGGACGTCTGGTCGGTCACGACGTCGAAGAGCTCGCCCGCCTTCGCCCACATGGGCTCGATCTCGGCGGCGTTGCCGACGAGGGCGATCGAGATGGCCTGGCCCTTCGCGGCGGCGTCGCGGGCCATCGTGAGCGCCTGCGCCGGATCGTTCGCGACGCGATCGACGTACCCGATGTCGTGGCGCCGGGCAGCCCTCGCTTCGTCGACCTCGATCGCGAGGCACACGCCGTCGTTCATCGTGACCGCAAGCGGCTGGGCGCCGCCCATGCCGCCGAGCCCGGCCGTGAGGACGACCCGGCCCTTGAGGCTCCCGCCGAAGTGGCGACGCGCGAGCTCCGCGAACGTCTCGTAGGTGCCCTGCAGGATCCCCTGGGTCCCGATGTAGATCCACGACCCTGCGGTCATCTGGCCGTACATCATCAGGCCCTGGTGCTCGAGCTCGCGGAAGTCGGTCCAGTTCGCCCACTTCCCGACCAGGTTCGAGTTGGCGATCAGGACGCGCGGCGCCCACTCGTGGGTTCGGACGACGCCGACGGGCTTGCCGCTCTGGACCAGGAGCGTCTCGTCGTTCTCCAGGCGGCGCAGCTCGCGGACGATCGCGTCGAAGGCCTCCCAGGAACGGGCGGCGCGCCCGGTCCCGCCATACACGACGAGCGCGTCGGGGTTCTCGGCGACCTCGGGATCGAGGTTGTTCATCAGCATCCGCAGCACGGCTTCCTGCTGCCAGCCCTTGCAGCTGAGCTGGGCGCCCCGAGGGGCGCGGACCCGGCGCGCGCCGGGCAGCGGTGGGTTCATCGAGCCTCCGATTCCGCGCCGCGGCGACGATTCGCGGCGACGATCGCCGCGATGACGATGAACGCGGCCAAGGGGGTAACGACGAGGATCGCCAGCAGGGCCGGATCGAACCCACTGAC
This sequence comes from Candidatus Limnocylindrales bacterium, assembly GCA_035248345.1. Classification (GTDB taxonomy): domain Bacteria; phylum Chloroflexota; class Limnocylindria; order Limnocylindrales; family CSP1-4; genus UBA5189. The sequence goes on from DATFHO010000003.1 coordinate 12,775, forward strand.
CTCCGCCGACGTTGCCGGTCCGGTTGGCAATGGCCACGTCGCGTCCGCCTCGGCCAGGAGCGTTCGGCCTTCCGGCGTCGACAGGTCGCCGAGCGGAGAGCACAGGCCCGGCTCGAGTGCGCCGTTGTCGAAGCGGGAAACGATCAGGACGTCCGTCGCCTGCCGAAGGTCGATGGTGCAATCGCCGCCCCCGCCGCCGCGGATGGGCAATGACACCGATTGGACGGCGCCCTGGTAGACGCGGCTGATCGTGAACGTGCCGTGCTGGCCGGAGCCGTCGTCACGAACATCCCGGATCGTCCCGGCCAGGACGTACACGTCCGGTTTGCCCGCGAGGTCGCGGAGCGTCCCAATTCGAGCGCAGCTGCACGCGAACACGTTGTCCGGCAAAACGAGGTGGCCTGCGTGGATGCCCGCCGCGAGCAGGACGCTGACGAGGATCGCTCGGCCGAGCAGCGCCTTCACGACGGCAGCCGGAGGCCCTTGAGCAGCTCCTCGCCGAAGCGGCCCTCGCCGATCGATGACGCGGAGATCAGGATGTCGTCGTCCTCGATCCACACGTGATACGTGTGCATGCTCGCGACGCAGCTCGTGACATAGGTCTGCCGGTCCGCGATCACGGCCTCCGCGTGGCCGACGACGCCGCCCGAGCCGGCGCACGCACCCTCGTCATACGAGTCACGCCACTGGCGGTAGAGCTCGGCACCGAACGCGCCCGGCTTGAGGCGGACGATGTTGACGAGGACGAGGTCACCGGTCCCGGCGTTCACCGCGACGGCCGAGTCGACGCCAGTCGCGATCTGATTGAGCGCGGGGTCGTTGACCGCCGCCGCGGCGGCATCCGTGTCCTCCTTGACGGCGACCGTGCCGACCTTCTCGGGAAGGATGTCGAGCAGGGTCTGGTCGATGGTCACCGGCGCGGCGTCGTCCGGCGTCTCGGCGGGCGGAGGCCCGATCGTGCCGATCGGCGGCGTCGTGGGCGTTGCGGACACGATTGCCGTCGGGCCGGTCGACGGGCCGGTCGATGGAGCGTTCGACGAGCAACCCGCGACCGCGAGGAGGACCGCGGTCAGCGTGGCGGCAAGGAGAACGCGTCGGCGCACGACGCTCACAGCTCCCTCCGCATGACCGGGAAGCGCGCGTCATCGATCGCGACGTCGAAGCCGCAGCCCTGCCAGAACGCCGGGTTCGCGGCGCTCGTCGCGTCGGGCTTCGCCTCGGGCTCCGGGTACGCCTCGACGGCGGAGAAGCCGCGCCTCCCCAGGTCGTCGACGACCGCGACGACGAGGTCGCGCGCCAGGCCGCGGCCGCGACCCGCGGGAGTGGTGGCGATGCAGGTGATGACGGCCGGCAGCGGCGCGCTCGGGAGCTTCGGGTAGAGATCGCGGACGCGCTGCGCCCGCGGGTACGCCGACAACGGGCCGAACTGGCAGTAGGCGAGCGCCTCGCCATCGACCTCGAGGAGCTTCGCGTAGCTGCCGAACACCGCGAGCCCGCGCCCGAGGAGCTGGAGCTTGCGCGGCGCGTCGGTCGCGACCGCCGGCCCCCGATCACGCTTCGGCGCGAACGGGTTGTCCATCGCGTCGTTGTCGGTGTCGCCAAAGGGGTCGAAGAAGCTGCCCGCGGCGGGCCCGGTGGCCGGGCGGCCCGTTGCCTTCGGGTCGAATGGGTTGAAGGCCGCGGGCTTCGGCGGCGGCGCGAACGGGTTGTCCGATCGCGCGGGCTCCGGGGCCGGTGCCGGCGTGGCCTCGAGCCACGAGAGGCGCGCCGCCTTGGAGCCGCGCCGGTCGTCCTCCCAGTAATCGCACGAGCGGTGGTCAAAGCCCGGGTCGGCGCAGGGCGGGATTCGGGCGAACCCTGCCTCGTCGGTGACGTCGACGATGCGGGTCGCGCTCACGTGCCGGCGGCCGCGGCGGCCGCCATCGGCGGCGCGGCGAGCTTCGCGAACCGTCCCTCGTGCACGAGTCGCGTGACCGCCTCGAGGTCCGGGCCGGGTTCGCGATCGCCGGTCCAGGGTGATGCGACCTCGCGGATTGCCGCATGGGCAGCCGCGACGCCGGCGCCCGCCGCCGTGCCGGGCAGCGAGGCCAGCCGAAGCTCCAGGGCACGAGCGCCGCACAGCAGCTCGATTGCCAGGATCCGCTCGACGTGCTCGAGGACCGTGCGCGCGTGCCGGCCGGCGATCGGCCCCATCGACACGTGATCTTCCTGGTTCGCGCTCGTCGGGATCGAGTCGGCCGAGGCGGGATGGGCGAGGGTCTTGTTCTCCGAGGCGAGGGCCGCGGCCGTGTATTGGTAGAGCATGAACCCGGTCTCGAGCCCGGTTTCCGCGCCGAGGAAGGGGACGAGGCCGCCGTTCAGGTTCGGGTCGAGGAGCAGCGCAATCCGGCGCTCGCTGATCGAGCCGAGCTCCGCGATGGCGAGCTTCGCGAAGTCGAGCGCGAGGGCCACCGGCTCGCCGTGGAAGTTGCCGCCCGAGATCACGCGCCCGTGTCCGGTCGCGATCGCGTCCGGGTCGGCGTCGCCGCCGTCCGGGAAGATCAGGGGGTTGTCCGTGGCCGCATTCATCTCGATGGCGAGCACGCGCCCGAGGTGGCCGAGCGCATCACGGACCGCGCCGTGGACCTGCGGGACGCACCGGAGCGAGTACGGGTCCTGGATCTTGTGCGCGGTCCGATGGTGCGACTGCTGGAGCGTGGAGTCGCGCAGGAGCAACCGGAGCTCCGCGGCAATCGCGAGCTGGCCCGGATGGGGCCGTGCCGCCTGGTAGGCGGCGGCGAACGCGACGTCCGTCCCCAACAGCGCCTCGACGGACATCGCCGCCGCGACGCTGGCCGTGGCGAGAAGCCGCTCCGCGTCCGCGAGGAGCAGCGCGCCGAGGGCCGTCATGAGCTGGGTCCCGTTGAGGATCGCGAGCCCTTCCTTCGCCCCGAGCCGCAGCGGCTCAAGGCCGGTCTCGCGCAGCGCGATCAGCGCCGGCATCACCTGGCCCCGCATCTCGACGTGCCCGCGGCCGATCATCGGCAACGCGAGGTGCGCGAGCGGCGCGAGATCGCCTGACGCGCCCACCGAGCCCTGCGACGGCACCACCGGATGAATCCCGAGCCGCAGGAACTCAAGCAGCCGCTCCGCGATCACGGGCCTGGCGCCGGAGAACCCGAGCGCGAGCGTATTCGCGCGCAGGAGCAGCATGGCCCGCACCACCTCGCGCGGGAGCGGCTCGCCGACGCCCGCCGCGTGGCTGACGAGCAGGTTCTCCTGCAGCTGCTCGACGTCGGCGGGGCTGATCGTGCGATTCGCCAGGGCGCCGAAGCCCGTCGTGACGCCGTAGACGACCTCACCCTCGGCGACCAGCTTCTCGACCACCGCGCGAGAGCGCTTCATGCGCCGCCGCGCGCCCGAGTCGAGCGTGGCTTCGACGCCGCGGCGAGCGACGGCCTCGACATCGGCTGCGCGGAGGTCGGCGCCGGTGAGGACGAGGCGGCTGGCGGTCACGAGGCGAGGATAGTCGGCTATCTTCCCCCGATGCTCGCCTTCATCGACCAGATCGTCATCCCGTTCCTCAACACCCTGTACGGCTCCATCGGGTACATCGGCGTCGGCCTCGCGATGGCGATCGAGTCGGCGATGATCCCGCTGCCGTCGGAGCTCGTGCTCCCGTACGCCGGCTTCCTCGTCGGGGACCCGACGCAGGTCGAGCCGCTCACGAAGGGGCCCTGGGCCTTCTGGATCGTCGTGATCATTGCCACGCTCGGGAACACGGTGGGCTCGGTCGTCGGCTACTACATCGGCGCGTGGGGCGGCCGGCCGTTCCTCCAGCGCTGGGGCAGGTACCTGCTGATCCGGCCGCACGAGCTCGAGCTCGCGGATCGGTTCTTCCAGAAATACGGCCCCGCGACCGCGTTCTTCAGCCGGCTCATGCCGATCGTGCGGACGTTCATCTCGTTCCCGGCCGGCGTCGCCCGGATGCCGATCGGGAAGTTCATCCTGTACTCGACGCTGGGCGCGCTGCCGTGGTCGATCCTGCTCGTGTGGGCCGGCGAGCAGCTCGGCGCGAACTGGGTGGACATCCGGCACACGCTCCAGCCGTACGACGCGCTGATCGCCGTGGTCGTGGTCGCGCTCATCGTGCTCTTCATCTGGTGGCGCCTCGGGATGCCGGGCCGGCGCCGCGGGTCGAAGTCGAGCGCCGGCTAGCTGCCCGGCGACGGTGGCCGCGACCGGAACGCCTTCCAGAGCGCGAGGTCGTAGAGGATCTTCAGGCCGCCGGCAAGGAAGAACGGCACGGAGGCGAGACCCGGCACCGCAAAGAGCGGCGCCGCGATCAGGGGCGACAGGGCCGCGCCCGTGGTCCGCGCGATGCCGGTGACGCCTGCCGCGGCTGACCGCTCGTCCGGCTCGACGACGGCCATCGTGTAGCTCTGCCGGGTCGGCACGTCCATCTGGCTGATGCTGAAGCGCAGCAGGAGCACGAGGATCGCCAGCTCGACCGTCGGCATCAGCGGAACCAGCATCAGCAGCACGTTCGACGGCAGGTGCGTGAACACCATCGTGTTGATGAGCCCGATCCGGTTCGCGATCCGGGCCGCTGCGAGCGCCGACACCGCCGCCAGGATGTTCGCGCCGAAGAAGATCGCCCCGATGACGGCCTCCGACAGGCCGAAGCGCTGGTAGAACCAGAACGCCAGGAGGCTCTGGACGATCAGGCCGCCGCCGAACGCATCGAGCGCGAACAGCGCCGACAAACGCCCGACGATGCCCTTCGAGCGATGGAGCCCCAGCCGCCCGCCGATGGTGGCGTCGACGGGCGGCACCTCCACCGCTGACGAAACCAGGCGCACGATCGGGATCAGGAGCAGCGCGCGCAGCGAATACGAGACCAGGATGATCCGGTAGGCATCGATCTCCGACCAGCCGGCGCCGCGCAGGAAGCCGACGACGAGGCCCGCGATCAGCGCCCCGACGGCCGTCGCGACGGAGCCGGTGAGGTTGTACCAGGCGTAGATGCTCGTCCTTCGATCCGCGGGAGTGACTTCGGTGAGCGAGGCCTGCTCGATCGGCAGGAACGGACCCACCTCCGCGCCCGATGGGCTCAGCACGCCGATCGTCGCCGCGATGAGCAGCAGGACGAATCCCGTCCCGCCGGCGAAGACGATGCCGGCGCCGGCCATGAGCAGCGCGCCGATGACGAGCGTCCGCCGCCGCCCGATCCGGTCCGCGTGCGTCGTCAGGTACAGGCTGATCAGGGTGTCGCCGACGAGCGTCAGCGCGAGCAGGAGCCCGATCTGGCCGGCATCGAGCCCGGCTGCGCCGAGGTACAGGACGAGGATCAGGCCGAGGGCGCCGTAGCCCGACATCCGGACGGCGCGCGCCAGGAACAGGAGCTGGGCGTCGCGCGTCACCGGTTGGTGGTCACGCGGTCTCGAGCTCCGGGCGCTCGGTCTCCGGCTGGGACCTCGTGATGAAGAGGGCGTAGCCGCACGCGATGATCGCCAATGCGCCCATGGCGAGCAGGCCGACGAAGAGCGCGAAGCTCACGACCGAGACGATCAGCGAACCGAGGATCCGCGACCGGATCGACCGGCGACGGCTCAGGATCAGCAGGATGCCCGTGCCGGTCGCGCCGGCGGCGACGGTGAGGACCCCGAGCAGCAGGATGAGCGACAGCACGCTGCGGAACCCGCCGTCAGGCGAATCGAAGGGGACGTCGGAGAGGAGCCAGTAGTCCACGAAGTTCGCGAGCGCCATGAGCCCGGCGCCTGCCGCGACCACGAGGAAGCCATTCGCGGCGCCCGGCCAGTCGACGCTCCCGGCCCAGCGCCGGAGCCCGAAGAAGCCCGCGGTCATGGCGAACAGCGCGGGGGTCCAGAGTCGCAGGCAGAAGACCTCCGAAGCGCTCGTCACCGGCACGCACTCGGCGGGCACGAAGGCATACGCGACCCAGGCGGCCCCGCCGATCACCCCGAGCGCGAGCAGGAGTCGCATGTCGCCACAACATATCGCGCTACGATGCCGCGCAATGAACGCCGAGTCGCACGCGCCGAGTCCGCATGCCGGTGAATCGATGGTCGGCCCGCACGGCTCCGCCGACGATCACGGCGAGGACCACGGCCACGACGACCATGGTCACGCTGGCACCGATGCGCTCGGCCCGATCGACCTGCCGATGTGGGGCGCGGCCGTCCTCGGGATCGTGCTCGGGCTCGTGATCCTCTTCGCGTTCGTGCAGGCCGCGAGCTAGCCGCCCGCGCCGCGCGGCACCTCGCCGCGGCGCCTGAGCCGCGCTGAACCTTCGGCGCCCTGGACCTAGAACAGCCCGACGACCTCGCCGTTCTCGTCGAGATCGATGTTCTCGCCGCCCGGCTTCGACGGCAGGCCCGGCATGGTCCGCATCTCGCCGAGGATCGGCGTGACGAACCCGGCGCCGGCTGAAAGCCGGACCTCGCGGATCGGCACGCGGAATCCGGTCGGGCGACCCTTGAGCGCGCCGTCGTGGCTCAGCGAGTACTGCGTCTTCGCCATGCAGATCGGGAGGTTCCCGAAGCCGAGCTTCTCGTACTGCGCGAGCTGCTTCGCCGCCGATGGGCTCATGTCGACCCCGTCGGCGCCGTAGACCTTCGTCGCGATCGCCTCGATCTTCGAGACGAGCGGCGCATCGTCCTCGTACAGGAGCTTGAAGTCCGGCGCGCCCTTCTCCGCGGCGGCCCACACCGCCGTTGCGAGGTCCGTCGCGCCATCGCCGCCGAGAGCCCAGTGGTTCGCGACGACCGCGGCGTCGGCGCCGGCGGCAAGCGACACGGCCTTGATCGCCTCGACCTCACCCGGCGTGTCGGTCGGGAACGCGTTGATCGCGACGACGACGGGCACGTTGTAGAGCCTGACGTTCTCGATCTGCTTCGCGAGGTTCGCCGCGCCCGCGGTGACGGCCTCGACGTTCTCCGTCAGCAGTGCGGGATCGAGGGGCTTGCCGGCCACGATCTTCCCGACGCCGCCGTGCATCTTCAGCGCGCGGATCGTGGCGACGACGACCGCGGCATCGGGCCTGAGCCCGGAGGCGCGGCACTTGATGTCGAAGAACTTCTCGGCGCCCATCTCGGCGCCGAATCCCGCTTCCGTGCAGACGATCTCGTTCGTCGCGAGCGCGATCCGGTCCGCGAGCACGGAGTTGTTGCCGTGGGCGATGTTCGCGAACGGACCGCAGTGCACGAACGCGGGCCCGCCCTCGAGGGTCTGCAGGAGGTTCGGCTTGATCGCGTCGATCAGGAGCGCGGCCATGGAGCCCGCGACCTTGAGGTCCTCCGCGGTGATCGGGGAGCCGTCGCGGGTCGTGGCGAGGACCATGCGACCAAGCCGTGCCCTGAGATCCTGGAGATCGGAGGCGAGCGCGAGCACGGCCATGACCTCGGATGCGACGGTGATCACGAACTCGGTCTCGCGCGGGTAGCCGTTCTCCCTGCCGCCGAGCCCGACCACCACCTTGCGCAACGCGCGGTCGCTGATGTCGAGGACGCGCGGCCACAGGATGTTCAGCGGGTCGATCCCGAGCGCGTTGCCGTGATGGATGTGGTTGTCGATGAACGCGGCCGCGAGGTTGTGCGCCGCGCCGATCGCGTGGACGTCGCCGGTCAGGTGCAGGTTGAAGTCGGCCATCGGGATGACCTGGCTGTACCCGCCACCGGCGGCGCCGCCCTTGATCCCGAACACCGGTCCGAGGCTCGGCTGCCGGATGCACACCGCCGCCTTCCTGCCGATCTTGTTGAGGCCCTGCGCGAGGCCCACCGTCGTCGTCGACTTGCCCTCGCCGAGCGGGGTCGGCGAGATCGCCGTCACGAGGACGTACTTGCCGCGCGGGCGTTCCTTCTCGAGGCGCTCGATGGCCTCGAGCGTGATCTTGGCCTTCGTCGAGCCGTAGGGCTCGATCTCGTCGTCGCGGAGCCCGAGGTCGCGGGCGACGTCGACGATGGGTCGGGGCGTGACCGAACGTGCGATGTCGAGATCGGACATGGTCATGCCTCGAAGTGCTCCTTTGCCTGGAGCTGCCGCTGGGCCGCCCGCATGAGGTGGCTGAGGAGCAGCGCGTTGGTGAGCGGGCCGACCCCGCCCGGAACGGGAGTGATGGCGCCGGCCACCTGCTCAGCGGTCGAGAAATCGACGTCGCCGACGATCCTTCCGTCCACGACGTTGATGCCGACGTCGATCACGACGGCGCCCGGCTTCAGCATGGCACCGGTGACGAGGCCGGGCTGGCCCGCGGCGACGACCACGATGTCGGCGCTCCTGACCTTGGCGGCGAGGTCCCGCGTTTTCGAGTGGCACACGGTGACCGTCGCGTCTTCCTTGGTCAGCATGAACGCGAGTGGCATGCCGACGACGGGCGACCTCCCGACCACCACCGCGTCCGCACCTTTCACCTCGACCCCGCTCCGGTGGATCATCTCGAGCCCGGCGTGCGCCGTCGCCGGCACGAAACCCTCGTAGCCCAGGCGCAGGAGGCCCGCGTTCAGCGGGTGGATTCCGTCGATGTCCTTCATCGGGTCGATGGCGTCGACGACAGTGCGAAGGCGGACGCCCTGCGGCAGTGGCATCTGCACGATGATGCCGGCGACCTTCGGGTCCTGGTTCAGCTGCTGGAGTGCTGCCGTCAGACCATCTTCCTGCGCGGCCGCGTCGTCGCCCTCGACATCGACGAGCTGGCCCTCGATCCCGACATCGGCACAGGCCTTCAGGATCCGCTGCAGGTAAACCATCGAAGGGGCCGAGCGGCCGCAGACGACGACAGCCAACCCGGGCGCGTGGCCCTGCTCCGTCGTGTACGTCGCGACCTCGGCGGCGATCCGCTCGCGGATCTCCGTCGCGAACGGCGCCCCCTCGAGGCGCCGCGCACTGCCGGCGGCGATGGTCAAGCAGCGCTCCCCGAGAGCATCGGCAGGACCGGCAGCGGCGCGCGCTTCTCACCACTGGCGACCACCTCGTGGACCTTGTCCTTGAGGTCGCCGATCTCCTGGAGGAGGACCTTGATCCGTGCCTCGGCGGCGCGGGTCCACTCCGTCTCGCCGATCAGTGGGATGTTGACGAGCACGTTCTCGGCTGCGCCGTGACCCGCCGCCTCCGCAAGGAGCGCGGCAACTCGCAGGTCCGATGACGCGTTGACGTTCGAGCGACCGGAGAGCGCTTCCGCAAGGACGAGCACCTCGCGGCAGTGCTCGACGCACCGAAGCGGGACCTGCGCCGCCACGAGCGCGGTCTCCTTGATCTGCTGGTCGCGGAACTCCTTGTCCGCGAACGCTTCGCGCGGGAGCTTCAGGGCAAAGGCGCACGCGGCGTACGCAGCGGCGTCTTCGTCTGCGATGTCGAGGAGCTCCTTCGCGAGCCGGTTGGCCGCAGGAATTGCCAGCTCATGAAGCGCGTGGTGGTCGGCGTACCTGGGCCGGCCCTCGGAAAGGCTCCCCACCATCGCCACCAGCGAGGCGGCGAGCGAGGCGGCCACCGCGGAAGCGCTGCCCCCACCCGGTACCGGCTCCTTGGAGGCGAGCAGCTCGCCGAACTGGACGAGGGTCAGATCACGAAACGATGGTGCTTGCATCGTCCGGATTATGGCGACCCGGAGGCGGCCGGGTACCGTCCGCACCGCCTCCGGATCAGTCCTGTCGGCCCAGGGGCACCCGGGCCAGCCTCGCGAGGCATCCGTTGGAGGACTTCTACCTCGCGGTATCTATTCGGCTTACCTGCCGATCACCTTGCCCCGGTCGCGGATGTCGAGGCCAATCCAAGGCGACGGCTGAGCACGGTGGCGAGCGCACTGGGGGTGCGTGAGCCGACGAGCGGAAGGCGACAACGCACGGATGACCCGGCAGGCGCGGCCGTATCAGGCCGCCTTTGAGAGATCGACACTCTCGACCGTCCACTTGCGGGATCGATGGCGGAAGCTGAGCTGGAGCGTCGCCTCCGCCGTTTCGACCTCGAAGAGCGTGCGCGGACCGGTCACGACCGGGAACGCCGCGCTTTCGTCTCGGACGCCGATGACGTCCAGGACGCGCAGCCGTCGGCCGTTGAGGGTGACCTCGCGCGGCCGACCGTCGAACCAATCAGCTCGAACCTGTACCTCGACCGGCTCGACTCGGACCATCGCCATTTCGCGGCTCCTTTCGGGGGCGCTACGCGAGCTCCGGTCACCGGGCACTGGTGCCGTGAACGCCTGTTCGATTTCGACGGGACTCTAGATCGAACGCCTGTTCGATGTCAAGCCCCGGCTATTCGTCGAACGGATCGTCGATGGCGTCTGTGTCACCTTGTCTGTCACGACCTTCTCGGCCGTCTCGCCGTTTCCGCGAATCGCGTGCAACGTCGTCCGCGAGGTCGCCTCGGTGCGCCACCGACGAGCCGAAGTCACGCTCGAACGGCGCCGATACGCCGCTTCTGAGGATCCTCGCGCGCGTGATCGCTCGCATCCCGAAGCGCTCGCGGATCTCGTCCGCCGCCTCGACCACCTTGCGCTGCTTCTCGTCGCCCGCCTCGAACAGCCCGAGCTGCTCCTTCACCCCGAGCCCGGACGCGGCGACGCCGAGCAGCCGGATCCGCTTGCCGCGCATCTCCGGCCGCGCGAGGGCGAGCGCGGTCTGCCAGATCGGCTCGGTCATGTCCGACGGCTCCGGCAGCCCCTTCTGGCGCGTGATCGTGTTGAAGCCGGAGTCGCGGATCTTCACGGTCACCGTGCCGGCCTTGATGCCGGCGTGCCGCAGTCGGCCGGATACGCCCTCGGACATCGCGAGCAGCGTCCGCTCGAGCACCTCTGGATCGGATGTGTCCTCGTCGAACGTCATCTCGTGGCTGACCGACTTCGCCGCGTCGGGGTCATCGACGGGATCCGGATCGCGCCCCATCGCGCGATCGACGAGCGAGGCGCCGTGCTTCCCGAACCGCCGGACGAGGGCCGACCGATCGACCTTCTGCAGGTCCCCGATCGTGCCGACGCTGAAGTCGCGCAGCGCGGCCGCCGTCGACGCGCCGACGCCCCAAAGGCGAGAGATTGGCAGCGGAGCGAGGAATTCCTGCTCCGTGCCGGGCTCGACGACGACCAGGCCGTCGGGCTTGCGCAGGTCGCTCGCGATCTTCGCGACGAGCTTGGTCGATGCCACGCCGACCGACGCCGTCAGGTCGACCTCCGCGCGGATTGCGTCCTTGATCCGGCGTGCGATCGCCGGACCCTCGCCGAACAGGAGTCTGGAGCCGGTGACGTCCATGAACGCCTCGTCGATCGAGATCGGCTGCACGAGCGGCGTGAACCGTCGCAGGATCGCCATGACCTCGCGACTTGCGGCCTGGTATGCGGCGCCGCGCACCGGCACGAAGATGCAGTCCGGGCAGAGGCGCTTCGCGGTCCGGATCGGCATCGCGGAGTGCACGCCGAACTTGCGTGCCTCGTAGCTGGCCGCGGAGACGACGCCGCGGTCGTTCGTGCCGCCCATGCCGACCGCGAGCGGCTTGCCGCGCCATTCGGGATGGTCGCGCTGCTCGACCGACGCGAAGAACGCGTCGAGGTCGACGTGGAGGATCGTGCGGTTCGCGCCGGGATCGGCCATGCGGCCGATTGTGACCCCCCTCGCGTCAGGTCGATTGGCGCGCCTCGCGAAGTTTTTCGCTAATCGTCACCCCAGGACCCGTATCGAAAGAATCCGCCCGATCTCGGACCTTGCCGCGGTAAATCCACGTTCAGGCTCGAAGCACGGCGACCCGCGGAGCAGCCGCTTCCACCGTGAAGCGTCCCTCGGTGCGAAATACCGAAAAAGTTGGCGCCCGGTGCGCGCGGCCTTTGCGCGGCCGAAGGTCTAGCCCTTGGGCTCGACGACCACCGTGACTTCGGGGGTGAGGCCCGCGAAGACCTTCACGGCGACCTTGTAGGTGCCGAGCGACTTGAGCGGCTCGTCGAGCTCGATCTTGTGGCGATCGACCACGATGCCGCGCCGGCCCAGGGCCTCCGCGATCTCCTTCGAGGTGATGGAGCCGTAGAGCTTCCCGCCCTCGCCGACCTTCACGCCCATCGTGAGCGTGGTCGAACCGATGCGGGTGGCGGCGATCTCGGCGTCCGCGCGCTCGCGCTGACGCTTGTCCTCACGGGACGCGATGTCGTGCTGCCAGGCGCGGTAGGCGCCGCCGGCTGCAGGGACGGCCAGGTTGCGCGGGATCAGGAAGTTCGTGGCGAAGCCATCGGCGACGGTCTTCATCTCCCCCGACTTGCCGAGCTTGTCCACGTCCTTGGTCAGGATCACCTTCACGCGCGAGAACCCTCCAATTCGGCCGTTGGGCCGGCCTTCGATTGCTCCCGCGCGGCGAGCCACCGGCGGAGCTCCTGCCGGATCGCCTGCTGCGGGATGTTGTTCGCAACGACGCGGATCGCGCCGGGGATGCGCTTGGCCACGCGCCGGACCGGGCCGGGCACGAGGCGTCGGATGCGGGCGACGTCCTCCTCGAACGCCGCACGCGGGATGCCGGCCTCCTCGAGCTTCTCGGCGAGCAGGGACTCATCGAGCCCGTCGAGGAAGAGCTCGGTCGCGAGCGCGGTGACCACGAGGTCATCGAGCTGGCCGATGACCGGGACGCGGTCTGGGAAAATGTCGACCGGGAGGACGATGTAGCCGAGTGCACCCGCCAGCAGGGCCTTGCGGGCCGGCGGGGTGCGGGGATCGACGATCAGCGACCAGAGCAGGCGCGCGTACAGCGGCGCCCGACCGGCGAGCGGCAGCAGCGCTGCCCCGGCGATCAGCCGGCGCATGCCGGATCGACGCCGGGAGCGGGACTTGCGCTTCCCACGTTTGCCATCGGTGTCGTTGTCCTCGGTTCGGCTGGCACGGGCCACGCTCGACTGGTTCCTCCTGCGACCGGATGCGGAAGTCTACCAGCACGCTTGACATCGAACACCCGTTCGGTATGATCGTGGCGGCACATCCGCACGGGAGCACTGAGTGACGCGTCACGACGCCGATCGCAAGCTGAAGATCCTCGACTACATCGCCGCGACCCTGCGGGCGCGCGGCTTCCCGCCCTCGGTCCGCGAGATCGCGCTCGCGGTCGGGCTCAGCTCGACGTCCGCCGTCCATCACCACCTGTTGATGCTCGAGCGCGAGGGCTACCTCGAGCGCGACGAGGCGCAGTCGCGGGCGATCCGCCTCACGCCGACCGCCGCGATCCAGCTCGGCTTGTCCCACGAGCTCGTCCCGCAGTCGATCACGGCGGACGCGCACGTTCTGCCAATCGTCGGCGAGATCGCCGCTGGCGGCCCGATCGAGGCGTACCAGGACACCTCCGAGACGATGGCCGTGCCGGACATGCTCGCCCCGAGCGGCGACGCGTACGTGCTCCGGGTCCGCGGCGACTCGATGATCGAGGAGCACATCGCCGACGGCGACTTCGTCCTCATCCGCCCGCAGAACACGGCCCGCAACGGCGACATCGTCGTGGCCCAGGTCGAGGAGAACGCCGTCACCCTGAAGCGCTTCTTCCGCGAGAAAGACCGCGTCCGGCTGCAGCCGGCCAACCCGAACTATCAGCCGCAGTTCTATGACGACGTGCGCATTCAAGGGAAGCTCATCGGAGTCATTCGCCGCCTCGATTAGGCACGGCCTTCCAGGACGCCCGATGCCGGCGTTGTCTGGCTCCGCGCTTCGCTCACGCACGGGTGTGCGCTCGCTCACCTGCTCGCCAGCCGCCTTGGCCTCCAACGCCCTGCAAGGCCGGTGAGTGCGTGCCGGAATAGCCTGCGGGCATGAGCGAACAGGACTGGCGAGCATTCCTCGCGGCTGACGGGGTCGAGGACTGGGTCGTGCTCCATGGCGGCCCCACAGCGGTCTTCCGCGTGGCGTCGCTGGTCGATGCGGCGAGGCTGGCCGGATCCATCGCCGCCGTTCCTGATCTCGGCCCACAGACCACGGTCACCCTCACGGGCACGCAGGTGACCGTCCGGCTGCGGCGCGGCGTCTATCGCACCGAGGCGACCGACATCGCGGCGGCGCGGGCGATCTCCGCGGCGGCCCGCGCGATCGGCGCGCCGGCAGACCGGTCGGCGACTCAGGAGGTCCAGCTCGCCATCGCGGCGAAGCCGGACACGCTCGATGTCGGGTTCTGGCGCGCAGTGCTCGGGTACGTCCCGCTCGTGGACGACAACGCCACGGACCCGCTCGGCATCGGCTCCGCGTTCTGGATGCAGGACCTCGATCCACGGAAGCCGCTCCGCCACGCGATGCACATCGATGTCTCGCTTGCCGCCGAACAGGCTGCTGCGCGGGTCGCGGCAGGCGTCGCGGCCGGCGGACGCATCGTCGAGGAATCGAACGCCCCGGGTAGCTGGATCCTCGCCGACAAGGCCGGCAACAAGGTGTGCATCGCCGCCTGGCCGGACGGGGCACCGACGCCCGGGTGGCGGGAGCCGGAACCCGACGGCGCGTCGGTGGACTGACGGTCCACAGGCCTGTCCACAGGTTTTCCCGCCTTTCCACGCGCTTCCGGATAAGCGGCAACAAAGTCGGGGATAAGCGGCTATCGAGCGCCGGGTGACCCGCTGACACTCTAGGTGTCACAACCCGAACCGAGACTTCACCCCAGTGATCGACCGCCTGCCGCCCCACAGTCTCGAAGCCGAGCAGTCGGTGCTCGGCGCGATCCTGATCGATCGCGAGACGATCATCGAGATCGCGGAATTCCTGCGTCCCGAGGACTTCTACCGGCAGGCGCACGCGAGCGTCTATCGCGCGATGCTCGAGCTGTTCGAGCGCCGTGAGCCGGTCGACCTGATCACGGTGGCGGAATCGCTGGAACGCTCGGACAACCTCGAGCACATCGGCGGCCGCGCGTATCTGTCACAGCTCTCGAACCAGACACCCACCGCCGTCCACGCGGTCCAGTACGCGCGCATCGTCGAGCGCAAGGCGGTCCTGCGGAACCTGATCGGCGCCGCGGGCAAGATCGCCGGCATCGGCTATGAGGATCCGGCGGAGATCCAGGAGGCCATCGATCGGGCGGAGTCGGAGCTCTTCACGGTCTCGAACCGGCGGATCACCACAGGGTTCGCGCAGCTCAAGGACCTCCTGCACTCGGCGTACGACCGCCTCGATTACCTCCACGCGCATCGAGGTGAGCTCAGCGGCATCTCGACGGGCTTCCTGGATCTCGATCAGCTCACCACGGGCTTCCAGAAGAGCGACCTGATCGTCCTCGCCGCCCGCCCGTCCGTCGGCAAGACGAGCTTCGCGCTCAACATCGCCGAGTACGCGGCGGTGCGCGAGAAGAAGACCGTCGGCCTGTTCAGCCTCGAGATGAGCAAGGAGCAGCTCGTCCTGCGCCTGCTGTCGAGCGTCGCCACGATCGATTCGAAGCGCCTCCGCTCCGGCTTCCTCGAGGAGATGGACTTCGCGCGCATCGCGCCCGCGATGAACGACCTCAGCGAGGCCTCGCTTTATATCGATGACACGCCGAACATCACCGCGATGGAGCTCCGCACGAAGGCGCGCCGGCTCCAGGCGGAGTCCGGGCTGGACCTCGTGATCGTCGACTACCTGCAGCTGATGCAGGCGACGACGAACAACCGGGATTCGAACCGCGTCCAGGAGGTCAGCGAGATCTCCCGCGGACTGAAGGCGCTCGCACGCGAGCTGTCGGTGCCGGTGATCGCGCTCTCGCAGCTTTCACGGCAGCCGGAGATGCGCGAGTCGAAGGAACCGCGCCTCTCGGACCTGCGCGAGTCCGGCGCCATCGAGCAGGACGCGGACCTGGTGCTCTTCCTCTATCGCGAGAAGGAGCGTGCGGCCGGCGAGGAGACCGGCGATCTCGATGGCGAAGTGATCAACCTCAAGCTCGCCAAGCACCGCAACGGCCCCACGGGCGACATCCAGCTCTGGTTCCGGAAGAGCCAGACGCGCTTCCAGAGTTATGCCGGCCAGCGCTACGCGGAGGTCTAGCTAGCGAACCGTGCGTCGCCGCGCAGTCCTCGCGATGAACCCGAGGGCTGCGACGGAACCGGCGAGGGCTGCGATACCAACCAGCAGGAGTGGCGGAACGCCCTCGGGACACGGCGCCTGCGCGCAGCTGAACGGGCTCATCACGACGAGGAACAAGCCCATGCCACCCAGCGCGAGCGCGCCGGCAACTCCGGCGCCAAGTGCGATCGTCCGACCCGGCGCCGCTCCGTCGCGGCCGATCGCGTAGGCGACGAACCCGCCGATCGGGAAGACGATCGTCCACCACGCCTGATACAGGCCGAGCCCCGCGACGGCGAGCGCGCACCCAACAGCGAAGGCGATGGCGCCGACCGGAATCCGTGCCATCAGCTTGCTGATCGAATGTCGCGCGGCCCGATCCAAAGCGGGTCCGGCAGCGCGCCGACGTGGCTTATCGGCACGCACGTTCCGACGAGGAGATCGCCTTCGCGCGCGATCACCGCGCCGGTCGCGTCCAGAACTTCCAGCGCAGGATCGAACCGCGCGACGTAGCCGTCCGGCCACACGAGCTCGGACCGATGACCCGTGGACGCGTCGACGCCCCACGCCCTGCGCGGATCCGCCGCCGAACCGTGCAGGGTCAGATCGACGCCCACCCCCATCGCGCAGAAGCCATCCCAGTCGGCGATGGTTTCGAGCGCTACGGCACCTAGCGGCAACGACGCAGAACCGGCGCAGTCAGGTCCGAACGGGGCAGGAACGAACGCGCGAACGACGGGTGGTGTGCAGCCGCCATCGAGCAAGGATCGCGATCCAAGCGGTTCCGCAAGGCGAAGAATCGCGGGTGTTCCGGGTGGGCCAGGGCACGTGACGGCGTACCCGGGAGGAACCTCGAGTGGACGGACGCCGAGCGTGACCGTGACGGCAGTTGGTCCGAAATCCACAACCGGTGCCGACATCCGACCGGTTGCCGGCGCACCGCCGGAACACGCACGCTCCCACACGAGCAGGCGGAGCTCCGTCGTCGTGGGATCCGGCGGGAAGGCGTCGGGATCGAGCGCCCAATTCGCCGGCCCGAAGTCGGAGGGCAGCGCGGGCACGGGTTCGGCGAGGAGCTCCGCGGGCACCGGGAACGTCGGCACGGGCGGGTAGGTCGCTGTGGGTGGGCTCTGCTCTGTGGTTGCCTTCGGAGCCTCAGCCCCGCACGCGACGAGCAGCAGCGACGCGGCGGCGAGCAGCGCCCACGGTCGACGTGGAGACATTCGCCTGCTCAGTACGTACACACGGCGAGCGCGAGCGGGTTGACGTCAGGCTCGAGCTGTCCGAGTGTCACCTCCGACTGCGCGCCGGGGTCGCGAAGTTCAACGGTGACCTTGGCGACGACCTTGCCGCAGCCCGGCCATTCGATCTTCGACGAGCTCGGCGCGGCGACCCAGCCGACGATCCGCTGCCCAGGCATCGCACCGGAGCTCCCGACAGCTGCCGCGCCCGCCGCGCGACAAAGCGCCGCTTCGAGGTCGATGCACTTCGTCGAGATGTCGCGAACGTGGATCACGAGCACGGCACACGACGCCGCTGGACCCGGGGACGCGAGCAGCCGTTCGTCGCACGATGCGGCGCTCACCAGTCGGGTCGTCCCGGGCGACAACGCTCGATACGTCCACGTCGCGTCATCGAATGCCAGCCAACCGCGCACGATGAGGGGATCCTCGGCTTCCGGCAGCGGATGGGTCGGCTGCGCGCCATCGGCTGGGACGGACATGTGGAGGTCGAAATCCTGCCCGACGTCCAGCGTCAGCTCGGGTGGTGCTGTCATCCCCGTGCAATTCCCGATCTGCGCGACGCGGTACCCGATGCGGTAGTGCCCGACAATCCGGCACCCGTCGTAGAAGTCAGGGTCGCCCCACCAACCAATGGACGTCGTCGGCGGGAGCGCGTTCGGATCGA
Organism: Candidatus Limnocylindrales bacterium; assembly: GCA_035248345.1. Taxonomy (GTDB): domain Bacteria; phylum Chloroflexota; class Limnocylindria; order Limnocylindrales; family CSP1-4; genus UBA5189. The sequence goes on from DATFHO010000003.1 coordinate 30,648, forward strand.
CGGACGGATCGGATGTCGGTGATGGCGCGAACGTCGAGCCCGCGATCGCCGACGGCTCCGGTGTCAGGTCAACCGGCACCACCGTCGGCGCGGGCTTGGTCGAGCAGGCGGCGACCAGCAACGCGACGATCGCGACCGCGAAACCTCGCCACCCGGGTCGAGTGCTCACCGGGTGAACATATCGGGGCCGTCCAGCCCCCGGAGGCGCAGGCGGCGACCCCGAGCGGTTGGCGCTACGCGGTCGGCACCGGCGCGGAGGCGGGCTGGATCAGGCCGGCTCGAACCTTGTCGAAGCAGGTGCTGCAGTAGACCGGTCGATCGGTGCGGGGAGCGAAGGGGACCATCGCCTGGTCGCCGCACGCATTGCACACGGCGGCGTGGTACTCCTTCGGGCCGCCCATCCGGGCGCGCTTCGCGTTGGCGCGGCAGCTCGGGCAGCGCTGCGGCACGTTCGTCAGCCCCTTCTCCGCGAAGAACCGCTGTTCTCCGCCCGAGAAGATGAACTGGTCCGCGCAGTCACGACAGGAAAGGGTCCGGTCCTCGAACACGAGCACGTCCTCCGAGAGGGTCGCCAAGGTCCGTTCCGCATCCCCGTTTCGGAACTGTGGGCGCCACGGTACGTGCCGGTGTCAAGACGTGTCCGGGCAGCCTCGCGCGCGTCGCGCCGGCGCCCGGTGCGCGCCCGCACCGCAAGGAACCGAACTCGATCCATCGTCGTCTCCGCGGCCATGATCGACACCAACCCTCGTTCCGCGCCCCTCGCGCTCGTTGCCGCCTCCGCCGTCCTCGTCGCGGCCTTGGCGGCCTGCTCATCGGCCGCAGCTCCGACAGGCACCCCGGGCGCGGGTAGCCCCGGTCCGACTGCGGGTCCCTCGACGAATCCCACCCCAACGCTCATGTCCGGCATCCAGCACCCGACCGGCGCCACCGACGTCGTGCTTCGCCTCGAGTCCGGCGGTGGCTTCGTCCCGATCGACTTCCTCGCGACCAACGCCCCGATCTTCACCCTCTACGGCGACGGCCGTGTCGTCTGGCGCGACGCGAACGCGCCGGTGCCGGATCAGCAGGGCAGCGTCAGCCCCCTCGCTCCGTTCCGGACCGTCCGATTGACGGAGCCCGCGATCCAGTCGCTGCTCGAGGACGCGCTCGGGCGCGGCGGCCTCCAGGACGCGGCCGAGACGTACATGGGCAACGGTGCGGACCTCCCGTCGACCACCTTCACGATCAACGCCAACGGCGTCACGAAGACCGTCACCGCGACCCCGCTCTCGGTCGAGATGCAGCCAAATGCCGGACCTGTCATGGCGGCGCTCGTCGGGCTGCAGGAGCGGCTCTCCGGCTTCGGCGCGATCGTTGGCGAGAGCGAGCTCTACGCCCCAACGGCCTACCGCGGCATCCTCATGCCGCAGGACGCGGCGTTCAACCCGCCGGTCGACTGGCCCTGGACGACGATCACGCCGGCCGACTTCAAGACCGATGGCAACGAGTTCCTGCTGCAGCGCGTGCTCACCGCCGACGACGTCGGCAAGCTCGGCCTGAAGGGCATCGAGGGCGGCTTCCAGGGCCTGACCCTGAAGAGCGGCTCGAAGTTCTTCACGTTCTCGCTGCGCCCGCTCCTGCCTGACGAGACGAAGTAGCGCGCGACGACCGGTACCATTCCGGCGTGGAGCGCATGGAGTCGATGACCGCGGCCGCGTTGCGGCACGCGTCGCTGGTGGTGGCGGCCGGCGACGGGCCGGGTGGGTGACGAACCGACAACAACTCGTCCGTCGGGGTCTCGTCCTCTCGGCGCTGAGCGTTGGACTCGGCGCACTCTTCGCATCCGTCGCAATCGTGCTCGGTGTCAGCACGGGTTCCGTCGCGCTGCTGGCCTTCGGGGCGGACGCGGCGATCGACTCGGCCGCCTCGGTCGCGCTGATCTGGCGCTTCCAGGTCGAAGCGAAGGATCCGCATCGCGCTGCGCACGTCGATGCGAAGGCCCACCGAATGGTCGGTTTCATCCTGCTCGGGGCGGCTGCGCTGGTGGCGTTCGGCGCGATCCGTTCCCTCGTGGTCGGCGGCCATGTCGAGCCGTCGCCCGCGACCCTCGTCCTCTACGTCGCCTCGATCATCGTCCTGCCGCCACTGTCGTATGCGAAGCGACGTACGGCCATCGACCTGGGCAGCGACGCCCTCAAGGCTGACGCGTTCCTGACCGCCGCCGCGGCGGTCCTGGCCGGGATCGGGCTGCTCGGGTTCGTCGGCGCGACGAGCTTCGGGCTGACGTGGGCGGACCCGATCGGTGCCCTCCTCATCGCCACGATCATGGCTCGCGAGGGCCGGTCGTCGATCGCGGAGCCGACCGACTCCTAGTCGCCGGGACCTAGCCGGCGTCCTTCCAGTACGGCAGGAAGACGGCCGGCGCCTCGCTCCCGGCAAGCCGCTCCTGGAGGACCGGGCTCAGGTCACCCAGCAGCTCGCCATGGACGAGGTCCACCGTCTCGAACACCGCGGCGAACATCGGGCCGACGTTCTCGGCGTGCCACATCGCGGCGACGGAGTCGCGATAGCGCTCGATGACCATCGCCTCGGTCTGGTCTGCGTTGAGGTAGACGTCGTACTGGAGCGTCCCGGGCTCGTTCGCCCGCACGAGCTCCCTCGCCTGCTCGGAGAGGCGCAGGAACTCGTCACGCTTGCCGTCCTTGAACCTGAATCGGGCGATGCCCAGCAGCTCGGTGTTCATGCCGCGAGTCTGTCAGGTGGCGCGACGCGTCGGGGAGGCGACGGCCGCGTCCTAGACTCGATCGATCGAACGGCGGCGCAGTCGAAGGAGATCGAGATGGGCGTGATCATCGTCCGGGAGATGGTCGGGACGAGCCCGAAGTCGTGGAGCGATGCGGCCCGCCAGGCCGTCGCGACCGCCTCGCGCACGGTGCGCAACATCAAGAGCGTCGAGGTCGTGAAGTCCTCCGCCGTCGTCGAGGATGGCGAGATCGTCGAGTACCGGGTCGACATCAAGATCGGGTTCGAATACGAGGGCTGAATCCGAGGCGCCTCAACCTTTCCACAGGGTTTCCACGAGGCGCTAATCGCGCGGTGAGCCGGCGTCGCCAAGATGCCGGACATGCCCAACCGCCAGCCCGTCGCCGCGCGTGTCAAACCGCGCGTTGACACGCCGGAAGCGCCGTCCCTATCGTTCGCGCCGCTCGATCGCCCAGTCGAGCGTGTGCAGCCGGCTCCTGCGCGTCCGGACCTGCCCGCGCCTGCCCGGGCGCCCGATGCGCGGTCACGGCGGCGTCCCCCGATCGTCGTCGCCGGTCTCGCGTCAACAGGTCTCGCGTCAACAGGTCTCGCGTCAGCCGGAGGGCAGCTCGGGTTGTCCGAGTACCCAATCCAGATCAGCAAGGTCCAGGCGCCGCCGCTCCGCGAGGAGACGCTCGCGCGCGAGCGCCTGCTCGACTGGCTGTCGGTCAAGATCCACCGCCGCGCCGTCCTCCTGACCGCCGAGGCGGGCTACGGCAAGACCACGCTCCTCGCCGACTTCTCGCGGCGCACGCGACTGCGGGTCCTGTGGTTCCGTCTGGACCGCGGCGACCGCGACTGGGTCGGGTTCATCGCGTACCTGGTCGCCGCAGTGCGGATTCACGTGCCGGACTTCGGGCCCGGAACGTCTTCGCTCCTGCGCGAGACAGCGACCGCCGCGCCTTCATTGGACACGGTGCTGGACACGTTCCTGCGCGAGCTGGGCTCGCTGCCGAACGAGCCAACCGCGATCGTGTTCGATGACTTCCACCTGGTCGACGACGCCCCCGACGTCCGACACATCCTCCGAGAGCTGATGACCCGCGGGCCCGAGCGAATGTCGTTCGTGTTCGCCTCGCGGCGAGAGCCACCGGTCCGACTCGCTCGCCTGCGCGCCCTCGGCGAGGTCGCCGAGCTGCACACGGACGACCTCCGCTTCTCCGTTTCCGAGACCGAGCGGCTCTTCCGCGAGACGTACGACATGCGCCTGGAGCCGGCGGTCCTGGCGGAGCTGGGGCGCCGAACCGAGGGCTGGGCGGCGTCCTTGCAGCTCGTGCGCGCCGCGCTTCATGACCGGAATACCGCTCAGATCCGCGCGTTCATCTCATCGCTCAGCGGCGCCGAAGGCCATCTCTACGAGTACCTCGCGGAGGAGGTTGTCGGCGAGCTCCCGATGGAGCTGCAGCAGTTCCTGATGCGCACGTCCGTGCTGGACACCGTTGACCTGGTGCTTGGACCAGTGGCGGCGGAGGTAGAGGCGGCGGCGGCACGGGGATTGATCGAAGAAGGCGAGCGGAACGGGCTCTTCGGAAAGTCCGGCCCGAACACGCGTCACGTCGTCCGCGCACACCCGCTCGTGCGCGACTTCCTCCAGGACCGCCTCGCGCGCTCGATCGGCGCCGAGGGCGTCCGTGCGCTGAACCTTCGCGTCGCCGTTGCCGCTGAGCGCGTCGATTGGCGAATCGCCACGCGCCACTACCTCGCTGCCGGCGACGAAGACGCCGCGCAACGTGTCCTCAGCGGCGCCATCGA
>DATFHO010000004.1:0-46991 GCA_035248345.1 Candidatus Limnocylindrales bacterium
ACGTTCTTCGCGTCCGGCATCGCCCGGCCGATCCGCGCGCTCGCCGAGACGACGCGCGAGATCGCGCGCATCTTCGGCCAGTTTGGCTTCGTGGTCTTCGAGTCGCCCGAGGTCGAGACAGACGAGCTGAACTTCCAGCTACTGAATATCCCCGAGGACCACCCGGCGCGCGACCTGTGGGACACGCTGTACGTGGCTGGCACGGACCGCCGCTACGTCCTGCGCACGCACACCTCGCCCGGCCAGATCCGACTGATGCGGCAGTCGCCGCCACCTATACGAGCGGTGCTGCCCGGCCGCTGCTATCGCTACGAGGCTGTCGACGCCAGCCACGGCTTCGAGTTCTTCCAGGTCGAGGGCCTGATGATCGACGAGGGCACCACGATGGGCGACCTTCGCGGCCTGCTCGACGAGTTCGCCCACGCGATGTTCGGGGCTGGGAAGAAGACGCGGTTCCGCCCTGGGTACTACCCGTTCACCGAACCCTCGGTCGCCTTCGACATCGAGTGCCTGATCTGCGGCGGCCCCGGCTGTCCGGCCTGCGGCCGCAGCGGCTGGATGACGATCCTGGGCGCGGGGATGGTCCATCCGGTCGTGCTCCGCAACTGCGGGCTCGATCCGGAGCGGTACCAGGGCTTCGCGTTCGGCATGGGCCCCGAGCGGATCGCGATGCTGCGGCACCGGATCAACGACCTGCGCCTCTTCCTCGAGAACGACGTCCGCTTCCTGGGGCAGTTCCGATGAGGGTGCCGCTGTCCTGGCTCCGCGAGTTCGTCGACTTCGACCTCACGCCGGAGCAGCTGGCCGAGCGCCTGACCCTGCTCGGCATGGAGGTCAAGGGCATCGAGGAGCGCGGCACCGACTGGAACAACGTGGTCGTCGGTGAGCTGCTCACGGTCGCCAAGCACCCGCGTGCGGACCGGCTCTCGCTGACGACCGTCTCGACCGGTTCTGGCGAGGTGTTGGAGATCGTCTGCGGGGCGACGAACATCGCGCCCGGCCAGCGCATTCCGGTGGCACTCCCCGGCGCGGTCCTCCCGGGCAACCGGCGCATCGAGCGCACCGAGAAGATGGGCGTCGTGTCGAACGGCATGCTCTGCTCGGGCGACGAGCTCGGGCTGACCGGCGACTCCGACGGGATCCTGATCCTGGATCCCGAGACGCCGCTCGGTGCGAAGCTCACGGACCTGTATGGCGACGTTGTCCTGGACGTGGACGTCAAGCCGAATCGGGGCGACGCGCTGTCGATCGTCGGAATTGCGCGCGAGGTCGCGGCCGTCACGGGCGGCACGGTGCGCATGCCGCCGACCGAGGTCGTCGAGGACGCCTCGATCTCGACCGCCGATCGTCTCACCGTTCGGGTCGACGACGAGCGGCTGTGCCCGCGCTTCGTCGGGCGGCGCATCGACGGCGTCACCGTCAAGCCATCGCCGGACTGGGTCCAGATGCGCCTGCTTGCTGCCGGTATCCGTCCGATCTCGAACGTCGTCGACGCCTCGAACTACGTGATGGTCGAGCTGGGCAAGCCGACCCACGCGTACGACGCCGGCGCGCTCCAGGCGGGCGCGGATGGCAAGCTCGAGATCCTCGTCCGCCAGGCACGCGCCGGCGAGACGATCGAGACGATCGACCATGACCAGCGAACGCTCGACGCGGAGACGCTCGTCATCGCCGACGGCGCGAAGCCCATCGGCATCGCCGGCGTCATGGGCGGCGCGGGCACCGAGGTCTCCGACGCGACGCGCGACGTGATCGTGGAATCGGCGATTTTCGATCCGGTGAGCATCCGGCGGACGGCGTTCCGCTACGCGCTCCGCTCGGAGGCGAGTTTGCGGTTCGAGAAGGGCCAGGAGTTCCGGCTCGCGCGCCTCGGTGCGGATCGAGCCACGAGATTGATCGCGGAATGGGCGGGCGGCCGCATTGCGATGGGGAGCGTCGACACGCACCCTGCCGAGCCCGAGCCGCGCCAGGTTGCGTTCCGGCCGGCGCGCGTCGATCGGCTCCTGGGCACGAATCTCGGCGTCGACGCGCAGCGCGAGGTGCTCGCACGCGTCGGGATCGAGACGAGCATCGCCGAAGCAGCGACCGAGGTGCCGATCACGGCCGGTGCATCGCCCTCCTCGGTGACCGCGCCGGCCGGCGATGCGGTCATCGCGACCGTGCCGACGTGGCGTCGCGACATCGAGATCGAAGCGGACCTCGCCGAGGAGGTCGCCCGCGTGCACGGCTACGAGCTCGTGCCGCCGCGACTCCCGCCCACCGAGATGCCCGGCTGGCGCGAGACGCCGCTCGCTGCGCGCGATGCGATACGGGACACGCTCGTCGGCGCCGGGTTCACCGAAGCCGCTTCGTACGCGCTTGTCTCCCCGAAGCTCGACGAGACGTTCGCGTGGGCGGATGCCGGGCGTGTTGCGCGCGGCGAAGCGGCACGTGAGGGTTCGCAGATCACCGTCACGAACCCGCTCTCAGCCGATCACTCCGTCCTGCGCCAGTCGCTCGTGGGAAGCCTGGTCGAGGTGGTCGACGGCAACGCCCGCCACGGGCAGTCGGACGTGGCGTTCTTCGAGGTCGGCAAGGGCTACGGCAGGGTGGGGGACTCGCCGCGGGAGTGGTGGCGGCTCGGACTCGCCCTTGCGGGCGCGTTCGAGCCCGGGGCGTGGAACCAGCCGCGGCGCGAGGCGGACCTCGACGACGCCAAGGGCGCGATCGAGCTGCTCGCGCGCGAGCTGGGATCGAGCGCGCCCGTGTACCAGGCCCTGTCGAACGAGCCGATCCTCCATCCTGGGCGCAGCGCGAGCGTGGAATCCCAGTTCCCGAACGGAGAGGTCGCGATCGTGGGCGTGGTCGGCGAGCTGCACCCGCGCCTGGTCGAGGATTGGGGCCTGCGCGTCAAGCGCGTGATCGTCGGCGAGTTGTCGGTCGCAGGGCTCGCGGGCGGCAGCCTGCCGATCGTCCTGTCCGTGCCGCCGCCGCGCGTTCCGCCGGCGGAGCGGGACCTGACCGTGGACGTCCCGGATCGCGTGCCGGCCGGCGGCGTCACGGTGGCGATCCGGCAGTCGGCGGGGAGCTCGCTCACGGACGCGACCCTCGTCGGCACCTACCGAGGGCACCCTCTCGGGCCGGACGAGCGAAGCCTGACCTACCGCCTTCGATTCGGTGGTGGCGACAAGCCGCCGAGCGAAGCCGAGGTCGATGCCGCGATCGGTACGATCAGCGGGTCGCTGACCGCCAACCTGGGAGCGCGAATCCGGGGCTAGGCCTGCTACAGTCCGCGCCGTGGAACGCCTGCAGACGTTTGACTTCGTGCTCCTGCTCGCGCTGCTCGCGATGTTCATCGTGGGCTACGCCCAGGGCGTCGTGCGCCGCCTGCTGGGGCTCGCAGCGATCACCTTCTCGCTCATCCTCGGCGCGCTGCTGCGCCCGACCGTCGGCGGCTATCTCGCCAACGAGTGGACCACGATCATCCCGCAGTACAGCTACATGGTCGGGTTCGGCGCGGTCTTCGTCGCCGCTGCGGTCACGCTCAGCATCGGCATCCAGATCTCGTATCGGCCGGCGCCGCTCTTCCCGAAGTACCCGGTCCTCGACGAGCTGCTGGGCGGGATCCTCGGCGTCGTCGAAGGCTTCCTGCTGATCATCGCGTTCCTGCTGATCACCGACCCGTATTTCCACCTGCAGGCGGCGCAGGACCACCCCGGGCTCGGGGAGTTCGGCCTGCTTCGAACGCTCCACGAGTACATCGACAAGACGCTGATCGCGGACGTCCTGCGCCACACCGTCATCCCGGTGATCCTGTTCGTCCTCGGGTTCCTGTTCCAGCAGGACGTCAAGGACGCGTTCGCCCGCGCACTGACCTTCCTGACCGCACGGCGCTGACGCCGCGGCGGACGTTCCCGCGGGACCTGCTCACCGGGCCGACGCTCGACGCTGCCAGGCGGTTGATCGGAGCGCACCTCATCCGTGACGACGACGCCGGCGTGTCGCGGACCGGGCGAATCGTCGAGGTCGAGGCCTACATCGGCGAGGACGACCGTGCTTCCCATGCGCGCTTCGGGCGCACCGCTCGCAACGCGGTGATGTACGGTCCGCCGGGGGTCGCGTACGTGTACCTGGTCTACGGCATGCACGAGTGCCTCAACGTGGTCACCGAGCCGGAGGGCCATCCGGCTGCGGTCCTCATCCGCGCCGTGGAGCCCATGGGTGCACCATCCGCCGCCGCGATGCGGGCAGCGCGCTCGCAGGCGTGGGAAGCCCGGCAACGGACTCCCGACCCCGAGGCGACGGCGCGTGAGCACGCACGGCTTGCGAGCGTGCCCGACGTTCGGATCGCGAGCGGACCGGGACTCGTCGCCGCCGCGTTCTCGCTCACCCGTGCTGACACCGGCACGGACCTGCTGGACCCGCGCGGCACGGTTCGCATCGAGCAGGGAAGCGCCCCTGGGCGCATCGAGGCGACACCGAGGATCGGCGTCGGCTACGCGGGGGACGAATGGGCGAGCCGCCCGTGGCGGTTCCTCGACCCCTCGAGTCCCGCGGTCTCCGGCGCTCGGCCACGCGGGAGTGCATCCTAGAAGCGTGGATCCCAGATCGATCGAGCTGCTCGAGTTCCCGCTCGTCCGCGCGCGGCTGGCCGAACGCACGTCGTTCGGCCCGAGCCGCCGGCTGGCCGAGGCCCTCGTCCCCGAATCCGATCCGGTCCTCGTGGCGCGCGGCCTCGACGAGACCGATGAGGCGCGTGCGCTGATCGAGGAGAAGCCCGGCGTCGGGATCAGCGGGGCACGGGACATCGGGCCGGCGATCGAGCGGGCGGCGCGCGGCGGCCGGCTCGATGCCGAGCAGTTCCTCGCCGTCTGGGCGACGCTCGACGCCGCCGCGGCGCTGAAGCCCCATCTCGCCGATGCGCGACGTCCGCTTCAGCGGGAGCTGGGCCGCGTGCTGCACCCGCTGCCGGCCATCAGCTCGACGCTTGCCCGCTCGTTCGATCCTTCGGGCGAGCTGCTCGATACGGCGTCGCCCCGGCTCGGCGGCCTGCGGGCCGCGGTTCGCGTTGCGTTCGATCGGCTGCGGCGCCGCCTCGACAGCCTCGTCGGCTCGACGGAGCTCGGCGGCGCCCTCCAGGAGCCGATCGTCACCCTCCGCAACGGACGCTATGTCGTGCCCGTCAAGGCCGAGGCCAAGAGCCGCGTCAAGGGCATCGTGCACGACGCGTCCGGCAGCGGCGCGACGCTGTTCATCGAACCCCTGGTCGTCGTCGAGCTCGGGAACGCATGGCGCGAGGCGCAGGTGGCCGAGCAGGAGGAGGTCGAGCGCATCCTCGACGAGCTCTCCGCGCTGATCGGCGCCAACGCCGGGCCGCTGCGGGAGACGCTCGGGGCGCTCGCCCGCTTCGACTTCTGGGCCGCCAAGGGCCAGCTGGCGGGCGAGATGGGCGCCACGCGTCCCGAGACGGTGAAGCGGCAGGAGGTCGAGCTGCTCTCGGCGCGCCACCCGGGCCTGACAGGCCGGGTTGTCCCGACCGACATCCGGCTCGGCGACGGCTACACGGCGCTCGTCGTCACCGGCCCGAACACCGGCGGCAAGACGGTCACGCTGCGGACCCTCGGGCTGCTGTCGCTGATGCACCAGGCGGGCCTGCATATTCCGGCGGCGGGCGGGTCTCGCCTGCCGGTGTTCAGGGACGTGTTCGCGGACATCGGCGACGAGCAGTCGATCGCGCAGTCGCTCTCGACGTTCTCGGGTCACATGCGCTCGATCATCCGGATCGTGTCCGCCGCGGCGCCCGGGACGCTGGTGCTGCTCGACGAGCTCGGCGCCGGCACGGACCCGACCGAAGGATCCGCGCTCGCGCAGGCGCTCCTCGACCACTTCATCAAGGCCGGTGCGCTGGTGGCGGCGACCACCCACTACGCCGAGCTGAAGGCCTATGCCCACACGACGCCGGGCGCGACGAACGCGTCGGTCGAGTTCGACATCGAGACGCTCAGCCCGACGTACAAGCTCACGATCGGCCTGCCGGGCGGCTCGCAGGCCTTCAACATCGCGGAGCGGCTCGGCCTGCCGCCCGGGTTGGTCGAGGATGCTCGATCCCGCCTTTCCGAGGCGGAGCGGACGTTCGAGGCCACGCTGGCGCGCATCCGCGAGGTCGAGGGCGAGACCGCCGAATCCAAGGCGCGTGCGCGAGAGGCGGAGGTGCGCGCCGGCGAGGCCCTGCGTGCCGCCGCCGAGGAGCGCCGGCGGGCGCAGCAGGCACGCGCCGACACGGAACGGGTCGCGCGCGAGCAGGCACTCCGGATCGTCGAGGAGTTGCGCGCCGAGCTCGAGGCGGCGCGGAAGCAGCTGGAGCGCGGCTCGCTGACGGTGCCCGCGATCGATGCCGTCCTCGAGCGCGCCGATGAGCGCCTCGAACGGCTTCCCGCCGCGCGCGCGAAGGGACGTGGCAAAGGCACCGGCGCGGGTGATGCATCGGTGGCCCCGGCCGCACCGGCAGCGTGGCGCGTCGGCGACATGGCCCGGAGCACCTCGGGTGGGTGGAGCGGTCGCATCGCCGAGCTCGACAAGGGCAAGGGCCGTGCGACGCTCGAGGCAGGCGCCATGCGGATCAGCGTCGATCTCGCGGACCTCGAACGGACGAACGACGCGGGTGCGGGCGCGGGCGCGGGCGGAGGCAATGCCCGCTCCGAGGCCGGCGGTCCCGCGGGAACGAACGTCGCCCAGCTGCGGCTCGCGCGGTCGCGCAGCGTCCCGATGTCGCTGGATCTTCGCGGCGCCCGGGTCGACGAGGCCCTGACCGCGCTGGAGCGCTACCTCGAGGATGCCTCGCTGGCCGGGCTGGCGAAGGTCACGGTCATCCACGGCATGGGCACCGGCGCGCTGCGAGATGCGGTACGTTCGGACGCGGCCGCGCATCCACTGGTCAAGACGGTTCGCGCCGGCGAGCGGGGCGAGGGCGGCGACGGCGTGACCGTCGTCGAGGTCGGCTAGGCAGCCGAGCCGGGGTGCGTCGCTAGGAGCGGCGCTTCCGGTCGGGCTTCGCGCCCGGCTTGAACCGCCGCCCGAGCGCGAACATCGCGAACGGCGCCAGCAGCGGGAAGAACGTCAGCGGCAGGACCGCGCCCGTGGCCGGAGCGGCGGTGGGCTTCGGCGTGGGCGTCGGCTTGTTGCCCTTCGTCGGCGTCGGGCCGGCGGTGGGCGGCGGCGTGTCGTGCGGGTTGCCGTGACTCTGGTCCGGCGTCGGTTGCGGGATGCACGGCACCGCGTCCGTGGGTTGTGGCGTCGGCGGCCCGGGCGGGCAGATGACGAGCGGCTGGCAGAGCTCGGTGGGAGCGAACTTGCCACCCCAGGTCGCACCGAAGGGGTGGAACCCGAGCGAGTAGAAGTACATGGTCCGGGTCTTCTTGGGTCCGCCGCGGACGCCCGGACCCTTCGCCGCGCGCTGCGCCCATTCCTGCGTGAACGGCTGCCACTGCGGGAAGCGCGGCTCGGCCTGGCTGAAGTCGAGGGCATTCTCGGTGACCATCGGGCCGGTGCAGCCGTCCTGCCAGAGCTTGCCCGTCGCGGAGTCGATCTGGACGTTCACGTGCAGGTTGTCGCGCTGCTTGGGCTCGGTGCCCTTGATGAAGAGCTCCTTCACGGTGGACACCGTGCCGGGACCGGGCAGGAGGCCGCTGAACGCGTCGACCGTCACGTCGGAGAGCCCCTCGGGCCGCTTGAACTTCGCGATCGGGGTGTTCTGCGTGATCTCGGTCAGGATCCGCGACCACAGGGGAGCAGACGACTCCAGCGACAGGCTGTCGTTGTTCGGCGTGGAGTCCGAGTTGCCCATCCACACGCCCACGGCGAGCGCGTAGGCGTCCGGATCCTGGGGCGGCGCCACGAAGCCGTAGGCCGCGGTGTCCTTGCGGTCGTTCGTCGTACCGGTCTTGTACGCGGCAGGCCGGCGCACCGGGCCGTCGGACGTCTTCTCGAGGATCTGCCACTTGCCCCAGATGGGGTTCACGGACTTCGTGGTGTTGCCGTTGAGGATGTCCGTGATGATGTAGGCGGACTGGGGGCTCACCAGGCGCTTGCCGACCGGCTTGGTCGTGTCGGTCGGGTAGACGACCTTGCCGTCCTTGTCCCGGACCTCGAGGATCATGGTGCGCGGCATCAGGACGCCGCCGTTGGCGATCGCGCCGTAGGCGTCGAGCAGGTCGATCGGGTGCGTCTCGATCGCGCCGACGGACTGGGAGACGACGGGGATGGCGCCGGGCGGGAAGTGGAGCCCGAACTCCTGCTCGCGGTTGAACACGAGATCGATGCCCTGGATGATGCCGGCCTTGATCGACGGCACGTTGAACGAGAACTGCAGCGCGTTGCGCAGGCGCACGGGGCCGCGCTCGTAGCCGTCCGACTGGCTCGGCAGGAACGACGAGCCCTTGCCCCCGAAGTCGGTCACGACGTCCATGAACATCGTCGCGGCGGTCAGGGTGTGGTTCTCGATGCCGATGATGTAGTTGAGCGGCTTGATCGCCGAACCCGGCTGGCGGAAGCCGTCGAACATCACGTCGAACTGGGGCTGGAACTTCGGGTCGCCGTCGAGGTAGTAGCCGCCGCTGCCGCCGTAGCCGAGGACCTGGCCGGTTCGGTAGTCGATGACACCCGCGGCGCCGTTGTGGATGTTCGCGCCCTTGAGGTTGCGCAGCCAGCCGAACTCCGACTCGGGGATGCCGAGCGAGGTCCATACCGGCGCGGGCGTCTTGAGGTGCGTGACGCGGGTCGAGGCGTACAGCCACTTCTCGACGGTCTGCTGGATGTTCCAGTCGAGCGACGTGGTGACCTGGTAGCCGCCGGTGTCGACCGCTTCGCAGTTGTCCGCGCTGTCATCGCCGCACAGCAGCGCACCCAGCTGGTGGCGGATCTGCCACACGAAGTGCGGTGCCTTCCACGGCGCCGCGGCGGCGGGCGTCAGGATGAGCGGTTCCTTCATGGCCGCGTCGTACTCGGCGGCGGTGTGCTTGTCGTGCGACAGGACGCTGCGTGTCGGGTCCTTCATGAGCTCGAGGACGTGGTTGCGACGCAGGACGATGTCGGAGTCGCTGGGCACGCGCAGCGTCACCTGGGCGTCGGGGCAGGTCCCGCCCTCTTCGACGGGCACCTTGCAGTCCCGGACCGCGTTGCGCATCAGGTCGTACTTGGTCGGTGACTGCGGGATGGCCGCGATGACCGCGAACTGGGCGAGGTCGAGCTCGCTCAGGTCCTTCCCGAAGTAGCCCTGTGCTGCCGCCTCGACGCCGTAGCTCTGGTTGCCGTAGAAGTTCTGGTTGAGGTACGCGGTGATGATCGTCTTCTTGCCTTCCTCACCGGGATAGGCCTGGGTGAGGCGGATCGACTGGATGATCTCGCGGATCTTCCGGTCGTAGACGGATCCCTGGAAGGCGTCCGCCGGCAACAGTCGCGCGCGAACGAGCTGCTGCGTGATCGTGGACGCACCACGCGGGCGGCCCGACAGCGTGTCGAGGCCCGCGGAGACCACCGCCCCGATGTCGAAGCCGGGGTTCGTCCAGTAGTCCTTGTCCTCGACAGAGGTCGTGGCGTCGATCATCTCCGGCGGGATGTCCTCGAAGTTCACGAGCTGCCGCCGAAGGGTGCCGAACCTCGCGAGCTCGACCTCGCCGGTGCGGTCGTAGACGATGGACGGTTGCTCGAACCCGATGTCCTCGATCGCACCCGTCGGATCGGGCAGGCCGCGGCTGTAGTACGAGTACGCACTGACCGCGCCGATGAACCCGACGCTGCCCAGGACGATGAAGCTGGAGAAGAGGAGGAGAGGGATGGCCAGCGCCGCGCGACGGGCGGAGCCACCTCCACGTCCGCGCCTCGCGGCACCCTGGCGACGGTGTCGCTGACGCCTCTGGAGTGCTGTCTGCATGCGGCGGCGACGATACCATAGGGTCCGTGAGGGTCCCTTCCCCCCATCGGGTCGCGCTCACGACGACCTTCGGCCGGACCCTGTGACGCCTGATTCCGAATCCTTAACCGGAGGATCCGTGCCCGCCGACGCGCCAGCCGAAGCTCCCGCGTTCGCCGAGGGCCTCGCCGGCCTGATCCCGGAGCTCAAATGGCGCGGGATGTTCCACGACGCGTCCGAGGGGCTGCAGAAGCGCCTCGAGACCGGCAAGGTGATCACGGCCTACAACGGCTTCGATCCATCCGGTCCGTGGCTGCACATCGGCCACCTCGTGCCGATTTTCGGGCTGATCCACTTCCAGCGACGCGGCGGCCGTCCGATCGCGCTGGTCGGTGGCGGGACGGGGATGATCGGGGATCCCTCGGGGCGCTCGAGCGAGCGGAACCTGCAGACGGTCGAAGTCATCCGGGCGAACGTCGAGTCCATGCGGCCGCAGCTCGAGAAGTTCCTTGACTTCTCGGGACCGCGCGCAGCGAGCATGGCCAACAACCTCGACTGGCTCGGCGGGTTCGGCCTGCTCGACTTCCTCCGTGACGTCGGCAAGCACTTCACGATCCCGTACATGCTGTCGAAGGACTCGGTCCAGACGCGGTTGGAGCGTGGCCTCTCCTTCACCGAGTTCAGCTACATGCTCATCCAGTCCGCGGACTTCCAGCACCTGTTCCGCGAGCTCGATTGCGAGCTCCAGATGGGCGGCGCCGACCAGTGGGGCAACATCACCGCCGGCCTGGAGCTCATCCGCCGCGCCGACCAGGGCCAGGCGTACGCGCTCGCGTATCCCTTGCTGCTCAACCCGTCCGGCGCGAAGTTCGGGAAGTCCGAAAGCGGCGATTCCGTCTGGCTCCACGCTGACGGGACATCGCCGTACGCGTTCTACCAGCACTGGCTGAACACGGACGACCGGGACATGCCGGTCTACCTGCGCTGGTTCTCGACATTCGAACCGGGACGGATCCTGGAGCTCGACGCGGCGACAGCCTCCGCGCCCGAGCGGCGGGAGGCGCAACGCGTGCTCGCGCTGGACCTGACGACGCGCGTCCATGGCCCGGACCTGGCAGCGCAGGCCGTTGCCGCGTCCGAGGCCGCGTTCTCGGGTTCGCCGATCACGGACCCGGGTGTGCTCGCGACGTTGCACGGTGCGGCGGATGGGTTCACCTGGACGCCGGGCGACGGCGGCGTGGTCGGCTTCCTCGTCGCATCCGGTTCGTTCGCTTCGAACGGTGAAGCACGGCGCGCCATCCAGAACGGCGGCGTGACGATCAACGACCAGCGGCTCTCGGATCCCGCGGGCGCGCTGCCGGAGCCGATCGCCGGTGAGTGGTACGTCGTCCGGCTCGGCAAGCGCCGGGTCCGGGTGGGCCGTCGAGCGCGGTAGGCCTACGCGGGAGAGCCGATCTCCCGAGCCGCGGCGATCATTCGGTCGTCCTGGGCGACGTTGCGGACGGTGAGCCGGATGCAGTGATCGAGCGGGTGGCCGCTCGGGAACGTGCGCGGGATCAGGCCGCGCTGCAGGAGTGATTCCGCGACCACGTCGGCGGCGGCGGGCTTCGCGAACGCCACGAGCACAAAGTTCGTCGTGGACGGGTGCGCATCCCAACCGGCGTCGCGCAGGCCCCGTGTGAAGCGGTCGCGTTCCTCGGTGATGTGCTCGACCCGGCCGGCGGCGATGGTGTCGTCCGCGAGGAGCGCAGCCGCGACGTCCACCGAAACGATCGACACGGAGCCCGGCGGCCGGTAGATCGCGATCTCCTCGATGATCTCGGGCCGTGCGATCGCGAAACCGACCCGCAGGCCGGCGATGGCGTACGCCTTCGACATGGTTCGCAGCACGACGAGGCGCGGATACGTAGCGCGCAACCCGACGAGCGACTCGCCGGCGAACTCGATGTATGCCTCGTCGAGGATGACGGTCGGCTCGGGCCGACCTGCCGCCCCCGCATCCGCGAGGAGTCCGGAGAGCAGGCGCTCGATCGCACCGGGCGGCTCGGCGCGCCCTGTCGGGTTGTTCGGCGAGCAGAGCCACACGACTCCGGGATAGGCGCCGTTGTCGGCCGGTTCGGCGGCAGCCGCGCGAACGGCATCGCCGTCGAGCGCATAGCCGGCGTCCGCGCCGTAGCGTGGAACCCGCACGACCGCAGCGCGGCGCTGGTCTGTGAGGATCCCGTACATCGGATACGTCGGGATGGGGACGATCGCGGCGCCGCCGGCCGGAATGAATGCCTTGGCGCAGAGATCGAGGATCTCGTCCGCGCCAGCGCCCACGAGGATCTCCTCTGGCGCGACGCCGTACCTCGCAGCGGCGGCATCGATCAGCCGCTTGTAGTCCGAAGGCGGGTACTCGGAAAGCTCGACCTCGAATGCGGCCTGCTCGAGGATCGCCTTGACGGCGGCGGGCGGCGCGGGTGCCGTGTTCTGGTCGAACCGGACGACCTGCTCGATCGACAGGCCGTACCGGCGCGCGACCTCGGCGTTCGTGGCTTCCCACGACCACGCGGCGGGCTTCGTCGGGGACGCGAACGTGACCGGCGTCGTCGGCTGGCTCATGGGCGGTCGAGCTCGGGCGCGCGGGCGGTCAGCGCTCGGCCGATCAGTGCTCGGAGCCCGTGTTCGGGTTGTCCTTGCGGTGCGCCTCGATGACCTTCTCGGCGAGGTGTGCGGGCATCTCGTCGTAGCGGTCGATCGTCGAGGTGAACGTGCCTCGGCCGCCGGTGAGCGACTTGAGCTCCGTCGCGTACGTGAAGAGCTCCGATTGCGGCACGTGCGCGCTGATGATCTGGAAGCCGTCCTTGCTGTCCATCCCGAGGACCCGGCCGCGGCGGCCGTTGAGGTCGCGGTTGACCTCGCCCATGAACGCCTCGGGAACGCGGATCTCGACCGTCATGATCGGTTCGAGGAGGACGGGCTTCGCCTGGAGCACGCCGTCCTTGAGCGCCATCGATGCGGCGATCTTGAACGACAGCTCGTTCGAGTCGACGGTGTGGAACGACCCGTCGTACAGCGTCGCCCTGAAGTCCGAGAGGGGGTAGCCGGCCAGCACGCCTTCCGCCGCCGTCTCCCGGATGCCCTTCTCGACGCCCGGGAAGAAGTTCCGCGGCACGGAGCCGCCGACGACCTTCTCGGCGAACTCGACGCCGCCGCCCGGGTTCGGCTCGATCTCGATCCAGACGTCGCCGAACATGCCGTGGCCGCCGGTCTGCTTCTTGTAGCGGCCGTGGGCCTTCGTCGTGCCCCGGATCGATTCCTTGTAGGGCACCCGCGGCGTGTGGGTCACGATGGCCGCGCCGAACTTCCGCTTCAGTCGCTCGAGGATCACGGCGGCCTGGGCGTCGCCGATGGTGCGCAGGATCTGCTCGCCGGTCTCGGAGCGCTCCACGCGCGCGGAAGGCTCCTCCTCGAGCATGCGCTGGAGCGCCGGACCCATCTTGTCGAGGTCCGTCTTCGTCTGCGGTTCGATCGCCATGACGAGGGTTGGCTCGGGGAACTGGAGCGCGGGCAGCGTGAACGGCTTCTCGCGGCTCGACAGCGCGTCACCGGTCGCGGTCACCGCGAGCTTCGCAACCGCGCCGATCTCGCCGGCCTTCAGCTCCGCGGTCGGCTCCTGCTCCTTGCCGTGCAGGAGGAGCAGCTGGCCGATGCGCTCCTCGGCCTGATGGGCCTGGTTCCACGCGTGGCCCTGGGAGTGGAGCGTGCCCGCCAGCACGCGCATGTACGTGAGCTTGCCCACGAACGGGTCCGCGGCGGTCTTGAACACGCGCACGAGCAGCGGGCCGTTCGGGTCGGGATCGACCTGCACCTCCGCGCCGCCCTTGTCCAGCGCGATCGCGGGGCCTTCATCGGCGGGGGAGGGCAGGTAGCGCACGATCGCGTCGAGCAGCGCCTGCAGGCCAACGCCGGTGGCTGCCGAGCCGACGAGCACCGGGGCGAGGATCGATTCCTTGACGCCCTTGCGAAGGCAGGCCTCGAGCTCGGCGTCGGCGATCTCCTCGCCCTCGAGGTACTTCGTGAGGACGTCGTCGTCGGCCTCGGCAGCCGCTTCGAGGAGCTGGTCCCGGCGCGTTGCGACCTCGTCGGCCATGCCCGCCGGGATCGTGGTCTCGACCTCCTTGCCGTTTTGGAGCGTGTACGCCTTGCGGTGGACGAGGTCGACGTAGCCCTCGAAGTCATGGGCCTTGCCGATCGCGATCTGCAGCGGCGCGATCTTGTTCCCGAAGGCCGTGCGGAGCCCATCGAGCGCGCGCGTCGGGTCGGCGTTCTCCTTGTCGCATTTGTTGATGAAAAAGCAGGCCGCGGTGTTCGTCGAACGGCCCAGGCCGATGGCGGTCTCGAGTCCGACCTCGACGCCGCCCGTGGCGTCGGTCACGAGGATCGCGCCGTCGGTGGCCGCGAAGCCCGAGATGACCTCGGCGGCGAAGTCGAGGTAGCCCGGCGTGTCGACGATCGTGACCCGGGTCCCGTCCGTCTCGAACGTCGCGACCGCAAGGCTCAGCGACTCGCGCCGCTTCTGCTCCTCCGGCTCGTGGTCGAGGTGCGAGGTCCCATCCTCGACCTTGCCGACGCGCCCGACTGCACCGGCCTTGAACAGGAGCTGCTCGCCGAGCGTCGTCTTGCCTGCCCCGGAATGGCCGGCGAGGACGACGCTCCGGATGTGGGGGAGATCGACGCTCCGTGCAGTCATCGGCGTTCGAACCTCGTTCGGACGGGCCGGTGCGCGGCCCGTGGGTGGCCTTGCTCGAAGGGGTCAGGCCATTCTAGTCCGGGCACAGCACGGCGGGACGTGGCCGGTGCTCCGATATACTCCGCGCGATGTCCGGACACTCAAAATGGTCGACGATCAAGCGCGCCAAGGGCGTCACCGACGCAAAGCGCAGCGCGGTCTTCACCAAGGTCGCACGCGAGATCAGCGTCGCCGCACGCCAGGGTGGCGGCGACCCTGACGCGAACTACCGCCTGCGCCTCGCAATCGAGAAGGCGCGCTCGGTCAACATGCCGGCCGACAACATCAAGCGGACCATCGACAAGGCGACCGGCGGCGGCGAAGCCGAGCAATACGAGGAGATCGTCTACGAGGGCTACGGCCCCGGTGGCGTCGCGATCCTCGTGGAAGCCGCGACGGACAACCGCAACCGGACCGCGTCCGACGTCCGGGCGATCTTCACGAAGGCGGGCGGTGCGTTGGCGGGCTCCGGCGCGGTCGCGTGGCAGTTCGAGCCGCGGGGCGTGATCACGGTCCCCGCGAAGGGCCAGGATGCCGACGATGTCGCGCTGGCGGCGATCGACGCGGGCGCGGACGATGTCGATACCTCGTCGTCCGATGTCGTCGAGGTCTACACCACGCCGGCGGCGCTCGAGCAGGTCCGCAAGGCGCTCGACCAGGCCGGCCTTCCGGTCGACAGCGCCGAGAGCACGATGATCGCCAAGAACACGGTCGAGGTCGACGGCCAGCGAGCCCGCCAGAACCTACGCCTCGTCGAGAACCTCGAGGATCTCGACGACGTCCAGCGGGTCACCGCCAACTTCGACATCCCCGAGGAGCTCTTCGCCGAGGTCGCGGGTTGACCTCGCGCGTCCTCGCGTGATCGTTCTGGGGATCGACCCCGGAACCGCCGCCCTCGGCTGGGGCATCGTCGAGTCGAAGGGGGGACGCGTTCGCGCCGTCGACTCCGGGTGCCTGTTCACGAAGCCGGACGCATCGCTTCCGCAGCGGCTCCTGGCGATCCACGGGCTCCTCGACGAGCTGATCGCGCTGCATCGACCCGACCTCCTGGCGGTCGAGCGATTGTTCTTCTCGCGCAACGTGCAGACGGCGCTCGGCGTGGGCCAGGCGCGCGGGGTGGTGCTCCTTGCCGCCGCGCAGGCAGAGGTGCCGGTTCGCGAGGCCACGCCGTCCGAGGTCAAGCTCGCGGTCACGGGATCCGGGACGGCGGACAAGCAGCAGGTCGGACGGATGGTCGCGACATGCCTCGGGCTCAGCGAGCCGCCGAAGCAGGACGACACGTCGGACGCGCTCGCGATTGCCATCTGGGCCGCGAACTCGGAACGACCCGGAATCTCCGCGGCAGGGGAGCGGCGGTCATCCGTTCTTGACCGCGCGGCGGTTGCGCCCATGGTCTCCGGCGAGAGCGCCTACGACCGCGCGGTCCGCGAGGCGATCGCTCGCGAGAAGACGGCTACGACGAAGAAGTGATCGCGTCGCTCGACGGCGTCGTTGCGGCGGTCGCCCTCGATTCGCTCATCGTCGAGGTCGGCGGCGTCGGCTATCGCGTGTACGCGTCACCCTCCGTGCTCGGCTCCGCCGCGGCCGGCGGCAAGGTCAAGCTGTTCACGCACCACGTGGTCCGCGAAGACCTGCAGGCGCTCTACGGGTTCCGAACCGTCGAGGAGCTCGGGTTCTTCGGGCTGCTGTTGACGGTGACCGGCGTCGGTCCGAAGGTCGCCATGGCGATCGTTGGGTCCCGCCCCACCGCCGAGCTCCAGCTCGCGATCATGCAGCAGGACCAGGCGATCCTCGTGTCGATCCCGGGCATCGGCAAGCGGCTCGCGGAGCGGGTGATCTTCGAGCTCAAGGAGAAGGTCGCTGCCGCCGGTGTAGCGGCGATCTCCGTCGCGGGCCAGCCGGTTGCGGAGAGCGATGTGGTCGGCGCCCTGCAGGCACTCGGCTACTCGCTGCCGGAGGCGCGCGAGGCGGCGCGACACGGCATCGCGATGACGGCGCTTGGCGCCTCGCTCGAGGAACGCGTCAAGGCGGCGCTGCGGGTCCTCGCGCGCGACTGACGGCGCCCGGTCAGGGCAAGCGCACGCAGCTCCCGTCGTCGACCATCACGCCGTTGACGATGTCCTTTCCCGGAATCCATCCGACCGGGCAGATGCCTCCGTCCGGCGTCGGTGCCGCGGCGAACGGACTGTTGGGCATGGTTGATGCGACGGCCACGAAGAGCAGGAATCCAATGATGCCGACCACGATTGAGAGGGCCCAGTGCGGGACGAGGCGGCGATAGCGCACGCCACCGAGCGATTCGAACGCATCCGGTTTGCGATCCGTGGCGCTTGCTGATGGGGCGATGGCGAGCGGATCCGCATTCGCGAAGGACAGGCGCAGGACGCCGTCGTCTTCGAGCAGGAGCTGGCTCTCGGGACTCAGGAGCAGACTCTCGCCGAGTCTTGGGCGCCGGTCGCCGGGGACCCAGAGCTCCTCGCGAAGCTCCCATCCGGCGAGCTGAAACGCGTCGATGACAGGGACCGCCATGGCCCGCGCTTCGGTCTCGGTCGGGGCCGAGACAGTTCGGACGACAACGTGGTCCATCCTCACGACCTCCTACGCGCGGTCTATGTCCGGAAGAGATACAGCACAACCGCGACGAGGAAGAACGGGAGCACCAGCAGCGCCGTTCGGCGCGGCCCCTCGAGATCCGGGTCGCCGGTGTTCTGGAACATCCACTTGGCCGGCGGTCGCGCGTGGTGCTTCGCGATGTAGCGGCGGCTGTAGCGGGCGCCGAGGAACCACAGCAGGACGGCGCCGACGGTCGCGACTCCGAGTGCGGCGAAGGCGAGCGGCTGCACCGGCGATGGCCCTCCAAACGTCGTCAAATCGGTTCGAACATCTGTACGAATAGCGTTCGAACCTGCTATTCTTCGCGCCAATGATGGACGACGACCGCGGGGACATTCTGGCGGCGAACCTCCACGACGCGGATGTCGTCGTCGAGAGCTCGTTGCGGCCCCGGAGCCTCGACGAGTACATCGGCCAGCGCGAGGTCAAGTCGAACCTTGCGGTGCTGCTGACGGCAGCGCGGGCGCGGGGAGAGGCAGCGGATCACGTGCTGCTCTACGGCCCGCCGGGCCTTGGCAAGACGACCCTCGCGACGATCATCGCCCGCGAGCTCGGCGTGAACGTCCGATACACATCCGGGCCGGCAGTCGAACGCCCGGGCGACCTGGCGGCGGTACTCACGAGCCTCGAGGAACGCGACGTCCTCTTCATCGACGAGATTCATCGCCTCAACCGTGCGGTCGAGGAGATCCTCTATCCGGCGATGGAGGACTTTGCGCTCGACGTGATGATCGGCAAGGGCCCGAGCGCGCGAAGCCTTCGACTGAGCCTGAAGCCGTTCACGGTGATCGGGGCGACGACACGCGCAGGCCGAATCTCCTCCCCGCTCCGCGACCGCTTCGGCGCGACGTACAGGCTCGACTTCTACGAGGAGCCGGAGCTCACCGAGATCGTCGATCGCTCGGCGCGCATTCTCGGTGTCGAGATCGACGGCGCGGCAGCAACGGCGATCGCCCGGCGCGGCCGAGGGACGCCGCGCATCGTGAACCGGCTCCTGAAGCGCGTGCGCGACCACGCCGAGGTCCACGGCGACGGACGGATCAATGAGCAGGCTGCGCGGGAAGCCATGCGACTGCTCGAGATCGACGACGCCGGGCTCGACGGCACGGATCGGAAGCTCCTTGCCGCGATCATCCAGAAGTTCGCCTCGGGTCCGGTCGGCGTGGCGGCGCTCGCCGCCGTCCTGTCCGAGGAGGTCGAGACGATCGAGGACGTGTATGAGCCGTACCTGCTACGGCTCGGATTCCTTGATCGGACGCCGCAGGGCCGGATCGCGACGGATGCCGCACGGGCGCATCTCGCGAGCCTGGGCTACGAGATTCCACCGCCGCGGCGCGCTGAGCCTGACATCGTCCCGCTGTGGGACGAGCCGGGATCGACCTCGGGGAGCCGGTGACAGCCATCGCAACGGGCGGTCCCGCACAGTTCGAAGTCCTCTCGGAAGCCGGTGCCGGCGGGCGAACGCGCGCTCGACGAGGGCGACTGACGCTGCCGCACGGCGTCGTCGAGACGCCGCAGTTCATGCCGGTCGGGACGAACGCGACCGTGAAGGCACTCGATCCGGGTGACCTGCGCGAGGTCGGCGCGACGATCGTGCTCGCGAACACCTACCACCTGTACCTGCGCCCAGGCCATGACCGGATCGAGCGCCTGGGCGGCCTGCACCGGTTCATGGCGTGGGACCGCCCGATCCTGACGGACTCGGGCGGGTTCCAGGTCGTCTCGCTGTCGGACACGCGGACCATCGACGACGACGGCGCGACGTTCCGCAGCCACATCGACGGCTCGTCGCATCGGCTGACTCCGGAGTCCTCGATCGCGATCCAGGAGGCACTCGGCGCCGACATCGCGGTTGCGTTCGACCACCCGGTGTTTCCGTCGTCTGCTCGCGCCGTCGTCGAGGACGCCACGGAGCGAACGCATCGATGGGCAGAGCGGTCGGTCGCCGCACACACGCGGTCCGACCAGGCGCTGTTTGGTGTCATCCAGGGCGGACTCGACCCGGAGCTTCGAGAGCGCTCGACGCGCTTCATCGCCGGCCTGCCGTTCGACGGCATCAACATCGGCGGGCTCGCCGGCGACGAGACCCCGGAGCAGCGACGCGCGGCGCTCGATGTGGTGATCCGCCTGCTGGCCGGCGACCCCCGGCCGCGCTACCTCATGGGCCTGGGCTCGCCGGCGGACCTGCTCGACGCGGTGCTGCAGGGCGTGGACCTGTTCGATTCCGTGCTCCCGTCGCGCGTCGCGCGCACGGGCCAGGTGTGGATCCCCGGTGCGCGCCTCAACCTGCGAAACGCCGCGTTCCTCGACGATCCGAACCCGATCGAGGACGACTGCCCGTGTATTGCCTGCCGGCAGTTCTCGCGGGCGTACCTCGCGCATCTCTTCCGGGCGAAGGAGCTGCTGGGCTTCCGGCTCGCGACCGCACACAACCTGACCTTCACGCTCGGGTTCATGGCGTTGATCCGTGCGGCGATTGCCGCCGGCACGCTGGAGCGGGACCTGCCGGAGTTGCGGCGCCGGGCCGGTCGGAACGGTGTCGGCGAGGGTGCGACAATGGCCAGCGAACCCGCAGGTGATCCGCAGTGAAGCGGCGCCGGGTACCGTCCATCCGCCGCGGAGGAACCCTCGATGGCATCTCGAGATCGACCCGGCAAGGAAGCCAAGAAGAAGCCCAAGGATCGTTCGGCCGCGCCGAAGGTGCAGCCGATGGCGGAGCCGCCGATGAACGTCGAGCTGATCCGCAAGCAGCGCAAGCCGCGCTGGAACGAGGGCGAGAACGACCAAGGCTGATCCGTCACGCGGGGTTGCGAGCCCCTGCGGGACAGTGGCTCGTAGCAACAGGAGCGTGACGAGATGGCGGTGATGGATCGGAACGGCGAGAAGGCCGTCGCGGAGAAGGGCAAGGCCGTCGACGCGGCGATCCTCGCGATCGAGAAGCAGTTCGGCTCCGGCTCGATCATGCGGCTCGGCTCGTCCGAGAAGCAGCAGGTCGACTCGATCCCGACGGGCTCGATCGCACTGGATCTCGCGCTCGGGATCGGCGGCGTGCCGCGCGGCCGGATCGTCGAGATCTTCGGCCCCGAGTCGTCGGGCAAGACGACCGTCTGCCAGCACATCATCGCCGAAGCTCAGCGCCGCGGCGGTGTGGCTGCCTTCATCGATGTCGAGCACGCGCTGGATCCGGGCTATGCCCGCGCCTGCGGCGTCAACGTCGACGAGCTCCTGGTCAGCCAGCCGGACACCGGCGAGCAGGCGCTCGAGATCACCGAGACACTGATCCGCTCCGGCGGGATCGACACGGTCGTCGTCGACTCCGTGGCGGCCCTCGTGCCCCGCGCCGAGATCGAAGGCGAGATGGGCGACTCCTTCGTCGGCATCCAGGCGCGGCTCATGAGCCAGGCGCTGCGCAAGCTGACGGGTGCGGTGAGCCGCTCCAACACCTCGCTCATCTTCACGAACCAGCTGCGCGAGAAGATCGGCGTCATGTTCGGCAACCCCGAGACGACGCCGGGCGGCCGCGCCCTCAAGTTCTACGCGAGCGTGCGGCTGGACATCCGCCGCGTCGAAACGATCAAGAGCGGCCAGGACTCGGTCGGCAACCGGGTGCGCGTCAAGGTCGTCAAGAACAAGGTCGCGCCGCCGTTCCGCGTCGCCGAGTTCGACGTCATGTACGGCGAGGGCATCTCCAAGGAAGGCGGCCTGCTCGACGTCGGCGTCGCGATGAACGTCGTCGACAAGACGGGCGCCTGGTTCACGTTCGCCGACACCCGGCTCGGCCAGGGCCGCGAGGCCTCGAAGGAGTTCCTCAAGCAGAACCCGGCGGTTGCCAAGGAGATCGAGTCGCGCATCCGCGCCAAAGTGGCCGGCGGCGATGTGGAGCTTCCCGTCGAAGGCATCGAAGAAGCGGAGTAGCGCGACGTGATGCGGCGCGTGCGCGGCGTTGCCTCGTCCGCGCCGCCGCTCACGCACCTGTCAGTGCGCTCGCGGCGGTGCTCCTCGGCGCCTTGCGCCCACGCCACCTGACGTCGCGCTCGGCATGGCAAGACGGAGACGTGGGCCGAACGACCTCGCGAGGATTCGCGAGGAGCGCAAGGAGATCAGCGATCCGTCGGTGATCCTCGAGGCGGCGCTGCGGTTCCTCGAGGCGCGCCAGCGGTCCACGGTCGAGGTGCGAACGCGGCTCAACCGCGCCGGCTATCGGCCGGATCTCGTCGAGGGGTGCATCGTGCGTCTGACGGAGCTCGGGATGCTCGATGACGAGGCCTTCGCGAAAGCCTGGGTCGAGTCGCGCGACCGCGCGCACCCGCGCGGCGAGCGCGCGCTCCAGCGCGAGCTGCACATGAAGGGCATCGGCCGCGAGGTCATCGTCTGCACGCTCGAGGGGCGCGAAGCGGAGCGGCCGGATGCGAACCGCGAGGCGGCTGCGCGTCTGCTGGCCCGCAACGCGTCGCAGCTCGCCCGGGTGGCGGATCCGCGCGCCCGGCGACAGCGGGCCTATGCGCTCCTGGGCCGCAACGGCTTCGATTCGGAGACGGCGATCGCGACGATCAACGCGTGGCTCGCGGCGCCGGACGACGCCGCGGAGAGCTGAGGGGGTTACCAGGCGGTCGCGAGGTCCATGGCATCGGCGACCAGGCCAATCAGGTTCGCCGAGCCCATGTCGGTGAGGTAGGGCGTGCCGAGGAAGGTGAGCCCGTGGACTGGCGTGCGGCCATCGGACTGGATGGGCAGGCCGACCTCATCGAACACGGGGAAGTGCCGCGGGCCGTAGTAGGCTAGGCGGCAACTCCGGCAGGTCCTCCGAGGACCCCCCGGATCGACTTCGAACATCGAGACGTCCGACCACGCAATCCGGTCGGATGGGAGGAAGTGAAGAATGGAACTCCTCGCCCTCGGGGCGGTGGTCGGCGTTGCCATTGGCGCGGCCATCGGGTTCATTGCCCGTTCGCAATGGGCAAACCAGTCGATCAAGGCTGCGACCGAGAAGGCCGCCCGGATCGTGGCGGATGCGCGGACGCAGCAGAAGGACCTGATCCTCGAGGCCAAGGAGGAGAAGATCCGCCTCCAACGAGAGGCCGAGGACGACGCCCGCGAGCGTCGCGGCGAGCTCACGAACCTGGAGCGCCGGCTCCACGCCCGCGACGAGCAGCTCGATCAGCGCGCCGACATGCTCGAACAGCGCGACCGGAAGCTCCTCGAGAAGCAGATGGAGCTCGACAAGCACCGTGAGGAGCTCGAGAAGCTCAACCAGGAGCGGATCCTCGCCCTCGAGAAGGTCAGCGGCATGTCCGCCGAGGACGCAAAGGGCGTCCTGCTCGAGGCGATCAAGGAAGAGGCCGAGCACGACGCGGTGAAGCTCGCCCGCTCGATCGAGCGTCGAGCCCGCGAGGAGGCCACCGAAAAGGCCCGCGACATCATCGTGACCGCGATGCAGCGCGTCGCCGCCGACCACACTGCGGAGCACACGGTCACCGTCGTGCACCTGCCGAACGACGAGATGAAGGGCCGGATCATCGGCCGTGAGGGCCGGAACATCCGCGCTCTCGAACAGGCGACCGGCGTCGACCTCATCATCGACGACACGCCGGAGACCGTCGTGCTCTCCGGGTTCGATCCCGTTCGCCGCGAGATCGCCCGCCTCTCGCTCACGAAGCTGATGGGCGACGGCCGCATCCATCCCGGCCGGATCGAGGAAGTGGTCGCGAAGGCGCGCGCCGAGGTGGACCTCGTCATCCGCCAGGCCGGTGAGGCCGCCGCGTACGAGTGCGGCGTCCCGGGCCTCCCGGGCGACCTGCTCAAGACCCTCGGCCGGCTCAAATTCCGCACCAGCTACGGCCAGAACGTGCTCCAGCACTCCATCGAGACGAGCTTCCTCGCGGCGATGATCGCGTCCGAGATCGGCGCGGACGTCATGGCCGCCAAGATGGGCGGCCTGCTCCACGACATCGGCAAGGCGGTCGACCACGAGGTCGAGGGACCGCACGCGGCAATCGGCGCGCAGATCGCGCAGAAGCACGAGCTGCCGTTCAAGGTCGTGAACTGCATCGCCGCCCACCACCAGGAAGTCGAATACGCGTGTCTCGAGGCGCCGATCGTCCAGGTGTCGGACGCGATCAGCGCGTCACGCCCCGGCGCGCGCGGCGAGACGATGGAGACCTACGTCAAGCGGCTCGAGGACCTGCAGGGCATCGCCGAGAGCTTCACCGGCGTCGAGAAGTCCTTCGCGGTCCAGGCGGGCCGCGAGGTGCGCATCCTCGTTCGGCCGGAGGAGATCGACGACCTGTCCGCCACGCGGCTCGCCCGCGACATCGTCAAGAAGATCGAGGAGCAGCTGACCTACCCGGGCCAGATCAAGGTCACGGTGATCCGCGAGACGCGCGCCGTCGAGTACGCGAAGTAGCCGACCGATGATCCGCCGCCGCCTCGCGTCGATCGTCGCGGCGGCTGCGCTCGTCCTGGTCCTCGCCGCGCAGGCCTACGCGGACACGCAGGGAAACCAAACCGCTGCGTCGACGGACAAGAACCTGTGGCTCGGCGTCGTCGTGCTCGTGCTGCTCGTCGGCAGCCTCATCGTGATCCGGCCTCGCCCTCGGCGCTAGCAGCGAACGTCGGCGTCGAACCCGTTGTAGGGGTACTGCACGATCGTGAGCGGGCCACCCGTGAAGCTCGTCGTGGTTGACGCGCAAAGGCTCTGGGCCGCGGAGAGGCTGCTGGAGCCCGCTCCCCATACCGGCATCGGCGAGAACACCTTTGAGCCGCCGGTGATGACGCCCCACTGGTAGGTCGTCGAGTAGAAGCCGATCTTCGCGACACCCACACTCTGCAGGTACGCCACGGCGCCCTGGAGCGAGGCAACGTTGAAGTCGAGGCGGTCGCTGCGCCAGCTGTTCGCGGTCTCGACGTCGAGCCACCACGCCGAGGCGGCCGGCGAGGCCGTGTAGCCAAGCTGCTGATACGCGGCGGTTGCCGTGTCGACGGACTGCTGCGCCGCGTTCCAGCCGTAGTCGAAGGCGCAGTCGGCGGTGTCCGCGTTGTTCGCGTCGCAGAACCTTGGCGTCGTCTGGCCCTTGGGCCAGAAGGTCGAGAGCGCGGGGCCGGGGTTGCCGGTGTTCGCGTAGAGGCCCGCAGCAGGGCCGCCGCCCCACGCGATCTGCGAGGCGAGGCAGGAGTTGACGCTGAAGACGCGACCGCCGTTCACGCCGACCATCGCGAACGCGGGGTTCGCGGGATACGCGGCACCGCACTGCGGGTAGGAGATGTCGTAGCCGCGCGCGACCGGTGGCGGTGTGGGCTTCGGAGGCTTCTTGCCGCCGTCACGATCGGGCGGGGCGGCGAGCACGCTGGCCGCGAGCGCGAACTGTGCGATGAGCACGACCGGGAGCGCGAAGAGGAGGCGGCGGATCACGTTGGCAGGACCATGATGGGCGACCGGTTTGATTGCGGGACCGTAAACGGCGCGGGCCTGATCGTCAAACGGTGGAATCACGCAGCGGCTCGCGGCACCGTCATGCGGTGGCGGTTTCTCCATCGATGACGGGCTTCGACGCGGGGCTCGCGGAGCCCTGGATTGCGACGGCCGCCGTGAGGATCGCCAGGCCGCCGACGACCTGCACGGGACCGATCGATTCGTCGAGGAAGACGGCCGCGAGCGCGACGCCCACGGGCGCCTGGACGAGCATGAGGATCCCGGCCTTGACGCCCCCGATCCGGCGCACGCCGGCGAGGAACAGGAAGCTCGGGATCCCCGCGCCGACGAGACCGCCGATGAGCAGGGTGACCAGGAGCTCGGGCGAGGAGAAGGGCAGCCACACGGTGCTCAGCACCCCACCGAGCGCCGCGATGAGCAACCCCATCGACGTCGACACGACGAGCACGAAGCCCATCGCCTGCTCGGTCGGCACCTCGCGGTAGCCGCGCCGCGCGACGAGCACGAACACGGTCTGGCTCACGGCCGACCCGATCGCGAGCAGGACCCCGAGCGGATCGAGGCCGCTCCCGTCTGCGGAGGCCGCTGCCTGGCCGCCGACGACGACCGCGACCATCCCGCCGAGCGCGACGAGCAGCGCGACGCCGCGAACGCGGTCCAACCGCTCCCAGCCGAGCAGCGCGGAGGCTCCCGCCACCATCGCCGGGAAGAGGTAGAAGCACAGCAGCACGACGGCGACGGGCACGCGCGCGTACGCGAAGAACATCGTGACGTCGAGGCTGGCGCCTGCCAGCGCGGCAACACACAGGGCGACCCGGTCGCGCGGCGCGAGCGAACGCCAGCCCACGAGCCGGCCGCCGCGCGTGAGCGTGAACCCGATGAGCACAACCATCGACAGCGCCGCGACGCCGGAGCGCCAGGCGACGAAGGCCATCGGCGTGAGCCCCAGGTCGTAGGTGCGCCGCGAGAGGATGCCGAGGGTCGCGAACCCGACCGCGGCGAGCACGACGGCCGCCGTGCCGATCGAGGGGTTCCGTCGAGCTTCCACCGGCGCATGGTATGGGTGCGGTCGGTGGGAGCGGCCGCTCGGCTACCCTCGGCCCGGTGAGCATCGATCAACCCGGGCCGCGCGCTGCGGGCCGCGTCGTCCTCGGCAATCCCGCCAACGGCAATGCGCCGCGACCGAAGGGCGCGTGCCGGATCCTGATGATCGGCGACATCATCGGCAGCCCGGGGCGCAAGACGGTGGAGCAGCTCCTCCCAGGCCTCCGCGACGAGCGCGGCATCGACTTCGTCACCGCCAACGGCGAGAACCTCGCGGGCGGGATGGGCCTCACCGTGTCCACCGCCGATGCGCTGTTCGCGCATGGCGTCGATGTCGTGACGTCCGGCAACCACATTTGGGACAAGCGCGAGATCTATCCCGCGCTCGAGTCGAACGACCGGATCCTGCGTCCGCTGAACTACGGGACGACGGGCGTGCCCGGCCGGGGCTTCGGCGTGTACCACGCCCTCGACGGCACGGAGCTCGCCGTCATCAACCTGCAGGGCCGAACGTACATGCAGCCGATCGAGAACCCGTTCCTCGTCGCCGACCAGGTGCTGGAGGAGGGGAGCGAGCCGCTCCCGTCGGTGCGGCTGGTCGACTTCCACTGCGAGATCACGTCCGAGAAGAACGCGATGGGCGTCCACCTCGACGGCCGGGTCTCCGGCGTCGTGGGCACGCACACGCACGTTCCGACCGCGGACGATCGGATCCTCCCGCAGGGCACCGCATATCAGAGCGACCTCGGGTGCACGGGCGGCGCGTATTCCGTCATTGGGTTCGATCCGGCGACGGTCCTGCCGCGGTTCCTGAATGGCCTGCCGACGCGCTTCGCCGTCGCCGAAGGCCCGGTGGTGTTCAACGCGACGCAGATCGACGTCGATCCGGCGACCGGCCGCGCCCTGGCGATCGAGCGGATCCAGCAGGTCTGGGAGGCGTGAGCAAGGGTCCGGATCGGCACCAGGCTCGATCGAGCTGGCGGCCACCGACGCCGTCGCACATTGACCTGCACAGCCACACCTGCCGCTCCGATGGCCTCCTGACGCCCGCGCAGCTGGCCTCCGATGCTGCCGCGGCCGGGATCCGCCTCATCGCGATAACGGATCACGACACGCTCGCGGGCGTGCGCGAGCTGCGGGCGAGTGGGGGAGCGCCGCCGGGCCTGGAGGTGCTGCCCGGGATCGAGCTGAACAGCGTCCTCAACGACCCCGACGCGGCCGGCGAAGGCGAGGTCCACATCCTCGGCCTCGGCGTGGATCCGGACGACGACGAGCTCGAGGCCGCACTCGCGAAGCAGCGTGAACGGCGCCGCGCCCGGTTCGACCGCATGGTCCAGCGCCTGCGGGAGCTCGGGATGTCCGTGGATGGCGCGCTCGAGGCGCAGCAGGAGGAGCGCGCGACGACGGACGAGGATGCGATGGGTCGCCCGCGCATCGCTCGCGCGCTGATCGCGTGCGGGTACGCGACGAGCGTCGAGGACGCGTTCGACCGGCACCTGTCGAAGGGCCGCCCGGCGTACGTGCCGCGGCTCGGGCTCAACGCAGTCGAGTCCATCCGCGCGATCCGCCGAGCGGGCGGGCTCGCCTCGCTCGCGCATTTCGCGGAGGCGCCGGGGCATCTGGGCTTCCTGCGCGAGCTCATGGAGGCCGGCCTGAACGGCCTCGAGGTGTACTACCGCGCGTACGACCAGGGCACCGTCGGGCTGCTGAAGGACGTCGCGACGCGCCTGCGGCTCGTCATGACCGGAGGCACGGACTACCACGGCGACCGCGAGACCTACGCGGAAGCGCACGCACAACTGTATGTTCCGGATGATGTCGCCGATGGCGTTCGATCCGCCCTGGCGCAGGGAGTCGCCCGCTCCACGTAGGATGGCCGTCCCATGACCGCCGGACGCATGCTCCCGATGCTCGAGGTCGCCCCGCCGCCCGCCATCGAGGCGCGTGACGCGGCTGCCGCCGACGACACCCGGGTCGAGGAATTCCGGCCGGAGCCGCGGGCGCTCCCGAGCTTCTATGTCTGGACGCTCGGCTGCCAGATGAACCGCAGCGACTCCGAGGAGATGGCCGGACGTCTGCTCGCCGCCGGCTGCGCCGAGGCAGGCTCGATGGACACGGCGGACCTCGTCGTGATCAACACCTGCGCGATCCGCGAGGCCGCGGAGGCGAAGGTCATCGGGCGCCAGGGCGAGCTCGCGAAGCTGAAGGCGGCAAACGCATCGATGCGCGTGGTGATGACCGGCTGTGCGGTGCGCGAGATGGACCACGAGCGGCTCGGGCATCGGTTCCCGGCCGTCGATCTCTTCCTTCGACCGGACCAGGAGCCGGAGCTCGTCGATCGGCTCGGGCTCGCCTCGGCGCAGGGACCCGTTGGCCTCATGAGCGCAACAGGTTCGATCGGGGCGCTGACCACGGTCGGGCGTACGACGGTCGGTGTCGCCGACCATCTTTCGGGCACGCGGGCGGCCGCCGTGGAGGGTGCCGCCGTTCGGCGGAGCTCCGAGGTGAGCGCCTGGCTGCCGATCATCTACGGCTGCGACAAGACCTGCACGTACTGCATCGTGCCGTTCAGTCGCGGCCCGGAGCGCAGCCGGCCCTTCGACGACATCGTCGACGAGGCGCGCTCGATCGCCGCCGGCGGGTTCCGCGAGGTGACGCTGCTCGGCCAGAACGTGAACTCGTACGGCCACGACCTGTTGCCCGAGACGCGCTTCGGGCACATCCAGACCGGCAGGTGGGCGGGCCGCCAGCTCGACCTGGGGAGCCGCCCGGACCTCGCCGAGCTCATCCGAGCGATCGACGGCCTCCGCACGGCCGACGGAACCCCGGCGATCCCGCGACTTCGGTTCATCACGTCACACCCGTGGGACCTCTCGGATCGACTCATCGAAGCGATGCGCGATTGCCCGTCGGTCTGCGAAGCGCTCCACCTGCCCGTGCAGTCGGGTGACGACGCCGTCCTGCGGCGGATGGGCCGCCAGTATTCGATCGAGCACTATTTCGAGCGGCTGGCGCGTATCAGGGACGCAATGCCGGACATCGCCATCTCCACGGACGTCATCGTCGGGTTCTGCGGCGAGACCGAGGCCCAGTACGAGTCGACGCTGCGGCTGCTCGAGCGCGTGCGCTACGACCAGGTCTTCGCGGCCGCGTACTCGGAGCGGCCGGGTACGCCCGCGACGCGCCTCGCCGACGACGTGCCCTCGGACGTGAAGCGCCGTCGGTTGAACGGGCTGCTTGCGCTCCAGGAGCCGATCGGGCTCGAGCGTAACCAGGCGTGGCTCGGCAGGACCGTCGAGGTCCTGGTCGACACGATCGTGCCGCCGCGCACCCACGACCACGTCGACGCCGACGAGCCGGCCGCGCGCTCGGCAGTCGTAGAGCAGGGGAGCGAGGTCGTCCACCTGTCAGGTCGAACACGGCAGAACAAGCTCGTCCACCTGACCGGTCCCGCGGCGTGGCGCGGATCCCTGGTCGACGTCACGATCGAGCACGCCGGTCCGTACGCGCTTCGCGGAAGCGTGTGAGCGGGGTCTGGCGGGTAAGTCTGCAGCGCATGCGCGCGGACTGGCCGATCGTGGCCGCCGCGTGGCTGATCACCGTCCTCTCCGCCGTGCTGTTCGCCTCCGGCGTCATCTACCCGGCCGCAGCGGCCGAGGCCGGGCTCCAGCGGGCCCTCCGCGACGCACCGCTGGCGAGCAAGAGCCTCGACATCGCGCGGTACGACACGCCCGAGAACGCGCCGGCGGTCGATGCCCGCGTCGCGGCCGCGGTCCAGGACGTCATCGCGGGTGGTGGCTCGCTCGTGCGCGACTGGCGCCGAACCGCCACGTTGCCGCTGGCCGCCCGCACGGGCGCCGCAGTCGGTGACCAGGCCGACTTCGGCTACCTCGAAGGCATCGCCGATCACGCGACGCTCGTCGGGGGAGCATGGCCGCAGGAGGACGTGCTGCCCGCGGATTCGGTCATCGACGTCGTGCTTGCAAAGCCTGCGGCGGATGCGCTGGGTCTCCACGTCGGCGATCTCATCGACGTCGTCAACCAGCCGAAGCCGCCATTCCGCCTCATCGGGATCTACGAGCCGCGCGATCCCACGGAGCCGTACTGGAACGCCGACGTGCAGCTCACGACCGGGCTGCACGAGAACGCGCAGTACCACACGTTCGGGCCGCTGCTCGCGTCGCGCACGGTCGTCCTCGCCGCCGCCGGCACGGGCCAGCTGAACCTGCACTGGCGGGTCTATCCGGACTTCGATGCCCTCGCCGTGGACGACGCGGGAGCGCTGGCGGGGCGGATCGACGCCATCCCGCTTCGCACGCTCGCGGACGGTGGCCCGAAGGTCACGATCAACTCGCAGCTCTCGGCGATCCTCCGTGACGCCGATCGATCCCTGCTCGTCAGCCGCACGAGCGTCGTGCTGCTCATGGCCCAGCTCGCGCTCCTCGCCGGCTACGCGATCGTGCTGATGGCCACGCTGCTCGTCGACCACCGGCGCGTCGACACGGCGCTCCTGCGGGCGCGCGGCGCCGGCATGGGCCACGTTGCGCTGCTGTCCTTCGTCGAGGCGCTCGTCTTTGCGGGCACCGCTGCTGCGATCGCCCCGACGCTCGCAGCAGGGGCAGTGGGCCTGTTCAACGTCATCGGGCCGCTCGCGGACGTGGGCCTCGGGATCGTGCCCCAGGTCACGAGCGATGCGTATCTCGCCGCAGGCGCGGCGGGCCTGCTGTGCGTCGTGCTGCTCGTGCTGCCAGCTGCGCTCTCAGCCAGGGCATTCGCCCAGGAGCAGGGCGGTCGATCGCGGCAGGAGACGCGGACCCTGGGCCAGCGGATGGGCCTGGATATCGTCCTGATCGCCATCACGGCCATCGCGCTCTGGCAGCTGCGGCTCTATGGAGCGCCGCTCACGCGGTCCGTCCAGGGCCAGCTCGGCCTGGATCCGCTGCTCGTGGCGGCGCCGGCGATCGGGTTGATCGCGGGTGGCGTGCTGGCACTTCGACTGCTGCCGCTGTTCGCACAGCTGATGGAGCGCGGGGTGGCACGCGGGCGCGGGCTGCTGACGTCGCTCGGCGCGCGGCAGCTCGCGCGCCGGCCGCTGCGCTACACGAGGTCCGCGCTGCTGCTGGTCCTCGCGGTGTCGATGGGCGTGTTCGCGCTGTCGTATGCCGCGACGTGGGCCGGGTCGCAGCGGGATCAGGCGATCTACCAGGCGGGCGCGGACGTGCGGATGGCCGCTGCCGCGACGCCGGCCGGGCTGCCGACGTGGGCGCTCGCGGGCGCGCTGGCCGACCAGCCGGACGTGGCCGCCGCGACGCCGGTCGAACGGATCACCGACGGCGTCAAGTTCGCGGCGACCGGCTCGGCGGACCTGCTCGCGCTGGATGCGGCCACGGCGGGCAAGGTCGTCCTGCTGCGCGACGATGCCACCGCCACGCCGTTCAACGACCTGCTCCAGCCGCTCCTCGCGGCGCGCCCGGCGCCGAAGCTGGCCCAGCTGCCGGCAGGGACGAGCGTCCTCCGCGTCGTGCCGGCCACTACGGTCACCAAGGCTGAGCAGTTCGTGCCGGACTCCTCCAACCCCGATGGGGGCACGACCGAGCCACTCGATCCCGCGTCGGTCGCGGTCTCGATGAGCGCGACGGTCGTGCTCCAGGACGCGCATGGGCTGCTGTACCAGTTCCGCTCGACGGTCGTCCCGGTGAGCGGAGCCAAACCCGAGATCGTCATCCCGCTCCAGCAGGGTGTCGCCGGGAGCGGGGCGCCGCTGCATCTCGACGAGCCCGTCTCGATCGCCAGCCTCGGCGTCGAGGTCTGGCTGCCGGACCTCACGATCATCGATGGCGCGTCGTTCGGCGTCGCAGCAGTGGGTTCCGCCTCGGCCGACGCCGGGCCTTGGACGGACGTGCCGCTGAGCGGCGCCGGGCCGTGGAGCGCGGGCTACAGCCAGGGTCACCAGATCCCGGACGACGTGCCCGGGACGCGGGTCAAGGACGTCACGGTCACGTTCTCCGGCGAGGATGCGAACGGCGCGATCTTCGGCAACGGCACGTTCGCCACGTCCGCGATCCTCGGGTTCCTGCCGAACGGCATCGATGCCACCGGGGGCGCGCTGCCGGTGATCGTCAACCGTGCGTTCGCCACCGCGTACGACGCGAATGTCGGCGAAGTCGTCACCGCGTCGGTTGCCGGCCGCTTCTCGCGACTCTCCATCGCGGGCATCGTGGACACCTTCCCGACCACGAACCCGACGAAGCCGCTGGCGATCGTGGACGAGGCGTCGATGAGCCTGCTTCGCCTGCGGACGATCACGCCGACGCGACCGGTCGACGAGTGGTGGCTGGCGGCCCGGCCGGGCGCGGCGGACGCGCTCGCCACGGCGCTGTCGACGGCGCCGTTCGACCGCCCGGACCTCGTCTCGGCGACGGGCCGGGCGCGCGCGTTGAGCACCGACCCGGTGGCGCTCGGGATCATCGGCGCGCTCACGCTCGGATTCGTGACGACGGGCCTGTTCGCGATCGTCGGCATGACCGTGAGCGCGGGCGTGTCCGCGCGCCAGCAACGAACCGAGTTCGCGCTGCTCCGAGCACTCGGCCTGTCCGGCCGGCAGCTCTCCGGCTCGCTCTGGCTGGAGCACGGCACGGTCGTGGTGCTCGGCCTGCTGGCGGGTACGGCGCTCGGGCTGCTGATCTCCTGGCTCGTGCTGCCCTTCGTGACCGTCACGCAGGGCGGCGTGACGCCGGTGCCGTCCGTGCTCATCGAGGTGCCCTGGGACAGGGTGCTGGTGCTCAACCTCGCGAGCGCGGGCGCGCTGGCCGTTGCGGTGGTCGTCATCGGCACGGTGCTGCGCCGCCTGCGCGTGGGCGCGACCCTGCGGATGGGCGAGGAATGAAGCTCCTGACCCCGCTGTGGGCGGCGGGACTGCTGCTGCGCCGCCTCCGGAACGAAACCGGGATCGTGCTGCTGATCGCGGTCCTCGTCGGGGCGACCGCCTTCGTGTTCGCGGCGGCGCCGCGCCTCTTCAACCGTGCCTCGGACGATGCCCTGCGGTTCGCCGCCGAGCGCGCCCTGCCGCTGCAGCGGGACATCGCCCTGAACATGGACGCGGCAATCACCCCGGGTGGACCCGGCGTGGAGGGTCCGAAGGCGAAGGGCGAGGAGCTCACCGACGGCATCGCCGCGTCGGTCAAGGATCTCGTTGGCAGCCAGTCGATGCGCATCACCGCGGCCCGAATGCCGATCTCGGGGCCGCCGAAGTACGAGACGCGGCTGCTCCTGTCCTACGTCGACGGCCTGCCGGACCAGACGCGCCTCGTCGAGGGCCGGTGGCCGGTCTCGCTTGGCGAGCCGCTCGCGGTTCGGGAGCTCGGCGTGCCCGTCACCGGCCCGCTGCCGGATCCGGTCGTCGTCGAGGCAGCGGTCGCGAAGGCTGCCGCCGACGAGACGGGCCTCAAGGTTGGCGACCTGTACTCCGTCTCGCTCGAGGGCGCGGACGGCCTGATCCACAACCAGCGCGTGGCGCTCCAGCCCACGCAGATCAAGGTCGTCGGGATCTACGAAGCGACCGATCCGACGGGCCTGTTCTGGTCCGGCCAGGACGACCTGCTCCACGCCGTCCAGCACGGCAACGACGATGCACCGATCGCCTGGGTCGCCGCGTACATCGCGCCCGAGGCGTATCCGGACCTCTTCGCGAGCACGCTGCGGTTCCACTACACGTGGCGGCTCAACATCGATCCGGCACGGTTCCATGCGGACACCGCGGACCAGCTCCAGGTCGATCTCCAGCGGCTCGGGCTGATCGGCAATGCCGATGCCGCGGGCACGAACCAGGTCACGGTCATCACGGGCCTGACCGGGATCGTGAATGCGTTCACGGCCCAGCGCGCCGCGACGCAATCGACCCTGAGCCTCGCCGCGGTGGGGCCGTTCGGGCTTGCGGGCGGCGCTCTCGCGATGGTCGCGCTCCTGCTCGCCGGCCGACGCCGAGCGGCACTCACGCTCGCACGCGGTCGTGGCGCGTCGGGCTCGCTCGTGCTCGGCACGCAGCTCTGGGAATCGATCCTGATCGCGGGTGGCGCGGCACTCGTCGGCTACCTGGCCGCGGTGCTGGCCGTTCCGGGTCCCCAGGACACCACGTCGCTGGCGCTCGCGGCGGCCGTCGGGATCGGCGCCATCCTCGTCCTCGTGGCCGCCGCATGGCCCGCCGCGCGCAAGCCGCTCGGCCAGCTGGAGCGCGACGACGCACCCGTCCTGAAGGTGCCGGCTCGGCGGCTCGTGCTGGAGATGACGGTCGTGGGGATTGCGATCGGTGCGGCGCTGCTGCTCCGGCAGCGCGGCCTCTCCAGCGGCTCCGGCGATGCGTCCAGCGCCGTTCGCGGCGATCCGCTGCTCGCGTCCGTGCCGGCCCTCAGCGGCCTTGCCGCGGGCATCGTGGCACTGCGCCTGTATCCCGTGCCGGTTCGCGCACTGGGCTGGCTCGCGGCAAAGGGCCGCGGATTCGTGCCGGTGGTCGCGCTCCGGACGGTGGCGCGGCACTCCGCGGGCGCGAACCTGCCGCTGCTCGTGCTGCTGCTGACGGCGGCCTTCGGGACGTTCGCCTCGGTCGTGTCGACCAGCCTGGACCGCGGCCAGGTCGCGGCGTCGTATCTCGAGGTCGGGGCGGACTACCGCCTCGACAACGCCCTCGGCGGCGTGCTGCCGCCGTCACTCGACGTCGCCAAGGTCGATGGGGTGGAGGCCGCAGCAGCCGGGCTCATCGACAGCGGGGCGCGCCTCGGAACCTCATTGGGCAACGGTGGCGGCGCGATCTACCTCGAGACGGTGGATACCGAGGCGTACGCCGCGGTCGGCGCCGGCACCGCCGCGGATCCGCTGTGGCCCGCCGACTACACGGCGCCGTTCTCACCTGACGGGCTCGGTACGGCCGCCAACCCGATCCCGGCGATCCTGTCGACCAAGCTCCCGACCGGGATCGGCCAGCTCACGCCCGGCACCACGTTCCAGATGGAGGCCTCGCGGACGATCATGACCTTCCGCGTGGTCGAGCGGCGCCCGACGTTCGCGGGCATCGACACCCGCGCTCCCTGGGCCGTCGTGCCGCTGGACCAGGTGAAGGCCGCCGCCGGCCATTTCGTCAGCCCGACGACGTACTGGGTGCGCGGCGGGGACCGCGTCGGTGGGACGCTCGCGGCAGCCGTCGAGGCGAACCACGGCAACGCCCGGATCATCGCCCGGAGCGACGCGTATTCGAAGCTCCACGACGCGCCGCTCGTGCGCGCGCTGTCGACCGGCTATGCGCTCGCGGTCGTGCTCGCGGCGGCGTACATGGCGTTCACGATCATCGGCTCGATGGTGCTGTCCGCGGCACGCCGAACGCGCGACCACGCGTTCCTTCGAACGCTCGGCGTGTCGTCAGCCCAACGCATGGCGCTGACGCTCATGGAGCACGCGCCGCCCGTGCTGCTCGGGCTGCTGCCCGGCGTGGCACTGGGCGTCGCGATCGCGATCCTCGTGGAGCCTGGGCTCGGGCTCATCAACTTCGTCGGCGGCCAGCAGGTGCCGCTGTTCATCGACTGGCCGGGGCTCGGCGTGATGATCGCGTCGCTCGTCGCGACCGTCGTCGTCGCGGTCGCCGGCGGCAGCTGGCTCGCGAGTCGCGCCCGCGTGGCCGACGCGCTCCGCATCGGCGAGCATTGAAGCCGTCACGGATGGAGGACGCATGACCCGCGAACGCCCGGAGATCATCGACCTGGACTCGCGGCCGATCGCGGCTGCGCCGGTCGATCGCGTGCGGCCGAGCGGCGGGCCGACGACCGTCCACGAGGCGCCCGCGCCGGCACCCCAATCGGTTGCCGACATCTTCGAGGTCCCCAAGCCCTCCGGCCGGATCCTGTGCGAGGGCCTCGTCAAGATCTACAAGGTCGCCGACCTCGAGGTCGTGGCCCTCCAGGGCCTCGACCTGCACGTCGAGCCGGGCGAGTTCGTCGCCATCATCGGCGCATCCGGCAGCGGCAAGTCGACGCTCATGCACATCCTCGGCGGCCTGGACGTCCCGTCAGCCGGCCGCGCGACCGTCGCCGGCCACGACCTGACCGCGATGGACCGGGCGGCGCGTACGGAATACCGGCGCCGCGCGATCGGCTTCGTCTGGCAGCAGACATCGCGGAACCTGCTGGCGTACCTGACCGCGCGCCAGAACGTGGAGCTGCCGATGCTGCTTGCGGGCGTGCCCGAGCACGAGCGCCGCGGCCGCGCCCAGGACCTGCTGGAGCGGGTCGGCCTCGCCGAGCGCGCCGACCACAAGCCCAACGCCCTGTCCGGCGGCGAGCAGCAGCGCGTGGCCATCGCCGTCGCGATCGCCAACAAGCCCGCCGTCCTCTTCGCGGACGAGCCCACCGGCGAGCTCGACTCCGTGACCGCCCACGAGGTCTTCGACCTGCTGCGATCGCTCAACCAGGAGCTTGGGGTCACGATCGTCGTGGTGACGCACGATCCGCTCGTCAGCGAGCAGGTGAGCCGCACGATCGCCATCCGCGACGGACGAACCTCCACGGAAACGCTTCGGCGCCGAGCTGTCACGGAGGCGGGCGACCACCACGTGATCGCCGAGGAATACGCCGTGCTCGACCGCGTCGGGCGCCTCCAGCTGCCACGGGCACAGGTCGAGGCCCTCGGGCTCGAACGCCGTGTTCGGCTCGTCCTCGCGGACGATCACATCGAGATCTGGCCGGACGCGAGCTTCGCACCTCCGATCAGTGCGAACGGTTCGAACGGGGAGGGACGCTCGTGACCGACGACCTTCGCTACGCGCCCGCCGGCCGCCAGGCCGCGGTTCCCGAGCTCGTGCCGATGGTCGAAACCGTCGGGCTCACGCGCGACTACGAGATGCCCGGCGGCGCGGTCCACGCGGTGCGCGGCGTCAGCCTGCGGATCGATCCCGGGCAGCTCGTGGCGCTCCGGGGCCGCTCCGGCTCGGGCAAGACGACGTTCCTGTCGATGGTCGGCGCCCTGGACCAGCCGACGAGCGGGACCGTGACGATCGATGGCGAGCCGGTGACCAATCGCCCCGAATCCGAGCTGATCGCGTTCCGGCGCCGGAAGATCGGGTTCATCTTCCAGGCCTTTGGGCTGCTGCCGATCCTGTCGGCGGCGGAGAACGTCGAGGTGCCGCTGCGGCTCGTGGCCGCCGACCCAAAGCTGCGCGACCACCGCGTCCGCGAGCTACTGGAGCGAGTCGGCCTGGGCGAGCGGATGCACCATCGCCCGCACGAGCTCTCGGGCGGCGAGCAGCAGCGCGTTGCGATCGCGCGGGCGCTGGCGAACCGGCCGTCCCTGCTCCTCGCTGACGAGCCGACGGGCCAGCTCGACTCGCAGACCGGCCGCAGCATCATGCAGCTGCTCCAGGGGCTCATGCGCTCGGAAGGCATGACGGCGATCGTCGCGACCCACGACCCGACGCTGATCGACCTCGCCGACCGGGTGATCGAGCTTCGCGACGGCGAGGTGGTCTCGGACAGCCGCGTCTGATCGACGCGCCCGCGCCGCGCTCGCCTCGCGCGGCG
The DNA here is from genome assembly GCA_035248345.1 of Candidatus Limnocylindrales bacterium. Taxonomy (GTDB): domain Bacteria; phylum Chloroflexota; class Limnocylindria; order Limnocylindrales; family CSP1-4; genus UBA5189. The sequence goes on from DATFHO010000004.1 coordinate 37,305, forward strand.
GGTTCGCGCGGCGGCGTTGCGGCTCGCCGCGCGGCGGCGTCAGCCCTGGCGGTTGCCGCCCAGCAGGCCGCCGAGGATGTCGCCGAACCCGCCGCCTGCTCCCGTGCCCCCGGCGCCGAGCAGCCCGCCCAGGATGCCGCCGAGGTCTCCGGCGCCGGCCGAGCCCTGCTGTGACTGTGCGCCACGGCCGAGCATGCCCATCACGATGGGTGCCAGCAGCGGCAGCAGCTGGCCGATGCTCGAGGCGCTGAGCCCGGTCTGGGAGCTGAGGGCCTGCTGGACGCCCTGCTGCTGATCGCCGAAGACGTGGCCGAGGATCCCGGCGCCGTCGGTCGTGCGCGGGCTCAGGCCCGCGGTGCCCTGCAGGTAGCCCGCGATGTCATCGAGGATCGACCCGTCGTGATCGTTCGTGATCGCCTGCTGCAGGCCCGAGCCGGGCGTCGCCTGCTGCTGGAGCCCCGCGAGCAGCGCAGGAAGTGCCGCCGAGATGGCCTGCTGCGCCTGTCCAGGGTCCGCCCCGATCTTCGCGCCGATCTCGTCTGCGTGGTCGTTGAGGACCTGCTGGATGGATGCGATGTCGTAGCCCATGCGTGCACCTCGCTTCGTTCGTCGAGGATAGTCGCGGCTCCGTCCACTGCGGCTTGCACCGCCGGTACAGGTTCCACGGCGGGACATGGCAAAGTTCCAGCGTGCCCGCCGACCTCCCGCCGCTGCTCGTGATCGCGGGCGCGACCGCCACCGGCAAGACCGGCCTCGCGATCTCGGTCGCTCGCTCCCTTCGGGACGTGGGAACGCCCGCAGAGGTCATCTCGGCAGACTCCCGGCAGGTGTTCCGCGGCCTTGACATCGGGACTGCGAAGGTCCCGGTGGGGGAGCGCGCGGGTGTTCCGCACCATGGCCTGGACCTCGTCGATCCCGACGCGGCGTTTTCCGTCGCTGATTTCGTGAGGCACGCACGTGGCGCGCTCGCTGAGATCGCCGCGCAGGGCGGGCTCGCCATCCTCGCCGGCGGCACCGGGCTGTACCTGCGCGCGGTTGCGCGCGGGCTCGACACGGACGCGCTCCCGTTCGATGCCGGGGTACGAGCGAAGATCGAGGCCGCGCTCGAGGCCGACGGGCTCGCGCCCGCAGTGGCCCGCTTGCAGGCGCTTGCGCCGCGGCTTGCGTCCCGCATCGACCTTGCGAATCCCCGTCGCGTCGGCCGCGCGCTCGAGATCGCGGAGCTGCGCGGCGACGCGCCACCGCCGCCACCGAAGGGCTACGACGCGCCCGTCGCCTGGATCGGGCTGCGGCTGGATGCTGCCACGCACGCCGGCTGGATCGCGGCGCGCGCCCGGGCACAGTTCGACGCCGGCCTCATCGAGGAGGCGCAGCAGCTTCGCGAGCGCTGGGATCCGGCGCTGCCGGCCTTCTCCGCGATCGGCTATCGCGAGGCATGGGCGGTCTTCGACGGCGAGCTCACCCGAGAGCAGGCCATCGAGCTCGATGCGCGCCGCAACCAGCAGTTCGCCCGTCGCCAGGCCACGTGGTTCCGGTCCGAGCCGGGGATCGAGTGGCTCGATGGCGCCGGCGACCCGCTTCCGCGCGCGCTCGCGGCCGCCCGCGACCTGCTTGCGGGCTGATGGCGCCCATCCGGCTGCCGGCCGATCGCGTCCACGCCTGGCGGATGGAGCGCCAATTTCTCGGTCGCGAGAAGGCCGGGACGCCCGCCGAGGTCGCGCGCCGGCTCGTCGGCGTCCAGGCGCAGGTCACCTCGTCCGCGGCGCTGTCGATCGCCCTCCGATCGAAGGCGCCACGAGGCAAGGGCACGCCGGTCGAGGCGACGACCCGGGCGCTGCACGATCGGCAGCTGGTCCGAGCCTGGGCCATGCGCGGCACGCTGCACCTGTTCGCAGCCGAGGACGTGGCGCTCGTTGCCGCGGCGCTCGAGAACCGCCAGATGTGGCGACGCCCCGCGTGGCTGCGCTGGTTCGGTCTCACGGAGCGCGAGATGGAGGCCCTGATCGAGGCGATCGGCGAGATCCTCGACGACGGCGTGCCGCGGACCCGCGCGGAGCTGTCGGTCATCGTCGGCGAGCGCCTTGGTCCCGAGGCCGGCAGGCACCTGCTCGGCAGCTGGGGCAGCGTGCTGAAGATCGCATCGGACCACCACTTCCTCGTGCAGTCGGCGGAAGCCGATGCGGGCGTGCGGTTCGTGCGCGCGTCGCGCTGGATCACGGACTGGCGCGATGTCGACGCCGTCGGGGCGCTGCCGACGCTCATCGATCGATATCTCGGGGCGTACGGACCCGCCTCGACCCTGGACATCCAGCGCTGGTGGGGCGCCACGATCCTCAAGGTGATGAAGCCGGCGATCGCCGAGCTCGGCGATCGGATCGTCGAGGTCGACGTCGACGGGAGCCGCGCGTTCGTGCGGCGCGACGACCTGGACGCGATCGAGGCGACGAGGCCCACGCGGAACCAGGTTCGGTTCCTCGGCGGCTTCGACCCGCTGACGTGCGCCAAGGGAGCGCGCGACCAGATGCTCCGGCCGGCATTCCTGCCGCGCGTGTCGCGAACGGCGGGTTGGATCTCGCCCGTGGTGCTGCAGGACGGCCGGATCATCGCGGTCTGGGACAGCAAGGTCGCAGGGTCGAAGCTCGCGATCACGGTCGACCCGTTCGATTCTGCCGAGCCCGCCGTACGGAGCTCGATCGCGTCCGCCGCCGAACAGGTCGGTGCGGCCCTCGGGCTGCCCGTCGACGTCGCGTTCGGGCGGGTCTTCACGGCGCCGCCGCGGAAGCTCCGCATCGAGCCCAGCGACGCCTGACGGTAGACTTCCCGGTCCCATGCCACCCACGAAGCTGATCGAGCTCGACGTCCCGGTCGAACGCGCCTTCCTCGTCGCCGTCGATACCGGCGCGGAGGATGGCTGGACGGCCGAGGAATCGCTCGCCGAGCTCGCCAACCTGGCCTTGACCGCGGGTGCGGAGGTCGTCGGCGCCGAATGGCAGAACCGGCGCCACGTCGACCCGCATTCCTACGTGGGCAAGGGCAAGGCCGAGGACCTCGTCGCTGCGAAGTCCGAGACCGGGTTCGACATCCTCGTCGCCGACGACGAGCTCAGCCCGACCCAGCAGAAGACGCTCGAAGAGCTGGTGAAGGTCAAGGTCATCGACCGCAGCCGGCTGATCCTGGACATCTTCGCCCAGCACGCGCGCACCCACGAAGGCCGCCTGCAGGTGGAGCTCGCGCAGCTCGAGTACCAGCTCCCGCGCCTGACGCGCCTCTGGACGCACCTCTCGCGCACGCAGGGCGGCATCGGCTCGCGCGGGCCGGGTGAATCGCAGCTCGAGACGGACCGCCGGATCATCCGCGACCGCATCAAGAAGATGAAGGAGCGGGTCGAGGACGTGCGCCAGGCGCGCGCCACGGCGGCGCGCGGCCGCGATCGACGGCTCTACCCGACGGTCGGCATCGTCGGCTACACGAACTCCGGGAAGTCGACGCTGCTGAACGCGCTCGTCGGCAGCGAGGTCACGCTCGCCGAGGACAAGCTCTTCGCGACGCTGGATCCAACGTCGCGCCAGGTGAAGCTGGGCGATGGCCAGACGGCGATCCTCACCGACACGGTGGGGTTCATCCACAAGCTCCCGCACCAGCTGGTCGATGCGTTCCGGGCGACGCTCGAGGAGGTCAACCGCGCCGACGTCCTGATCGAGGTCGTCGATGTCGCCGACGCGCATGCCGCGGAGCACCGCGCCACGGTCCAGCAGGTTCTCGACGAGCTTGGTGCAGGCGGGAAGCCGCGGCTCGTTGCGTGGAACAAGGCGGACCTCATCGCCCCGGGTGCTGCCGGCGGGGCAGGGGAGGGCCCGGCGGTTGCCGGCACCGTGCTGGTCTCGGCGATGACCGGATTCGGGCTGGACACGCTGCGCGTGGAGCTCGCGGCGCTGCTCGCGACGCTGTGGGAGGACATCGACATCCTCCTGCCGTACACGGCGGGCGAGCTCCTGGCGCGCGTGCGCGAGCGCGGAACGATCGACATCGAGTATCGGGACCACGACGTTCGTGTCCGCGGCAAGGTCTCGCCGGGCCTCGCGGGCGAGCTTCGTGGACGAGCTGTGGACGGAACCTCGGAAACGGGCACGTGAACTTCGAAAGTCGTGGATAAGTGCCTTCCGGTGCCCTGGGCCCGGCGGATACATTTCGTCTTGCCCAGAGGGGCCACGAAAACCTAGCGATCTCGTCTGGTACTTGTATCGGACTCCGCTGCGGGTGCTTGCATCAGCAGTGGTTGGGATCGAAAAGGAAGCGGCGGTTCCTCTGGGCGTTTCGATTCCCGGCGGCCTTCGGCCCGACCGGGTTTCGTGATTCTCGGGCCGGCACGCACGGCATCGGCCGCGCATCATTGGCGCGATGCCGCCCACGTTGACCGTCGCCACACCTGACGGACGCTCGCTCGACATCTGGCTCGCGGGCCCCGAGGAAGGCCGCCCGCTGTTCTTCCACTACGGCACGCCATCGTCGGGCCGGCCGTACGACGGGCACGCGGCTGCCGCTGCGGCGCGCGGTATCCGCCTGGTCAGCTATGCGCGGCCCGGCTACGCCGGCTCGACGCGTCATGCCGGCCGTCGCGTCGTCGATGCGGTTGCGGACACCCGCGCGATCCTTGACCACCTCGGCATCGACCGTGCGCACGTCGCGGGATGGTCGGGCGGCGGTCCCCACGCACTGGCGCACGCCGCCCTGCTGCCGGACCGCGTGCTCGGCACCGCGATCCTCGCGGGCGTGGCCCCATGGGGTGCGGAAGGGATCGACTGGTTCGCCGGCATGGGCGCCGAGAACGTGACCGAGTTTCAGGCCGCGCTCGATGGGCCGGAAGCACTGTTGCCCGTCGTCGAGCCTGGCGTCGCCGCGATGGCGGACATGCAGCCCGAGGAGCTCGTGGCGTCGCTCGGGGACCTCGTGGACGAGGTGGACGCGGGCGCCCTCGATGACCCGATGCTCGCGGACTGGCTCGCGAGGGTCATGCGCGAGGGCATGCGCACCGGCGTCTGGGGCATGTTCGACGACGACATTGCGTTCACCATGCCCTGGGGCTTCGACCCGGGAATCATCCGGTCGCCGGTGCACGTCTGGCAGGGCGGCCACGATCGCATGGTCCCGTTCGGCCACGGTCGATGGCTCGCAGCGAACTGCGGCGGCGCATGCCCGCACCTGGATCCCGCGCAGGGCCACCTCTCGCTCGTGGTCGACCGGTTCGGCGACATCCTCGACGAGCTGCTGGACCCGCGATCCTGAGAGAGCGACCCGTGGGTCGTGGACAGGCTGTGGACGTGAGCACCGGAATCGGCCTGCGAACTCCGAATCTCGTGGATAAGGCGCTTCCCCAGGCCATTGCCGCCCCGGTACATTTCGTCTTGCCCGGAGGGGCCCTGAGCAATCAGGACGGACCGGTCGGTGCTCGCACCGACGGCCAGCGCGGTACTTGTACTGCGAGGGTGGTCCGACCGAGGATGCAGCAGCGGTTCCTTCGGGCGTTTGATTCTGTCCGCGGATGACCGCGGCAGCGGGCTGGTCGCCGACGCGCTGGACCGCCCACGTTCCCACCATCGCCCTTGTTGCGGCGATCGGCGTTGCGGCGGTCGCGCGACCGGCGGCGCCGTTCATCCTCCTCGCGCTGCTGGTCGCGTATCCGCTCGCTCGGTGGCGGGGGGTCGCGTCGACCAGCCTTGCCGCCGTGCTGCCCGCAGCGGCGATCCTCGCGTGGCGCTCGATCGGCCAGCCGGAGGCCGCTCCCGGCGGCGTGGACTGCGCGAACCTGCTTTCGGCGCCGGCGATGTGGCGGCTCATCGAGGCGCTCGTCGGGCTGCTCGTGCTGGTTGCGCTCGTCATCGACCGACGGGCGTCCTTCGCGGACCTTGGGTTCCATCGCGGCTCACGCCGTGTGCGCGCGCTCGCGGTCGTCGGGCTCCTCGTGCTGGGGCCGTTTGCGATCTACGCGGGCGCAGTGGTGGGGCAGGGGAGCGTGGCCGGGGTTTCGCTCTTCGGCCCCTACCAGCTGGACTTCAGCCAGCCGCTCGCCCTCGCGCCCGCGCTCATCTTCGCGGGCTCGAACGCCCTGGCGGAGGAGCTCGCGTACCGCGGGGCGATGCGCACTTGGCTCGCGCCTGCGCTCGGGGTCACCGGCGCAAACGTGGCGCAGGCGATCGTGTTCGGGTTCGCGCATACCGGCGAGGACTTCACCGGGATCGAGGCGGTGATCCCGACGATGCTCGCGATGGTCGTTGCCGGGTTCGTCGGCGGCGTCATCGCCCGCCGCACGGGCTCGTTGACGCTCGTGCTGGCGATCCATGCCGCCGCCGACATCCCGATCTACTTCTACTGGGCCTGCCGCCTGGGCTAGGCCCGCCGATGGACTACGGGGTGACGGTCATCCAGTTCTCGTAGACGCCGTTGAGGTCGCCGGGCGCCTTGTCGCCCTGGAAGAAGTACAGCGGCAGGCCGTTGTACGTGACCTGGAGCGTGCCGTCGTCGGGCCGGGTGATCGTCGCGAGGGTGCCGGTGACACCGGTTCCAGCCGTCGGGGTCGAGCCCGCCGGGACGGTGAGCGCCGGCCACTTCGTGATGCAGCCGCCGGTGCAGGCGCTCGTGCCGCTGTCCTTGGTGTCCTTGGCGAAGACGTACAGCGTCATCCCGGTCTTCGCGTCGACGAGCACCGTGCCGGCGCTGCCGACCGCGGTCGCGTTGACCGTTGCGCCGCCGGCGGACGTGCCGCCGGTTGCTGCCGGAGCGGTGGTGGCCGCGGGCGCCGTGGTCGCCGTGGTGGTCGTCGGTGCGGTGGTGGTCGTCGCGCCGCCGCCGCAGGCCGCCGCCCCGAGGGCGATGGCGAGGCCGAGCGCCAGGGTTCGTCGTTGCATGGTGGGGTTCCTCGCAGCTGGGGCAGGATCCCGGTCTCGGGACCTCACCCTGACCACTACGCCATCCGACCCCGGAACGGTTTCGAGATTCCGTCGCCTGCGCCGGGTTGCAACGAGGCTGTAGCAGCGGGGTACGCTTGGCGGAGCATGTTCACGAGCCACTCCGGGAGCGCGCCAGCGCCGTTCGATGCCGTCAACGGCGGTCGGCTTGCGGGGTCGCAGGGCAGCCACCCGCTGCACGACGTAGCGATCGAGGAGCTGCTGAATCCCGGGAACGGCTCCCTTGCGGGCTCGATTTCGGTGGAGGGCCGGGCGCGCGTCGGCGACCCGATCCGCGGCACGATCGACATCGTCGCCCAGAAGCAGATCAACGCCCGTGGCGCGAACCTCCGGCTCGTCGGCCTGCGGCTCGTCGAGCAGCAGCACTCCACGACGCACAAGACCGGCGACACGACGACCACGGAGACGTGGGTCGAGGCGAACGGCCGGCTCTTCGACGTCAGCCCGTTCCTCGAGCCGGCGATCCCGACCACGATGGCGGCGGGCGAGGCATTCAAGGCGTCGTTCGCGATCCCGGGGCCTGCGCTCGGGCCACCGTCGGCGCACCTCGGCGAGGCGATCGTCGCGTGGGCGCTCGAGGTCCGCTTCGACATCCCGATGGGCTCGGACGCCTTCATCGCGACGCTCCTCCCGGTCGCGCAGCACCCGGACCTGCTCGCCGCGGGCGTGGGGCGCCAGGGCGGGCTGTCGATGCTGGCCTCGGTCGATTCGGACGGCGGAACGATCTCGATCGAGCCCAGGCTGCCGGCGATGGCGGGCGCTTCGATCTCGGTGGCGGCACGGTGGGCCTCGGCGCCAGGTGGCCCTGCTCGCATCGAGCTCCACCGACGCAGCACCGCGCCCAACGGGATCAACGCCATCATCGCGTCTGCGGACACGACGGGCGCGGACCTCGCGTCCGGCGCGGCGCGGGCCTCGCTCGCGATTCCGCCAGACGCTTCACCGTCGTTCGATGGCGCGGATCTCCAGCTCTTCTACATCGTCCGGGTGCTGGTGAACCGCCGCTTCCGACCCGACGCCGCCATCGAGCGCCTCGTCGCGATCGCCTGAGGGTCAGCCGGTGCGTTCGATGCGCATCCGCAGGAACTCGGTGACCCTGAGGAGTCCGAGAAACTGGCGAACCGGGAACGGCATCTCGCGCCGTCCGGGATCGGTGAAGAGCTCCGGTTCGACCAGGTGGATGCTGCGACCCATCGTTCGGAGATCGAGCGCGCCGGCGGCAAGGACGTTCTTGACCCACTGGACCTCGGAGCCGTAGGTCAGCGCGAACACGTAGTGGTCGCCCTTGCGAAAGACGTTCATCGGCGTCCGGTACGCCTTGCCGGTTGAGCGGCCGCGGTACTGGAGTATCCCGAACCCGGGTAGCCAGCCTGCGACGAGCCGCGTGATCGGGTTCACGAAGCGCGTCGTGAACGGCCGCATGAACTGCAATCTCGTGCGCGGCGCCATCGGTCGAGTCTGCCACTCGCCTTCGAGGCGTGCCGACGGCATCGGGCATACGCTCGATCCATGACCAACCCATGGATCGGCTTCCACATGCCGCTGTACACGTTCCCCGGCACCTCGACCGCGGAGCTGTTCGACAAGGTCGTCGGGCAGGCCCAGGCGGCCGAGGCGAACGGCTTCAGCCTCGTCACGGTGATGGACCACCTCTACCAGATCGGCGGCGTCGGCCAGGTCGACGAGCCGATGCTCGAGGGCTGGTCCGTGCTCGCCGCGCTCGCGCGCGAGACGTCAAGGGTGCGTCTCGGCACCCTCGTGACCGGCGTGACCTACCGAAACCCGGCGCTGCTCGCGAAGACGGTCACCACGCTCGACGTGATCTCCGGCGGACGCGCGATCCTGGGCCTCGGCGCGGCGTGGAACGACGTCGAGCACGAGGGCTACGGGTTCGAGTTTCCCAGGGTCGGGGAGCGGATGGACCGCCTCGATGAGGCGCTCACGATCGCCGCGGCGCTGTTCGAGAAGGACCGCGCGAACTTCCAGGGCAAGCACTACCGGCTCAAGGACGCGCTGAACGTCCCGAAGCCCGTCCAGCCCGGCGGTCCGCCGATCCTGATCGGCGGGGGAGGGGAGCAGCGCACGCTGCGCATCGCCGCGAAGCACGCCGACATGACGCACTGGTTCCCGCTCGGCTTCGACGTGCTCAGGCACAAGACCGAGGTCCTCGAGGGCTACTGCGCGGACATCAACCGCGATCCGACCGAGATCGAGAAGACGATGGCCGCGCCGGTCGTCGTGGCGCGCAATGCCGCGGAGAAGGACGCGATCCTCGCGGCCGTCCCGCCGGAGCGCCGGCCGTTCATCGAGGGCGGTACGCCACGCGAGGCGGCCGACGCCCTGCGGCGCTGGATCGACGCCGGCTTCACCGGCTTCACGTTCAACAACACCTTCTACAAGACCGCCGAGGACATCGCGCTGGTCGGTGAGGTGGCCGAGCTCATCGGTGGCTGAGATGGCCATCTCGATCACCCCTGTCTACGTCGCCGACCTGCTCGTCGACCTGCCGGACGTGCACATGGACGTGTGGGTGCATGTCATCGAGCACCCGCAGGGCCGGATCCTGGTCGACACCGGGCTGCTGGAGTCGCACCCGCTCGCGGCCGACATGGAGCCGAAGCCCGCGCCGCTCAACGAGCAGGACTTCGACATCGGGTCGATCACGGCGGTCGTGAACACGCACCTCCATTTCGACCATTGCGGCGGCAACGTCCTGTTCGCGGGC
>DATFHO010000005.1:0-58804 GCA_035248345.1 Candidatus Limnocylindrales bacterium
TCGGTCAAGGGCGAGGTGATCTCCTCGACCTTCGACGAGCCGACCGAGAACCACACCCACGTCGCAGAGATGGCGCTGGAGATCGCCAAGCGCCAGGTGGAGACCGGGCGTGACGTGGTGATCCTGCTCGACTCGATCACCCGCCTCGCGCGTGCCTACAACCTGGCGCTGCCGCCGTCCGGCCGAACCCTCTCCGGTGGCATCGACCCGATCGCCCTCTACCCGCCCAAGCGCTTCTTCGGCGCCGCGCGGAACATCGAGGAGGGCGGCTCGCTCACGATCATCGCGACGTGTCTCATCGACACGGGCTCGCGCATGGACGACGTCATCTACGAGGAATTCAAGGGCACCGGCAACTCGGAGCTCATCCTCGATCGCAAGCTCGCCGAGAAGCGCATCTTCCCATCGGTCGACGTGATGCGGTCCGGCACTCGCCGCGAGGAGCTGCTCCTCGAGGACGGCACGCTCAAGCTCGTGTGGACGATGCGCCGGATGCTCTCCGCGGTCGGCACGAACGAGGGCATCGAGCTGCTCCTCAATCGCATGGCGAAGACGGACAACAACGCGCAGTTCCTGCTCGGCCTGACAAAGTCCCTCGACTCCTAAGCGGCGGCGTGGCCCCGGCGCACCGCTTTCGCGGGGCCCTTCAGCCCGGTCGAATGGGCCATATGGGCCGTTTGCAGCCCTTCGGAGCGGCGTGGTAAGGTCCCTGTAACGTCGCAGTCCACGGAGGAGTGGGCTCGGCCGCGAACGAGACCCCAGCTCAAGAGATCGCGACCGCGACGGTCCACATCCCCCCGCGAAGCCGCGCTGACCGCGCGCACCGGACCGTCCCGCCAGGAGAACGTATTGCTGAATGCCGTGCGCGGCATCGTGCGCCGATTGGCGCGCGGCCGCTCGAACGGGACCGATCGCAGCGCGAGCGGACCGACACAACCCGCGAACGCGCGACACGTCCATCGCCGAGCCATCGGTGCTGCACGGTTTCTGGCGCACTTCCTGACCCCGACGCCGCGCTCGCGTGAGCGCCTCGCGACACAGGCGGCCCACGCGGCTCCCACTCCGACTCGCGCCCGCTCGGCCCGCCGTCGGCTCTACCGTCGGCAGCTCGCGCTCCGCCTGAGCTCCAATCGAACCGTTCCCGCCGCGATCGCGCTGATCGTGGTCATCGCCGCGGGCGCAAGCCTCGCGCCCGGCGCGCAGCCGGTCGGGGCAGCACAGGGCGCCGCTCAGCCGGCCGCTGCCCGACTCGTCATCGGCGGCGGGGCTGCCGTGATGGCGGGCGAGGACGGCGTCGTGGACGGGCTCGCCGCTGGCACGGACGTCGATGCGCCCACGGACTTCATCGACGACGGCACCCTGTACAAGCCCGTCGCGGTCGACACGACCGTCGAGTCCGGCTCGGACCTGATGCGGACCTACACGGTCAAGTCGGGCGACACGCTGACCGGCATCGCGAGCCGCTTCGGGGTCTCCATGATGACCCTGTGGTGGGCGAACAAGATCACTTCCAAGGATGCCCTCCATGTCGGGCAGACGTTGATCATCCCGCCGGTCTCCGGCCTCGTGTACACGGTCCAGGTCGGTGACACCCTCGACAGCGTCGCCGCGGAGAACAAGGTCGACCCCACCGACATCATGGAAACGAACGGCCTGACCGACACGAACCTCATCGTCGGCCAGGTACTCGTGCTGCCCGGCGCGAAGGGCGATCCGATCCCAACCCCGACGCCAACCAAGCGCCCGTCGTCCGGCGGCAGCGGTGGCGGCGGGAGCACGCCGAAGTACACCGGTGGCTCGTGGGCCTGGCCGGTCATCGGTGGTGGCAACTACATCAGCCAGTACTTCCACTACGGCCACATGGGCGTCGACATCGCGGCGTCGTATGGATCGCCGGTCGTGGCTGCCCGGGGAGGCCGAGTCACCCACGCGGGTTGGTCGAGCACGGGCTGCGGCTACGAGGTCACGATCAGCATCGGCTCCAACATCTACACGACGTACTGCCACAACTCGAGGGTGCTCGTGTCCGTCGGCCAGTCCGTGTCGAAGGGCCAGCAGATCGCGAAGGTCGGTGCCACGGGGAATGCGACGGGGCCGCACGTGCACTTCGCGGTCTCGATCGGCTACCCGTTCGAGAGCGGCAGCTACTTCGTCAACCCGCTCCGCTACTACTAGGCCGCGCCGCCGCTGTCGCGGCACGTGCCCGCTCTCGGCGTCTCTGCGAGCTGCGCCCGCCACGGCTGCGGCCTGCGGGCTCCGCTCACAAGGCCGCCTGCGGCCGGACCCGCGCCACGCCATCGGTCACACCTCCGCTCCATGGGAAGATTTGGCTGATGTTTCTTGATCGGGTCAAGGTTTGGGTCAAGGCAGGCGACGGGGGCAACGGCGCCTCCACGTTTCGGCGCGAGGCGCACGTGCCGCGCGGCGGGCCGGATGGTGGCGATGGTGGGCGCGGCGCGTCCGTGGTCCTGCGGGTGGATCCGGGGCAGACGACCCTGCGCGACTTCCAGTACAAGCACCACTTCAAGGCGACGCCGGGCGGTGGCGGACAACGGGCACGCCGGCACGGCAAGGCCGGTGACGACCTGATCCTCGACGTCCCGCCGGGTACCGCGGTCTACGACGACGCCACCGATGCCCTGATCGGAGATCTCGTGGCCACCGGCCAGTCCGTGATGGTCGCGCGCGGCGGCCGCGGCGGCCTCGGCAACACGCATTTCGCGACCTCGACCCACCAGGCGCCGAAGCACGCCCAGAAGGGCGAGCCGGGCGAGGAGAAGTGGGTTCGATTAGAGCTGCGGCTCATCGCCGACGTGGGGCTCGTGGGCTTGCCGAATGCCGGCAAGTCCACCCTGCTGGCCGCGCTCACCGCTGCGACCCCGAAGATCGCCGACTACCCGTTCACCACCCTCGAGCCGAACCTCGGCGTGCTGGACCTCGATGACCGACGCCGCCCGACGATCGCGGACGTGCCCGGGCTCATCGAGGGCGCGAGCACGGGAGCCGGACTCGGGCATGCCTTCCTGCGCCATGTCGAGCGGACGCGGGTGCTCGTCCAGGTCGTCGATGGCTCGTCGCGCGATCCCGAGTGGGATTTCCGCGTGATCCGCGACGAGCTCGAGGCGCACGATCCGGCGTTGCTCGAGAAGCCCACGCTGATCGCGTTCAACAAGCTCGACCTGCCGGGCGCGGCCGATGCCTGGTCCGCATTCCGGGCCGCGCGCGCCCGCGAGCAGCTGCCCGTCGTCGCGATTGCCGCCGCGACGGGTGACGGCATCCCGGCGTTCAGCGAAGCGCTCGCCGCCCTCCTGCCCGAGGTCGAGGAGGCTGACGCGCTCCCGGAGCCGTCGGGCATCGTGGTCCATCGGCTCGACGCCGCGCCCGATCGCGTCACGGTCCGCCGCGAGGCAGCCGGCGTCTTCCGCGTCATCGGGCGCCGCATCGAGCGGCTCGCTGCGCAGACCAACTTCGAGATCGAGGAGTCCGCCGAGCGCTTCCAGCGCGACCTCGAGCGGCTGGGCGCGGATGCGGCGCTTCGCGACGCCGGGATCCAGGCCGGCGACACGGTCCGCGTGGGCTCGGTGGAGCTCGAGTGGGAGGCGGAGCCCTGGAGCACGCGGCGTTGACGAGCGCCGCTGCGCCATCGGGCGCCAGGCCGCGCATCGGCATGATGGGCGGGACCTTCGATCCGATCCACGTGGGCCACCTCGCGATCGCGGACGACGTCCGCGAGGCACTCGATCTCGAGAAGATCCTCTTCATCCCGGCTGGGGCGCCGCCGCACAAGCAGGCGTCGACGGTCACCGCCGTCGAGCATCGCGTCGCCATGGTCGAAGCCGCCATCGAGGACAACGAGGGCTTCGAGCTGAGCCGCATCGAGGTCGATCGCCCGGGTCCGTCGTACACGGTGGATACCGTGGAGCAGCTCAGTGCCAGCTTCGCTGTCACGGTGATCCTGTCGGTCGAGACGTTCCTCGAGCTCCCGACCTGGCATGCACCTGATCGACTCTTCGCCGCTGCGCGCGTGGCGGTCGTGCCGCGCGAGGGCTACGCTGCCCCCGACCCGGCGTGGCTGGCGCAGACGTTCCCCGGCCGCGAGGATCGGGTCAGGTACGTGGAGGCGCCGCACCTGGGCGTTTCGTCGACCGGGATCCGGGCACGCATCGCCGCCGGGCGCACCATCCGTTACCTCGTTCCGCCTGCCGTCGCGTCGTACATCGCCGCGCACGGCCTCTACCAGGAGACTGCCGCCACGTGACCGCATCCGTTCGCAACCCGAAGGGCCTGCCCGCCCGAGCCGCCACCCAGGTCGCCCGCAATGCCACGCCAGCCGCGGATGAGCGACCGGCGATCGAGCTTGCTCGGCGCATCGTCGAGCTCGCCGAGGACAAGAAGGCGGCCGACATCGTCCTGCTCGACCTCACCGGGCTGACGACCGTCGCCGACTACTTCGTGATCGCCTCGGGCGGTTCCGAGCGCCAGATCGACGCGATCGCGGACGGCGTGATGTCCGGGATGCGCGACGAGAAGGTCCATGCCTACGGGCGCGAGGGGACGGCTGCGTCACACTGGGTGCTCGTCGACTTCGGGTCCGTGGTGCTGCACGTGTTCACGCCGCCCGAGCGCGACTACTACCAGCTCGAGCGCGCCTGGGCCGAGGCAAAGACAATCCTGCGGGTCCAGTAGCGCTTCGCGGCGCCACTCGGCGGCCGTACGGGGTGGTGGGGTACCTGCGGGTCATATAGGTTCGATCGGCGTGGTCGCAGCATCGCGCCATGTCCACCGCACGGGATCGATGCCCCGCCTGCAGCCGGTTGCTGATCAGCAGCCGGTTCGATGCGACCTTCCGCCTGCCCGACCAGAGCGAGCGGCTGTGCTTCGGCATCCCCGGTGGCCTCTGCGCCGACTGCCATCAGCTGTACATCGATCCGGACCTGATCGAGCTGCTCGATCTCGGTCCCGGCCGGTGCACCTTCGCGATCGAGAGCGACCTCGTGATGCAGGAGCGCGCCTGGTCCATGTGACCGTCGGCGGGTAGCCGCCGGCTCGCGTTTCCGTGCCGCCGGGGGTCAGCCCGGGGCCACTCGGTCGGTGATCCAGAGATCGAACGCGAGGCGATCGCGCGCGTCCGTCGACCGGCGGCCGCCGACGCCCTTGATCTGCGCATCGAGCTCGACGAGCCCTTCCAGCGCGCCATCCAGCTCGCGGGCTGACCAGCCCTTCGCCTGACGCGCGAGGGTCTCCGCGCGGAACGGCACGAGCCGCATCGACCTGACGAGCGATCCCGGGCTCTCGCCGCGCTCGAGTCGATCCTGGACCTCGATCAGCTCGTGAAGGCGACGGTGGAGCACGGCGAGCAGCACCGGCGCCGGCTTGTCCTCGATCAGCCGCTCGAGCAGCTCGAGCGCGCGGGTGCGCTGGCGCATCCCGACCGCGTCGACGAATGCCCAGACGGAGCCCGGGACCGCCTCGGCCACCATCTGCTGGACGTCGAGCACGGTGACCGGCTCGCCCTGTGCGTGGCGGAGCGCCAGCTTCTCCAGCTCCGACACGGCAACGCGGCTCTGCTGCGACCGTTCGACGTCCCCTTCGCGGACGAATCCGCCGATCCGCTGCGCGAGCTCCCTCGCGGCGCCCGGCCCGAGCTTGATGTCACGCTCGCGAGCGCGAATCTCGATCCACCCGGCAAGTGAATCCTGGCGGGGTGCCTGGAGCTGCCGGACCTCGCCACCCGCGGCGCGGATCGCCTCCGAGAGCGGTTTCGACGGCGGATCCTTCGCTCCGGACTCCGTCTCCTCGAGGATGACGAGCCCATTGCCGGGCGCCACGTCGGCGAGCGCCGCGATCAGCGTCTTCCGTCCCTCGGTGCTCCGGATCAGCGGTCCCGCGCCGCGCACGATCGCCAGGCTTCCGGCGCCGAACATTGTGCCCGTGGCCAGCCGCTCGCGGATCTCGCCGAGGAGGCGGCCGGGATCCCCCCGGTCCACGTCGGGGCGCCAGCGTTCCGGGGCGCCGTCGGGAAAGCGGTTCGCGTCCTTGCGGAACGCATCGACCGCGGCGTCGAGCGAGTACGCGTCGTCGCCCCAGAAATAGGCGAGGGGCGCCGTTCCGCGGCCCTGCGCGGTCGCCGAGGATCGGGCCGTTTCCATCGTCGGGATGGTAGCCGCGGGCGGTCACCGGATCGTTGGCGAGCTCCGGCAGGCGACCGATCGTCGGCACCTCCCGAGGCCACGGTCCGGTTCGAATCGACGGCCAGCCGGGCGCCTCGGGCGCACCGGGCGGCGGGACCACGGCAGTCCCAAGGCCATCGGCCGCGGGCACGACCGCACAGAGGAACGTGCTCGATGGCGTTGTGGCGATCACCGCCCTCGTCGGTCGCGGCGTTGGCGCTGCAGGACCGGGGCGCCCTCCCGATGCCCTGACGCGCACCGACGTCCCGTCGAGGGTCACGTCCACCGAGCCATCGAGGTCGGTTCGGAAGGTCTTGCCGGCGATCGCGTGGAGTCGGTCGAGCGTGGCCGGCGCCGGATGGCCGTACGGATTGCCGAGCCCGGCAGAGACGACCGCCACCTTCGGTCGGACCGTCTCGAGGAAGGCCTCCGTGCTCGCCGTCTTCGAGCCGTGGTGCGCGACCTTGAGCAGGTCGAGGCTTGGGAGGCCGCGTCCGATCAGCTCCGGGTCGACGCCCTCCTCGACGTCACCCGCCAGCAGGAACCGCTGGCTCCCGACCTCGCCCAGCAGCACGATCGAGACGTTGTTGATCGATGTCCCGCCATCGGGCGGGTGCAGTGGCACGCGATTCGCGTCCGGCCAGAGGACACGGAAGTGGATCGAGTCGAGCGTCACTCGATCGCCGGTCGACAGCCGTCCGCGTGGCGGACCGCCATTCGCGAAGATCGCGGCCCACGCGTCGTAGCCGGGCCCGGGCCCGATCATCCCCGGTTCGTACACCCGCCCGACCTTGTACCGCTCGAGGAGCGGCGCGAGCCCCGCAACGTGGTCCTCGTGGGGGTGCGTGAGCACCAGGATGTCGATGCGCCGGTCCCACGGCGGCACCCGCTCGTCGAGCGCGAGCAGGAGCCACGCGGGATCCGGTCCGCCGTCGACCACCATTCGCCCTCCCTTGTCACCGAGCACGAGGATCCCGTCGCCCTGCCCGACGTCCATGACGATGACGTGGACGGACCCGTCCGGTCGATACGCGAGCGCGAGCGCGAGCGCGATGGTTGCGGAGGCGAGCGCCAGCGCGGCCAGGCGCGGCCCCCGAGCTCCCGTGGTTGCCTTGCCGTGGTTCGACGCGCCGGCGGCCGCGCGTGGCTGCGGTTTCGGAGTCGCCGAGACCGGAGCCTTCCGAATCCGAGCAAGGATGGCGTCGCCGCGCTTCGCGCAAACCGCGATGAGCACCGCGGACACCGCCGCCGCGACGACGTCCCAAGGAGCTTCAAGCGCCAAGCTCGCAAGCGGAAGGCCCGCGCCGATGCGCACCGTCGTGACCATCGCGGCGTAGAGCACCCACGCCGGAAGCCCGGCCAGGGTCGCAAGGATGCCCGGCACCCCGAACCCGGCCGCGACGCCGATGACCAGCGCCAGCGCGCCCGTCGCCATTGCCGCGGGCACGAGCGGAACGACGATGAGGTTCACCAGGGGCGCAATAAGCGACAGCCGGCCGAAGTCCAGCAGCACGATCGGCGTCGTCGCAGCCTGCGCGGCGAACGAGACACCGAGAACGTCTGCGATGAACCGCCGAGCGCGACCCGGGTTCTCGCCGGCCAGGCGCTTCGTGAGGCCGGTTCCCCAGGCAAGGATGCCTGCGGTGGCGAGGGCCGAAAGCCGGAAGCCCGCGTCGTCGATCCACGCCGGATCCATCACGAGGAGCGCGGTGCATGCCCAGCCCAGCGCCGCGACCGCACTCCCGGGCCGTCCAACCTCGCGCGCCAGCAGCGCGACACCGGCCATCGCGGCCGCCCGAACGACCGACGGCGACGGCCCGACGAACGCCACGTAGATCACGATCCCGGCCGTCGTCAGCAGCGCTCGCCGACGCCGCCGGACGCCGCCCGCGAGCGCACCGAGCGTCGACGCGACGATCGCGATGTTCCAGCCCGAGATGGCGACGACGTGACTCGCTCCGGCCGTCGTGAACGCGGCAGCGAGATCCCGATCGACGAGATCCCGAAGGCCGATCAGGACGCCCGCTGCGAGGCCCGCTTCGGGCTCCGGCATGGCGCGCTGCAGGCCCTCTGCCGCCGCGCGCCGCCAGCCCTCGAGTATCCGACCGACCGAATCCGTCGCCGGCAGCACCTCGACCGAGCTCGTCTTGAGCGTGCCCGCGGCGCCGATCTTGCGGAGGTAGTCGCCGTAGTCACTCTCGGGCGGCGGCCGGATGCCACCATCGAGCTGGACTCGGTCGCCCGGGACCACGGGCGGATGCCAGGGCAGCGTCGCGGCGACGAGCACGCCAGGTGGATCCTCGAGGCGCACCGTCGCGGGGCGCGTGCCCTGCCGTGGCGCACCGACCGTCTCGACCACGCCGATCCAGGGTCCGTCGCCCTCGGGCGCTGCCGGTGGCGGTGCAGGCGGACCCGCTGCCACACCGCGGAGGCCGATCGCCAGCACGCCGAGCGCGATGGGCACCGCGATCCGCGCCTGCGCCCGCCAGGGCGTTCCCGTCGCAGCGGCCGTGAGGCACAGCCCCGCCACGCCGATGAGCACGACGACGAACCCTGTGCTCGCGCCGAGCGCGACGGCGCCGAAGCACGCTCCGACCGCGAGCCACGCTGCGCGTGGCATCAACCCACCGTGACGAGCGACTTCAGCTGGACGAACGTCTTCTCGCCGACGAGCTTGCGGTCTCGGAGCTCATCGATCGTCTTGAACGGTGCAGCCGTCCGGGAATCGATGATCTTCGCCGCGGTGACGGGGCCGATGCCCGGCAACGCGTCGAGCTCGGATGCGGTCGCGGTGTTGAGGTCAACGAGCGAGCCTCCACCCGCTCCGCCACCCGATGCTCCGCTACCCGATGCGCTGCCGCCCGCCCCGCCGCCGCCGGCGCCAGCGGATGCCGGATCGTCCCGCGAGGGAACGTGGACCTGGATTCCGTCGGTGAGCGGCGCCGCAAGGTTCAGCGCCGAGCCGACCTTGTCCGCATCGACCCGCGGGCTGAATCCGCCCGCCGCATCGATGGCGTCGCCAACGCGCGAACCCGCCGGCAGGTGGTAGAGACCGGGCTTCGTGACTGCGCCCGTGACATCGACGACGAGATCGCCGGCACCCGCGAGCAGCGCAGCGTCGTTTGCGCCACTGCCCGACGCGCTCGGGGCATCCACGATCTGGCCGCCCGATCCGGACAGCGCGACGAACACGGCGATTGCGCCGATCACAAGGGCACCGGCGATCCCGCCAAGCGCGAGCCGAGTGCCTGGTGCGGCCAAACCTGAAGGCGCGCTCGTCGCCGTCGGCGCCGCCGCTGTTCCGGCGGCCTCGGCACCGTCCGCGGTTGCGGGCGCGTCGAACACGCGCCACGGTGTTGCTGATTGCTCCACGGAACCCTCGAACCGGCAGGTTGCGGGCGGGGGAGCGAGAGCTATTCGGCGGGCGGCTCGTCCAGCGTCTTCGACGGGAGGTCGACGGGCGTCTCGGCGGGCCGGAAATCAACGCCCCCGCCGTCGGGGCACTTCGTCGGCGGAGGCGTCGCGCGCACCTTACCCACCGCCGCTTATCTGCGGCTTATTTCTGCGGACTGCTCCCAGGGGACCCAGCGAGTCCCGTCCCACCACCGATGCCAGGTTCGGCCGTCGCGCCCGCGCGCGTAGACGTCCAGGCGGCCAGGCCCGGACGAGGAGGAAGCCGGCGTCCACGCGGGATCCAGCTCGCCACCGAGCGATTCCCACTGGTGCCAGTACGTTCGATCCCAGTAGCGGTTCCAGAGCTCGCCGTCGTCCATGACGGCGAAGACCTCCATCTCGTCGACCGCCCATGCGACCACGGTCGGCGCGGAGGCCAGCGAACCGCCAAGCGATTCGGGCTCAGTCCAGACGCCGTCGTTCGACGCCTGATGCCAAAGGGCCCGGTCGTCATCGACCCAGAAGAGGTCGAGCCGGCCGGGGCCCCAGGTTGCGGCGGCGAGACCTCGAGGGCCCCGCGATTGGTTCGTGTCGTTCATCGCGAGCGACGATACGAGATCGATCGCCGGGCGATCAGGCCGCCGCGGCGTCGACGCAGTCGATATCCGGATCGAACGTCCGGGCGGCCGACGCGAAGCCGTCGCTCAGGCGCTGCGCACCGGCTCCGAGCGCCCGGCGCCAGGCCGGAACGGTCGGATTGGCGAGCTCGACGCGATGCGCGAACTCCTCGCGGCGTGCCTCGTCGCGCAGGTCCTGCTGATGCAGGAGGATCAGATATGGCGCGATTGGATTGATCATGGTGGAAGCGACTCCGAAGTCAGCGGGGGCGAAGTTGGGTTGGTTCGGGCCCAGCTAGCGGGCGTGGTCGTCGCCGTAGGACGGCCGGGAGTCGATCCCGAAGCCACCGGCGAGGCCGAACAGGGCCATGAGGCCGATCGACAGGACGATCATGATGATGAATGGAGCCATCAGGCACCTCCTTCGCGTAACCCCCTCAGGGGTTATCTCTGGTTACTGCGTTACTGTAGTCACTTGCGCGTAACCTGTCAAGCGGTATAGAGTGGTTAGCGACATGGCAAACTTGCACCCCGCCGAGCACTCGCACGGCATCGATCTCGAGTCCGCCCTCGACTTCCTGAACACGCTCCACCCCGGTCACGGCCGAACCGACGAGCAGCACCAGCGCGACGAGCACCTGGCCCTCCCGGCCGATGCCGCGATGTGGTTCCTCGAGCAGGGACTCATCCATCCGGAGGCCGGCGTCCGCATCAACGACATTGAGCTGGCACGCATCCAGCGCGTCCGGGCCGCCCTCCGCGAGGTCGTCGACGCCGTCGTCGAGAGCCGACCGGTCGAGCCCGACGCGGTGCATCTCGTGAACGCGGTGCTCGAGCAGCGCCGCCCGACGCACCTGGAGCTCGATGGCACGGCGATCCGCATCGGCCATCGGCACCCGGAGACGCCTGTCGATGACGCGCTCGCGTTGATCGCCGAAGCGATCGTCGAGGAGCTCGCGACCGGCCGCCCCGAGCGGCTCAGGGTCTGCGCGAACGACCGCTGCCGCTGGGCCTTCTTCGACTCCTCACCGACCGGCCGACGCCGCTGGTGCGACATGCGCTCCTGCGGCAACCAGGCCAAAGCCGCCCGTCACCGCGCCCGCATGCGCGGCGAACCGGACTCCGACGCCGAGCACACCGCCCGCCCGAACTAGCCCTTCGGCGGGCCCTCGACCTGGGCGCGAATCGCGGCCGCGACGCGCGGGTCGCGTGCCGCGTCGCCCGACCGCACCTTGATGTGGCGGATCTTCTTGCCGGTGCCTTCGATGAGGCCGTCGGGGTTCGGCAGCAGCGCGCCGTCTGCGAGCTGCAGGTTCACCCAGCCCGCGTGCGGGATCAGCGCGAAGAGCAGGTCGTGCATCTGCATCGAGCGCCCGAACGCGAGCAGCCCGTTGCCGGGGTCGTACTGCACCACGACGTCGGGCAGTGCCTCGCGGATCACTGACTCGAGCGTGCGTGCCGCCGCCTGAACGTCGGGCGTGTGCGACGCGAGGTTCTCATCCCAGTTGGCGAATTTCATGCCGGCGAGATCAGCTCGACGGTCGGGAAGTACGACCGATACCGCCGGGGGTCGCGCGTCAAGATTCGATACCCCGCGATGGCCGCGTGCGCCCCGATGAGGAAGTCCGGCAGGAGGGATCGGCGCGTTCCGCCTCGATTGCGGTAGGCGACGTATGCCTTCCCGGCAAGGAAGCCGGCGTTGAACGGGAGATCTTCCCGTCGAAGCAATGTCTGAGGCAGGGCGCTCTCGAGCTCCTCGATGGAGTCGTACCGAATCGATACCTCGGCGTAGACGAGCGGATTGATCACCAGGGCAGCGTCGGTGGCGACCTTCGCCAGCGCCGTGCTCGACCATGGCGCCCATGCGGTATCGCCGGTGATCACGTCGAGCAGGATGTTGCTATCGACCATGACGGGGATCAATCGTCGCCCCTGGTCATCGCCATGATCTCGTCAGTGGTGTACGTGTTCTGGCCGCGCGAATTCCGTAGTGCCTCGACGATGAGCTCGCCGCGAGTCTTCCGCCGCGTTCGAGCAGCCTTCACGATCCGAACTGCGGCGCCGTCGAGCTCGAACGCGACTTCGGTGTGCGGCAGGAAGCCCGCAGCCTCTCGGATGTGCTGCGGGATGGTGACCTGGCCCTTCGTCGTGATACGCATTCTTACCGGCGATAGTAAGACTGACGCCGCGCCTCGGCAAGGGCAGGCTCAGCCCTCGCGGACGACCACGTTGACGAGGCGGCCACCGCCGGCCTGGATGACGCGCTCGGGGACGCGCCCCGCCAGGTACGCCTGGACCTTTTCGGACGCCAGGGCCGCCGCTTCGATCGTCGCCGCCGACGCATTCGCCGCGACGGTGATGCGGTCGCGGACCTTGCCGTTGACCTGGACCGGCACTTCGCGCGTGGACTCCAGCACGGCCGAGGTGTCCACCTCCGGCCACGTCGCGGTATGGATCGAGGACCATGCCTCGCCGCGGGCAGCCAGCCGGCGCGACCAGAGCTCCTCGGTCACGTGCGGCGCGGCCGGCGCGAGCATCAGCAGCAGCAGCCGGACCGCCTCGTCCCACTCCGCCCCGCCGGCCACAGAGGACCCGCGGTAGCGGAACAGCGTGTTCGCGAGCTCCATCAGCTTCGCGACCATCGTGTTGAAGTGGAACGCCTCGTAGTCGGCGGTCACCTCGCGCAGCGTCTTGTGCGCAGCCGCGCGCAGTGCCGCGCGCGCGTCCGCCTCTGACTGGCCGTCCGGCAAGGTCCCGGCCAGAGGATCACCCGGCTCGCGGTAGTGCGGATCCAGGGCCAGCGCCCAGACGCGGGTGATGAAGCGGTGAACGCCACCGATCCCGGTCGGGCTCCACGGGCCGCCCTGGTCCCACGGGCCCATGAACATCAGGAACAGCCGGACCGTGTCCGCGCCGTACTTCGTGACGAGCTCGTCGGGGTCCTGGACGTTGCCGCGCGACTTCGACATCCGCTCGCCGTCCATGCCCAGGATCTGGCCCTGGTTGAACACCCGCCGCCACGGCTCGTTCTGCTGGGTCATCCCCAGGTCGCGCATCATCTTCGTGAACTCGCGCGCGTACAGCAGGTGCATGACGGCGTGCTCCGCCCCGCCCGTGTACTGCGCGACGGGCGTCCAGCCCTCCGTCAGGTCGAGGTCGATCGGCCCGTCTTGCTTGTGCGGCGACAGGTAGCGATACCAGTACCAGCTCGAGTCCATGAAGGTGTCCATCGTGTCCGTCTCGCGTTGAGCAGGCTCGCCGCAGATCGGGCACGGGACGTTGAGGAACTTCTCATCGCGGGTCAAGGGGTTCACCCCCGACCCTTCGTAGTCGACCTCGTCCGGTAATCGAACGGGCAGGTCGGATTCCGGAACCGGCACGGCGCCGTGTGTCGGGCAGTAGATGATCGGGATCGGCGTGCCCCAGTAGCGCTGGCGGCTGATCAGCCAGTCGCGCAGGCGGTACGTGACCGCCTGCTTGCCCGTGCCCTGCGCTTCCAGCATCGCGACGATCCGGCGGCCACCCTCGTCGGCCGACAGTCCGGAATACGAGCCGCTGTTCACCAGCCGCTCGTCGTCCGAGTGGGCGATGTACGCCCCCGCGTCGACGTCCTTCGACTCGTCCCCGGGCGCGGCGACGACCCTGCGAACGGGCAATCCGAACTTCTTCGCGAACGCGAAGTCGCGCTCGTCGTGCGCCGGCACGGCCATGATCGCGCCGGTGCCGTAGCCGCCCAGTACGTAATCGGCGACGAAGATCGGGATCCGCTCGCCGTTGACGGGATTGATCGCCTCGGCGCCGATGGCGACGCCGGTCTTCTCGCGGTCCGTCGACAGCCGTTCGATCTCGGTCTGCGCCTGCGCCTTCGCGATGTACGCCTCGACCTGCTGCTTCTTCTCGGGCGCTGTCAGCGCACCGACGAGCGGATGCTCCGGCGCGACGACCATGAACGTCGCTCCGAACAGGGTGTCCGGCCGGGTCGTGAACACGCGCAGCTGCTCGCCACCGGCATGGCTCGCCGAGGGCGCCGTCTCGAACACGATCTCGGCGCCCACCGATCGCCCGATCCAGTTCGTCTGCTGCGTCCGGATCGGGTCGGGGAACTGGATTTCCGAGAAGTCGAGCAGCTCATCCGCGTACTTCGTGACGCGCAGGTACCACTGCTCCAGGTCGCGCTTCTCGACCTTCGCGCCGCAGCGCCAGCACCGCCGCTCGATGCCCTCGACCTGCTCGCGGGCCAGCGTGCCGTCGTTCGGGCACCAGTCGACCGGCGACTTCTGCCGATAGGCCAGGCCCGCCTTCAGGAACTGCAGGAAGAACCACTGGTTCCACTTGTAGTAGTCGGGGTCGGCCGTGACGACCTCGGAATCCCAGTCGAACGTCGCGCCCATGCTCCGCAGCTGGCGGCGCATGTTCTCGATGTTCTTCATGGTCCAGTCGCGCGGGTTGATCTTGTTCTTGATCGCCGCGTTCTCGGCCGGTAAGCCGAACGCATCGAACCCGATCGGCAGGAACACGTTCTCGCCGTGCATCCGGTGGAACCGTGCGATCGCGTCGGTCGGGGTCTTGATGTACCAGTGCCCGATGTGCAGGTCGCCCGACGGGTACGGGTACATCGTCAGCAGGTAGTAGGCCTTGCGCGTGTCGTCCAGCTTCGTCTTGTACAGGCCGAGCTCGTCCCACTTGGCCTGCCACTTCGGCTCCGTGGCCAGGTGGTCGTAGCGCTCGACCCGGGCGGGCCGGTCGGGCCGGTCGGTTCGGTCGCTCCGCGTGGGCTTCGTGGCGTCGGCGGTCACGTCAGGGTCTCCAGTCGGTGTGATCTGCAAGTGTGCAGGTCCGTCGGCCGTGGCGCCTGCGCTGGAGGCCCCGCCGGCCAATCAAAAACCCCTCGTCCATCGACAAGGGGTTCGAACGGGCAGCCAGCGCGCACGTGGGCGCGGCTACCCGGTGGTAAGCGCGAGGTTCGAGTTCGAGATTCGCACCCGGTTCATGGTCCGCGCATCCTATGGGCTGGTGGCGGATCAGACAAGGCCTCGATTCACGGCGTGGGCGACCGTCGCATGGGCCGTCGCCGTGTCGCTCGGCGCCTGCCAGCCGACGCCCAGCGCTGCGCCGTCCCAGGCAGCGCTCGCATCGCCGTCGTCGGAACCGTCCATCCTTCCGCCGACGCCGCTGCCGCCGACCCCCGGACCCACGACGCCCACGCCCGTCGAGCTGTCATCGCGGATCCCGGCGACCATTGCCTGTGAGGTCCCGGCGGGCCGGACGCTGAAGCTCACGGACCTCACCGGCTCGATCGCCTACGGGTACGAGGCCGAGCTGACGCCCTGGTCCGAGCGCGACTCCGACCGCGACAATCCGCAGCGCGTCGAGATGAACCTTGGCACCTGCGATCTCG
The DNA here is from genome assembly GCA_035248345.1 of Candidatus Limnocylindrales bacterium. Lineage (GTDB taxonomy): Bacteria > Chloroflexota > Limnocylindria > Limnocylindrales > CSP1-4 > UBA5189. Next base: position 15,579 of record DATFHO010000005.1, read on the forward strand.
GCACGGGCACGTTCGTGCGGCTCGCCGAGATCATCGACGGGGTGCGGCGCGAGGAGTTCGTGACGCACCTTGGCCTGGTTGCGCAGGACGCGGAGCGGATCCTCTTTGGCGGTGGCGAGGCGACGTGGGTCCTGGACAAGGGCACGTCGCACTTGGAGCGACTCGCCGGCTTCACCGATCGAAGGGCCCGCGCCATTGGGCTCGATTACCCGTACGTACTTGGCGAGCAGACGCTGCCCGCGCTGCCCGGTTCGCCCTCCGAGCCCGACACCGTGCCGGCGATCCTCGACCTTCGAACGGGCGATGTAAGGATCCTCACGGCCGCCGAGCTCGGCGTCGACGCGCCATGGATCCGCCCGCAGGCGATCAGCAACGGCATCATCGTCGGTCGCACGCAGGACGACGGCAACGACTGGCCGCTCTGGGCGTTCGACCTCGGGACGGGACGACCGATCGACGTCCCCAGCGCGCTCCGCCAAGGGTTCATCACGGTGCGTGGGTTCGACGGCCAGGTCATCGTTGGCTCGAGCTTCCCGCACGACAGCGACGACGGGCCGCGGCCGTTCGCATGGCGCGTCGGCAGCGACCACGTCACCTGGCTGAAGGTCGGTGCCGGGCACATGGGCGCGTCGGCGATCGCCGTCGACGGGGCCCTCGTCGTCGGGAATGTCTATGGACCCAATGACCAGCAGGGCGAGTTCACCCTGCACGTCGGCATGCGCGCGGTGGTGTGGGACATCGCGTCCGGCGAGCGGCTGGATCTCGGGACCGGGCCAGCCGCGCTGTCCGGCACGATGGCTACCGAGGCGGGCCTGGAACCGCAGTCGCTTGCCGCGGACATCGAGGGCGATCGCGTGCTGGGCTTCCTCGGCTCCGGCTGTGATGACACGCCGCCGTGCAACGCCTACAGCTTCGGCGGGACGCCGGTGATCTGGGACATCGGCGCCTGGCTGACGTCGATCGGGCGCTGAGACTGCGGCGATCGCGCAGAAACGAAGCGGCCCCTCGGTGCAAGGGGCCGGCAGGATCAGGAGAGTGGTGGAGCTAAGGGGATTCGAACCCCTGACCTTCTGAATGCCATTCAGACGCTCTCCCAGCTGAGCTATAGCCCCACGGCCTGCGCATTCTAGCCGGAAGCGTGTTTGGCGCCGGGCGCGACGCCGGAGCGACGCGGGCGCAAAGCTGGCGCAACGTCGGCACGAGTGGGCGCAAGCGTGGCCGCCACGCACCGCTGGTTCGGGATCGCGAACGGGCACGGCACGGACGCCATGTATCCTGCACCACGGGTCGCCGGGAAACGATCCAGCACCACGATCGGGGGACAGGAAAGAGCATGTCGCTGCTCGAACGGCAGCTGAAGGCACAACAGGCCGAGCGTGAGCGTGCGGAACCGCCTCCGCCGCCGCAGCCTGACGACGCGCCGCCCGGCACCTTCGTGCCCGCGCTCATCGAGCCGGACAAGGCCGCAAAGCCGGCCCGCGAGCGCAACTCGGCGCGCGAGGAGATGCTCCACGACATCCGCGTGCGGATGCAGGGCGAGGTCATCAACGCGTTCGACACGCTCCTCGACGGCACGAACACCGACACGAAGACGAAGATCGAGGGCATCGTCGACCGGGTCATCGAGGGCAACCACTTTGCGGTCACGCGCGACGAGCGGCTCCGACTCGTCGACGACATGGTCCATGAGGTCACGGGCTTCGGGCCGCTCGAGCCGCTGCTGAACGACCCGACCATCACGGAGGTCATGGTCAACGGCGTCGACCACATCTACATCGAGCGCGCCGGCAAGATCTCGCGGGTTGACTCGTTCTTCCTGAACGAGGAGCACGTCCTCCGGATCATCGACCGGATCATCACGCCGCTCGGTCGACGCCTCGACGAGACGAGCCCGCGCGTCGACGCCCGCCTCCCCGACGGCAGCCGCGTGAACTGCATCATCGCGCCGCTGTCGCTGATCGGGCCGGTCATCACCGTCCGCAAGTTCTCGAAGACGCCGTACACGGTCCAGAACCTGATCAACTTCGGCACGTCCACGCCGGAGATGTTCCAGTTCCTGCAGTCGTGCATCGAGGCGCGCCTGAATGTCTTCGTGAGCGGCGGCACGGGCTCCGGCAAGACGACGTTCCTGAACGTGTTGTCGTCGTTCATCCCGAACGACGAGCGAATCGTGACGATCGAGGATGCGGCCGAGCTCCAGCTCCGTCAGGAGCACGTGATCACGCTCGAGGCGCGGCCAGCCAACATCGAAGGCCAGGGCGAGATCACCATCCGGGACCTGCTCCGGAACGCGATGCACATGCGCCCCGATCGCATCATCGTCGGCGAGTGCCGTTCGGGCGAGGCGCTCGACATGCTCCAGGCCATGACCACGGGCCAGGACGGCTCGCTCTCGACCGGTCACGCGAACACGCCGGCGGACATGCTCCGACGCCTCGAGACGATGGTCCTCATGACCGGCTACGACCTGCCCCTGCGAGCAATCCGCGAGCAGATCGCGTCAGCGGTCGACGTGCTCGTCCACACCGCTCGCCTGAAGGATGGCTCGCGAAAGGTCACCAACATCACCGAGGTCTACGGGATCGAGGACGACGAGATCCTGACCCAGGACATCTTCACGTTCGTCCAGACCGGGGTCGACGAGAAGGGCAAGATCGTCGGCGAGCCGAAGGCAACCGGGATCCGGCCGACGTTCATGGGCCAGTTCGCTCGCGCCGGCATCGAGCTCCCACCCGGTGAATACGGCATTCCGCCCGAGGATCCAGCCAAGCCGACGCGCGTCCAGAAGGGCCGCTTCGGACTGCAGGACGCCTCCGAGACGGTCGACGCGTCCGCTGCTGAGCTCGGCGCCGGGCGCGCCGTGGTCGCCGGCGGCATGGTGTACATCTCCTCGATCGGTCCGATCGACCCGGGGACGCAGCGCGTCGTGCGCGGTGGCATCCGCGATCACGCGAAGCAGGTCCTCGCGAACCTCAAGGCTCGGCTCGAGGAGAACGGCTCGTCGATCGAGAACGTCGTCTGGGCGAACTGGTCCCTGAAGGAGCCCAGCGACTTCGAGATCTTCAACGAGGAATGGGTCAAGGTCTTCCCGTCGAACGGCCCGATCGGCCAGTCGACGATCATGGCGCCGCTCCAGCGCCGAGCCGGGTTCCGCGTCGCCATCGGGGTGATCGCCCGCCAGTGACCGCCGCCGACCCGGGGCACGCTCCCGGGGCGAATTCCGGCACCGCGGCGTCGGTCGCCACGATCCGGCTCGACGGCCGGCAGGTCGACTATCGGATTCGGCGCAACGCGCGCTCCCGTGGCGTCCGGATCACGATCGATCCGCGACATGGGCTCGTTGTCTCCGTGCCGCCACAGACGCGGCGTGGCTGGGCCCATCCCGAGCCGCGCATCGAGGGCTTCCTTCGGGAGCGGCGTTCGTGGGTGCTGCGGCACCTCGACGGGCTCGCGCGGGATCGGGAGCGTGTGCGGGCACTCGGCGGGACGCGCGACGGGTCGCTGGTGCTGTATCGCGGCGAGCCGCATCGGCTTCGGATCGTTTCCGGTGTGCTGCGAGGGCGCCGGTCTTCGGTGGAGCGCTCCGGTGGCGAATCGGAGGACGAGCTCGTCGTCTCGCTCGCGTCCGGCGATCGCCGCCCGCTGGAGCGGATCCTCGCGGACTGGTTCCGCGATCGCGCTTCCGAGGCGATCCTGGCGGCGATCGCCGACCACGCCCCCGCGCTCGGCGTCCGGCCGTCGGATGTCGACATCCGGGATCCGAAGTCACGCTGGGGAAGCGCGAACCGCAAGGGCAGGCTCATGTTCTCGTGGCGTCTCGTGCTCGCGCCGCCGGCCGCGCTCGAGACGGTCGTGGTCCACGAGCTTGCGCACCTGCGCGTCTTCGGGCACGGGCCGGGATTCTGGAAGCTCGTGGCGGCGCGACGGCCGGCGCACCTCGCGGATCGCTCCTGGCTCCGGCGCAACTCCCATGCGCTGCACGGCATGCTGGAGCCGGAACCGGCCTGACGGCCGCTGCGCCGGGCCGTGCGGGCCGCGCGGCCCGCGCCGGACATGGAACGAGGGCCCGGTTGCCCGGACCCTCGTTCGTTGGTGCGGAGGAAGCGGCCCTGGCCGCTCGGATCAGCGGTCCTTGTTGCGGGCCGTGACCGGGCGAGTCGGGGTGACCAGGATCAGGCTTGCCAGCAGCATGCCCAGTGCAAGCACGAGCATGAGCGAGCGCTGCCCACTCACCGCGCCGACGACATCGCTGACGGTGTCGGTCGGAGCAGACGTGAGGCCCGCGTCATCCCCGCTGAACGCCGGCGTCGGCACCACGACCTCGGTCGGACCGGGCGTGCCCGGATCCGGCGTGCCGGGATCGGGCGTGCCGGGGTCAGCGGTCGGAACCGCCGTTGGAACGGCCGTCGGGACAGCCGTCGGAACGGCGGTGGGCACCGCGGTCGGAACGGCTGTCGGCGGAACGGTCGGCGGCGGCGCCGTCGAACCGTCGTCGGTGACCGTCACGCTGCCCTGAGCCTGCGCATCGTGCGAGGACTGATTACAGGTACCCGCGCTGTGGCACGCATCGACCGTGGCCGTGTTCTGCGTGTTCGGCATCGTGTTGGGCACGCTGCAGGAGAAGGACCAGGTCTCGCCGGCCTCCAGGCTCGTGTCCCCGTCGCCGGTGCTCACGACCGCGGCACCCAGGGTGCAGCCGGCCAGCGGATCCGCAACGTTGACCTGATTGAAGAAGCCGGTGCCGGTGTTCGTCACCCAGACGGTGAACGCAACGGTCGCGCCGCCGGCACCGACCGAGGCCGGGCTCGCGGTCTTCGACACGCTGATCGTGTACGTCGGCGGGGCGGCCATCGTGGCCGAAGCCGCCAGGAGGAGCAGCCCGCCTGCCCCGAGGAGTGCCCCCAGTTTCTGTCGCATGTGCCTTGCGTTCCCTTCCCTCGGCCCTGGTGGGCCACTTCCCTCTGCCCGGTACGGGCCCGATGAATGCGACCGCGGGCCACGGCAGATGCCGCAGCTCGAGGCGGGGGGAACCGTACGTGCCAGATGGCACCGTGGTCCTGTACCTGATGGTCACGTCGGTCCGGGGTACGGAGGCACCGTTCCGGACCCCACGGGACTGCACAAGACCGCACCGAATCGACCACGGAACTCTCGCCGAATCATGAACGGTCGTCCTGGGAAGTCGTGGGATGCGTTGTGAGGCGCGGGAGGGCCAGGTGGAGCGCCGGAGGTGGGGCCAGGTGGAGCGCCGGACGTCGGATCGCGGAGGGCGCTGGTGGGCCGGGGCAGAATCGAACTGCCACAGTCGAAGACGAGGGTTTTACAGACCTCCGTGGTTTGTGTTCGCAAACGGGCCAAATACCAGCTCTGGGGGTCTATCTTGGGGGTCTATTCGTCGCCCCAACCCTCCACCCGATCCTCCGGCCGCGAAACGACGATGCCGGCGCGTCGCCGCTCACGGCGCGCCTTGTCTTGCCGTGCCTTCTCCCGGTCGGGCGTCCACGGCTCGAAGCTCATGTGGGCCGCAGCGGCCTTGTCGGCATCGAGCACCTCGCCGGAGTAGAAGTTGAGCGTCGTCGTGCTGGTCGAGTGCCCGAGCAGCTTGGCGACGGTTGAGATGTCCGTGCCCCGGCCGATCTGCCAGGTCGCGTAGAGGTGCCGGAGGTCATGGAGCCGCATCTTCGGCAAGCCCGCTTCACGGAGCGCGTCCTGAAAGCGATGGAGCGCGTGACTCTGCTCGATCGGCTTGGCGGGATCTTTGGCCGAGAGAAACACGAACCCCGTGGACGGGCGACCCATCCGCTCGGCGCGCCGCTGCAACCTTTCGTCGAGGTCTTCGGGGAGCGGCAAGACCCGGCTCTTCAGCTTCCTCTTACCGCCCTTCGGGGGGCCGATGTGCAGGCGTCCAACCATGCCGTTTTCGGCGTCAGGTTTCCGCGTGACGGTCTGCTCGATCGTCACGCGGCTGTGGATGAAGTCAATGTGTTTCCAATCGAGCGCGAGCGCCTCACCCGAGCGAACGCCGAGGTAGGCGATGAGTGCGTAGAGGTCTTCGTAGGGGTGACCCTGGATCGCTTCGAGGATGGCAACGAACCGACCGCGATAGGCCACGGCGGTTGATCCGTAGTCGGGCTCTGGGAGCACGATCCGCGCCGGGTTGGTCGTGATCAGTTCGTCCTTGATCGCTTGCTTCATCGCGCCGGACAGGACATTGCGGACGTTCCGAACCGTGCTCTTGCTCAAGCCCTCCCCGGCGAGGCGATTGGTCAACGCTCGGACGTGCGCCGGTCGAAGCTCTGTCACCGCGAGGCGACCAAGCGCCGGCGTCAGGTAGTGGGCCACGATGCGCCGATAGGCGATCAGCGTGGACGGGCGAACAAGGCCCGAGCCCTGGAGTTCCTTCAGCCACACGCGCAGGTAGTCGCCGACCGTGCCATTGCTCTGGTCCGGCAGGTGCTCGACCGCGAGCGACTTCAGCCGGAATGCGGCGAGCTCGGGGCTAGGCGCGGTGACTCGCCGACGCTTGCCGGCGACCGTCAGCTCACCGATCCACGCGCCATCGCGGCGCTGGTAGATCGAGCCGCTGCCCTTGTGTCGGCGAGGAGGCGCGATTGTCACGTCGCGCATTCTGCCTACAACGAGGATGTAGCGAGACGTTGATACGACGCTGCCCCTCGTCGAGGGGCACGTTGACCAACGGGTGTCAGTCAACCACGATGCAGCGATGGCAACCGATCCGCTGGCGGCACTCGTGGCAGAGAGCGATGAAGACCGACGCTGGGACGCCTTGCGCGACTTCGTTAGCCGCGATCCTTCGTCCGCTCGAGAAGTGGGCGAGCGGGGCTTAGCGTCAGACGATGTCCGCACGAGGCAGGTCGCCGCCGATCTGCTCGGCTCGGTGGCGAGCATCGATCGTTCGATGGCGCCGGCCGTGACCAACGCTCTGTTGCCGCGCCTGGGCCGGGAGTCAGAGGTGGCCGTCTTGGACGCGCTAATCGTGTCGCTTGGGCACGCCGGCGACCCGCGGTCGAGGTCGGCCGTGCTGGCACATGCGGAGCACCCGGACGAGAACATCCGATTGTCGGTGGCGTCGTCCTTGCCGCTGTTGGGCCTCGACGCGGACGCGCTCGCGGCCCTGCGCCGGCTGTCGGCTGATCCCGACGAGGATGTCCGGGACTGGGCAACCTTCGGGCTCGCCGGTAGCGATGCCGACGACTCCGAGACAATGGCCGCTCTGGCTGCTCGCACCGACGATGCGCACGACGACACTCGCGCCGAGGGGATCTTGGGGCTCGCTCGGCGCAAGGACCCGAGGGCACGAGGGTTGATCGAGCGCGAGATGGCGCGCCCCGAATACGGCACGCTCATCGAGCAGGCGCTCGAAGAGCTTGAGGCATAACCGAGTTCAGGAGGAAGCGCCGCCGAGGCAGAGTGAACTCCACTGGCGGCCGCGCGCCGACGCTCTGCAGCGCAAGGCCATCCGGAGTGGTTCAGCCGGCTAGCGCGGCCGATCCGTCGCGCGCGCCCCAGCGCGCCCGCGCGCGAGCGCTGGCGCGGGCGGGCGCGCATCATGCGCGGGCGCGCGCGAGGGACCGCCTCGGCCTGGATGCTTCGGGAGATACCGAAGGGCATCGAGGCCGAGTCGCTTCACAGCATCCCCGAAGGCGCGCGAGTCTCGCTCCGTAAGCTCGATCGGCACCACAGCCAGCGGGCCTGCTGACAACTCCCGTCCGAACAGGCCGACTCGACGGCTCCGAAGGACGAATGCGCCAAGCAGGATCACGGGCCTACCAGCGTCGTCCTTCATGCCGACCCAGACTCCGCTGACCTGGCCCAAACGCAGATCGCCGTAGCCGAGCAGGGCGACGTAGCGGGGGGTCAGAAGCGCGATCGGCTCCCGACGGCCGGAGGCTTGCCGCATGGCGTCGGCGACCGACGTGATGCCGGACGAATGCGCCGCGGCTAGCCGCACCCAAGCGCACGAGTCAGGGGGTGCGGCAAGTGCCGGGGGTGGCACCAGCACACGCTGCTCGAGGTCGGTCACGGTCAGGCTCACTGTCTGGGGCACCACCTGGCCGTGGCCGAGGGCAGACACGGGCCGACGCACGGGTGGGTGGTCTTCGCCGCAGATCGTGCATCCGTCGTCCGACGAGTGACGCAGCCGGCTAGAAGAGAGCGGGTTCATCTCGCCTCCGACGCGGTTCCTGCCCGCCTTCGTGCTGCCCGAGAACGATCTCCGCGACGTAGCCGCCGCGCCGAGCTGCCCGATAGGCGTCCAGCAGCGCCGCGCCGGCAACCTCGGCGTCGTCTCCTGCCGAAGCTCGCAACGCTCGCGGCCAGTCGCCAGACCCGGCAAGCCAACACGTTCGGCACGCCGGCGCCTCGCAGGCGTCGAGGTCATGACCGAACAGCGCCAGAGCCCCATCCCTCACCTCGAACGGCACCTCGTCAGACGAGGCGACGAGTTCGCCGTCGTTGTCCCAGCGTTGGCCCGCCAAAAGCAGCCGGCAGACTGCATCGAGCATCTCGTGCCTGGAGCGACTTTGGGAAGCCCAGCGCGACATCTGACGCTGGAGCTCGTCCGCATCGGCGCGGCAAGCGCGGGTGTGAGTCGCCTCGACGTAGCCGCGCATGTTGCTGATGGGGACGCCCTTCGTCGCTACCGCGGCAACGGCCATCGTCGTGTAGCGCGCCGCTCGGGCATGAAGGGTGGGGTCGGCCGGCGTGTTGACTTCCACCGCCGTGTCGAACGCGAGAATGTGCGTCTTCGGCATCGTCATCTTCCTTGCGTGATCGAACCCCAGATCGAGCCCCGTTCGAAGGTGGCTCCGCGCGCCGTGGGGTTCGGGCTCATGGCGCGGTCGAGGAGGTTGTGCGGCGGTAGGAATGCGTCAAGGGCTCCCGGAGCCCGGTCCTTTTCTTGTTTCTTCCCGTGCTCCATTTCCACGGCGCACGGCGCTGGTGCCTGGAACCCGTGGTGGAAATCGGCTGCTGTCAAGTCCGAGCGGGGGTCACGAGATGCGGCGAGTCAAACTCGGGCGTGACAGTCGAGGTGGCGCGACCGCCCAGAACATCCGGGCGTGGCTCGCGGATCAGACCCCTACGCGATCCTCGGCCTACCTCGATACACGCCGACGGAGGCAGAGATCTGCGCGCGCCGTCGCTCGTTGCTGCGACGACTGCACCCCGACGCGCACCCCCATGCGTCACCCGCCCAAAGGCAAGCGCTGGATCGGCAATCGGCCGCCGTCAACGTGGCCGTGGACGCGCTGCTACGGAACCGTGCTGCGACTGACCTGGAGCTTCGACGCTCCGAGCTCGTCCGCGACGCCCCGACCTCAACAGCCGGGGCGGCATGTCAGCCTCGGGAAACTACGAAGCCGCAACGGCGGCAGCCCGAGACGGCCCAGAGAGGCACGAGTTGGTTGCGCCACACCCGCGGCGGCCAGTGGACTGCCTTCGCGCTGTTCCTGGCCGTTTTCGGGCCGATGGGCTCGTCGCTGCTCCTCCCATTCGCGGTGGCGCAGTTGCTTGCAGCCGGCCCCGCCTGGCGCACCACGCCAGCATGGTCGAGTGCGCGCGTCGTGTGGTCCGTTGCCGGTGCCGGGGCCACCGTGGTGTCCCTCGTCCTCCGTGTCGTCCTCGTCGTCACGCGTTGAGCGCCGCCACGAAGGCGTGCAGCCTCCAAGCAGACGGCGAGCCCGTCTAGTTCTGCTTGCCTGCGATCCGGCGAGCCTGCTCGAGGAGCGGTCGCACTCGCGCTTCGTAGCTCGGGTCGATAGCGATCGCCTTCTCGAACGCGGCGATCACGCTTGTCGCGTGCGTCTTGATGTGCGGGACGTAGTTCAGGCCATGCCGCCAGTAGCCGAAAGCGGGATCGTCGGCCTGCGCTAACGTGCAGGCTTCGTCATCAACTCGCTCGCGCCAGGCGGCATTTGTGATCCGCTCGATCAGGAGCCCGAACCGCCGGCTCCGCAAGAGCGCCTCGGGGGTCAGCGGTTCGGCGCCGATCGAACGCAGCAGCTCGTTGAGATTGGCGCTCGTGAAGCGATCCCTCTTTCGCGGCGCCGAGTAGTCGAAGGTCGCTTCGATCGGCAGAGGGTCGCCGAATGTCTCGAAGACCCAGTGGCCGTCGTCGGCGCAGGCGATCGAGCGGATCGTCTCGCCGTCCGGCCCAGCGAGTTCGACGATCCGCGCGGCATACGAGAGGCGCTCACGGCGACCGCCGCCCCGCCACCACCTCGCCTCGTGATCCACGACGCGGACCGATCGAACTCTGAGGGTCCTAGCTGCCCAGAACTGGTGATCGGCGAAGTCGGAGCCGTTGCGGTGGTTCGTGAGGATGGCCGTCCAAGCACCGTGCTCAACTACCACGAGTCGCGTCGCTGGAACGGTGCGGGTGTCCAGGAACTTCAGCATCTTTGCCGCATCGGTCGTGGTCTCCGCGTGCCGCACCTCGGATTGGTCCGCGCGTCGATGGGACCCGAAGAGATCGATGACCCGCTCAAACGGAGCTTCTACGAGGCCATAACCCGACGCCACCGCTGGATGAACCGTCAGCTCGCTCATGGCCCCCCGAGTCTAGAAGGCGGTCGCAGGCCTTTGGCGCCTCGCTTGCGATCTGGAATAGAACGGTTGTTCGATACAGCGTGTTAGCCTCACCAACCAATGGAGCACCGACGAACACGGATCTGGGAGGCACAGCGAGCCGGCCTGGCTGCCCGACTCCGGGATACCGAGCGGCTTCCGGCCGATCGCGCTGAGATCCTGCTGCTGCGATGGGAGGCAGAGGCGCGCGAGCGAGGGCTGACCGCCCAGAGCGATGGCTACTGGGCGTCTGCGGAGTCGTGGATCGCTGACCGCATTGAGCGCCGAGACGGGCGTGGTGGGGAGGCGGAGCGGTGATCCGACTGTGACAATGGCAGCCATGACGCGGCTGCGGCTCGAGACCCAGGCGGACTTCGTGGAGCGGACCATCAAGGCCGCACCGATCCGTGCGCTCGCCGAGCTGATCTGGAACGCCCTGGATGCCGACGCGGCCACGGTTGGCGTCACGTTCGAGCGAAACGCGCTCGGCGGCATCACCGCGATCATCGTCGCTGACGACGGTTCGGGGATGACCTACGAACAGGCCGTGGCCGGGTTCCGATCCCTCGGCGGCTCGTGGAAGGACATCGAGAAGCGCAGCCGCCGCCTCAAGCGTCAGCTGCATGGAAAACAGGGCCGCGGGCGCCTCCTCGCCTTCAGTCTTCGGGGCGACCGCGTGACTTGGCGAACGGTTGCCGACGCGACGGAGGGTCGTCAGCTCACGACGGTCACGGTGACCGCCTCGGAGAGGACGTTCTTCGAGGTGTCCGATCCCGAGAGCACGAACGAGCCGATCGGCACCGTGGTCCGCATCGACGGCATCAGCGACAACGTGGCTGGCATCGAGGGAGAGCCGGCTTGGGCGGCCTTGCTCACGGAGTTCGCCCTTTACGTCGAGCAATACCGACCCGTGATCTCGATCGAGGGCCGCGCCCTCGATCCTGCGCCGCTCCAGCTGGACCGCACCGAGATGTCCCTCACTGATTTCGACGCCACGGACCCGCCCCAGCTCACCGTGGTCGAATGGAGCATCCCGGTCAGGGAGGCGCTCTATCTCTGCGACACGGAGGGCGTTGCCCACGACTCAGTGGCAGCCCCGCGGCCGGCAGTCGGCCTTCCATACACGGCCTATCTCCGCTGGCGTGGCATCGAGGAGCGGGTCGCAGATCTGGCCCTCATTGACGCCGGCCATCCGGTTCTGAGCCCGCTCGTCGAACTGGCCCGCAAGCGGATCGCCGCTCACCTGGAGGCGCGCCGACGGGAGCGCCAGAGGACCGTCATCGAGGAATGGCGGCGGCAGCACGTCTATCCCTACGAGGCCGAGCCAGCGGATCGGATCGCGGAAGCGAACCGTGAGCTGTTCGATGTTGTAGCCGTTGCCGCGGCGCCGGCGGTCAACGCGACCGACGACAAGAAGGCGCGGCGTCTATCGCTGACCCTCCTCAGACAGGCCCTAGAACGGGAGCCTGGCTCGGCCTATCAGGTTCTCCGCGAGGTGCTCGACCTGCCAGAGAAGCAGCTCGAAGACCTGCGGCACCTGTTGGAGCGAACCTCCCTGACCGCGATCATCCGAGCCGCTAAGAGCATCACTGACCGCCTCGACTTCCTCGCCAGCCTGCGGGTGCTGGTGTTTGACGAAGATGTGAAGAAGCGGGTGAAGGAACGCAGCCAGCTCCACCGGATGCTCGAAACTGAAACCTGGGTGTTCGGCGAGCAGTTCAGCCTCACGGCATCCGATAACGGGCTTACGGCCGCCCTCGCGGCTCACATCAAGATCCTCGGCCGCGACGAACTCGGCCCCGTTGAGCCTGTCCGCGATGCCGAAGGCTCCACCCGACGGCTCGACCTCATGTTGGCTCGCTCGGTGCCGCACGGCCGCAAAGAGCACGAGCACCTCGTCGTCGAGCTAAAGGCTCCGAAGGTCGTGATCGGCATCGAAGAGATCAACCAGATCAAGAACTACGCGCGCATCGTGGGGCGCGATCCGCGGTTCGACAACCTCCAGGTGCAGTGGGACTTCATCCTCGTCGGGACGGAGCTAGACGATGACGCCCAGGCCGAGGCGAACCAGAGCGATCGTGAGCGCGGGCTCGTGTCTGACCGCGACGGCATCCGGGTCTGGGTGCGCCGGTGGTCAGAGGTGATCGACGAGGCCGAGTGGCGACTCAACTTCGTGAAGGAGCGGCTCGGCTACGCGCCGGATGAGAAGCAGGCCCTCGACTACCTGCGCAAGGCCCACGCCGAGTTCCTCCCCGATGGGTTGGGCGAACCCGAGCAGGACGAAGTTGCCATTGGGGTGGGTTCCGAGCCAGAAATGTCCGAGGACGGGACCGTCTAGGCAAGACGCTCGTGCGGGGCCCCATTCACGCGCAGGCGGCGCTTGGGGGCGTATCTTGGGGGTGTATTGGCTCGTTGACACCCCGGAAATGCTGGTGGGCCGGGGCAGAATCGAACTGCCACAGTCGAAGACGAGGGTTTTACAGACCCTTGGGCTCACCACCTGCCCAACCGACCCACGGTGGTGGAGATGAGGGGACTCGAACCCCTGACCCCCGCGATGCGAACGCGGTGCTCTCCCAGCTGAGCTACATCCCCACGGGCCGCGGAGTCTACCACGGGGTCCCGTTCGATCCGCGTTCAGCATCGGCTGCCGCGCCGGCTCGTATGACCCTTTTGGCCGGCGGGGATCGTGTCCTCGGCGTGATGACCGTCGACGGCATACGAAGGTGGGCGACGCGCGAGCGAGGCGTTCGTATGACGCCGACGGTCATGGGCTGGAGAGGGTCCGGAACACGGCCCGAAATCGGTCACACGAACCAGCGCGAGATGGGTTGATTCATTCGAACAGATGTTCGATACTGCGCTCATGGCGACCCCATCCACCGAGCTCACCGCAGCGCTCGCGACCCTCCGCTCCCGATGGGGTGCGGCGGCGCCGAGCTATGCCGGCGAGGTCGTCGGGGCGCTCGCCACCGTGCCGCTCGAAGCGCCCGCGCCGACACCGGCACCTGCCGATCCGGCGAAGGTCTTCTCGACCGGCTTCGCCGAGCTCGATGCGATCCTCGGCCCCGGCGGCGTGCCGCGCGGGATGGGCGTGTCGATCCGCGGCGATGCCTCGAGCGGCCGGACCACGCTCGCGCTGCGGCTTGCGGCAGAAACGCAGGCCGCGGGCGGGATCGTCGCCTGGCTGGACCTCGCGGCGGCGCTGGACCCGGTCGAAGCGGTGGCGCGCGGCATCGATCCGGCGTGGCTCGTCGTCGTGACGCCGGCCGATCCGGAGGAGGGGCTGGCGATCGCCGGCTCGCTGCTGTCGGGCCGGGCGGTGGACCTGCTCGTGATCGACCTGCCGAACCGGGCGCCGCGCGCGAAGCCCGTGCAGCCCGCGAGGGCCGGCAAGGACGCGCGGGGCGGCAACGATGCGCGGGGCGGCAAGCAGCCGTCCTTCGCCGATCGACTCGGTCGACTGGCGGCGCTCGCCCGGCGTGCCGGGATCACGCTGCTCGTGCTCGAGCCGGCGCGGCTCCCGGACAACGTCGCGGCCGCCGTCGGTGAAGCGACGGGGATCAGGCTGGAGCTCAGCCGTCGATCGTGGATCCGCCTCGGTCGCGACGTCGTCGGCCAGCGAACGGAGGTGCTCGTCGCGCGCAATCGCGCCGGTCCGCCAGGCAGGCGGGCGACCCTCCGGATCCTCTACGCGGACGGAGGTCCTCGCGACGCCTGCCTCCGACGCGACCAGCTCTTTGCCCCCGCAATCCCAGTGCCCGGGATAGGGACTCATGCGACTCCTGCACCTGCATCGCCAACATCTTCTCCTCGATCTCGCGAAGCGGCGCCTGCCCTCCGGCTCGTGGCCGGTGGGGCCGGTGGTCCTCGGCGGAAAGCCCTGGACGAACGGGACCGTGCTCGACGCGGATCCGCTGGCTCGGGCGCTCGGCGTCCGGCGCGGGATGCCGTTGGGGTCGGCGCACCGGCTCGCGCCGGAGGCGACGTTCCTCGACGCAACCCCCGAGGCTGACCGAACCGAGCTCGAGGCCGCCTTCGAGCGGCTCGCTGCCTTCAGCCCGGCGATTGCCGGCACGGCCGAGCCGACCGACGTCGCGTTCGGGCTGCTCGAGGCCCAGATCGATGGGCTCGAGGGACTCTGGGGTCCCGAGCCGGCGCTCGCCGAGCGTGTCACCACCGCGCTCGAGGAGCCGCTCGCCGGCCGCCCCCGTGCCGGGATTGCCGGCACGCGCTTCGCGGCCACCGTGGCGGCGCTCGCGGCGCAACCCGGGGAGCTCGTGTCGGTGCCGCCACGGATGGAGGCGCCGTTCCTGGCTCCCTTGCCGGTCTCGCTCCTGACCTCCGACGCGGACATCCGTGCCCGCCTCCGCCGGTTCGGGTTGCGACAGATCGGCCAGGTGGCGGAGCTCGCGTCCTCGGCACTCGTCGCGCGCTTCGGCGAGGAGGGCGCGCGGATCGGGATGCGAGCGCGCGGCGAGGAGGTCGATCCGTTCCGACCGCGGCACGCGCCGGAGCGGCTGCTCCTGGGGCTGCCGATCGAGCCCGCGGTCGCCGACCTCGAGGCGATCCGGTTCGTGCTCCGGCGGCTCGCCGTGGCACTCGGAACCAGCCTCGCCACGCGCGGCCTCGCCGCGGAGCAGGGCCGGCTGCGCCTGCACCTCGACCTCGCGTTCGCGAAGGCCGGGACGCCGGAGCAGCTCGAGGTCGAGACCCGCTTCCCCGAGCCGACGGCGGACCCCGAGGCGATCGAACGCCTGCTGCTCGCCAAGCTCGAGCGGACCCCGCCGCCCGCCGCAGTCGAACGGCTGGAGCTGGAGCTATCGGGGGCG
The DNA here is from genome assembly GCA_035248345.1 of Candidatus Limnocylindrales bacterium. GTDB lineage: Bacteria > Chloroflexota > Limnocylindria > Limnocylindrales > CSP1-4 > UBA5189. The sequence goes on from DATFHO010000005.1 coordinate 30,998, forward strand.
AGCGCGGCGGCCGGCCAGCAGCTGCCCCTGTTCGTGCCCCAGGCGCTGCACGGCGCCCGGCTCGCGTGGCAGCTCGCGCGCCTTGCCTTGACCTACGGCGAGGATCGGATCCGGCGCGTCGAGGTCATCGATTCGGAAGCGCCGCTGCCGGAGCGCCGCTGGACCTGGCGCGGGGTCACGGCGCCGTGAGCCGCACGTGCGTGCGCGCGGAGCAAGCGCCATGACCCGGCTGCTGCGCGGCCATCCCGAGATCGCGGTCGAGATCGACGACGGCCACGTCGTGGCGATCGCCTGGTCGGATCGGCGCGAGCCGGTCGAGGTGTGCAATCGCTGGCGCGTCGAGGAGTCGTGGTGGCGCGAGCCGATTGCCCGCGACTACTTCAAGGTCGTCGGCGAGCGCTGGCTCGCCCTCATCTACTTCGACCGAGTGGCACAGTCATGGCACCTGGAGCGCCTCTACGACTAGCTTGGCTACTGGAAGATGCAGGAAGCTCCGAACAGGACCGTCACGAGGCTCTCGGAGCCGCGGGGCGTGATCGTCGTCAGGGTCTTGCAGTTGCCCGCCGCGATCGACGCAATCGTGTATGAGCCGTCCTCGAGCGGGCCGTCGACGTTCGCCAGCCAGCCATTTTCGATGAGCGCATCGCGATAGAAGCCCGCGAGGGCAACCGGGCTGACGTCCGCCTTCGGCACGGACCAGGCGCCGCTGACGGGGCCCTGCGGCGGGTCGGCCTCCGCGGCATCGATCGGGACGGGGAAGGAGTCGGGGACCGTGTTCCAGATGGGACCCCATGCGGTCTGCGACTGGCCGGGCGAGGTCGGGATCGCCTCGATCGTGGGTTCCGGGGTCACGACCGGCGCCGCTGTCGGCTGCGGCCCAGGAGAAGACACGGGCGGCACCGTCGGCACGGCCGTTGCCGGGGACGTCGAAACCGGGCTGGTCGAGCAGGCGATCGGCAGGAGGCCGATGCAGAGAAGGGCAGCGACCGGCACGTGCCGGCCCCCCCGAGCGTTCGTCACGAGATGAATGGTAAGCGGCTCCTTTGGGCCGGACAGGAAAGGACCCCGTCGCCCCCAGTAGCGACGGGGTCCTTCCGCGAGATCGAATGCCCGCTCACCAGGCGTTCGATCGGTCGATGGCTGGCGAATGCCTGCCTTCGGCTGTGTTATCGACTGCTCGCCGCAAGCGCTGCCGGGAGAACGACGAGGATCAGAAGGCCCGCGAGGAGGAGAGACGCGGACGTCCTCGCCAGAACGGCAACCGTGCTGCGAGTGTTGATTTCCACGGCCCTCTGACGAGGCACCGGCGCGTCGTGTTGCGCTTGTCGAGATAGAACGTTTGTTCTATTGTGGCGTGCCCCCCGGTCGCGGAGGCGCCGCGACGCCAGCAGTCGGGCGAGCCATGCCACGAACCTACGCCGAGCTCCACAGCCACTCCAACTTCTCGTTCCTGCACGGAGCCTCGCCGGTCGAGGACATGACCGAGCGCGCGGCGGCGCTGGGGCTCTCGGGCCTCGCCGTCACCGATCACGACGGGCTGTACGGCGTCGTGCGCTTCGCCACCGCGGCGGAAGCCGCCGGGATCCGGCCGATCATCGGGATCGAGATCGAGCTCCAGGACGCGGCCGCTCCCGACCCGAGCGGGATCGTCCTCCCGGCGCGGCGGCCGATCCGGCGCACGGCACGGAAGCGGGCGCCGGCACTCCCGCCCTCTCTCCTCGCAACCGAGGGGCTGCCGGCGCGACCCACCGCGGAGCAACCGCGCCTGCCCGGCCATCGACAGATCGTGAAGGAGGACCTGCGCGGGATCGGGGAGCGGCAGCGCGGGCCGCACCTCGTGCTCCTTGCCCGCGACGCGACGGGGTATCGGAGCCTGTGCCGGCTCGTCTCCCGGGCGAACCTCGACGGGACCAAGCGCGTGCCGCGCTTCACCCACGAGCTGCTCGCGAAGCACACCGAAGGCGTGCTCGCACTCTCCGGCGGTCGACAGGGCGAGGTCGCGCGGCGGCTGCTCGTCGGCGATCGGGAAGGTGCGCGGGCAGCGGCCGAGCGCCACGCCGCGCTGTTCGGCCGCTCGGGCGCGGGTGGCGCTCGCGGCTCCGGCGACGCGCCCGCATCGGCCGGCTTCTTCATCGAGCTTTCGCACCACCTCCAACTCGACGACGACTGGCTCGTCGCGGAGCAGGCCGCGCTCGCCGAGGAGCTCGGGCTGCCGGTGGTCGTCACGAACGACGCGCACTACGCGAAGCCCGAGGACCGCGAGCTCCACGACGTCCTGACCTCGATCTTCCACGGCCGGACGCTCGACACGCTCGGCCCGCTCCGGCGCCCGGATGGCGAGTCCTACCTCAAATCAGGCGACGAGCTGGCACAGCTGCCGCCAGGTTCGGTGGCGGAATCGGACGCCCGGACGGCTCGGGCGTGGGCGGAAGGGTTGGCGACGTCGGTCGAGATCGCGGCGTCGTGCACGGTCGACCTCGGGTTCGAGCAGTACCGCTTCCCCGGCTTCCCGGTCCCCGGCGGCGAGACGCCGTTCTCGTACCTGTCGTCGCTGTGCTGGGAGGGTGCCCGACGGCGCTACCACCCGCTCAACGCGGAGGTCATGAAGCGGCTCGCGCACGAGCTCTCGGTCATCGAGCGGGCGGGGCTCGCCGAGTTCTTCCTCATCTGCTGGGACCTGATGCGGTTCGCGAAGGAGCAGGGGATCCCGGCGCAGGGTCGGGGTTCGGCCACCAGCTCCATCGTGTCGTACACGCTCGGGATCAGCCGGGTCGAGCCGATCCAGCACAACCTGCTGTTCGAACGGTTCATCAACGAGGGCCGCACGACGTACCCGGACGTCGACATCGACTTCTCCTCAGAGCGGCGCGAGGAGGTCATCCAGTACATCTACCACCGCTACGGCCCGGAGCACACGGGCATGGTCTGCAACCTCGTCACGTACCGGGCTCGATCCGCGGTTCGCGAGGTGGGCGTGGCCCTCGGGTTTCCGCGGCCGCTGGTGGATCGCGTGGCGAAGGCGCTCGAGACGTACGACTCCGTCATGGTCCGCCGCGATCTCGAGGCGGACGGTGGCTTCGCGGAGTTCTTCCGGCGCCCCGGCGAGGGCGATCCCGCCGCGGTCGCCGAGGATGCCGTGCGCGCTGCGGCTCTCGAAGCCGCGTCGCGCGGGCTCGTCGACGGGATGGGCCAGCTCAACCACGAGCGCGGCGGGCGGGTTCGAACGGGCGGGGCTTCCGAGGCGGGCAATGGGCGGCTCGCGCGAGTCGAGGATGCGCGCCGGCTCGCGATCCCGGGCACGGCACCCGAAGGTTCCGACCCGGTCGGAGCCGAGCTCATCGACAGCCTCGGCCAGGTCAACAAGCGCATGCCCCTCGTGGGCAAGGTGCCGCCCTGGAAGCAGCCTGCCGCTCCCGTGGACCCCTCGGCTCCCGTGCCGGATCGCCCATTCGCCTGGCTGGGCGCCGAGAACGCTGCCGCGGAGGCAGCTGCGCCGGATCCCGCGGCAGGAAATTCTCTAATGCTCATCCGGGGACCGTTATCGAAGGATTTGGGCACCGCGGGGCCATCCGAGCCGGGTCGCGTCGTCGAATTTGTGCCGAGCCAAGCGTGGGCCGGGATGAGTTCCCCCGAGGACGAGCCCGATGAGGACCGCGAAGCCGGTCAGTTTCTGGATAACGGTCCCCCCATGCGCCTTAGCGAAAAACTTGTGGCCGCAGAGCGCCCATCGAACCGCGAGGCGCCGGGGCCGAGCCGGTCGGGGATGTGGGAGGAGGCGCCGGAATCGCCGCCGGCGATCAGGCCGGGCGGTCGGGCGGACGACGAGGGCGGCCCGGGCGACACGCCCGCGAGCGTCGCGTGGTTGCGAGCGGGCAGGGGCACCGGCTACCGGACGGATGCGGGCGCGCGAGGTGGCGACGCGTTCGCGGGTGCGCGAGGTGGGCACGCGATCGCGGCGGATCGGAACGTGGCGCCGTCACTTGTGGAAGGCCGGCGGATCGATCCCGAGAGCGGGATGCCCGAAACAGAGCCGCGGAGGACCGACCGATCGGCGGAACGGACGGCGGATCGGCTCGGGCGGCCGAACCACTGGAGCAGGCCGGACAACATCCGCGGCGGGATCGGAACGGACAAGGTGGGCCGCGCGGATCCGCATCGGATGGCGGATCGAACCGCGGACCGAAGCGCTGGGGAGCCGCACTCGTCGGTCGCCCGCATCGAGCCTGAGGCGCCGCCGCAGCCGCGCGGCGGCTCGACCGTCGGCATGTCCGACTGGGAGCGCTGGCTGGAGTTCTGCGCGCGCATCGATGGCTTCCCGCGCCACCTCAGCATCCACTCGGGCGGGATGCTCGTGACCGCGGCGCCGCTGATCGACATCGCGCCACTGGAGCGCGCGACGATGCAGGACCGGGTTGTGGTCCAGTTCGACAAGCGCGACGTCGAGGAGCTGAAGCTCATCAAGCTGGACCTGCTCGGTCTCGGGATGCTCGCCGCGATCGACGAGACCATCCAGCTGATCGAGCATGACTGCGGGACCTGCGTCGTCCTCGACGCGATCCCGGAGCAGGTCCCCGAGGTCTTCGACATGGTCCAGGCGGCCGACACCGTCGGCGTCTTCCAGATCGAGAGCCGGGCGCAGATGCAGACGCTGCCGAAGTCGAGGCCGAAGACACTCGATGACCTCGTCGTCGAGGTCGCGATCATCCGCCCCGGCCCGATCCAGGGCAACGCCGTGCATCCCTACCTCCGGCGCAAGCAGGGCCTCGAACCGGTGGAGTACCTGCACCCGAGCCTCGAGCCGGTCCTCCGCGATTCGATGGGCGTGATCCTCTACCAGGAGCAGGTCATGCGGATCGCGATCGAGGTCGCGGGGTTCTCGCCGGCGGAGAGCGACGGGTTCCGGCGGGCGATGGGCACGTGGCGCTCGAACCGGGAGATGGAGAAGCTCCACCAGCGCTTTCACGACGGCTGCATGCGCCAGCCCGGCATGACCGATGAGATCGCGGAGGAGCTGTTCCGGCAGGTCTCGGCGTTCGCGAGCTTCGGGTTCGCGAAGTCGCACGCTGCGGCGTTCGCGCGCACGGCGTACGAGAGCTCCTTCCTGAAGCTGTTCTACCCGGCGCAGTTCCTCGTCGGGCTGATCAATGCGCAGCCGATGGGCTTCTACCCGGTCGAGGTGCTCGTCAACGACGCGAAGCGGCACGGGGTCGCCGTGCTGCCGGTCGACCTCAACGCATCGACCTACAAGACGACGACCGAATGGGTTGGCCGGCCGGGGTGGGCGACCGACGACGGTGAGGACGACGACTTGCCGGACGGCTCCGGCATCGAGGCGCGACCGCTGCCGGTGGTCTCGTCCGCCTGCGTGGTGCCGGGCACGGAGGCGCGGCGGAAGTGGGCGGCCGACAGCGCCACGGGCTGGGGCGTCCGGCTCGGGCTCCATCTCGTGAAGGGCATCGGCGAGCAGCACGAGGAGCTGCTGGATCGCGAGCTCGAGCATGGGCCGTACGTGTCGCTTGCGGACGTGGTCGAACGGACAGGGCTGCCCGAGGAGACGATCGAACGCCTGATCCGAACCGGCGCGCTCGACTCGCTGGGGCGGCCGCGGCGCGAGCTCCTGTGGCAGCTCCGCGAGGTCGCGGGCGCGACGCGCGGACGCGTGGATGGGAAGGTGACGCGCGCGGCATCGATGCCGGCCGCCGGGCGGCCGCTGGATCTCCGGCTCCCCGCGACCGAGGCGCCCGCCTTGCCCGCGATCACGGAATCGGAGCGGTTGGGCGACGCGTACGCGGTGGTCGGGCTTGATGCCAAGCGCCAGGTCGTCGGGCTGTTCCGGGAGGCACTCGATCGGCTGGGCGCGGTGACGAACGCCGCGCTCGCCGACCGCAAGCCCGGCAAGGTTCGGATCGGTGGGCTCGTCGTGACGCGCCAGCACCCGATGACCGCCAAGGGCACCGTCTTCCTTGCGCTCGAGGACGAGACCGGCATGGTCAACGTCACGCTCTGGCCCGATACGTGGGCTCGGTTGCGTGGCGTGGTTCGGCGGCATGCGCTGCTCATGGTCGATGGCGACCTGCAACGGGAATCCAACGTCGTGAACGTGGTAGCGCGCGAGGTCGTCCCGCTCACCAGCGTCGCGGAACGCGCCGGCGGCCCCGAGGCGCCGTCAGGCGTCAGGCAGATGGGGCACGCGGGCATGCGCAGGCTCGGCTAGTCGCCCGGCTCCGCGGCATCGCCGATCAGGCGCTCGACGATCACGACGTCGCGCCACTCGCCGTCCAGCTTCCCGTGGCGCCGGTAGATGCCGACCTCACGGAACCCAACAGCGCCGAGGAGCCGACGGCTCGCCGCGTTCTCCACGAACACCCGCGAGACGAGCTTCCAGAAGCCGCGCGCTGCCGCCTCGGTGGCGAGCGCCTCCATGAGCACACGACCGAGGCCGCGGCCGCGATGCGAGCGCGCCACATACACGCCGAACTCCGCAACGCCGGCGTACGCGTCGCGCGGACGATACGTGGAGGTCGAGGCGAAACCCACAACCTTGCCGCCGTCGACCGCGACCACGATCGGATGCCGGTCATCGAACCAGGCTTCGATGTCCGCGGTCGTTCGAGGGCGCGTCTCGAAGGTCGCGACCCGGTCCTCGATGCCCGCGTTGTAAATCCGGGCGATCGAGCCGGCGTCCGCGACGGTCGCCAGTCGAACGCCCATCGCGCGGGCTAGCGGCGGGCGGTCGAGCGGCGGGCCGCGGGCTTGGCGGCTGGTCGGCCCTGCATCTGCCGGCGCGGGCTCGACTCGCGCAGGAAGCGCCGGTACCAGGCAGCCGCGGCCGCATAGAGCGCGCCGATGACCGGTCCGGCCAGCAGCGACTGCAGCACGAACGTGCTCAGCTGGGACGCCGGGATCGCGTTCGTCACGCTCACGATGGAGGTCACGAGCAGAACGAAGGCAACGCCTTGGAGCAGCCCGAGGATGAACCCGAGCATGTAGCTCGCGCGTCGGGCGAACAGGCCTGCAATGACCTGCGGTGCGAGCGCCTGCCCTGGCCACACGACCAGCTGCAGGAGGAACGCCGTCCCCGTGTAGTTCGGCAGGACGACGTACGCAATCGTCGACCCGACGATGAGCAGGACGCTCACCAGGAACGACCAATGGGTCAGCAGGCCGGGCAAGTAGCGCAGGTCCTCGCGCGGGTGGGCCGGGTGGTACGCGGCTCGGAATGCCGCGGTGAAGCCCGTTCGCTGCGGCGTGTTCGACGTCGAGGGCTTCGGCGCGGGCAGTTTGGAGGTGGCGCGGGCCTTGGCGGTGGCGCCGGCGGCTTCGGTGGGCTCGTCGAGGCCTTCCTGCTCGGCATCGGTCGGCTGCATGGCCTGCCGGTATCGCTTGCGCGCCTCGGCGCGGTTGGTCTGCTTGGCGCGGGCCACGCTGTCTCCTCGTAGGGGATCGCCCGTTCGGGCCGGGACGCCAATCGTACGCGCCGCGGCGCAGTCCGGAGTGATCCCCGGATAAGCCGCAGGTGAGCGTGCGCTGCTACAACGCCCGAGCCGTCCCGCCCGGCCTCGCTGGCACCCGCCTGGAGGTCGATCGTGGAGCGACGTCTCGCGCCCATCGCTGCGCTGTTCATCGTGCTGTCCGTGGCGGGCGTGGCCTTCGCGGCCGCGGCTCCCGCTGCGTCGCCCCTCGCCGCGGTTGGCTGGCCGACGTCGACGCTCCTCATCTCGGAGCTCCAGACCGGCGGCGCCTCGGCGTCCGACGAGTTCGTCGAGATCACCAACGTTGGTGCGGCGCCGGTGGACCTCGCGGGCCTCGAGCTGGTCTACGTCACATCGACCGGCGGCACGATCACGCGCAAGGCGTCGTGGTCCGCCTCGACGCTGCTCGGCGTCGGCGGGCACCTGTTCGTTGCCAACACGTCCGGGATCTACGCGGGCCTCGCGGACGCGACGTACAGCGGCGGGTTCGCGGCGACCGGAGGCGCGATTGTGTTGCGGCCCATCGGCGGCGCACCGGTCGATGCCGTCGGATGGGGGGATGCCACGAACGCCTTCGTCGAGGGGTCGCCCATCGCTGCGCCCGCGGTGAATACCAGCGTCGAGCGAAAGCCCGGCGGGCTCGGCGGGAACACGGTCGACAGCAATGCGAACTCGACCGACTTCTTCGCCCAGGCAGGCCCGAACCCGCAGTCGCTCTCGGCGCCGCCGGTCCCCGCGCCCGGCGCATCACCGTCGCCCACGCCAGCGCCGACCGCCGCGCCGACGGCGACGCCTCTGCCGACGGCTGCCCCGACCGAGACGCCGGCACCGACGACCGAGCCGACCACATCACCGAGCGTCGAGCCGTCTCCAACGGCGACGCCCACCGACGCACCGCCGACGCCGGAACCGACGGTCGAGCCGACGCCGACCACCGAGCCGACGCCCGAACCGACGATTGCTCCGACACCGACGCCAACCCCGGTCCCCACGCCCACGCCGACATCCGCGCCCACCCTAACCCCGACGCCGATCCCCACAGCCACCCCGACGCCGACACCCGTGCCCACGGCAACACCGGTCCCGATCACGTCCATCGCAGATGCTCGGCTGCTTGCCGACGGTTCATCTGTCCGAATCTCCGGCGTGCTGACGACCGCGCTCGGCGCGCTCGAGACGGGTCGCAAGGCATTCGTGCAGGACGCCACTGGCGGCATCGCGCTGTACCTCGATGCCACGGTGGTCGCTGCCACGTCCGCCGGGGCTCGCATCAGCGTGACCGGCACCATCGATGAGCGGTTCGCCGAGAAGACGCTGCGCATCGCCGAGGCCGACATCGAGCTGGGTACCGTCGAGGCGCTTCCCGTTCCGTCGGCAACGTCGACCGGGTCCGTCATCGAGGGGGTCGAAGGCACCGACGTGCTCGTCGAAGGCACGACGGTGGGCAGCTCCACGGCGCTCTCGGATGGCCTTGGGATCATGGTCGATGACGGCACCGGCCAGATCCGCGTCATCGTCGGCGCGGACGCCCTCGGCGGCGCCAGCGTCCCGAGCGGCACGCACGTTCGCGCCCACGGGCCGGTCGGGCAGCGCGACAGCAGCGGCACCGGCCTCGCGGGCTATCGAATCCATGCGACCCTCATCGGCAGCTTCGAGATCCTGCCCGCCCCGACTCCGAGCCCGACCGCGACGCCAGCGCCCACGCCGGTTCCGACCGCAACGCCGGCGCCCACGCCCACCGTCGCGCCGACGCCGAGCGCGACGGCTGCACCCACGCCCACCCCGGCGGCGACGCCAGCACCGAGTGCGACCCCGACCAGCACGCCGGCGTCGTCGCCAACCGCCACTCCTGTGCCGACGCCCACCCCCACGACCACGCCTGGTCCAACGCCGCCGCCCACCCTCACGATCGTCGAAGCGCGTGGCGCGCCGCTTGGCATCGTGGTGAGCGTGTCGGGCGTCGTCACTGCAGAAGGCGGCCGTCTCGGCCTGCCGCCGCTCATCGCCATCGCGGATGGCACTGGCGGGATCGCGGTGCGCGTCCCCGACGGCGTGCCGACGCCCGCGCGGGGCGCGACGGTCGTCGTGCGGGGCGCGATCGCCGATCCCTACGGTCAGCTGGAGCTCCGCCCGGCCGCCGGCGGCTTCAAGGTCACGGGCACGGGCAGCCTCCCGACGCCGCTCCAGCTGAAGGCATCGGACCTCGGCGAAGCAACGGAGGGCCGGCTCGCGACGCTGAAGGGCACCGTCCTGTCCGCGCCGCAGAAGGGCACGAGCGGCGACTTCACCGTCGATCTGGCCGATGCCGCCGGCGGCACCTTCCGCGTCCTCGCGGACGGGTCCGCGGAACTCGCGCCGACGGTGTTCGTGAAAGGCCAGACCTACACAGTCAATGGGATCGTGGGCCAGCGAGCGTCGCGGAAAGGCGCCCTCGACGGCTACCGGCTGTACCTCCGGGATCGCGCCGATGTCGTCGTGGCCGCCGCCGGTCCTGCGCCGAGCGGCGCACCGGCTGCCGCGATGCCGATCGCGCACGCCCTGGCGCAACCCGATCGCACGGGCGTCACGATCGAGGGCAGCGTGACGGCAGGCACGAGCCTGCTGGACTCGTCAGGCCGTCGGATCGTGCTGCAGGACGCGTCCGGGGCGATCGAGGTCATGCTCGCGACCGGCACGGCCAGTCCGGCCGTGGGCACGAAGCTTCGCATCACCGGCACCACCGGGCATGCCTGGGGCGCTCCCCGAGTGGCGGCGACAGCCGTGGACAACCTCGGAGCGGGCACGGCGCAGGCCGCAACTGACCTGGGCCGCGCACCCGCCGAGCGCGATGAGTGGCTGCTCGTTCGCCTCTCCGGCACGGTGCTCAAGGTGCAGCGCACCGGCGACAAGTGGACCGCCGAGATCCAGCTCGCGAACGGCGCCAAGGTGCCCGTCCAGGGCCAGGCCGGCGCGGGCATCCCGTCGACCGCGATCGCTGCCGGCCGGAAGATCACCGTCACGGGCATCGTGAAGCGCCCGTACCCGACCGCCAGCGATCGCCGGTTCGCGGTGCTGCCACGGGGCGGCGCCGACGTCGCGATCGGGCCGGCGAGCGGCAACGGACTCTCGACGCCGATCAGCGACAACGCCGGCGCTCAGAACGGCGGCACGGCCCGCGCGAGCGGCACGGCCGGCCCGGACATCACCCCGGACACGGACCTCGCCGCACTGGGCGACCACGTGGGTCAGCGCGTTCGGATCGGCGGGTTGATCGCCCGCGTGGCAGGTGACGGCTTCGACCTCGATGACGGCACGGCGATCGCGCATGTCGTGCTGAAGGACGATATGGCCGCGCTGATCGGCGAAATCCGCGAAGGCGAGGCAGTGGCCGCGACCGGCACGGTCGAGCTCATCGGCGGTGCGCCCTCGGTGGTCATCGACGATGCCGGCACGCTCGTCCGCGTCGGTGCGCTCGGCCAGGCGCTGCCAATAGGAAATGGGTCGGGCGCCGGCGTCGGAGCCGACGGCGCCGCGGCCGATCAGCGGGGCGACCAGAGAGCAGCTGCCTCGGACGTGACCGAGATCGCGTTCGGTGGCGGCATGGGCCCCGGCCTCTTCCTGCTGGCGCTCCTGACGGCCCTCGGGGTCGCCACCGGAACCGTCCGGCGCCGCTTCCAGCGGCGCCGGCTCCGGGCCGTCGTGGTCGACCGGCTCGCCACGCTCAGGCCGGCACGCGGGGCTCCCGTGGTCCCCACGGCACCCGTCAGCGTCCCCATCACGCTCGCGGACCGTCCCGGCTGAACGTGGCCACGCTTGACTCACGTTCAGCAGCGTGCCTAACCTGCCCCGAGTTCCGCGGTCGCGGACGACGTGGGAGGAGAACGGGACCTTGCCGAACGCGGACCACCGCGTCGCGCTTCCCGAAGGGGAGCGGCAGTACCACATCGATCTCGGCCCGGGCGAGCTGGCCGAGTACATCCTCCTCCCCGGCGACCCCGACAGAACGGCCCGCATTGCCCGGTTGCTCGACGACGTCGAGCTCGAGCGCCGGCACCGCGAGTTCGCCTCGGTCACGGGCACCTACCGTGGCCAACGCGTATCCATCGTGTCGACGGGGATCGGCACGGACAATGTCGAGATCGCGATGGCCGAGATCCTCGCCATCACGACGCGGCCGACGTTCATTCGCGTCGGCTCGTGCGGCGCCCTCCAGCCGGAGATGGCCGTCGGGGATCTTGCGATCTCCACCGGCTCCGTCCGCCTGGAGACGACCACGAGCTGGTTCGTCCACGACGGGTATCCCGCCGTGGCGGACTACGAGGCAGTGATCGCTCTCATCGAGGCCGCCGAACGGCTTGGGAAGCGCTATCACGTGGGCATCACGGCCACGGCACCGGGCTTCTTCGGTGCGCAGGGCCGCCCGATCCCGCAGCTTCCCATCCGATACCCTGACCTCGCCGAGGACATGAGGCGCCAGCGCGTCATGAACTTCGAGATGGAAGCCTCGGCGGTGCTCGTGCTCGCGGGTCTGGCGCGATGTCGAGCCGGCGTGGTCTGTGCGGTCTACGCGCAGCGCACGACGGGCGACTTCATCACCGGAACCGCAAAGGACGAGGCGGAACGTGCCTGCGTGGAGACAGGGCTCGATGCCCTGCTCATCCTCGCCGGGATGGACCGCAAGAAGGAGGCAGCAGCGGCGGATCGCTGGCGACCGTCACTGGGACTGTGAGCGGATCGTGACTCCGGGCACCGGGTCCGGGGCGCACGGAGCAACGGGAGGACCTCGAGCAATGGCGATGGCGTACTGCGTCAAGGACAAGATGAAGGTCGAAGTCCAGAACGCACAGCAGATCACGATGAAGAACGGCAAGAAGGCCCTGTCCGGCACCTGCCCCAAGTGCGGCACCAAGGTGTTCAAGATCGGGGGCTGACGCCCAACTTCGCAGCAACTGGACCCCTGCCGGGCAACCGGCGGGGGTCTTTTCATGTCGGAGCGTGTGACGAATGGACCCATCTCCAGGCCCGGAACGCCCGATCTTCAGGGCGCCCCGCAAGGGTCCGACCGGCGTCCGCTGGTAGAATCCAGCTTGAACTTCTGATCGAAACCGAGGTTTCGCCCTGACTCCCCGACCCGTCATCGCAGTCGATCTCGGCGGGACGCAGATTCGCGCCGCGGTCGTGCAGCCCGACGGCACGCGCCTCGCCCGGAATGACCGCCCAACCCCCATCGAGCTGGGGCCCGACGCGATCGTGGCTGCCTGCCGGGACGCTGCCCGCCAGGCGCGCACCGACGCTCCCGCGCATGTCACCGCGGACCTCGCCGGGATCGGCATCTCCTCACCGGGCCCTGTCGACCCGCGCACCGGCGTGATCGTCGAGCCTCCGAACCTCGGCCCGCAGTTCCGTGACGTCCCGATTGCCGCGGAGCTCTCCGCTTCAGAGGGCCTGCCCGCATTCCTCGATCGCGATACGAACGTGGCCGCCCTCGGCGAGCACGCATTCGGTGCTGCGAAGGGCGTCGACGACTTCCTGTACATCACCGTCTCCACGGGCATCGGTGGCGCCATCGTCGCCGGCGGGAGGCTGTTCCACGGTCCCGACGGGTTCGCCGGCGAGCTCGGGCACGTGGTCGTCGACATGAACGGCCCCCGCTGCGGGTGTGGCGGCATCGGCCACGTCGAGGCCATCGCAGCCGGCGTCGCGCTGGCGCGGCACGCCGAAGCCGCGCTCGCAACCGGCGCATCGCCGTTCCTCGCCGATCGGGCGCGCCAGCTCCCGCAGGGCGAGGAGCTTTCCGCGAAGGACGTCGCCGAGGGGTCGCTCGCGGGCGACCCAGCCTGCGCGGAGCTGATGAACAGAGCCCGGCGCGCCCTCGCGGCCGGCTGCGTGGGCTACGTCAACACGTTCAATCCGCACCGGATCGTGATCGGCGGCTCCATCGCCGACGCGGAAGGCGAGCGCCTGCTCGGTCCGATCCGTGAAGCGATCGCCGCGGAAGCGTTCCAGGTGGTCGCCCGAAAGGTGCGCGTCGTGCCCGCCGGGCTCGGCGGCGACGTGTCCCTCGCCGGCGCCCACCCCCTCGTGATGTCCCGACTCGAGGCGGAACCCGCCTCGCTCACCACCAGCTACGTCCTGTCAGGAGGTACCCGAGCATGACCGTTCGCGTCGGCATCAACGGCTTCGGCCGCATCGGCCGCCAGTCCCTCAAGGCGATCCTCGAGCGCGCGCCCGAGGTCGAGGTGGTCGCCGTCAACGACCTCGTCGACACCAGCATGAACGCCCTGCTCTTCAAGCACGACTCGACGTACGGCGCGTTCGCCGGCACCGTCGATCACACCGATGACGCGCTGATCATCGACGGCCGCGAGATCAAGGTCCTCCAGTACAAGGACCCGGCGCAGCTGCCGTGGGGCGACCTGGGCGTCGACATCGTCCTCGAGTCGACCGGCATCTTCACGGATGCGGAGAAGGCGAAGGCCCACCTCGAGGCCGGCGCGAAGAAGGTGATCATCAGCGCCCCCGCGAAGGGCGAGGACATCACGATCGTGCTCGGCGTCAACGACGACAAGTACGACCCCGCCGCCCACAACATCATCAGCAACGCGAGCTGCACGACGAACTGCCTCGCGCCCGCGGCCAAGGTCGTGCACGACCTGCTCGGCATCGAGCGCGGCTTGATGAACACGATCCACAGCTACACGAACGACCAGCGCATCCTCGACGTCGCGCACAAGGATCCGCGACGGGCTCGCGCGGCCGGCCTCAACATCATTCCGACGACGACCGGCGCAGCGAAGGCGCTCGCCCTCGTGATCCCGGACCTCAAGGGCAAGTTCGACGGGTTCAGCCTCCGCGTTCCAACCCCGACCGTCAGCGTCGTCGACTTCACCGCGGACGTGTCGAAGGCGACCAGCGCCGACGAGCTGAACGAGGCGTTCCGAACCGCTGCCGCAGGCCCGATGAAGGGCATCCTCGGCGTGTCGGACGAGCCGCTCGTATCGAGCGACTTCCGGGGTGACTCGCGCTCCTCGATCATCGACGCCGCATCGACCATGGTCCTGGGCGGCACGATGGTCAAGGTCATCGCCTGGTATGACAACGAGTGGGGCTACAGCTCTCGCTGCGCCGACCTCGTTCGCATGGTCGCGGCGAAGCTCCCGACCGGCGCGGCGGCCTGACCGTGGACAAGCTCACGATCCGCGACGTCGATGTCGCGGGCAAGCGCGTGTTCGTCCGCGTCGACTTCAACGTCCCGCTCGAGGACGGGAAGGTCACCGACGACTCGCGCATCCGCGCCTCGATCCCGACCATCCATTACCTGCTCACCCACGGTGCGCGGGTCATCCTCGCGAGCCACCTCGGGCGGCCGGACGGCAAGGTCCAGGACGGCCTCCGCCTCCGGCCGGTAGCCGAGCGTCTCTCGCAGATCCTCGGGCGCAACGTGCCGGTGACGGGCGACGCCCTGGGCATCGGCACGGTCGACGCGGTGAAGCGCCTTCGGAACGGCGAGATCCTCCTGCTCGAGAACCTCCGGTTCCACGCAGCCGAGGAGAAGAACGATCCGGCGTTTGCCCAGCAGCTCGCCGACTATGCCGAGATCTACGTCAACGACGCGTTCGGGACGGCGCATCGTGCCCATGCCTCGACCGTCGGTGTCGCGAAGCTCCTGCCGGCCTACGCCGGGTTCCTGATGGAGCGCGAGATCGCAATGCTCTCGAAGCTCATGGAGAGCCCGACGCGACCGTTCGCGGCGATCGTCGGCGGTGCCAAGGTCTCCGGCAAGCTCAAGGTGCTCGACCACCTCATGGACAAGGTCGACGTCCTCGTCCTCGGCGGCGGCATGGCGAACACGTTCCTGCTCGCGCAGGGCAAGTCCGTCGGCAAGAGCCTCGCCGAGCACGACATGGTCGAGGAGGCACGTCGCGTGCTGGCCGCGGCGGAGAAAGCCGGCGTGCAGGTCATCCTCCCGGTCGACGTGGTCGTGGCCAAGGAGGTCACCCGCGGCACCGAGTACAAGACGATCCCGGCCGAGAAGATCCCGGCCTCGTGGCACATCGTCGACCTTGGCCGAGCGACGCTCGACCTCATCGAGAGTGCGCTGGAACCTGCCCAGACGGTGTTCTGGAACGGCCCGCTCGGCGTGTTCGAGATCCCGTCGTTCGCGCACGGCACGCGGGCGATCGCTCGCTACCTCGCGACCCGCGCGGACGCCGGCGCGACGGTGGTCGTTGGTGGCGGCGACTCCGTTGCTGCGATCCAGCAGCAGGGGATCGCCGAGCACTTCACGCACATCTCGACCGGTGGCGGCGCGTCGCTCGAGTTCCTCGAGGGTCGCGAGATGCCCGGCGTCTCCGTGCTCCAGGATCGCCCCGCGGAAGCGGTTCCGGCCACGTCCGGCTCGGGTGGATCGAAGGTGAAGGCCAAGGCGAAGGCGAAGGCCGGAGCGAAGGCCGGAGCGTGAGCGACCGGCGCATCGACCGCGTCCACGGACGCGAGATCCTCGACTCCCGCGGCAATCCCACCGTCGAGGTCGATGTCGTCCTTGCGGACGGCACGCTCGGCCGGGCGGCAGTGCCGTCCGGCGCGTCGACGGGCATCAACGAGGCCGTCGAGCTTCGCGACGGCGACAAGGCCCGCTACGGCGGCAAGGGCGTCCTGAAGGCCGTCGATGCCGTGAACGGCGAGATCGCCACGGCGCTCGCCGGCATGGATGCCACCGAGCAGGCCGCCGTCGACGACCGACTGATCGATCTCGACGGCACGCCGACGAAGCAACGCCTCGGCGCGAACGCAACGCTGGGCGCCAGCCTCGCCGCGGCCCACGCGGCGGCGAATTCGGGCGGGATGCCGCTCTACCGGTACCTCGGCGGCTCCAACGCCACGACGCTGCCGGTCCCGTTCTTCAACATCCTCAACGGCGGCAAGCACGCAGTCGACTCGACGGACTTCCAGGAGTTCATGGTCGCGCCCGTGGGCGCGGAGACGTTCGCCGAGGCGCTCCGAGCCGGGTCCGAAGTCTTCTGGGCGCTGAAGGGCCTGCTCCACGACGACGGGCACTCGACCGGCCAGGGCGACGAGGGCGGCTTCGCGCCGAGCCTCCCATCCAACGAGGCGGCGATCGAGTACATCCTCCGGGCGATCGAGAAGGCGGGCTACCGGCCCGGCGAGGACGTGGCCCTCGGGCTCGACCCCGCGGTCACGTCGATCCTCGTTGAAGGCACCGGCGACAAGGACACCCCCGGCCGCTACCGGCTCGAGACGGAGAAGCGCACCCTGGAGACGGACGAGCTCATCGACGTCTGGGCGTCGTGGATCGACCGCTATCCGATCGTCAGCCTGGAAGACGGCATCGCCGAGGACGACTGGGCGGGCTGGCGGGCGCTCACACAGCGCATCGGGTCGAAGGTCCAGCTTGTGGGCGACGACCTGTTCGTCACGAATACCGCGTTCCTGGAGCGGGGCATCGCCGCGGGATCCGCGAACGCGATCCTCATCAAGGTCAATCAGATCGGCACGCTTACCGAGACGATCGGCGCGATCGAGATGGCCCGCGCGGCCGGCTGGGCGGCGATGGTCAGCCACCGTTCCGGCGAGACCGAGGACACCACGATCGCGGACCTCGTGGTTGCGCTGGGCACTGGCCAGATCAAATCCGGTGCCCCGTCGCGCTCCGAGCGCGTTGCCAAGTACAACCGGCTCCTGCGGATCGAGGAGGAGCTCGGGGCGGACGCGCAGTACGCGGGTCGCGCCGCGCTGGCGCGCTCTCGATGAGGCAGTCGGCGTGAGCCGGTTCTTCGACCGCGGGGCGATCGTGGCCGCGTATGTCGGCATCGGCATGGCGATCATGATGGCAATCAGCTTCCTGCTCGTCGTCCCGATCGAGATCGCGTACCTGATCCTGTCCGTGCTGGGCGCCATCGTCATCGGCTACTACGCGAATGCCCGCGCCCAGCGCAGGCGCGGGGAGTGGCGCCGCATCCTCCCGAACTCGCTGCTCGCCGGCGTGGTGATGGGCCTGTCCCTGTCCCTGCTGCTGCTCGGGAACAAGGCGCTGTTCTTCTTTGCCGACTCGGGGTATCCCGACTTCAATCGCGTCGAGAGCGGCGTCTCCGTCGGTGAGACGTGCCAGACGGGCGCCGACTGCGTCTACCACCGCTACCTGGCGCAGCCGAACGGGCCGCAGGCACTCGCGTCATCCGGGGTCACCGACGCCGCCTCGTTCGGTGACGTCTACTGGCGCCAGCAGTGGACGACGGCGGAAGGGCTCGTGCTCGCCGCGACGATCGCCGCGCTCTTCGGCGGCCTGATGTTCGGGCTTGCCGGTCCACGGAAGCAGGAGCCGGCGCTTCGAGGAGCTCCCGCGCCCGCCTGATACGCGTTCGCGTCACGGAATCTTGTGCCGTCTTCGGCCGCCCGTGTCCCATAGTCCATGGAGGGTGCCGCAACCGTGGTGCCCCGAGGGAGGGGCATGGACACCGACCTGGTGATTCGGGCGCAACGCGGCGACGAACAGGCCTTCGCGAGCCTGGCCGTCGCAGCCGGCGACCGTCTCCACGCCCTGTCGCACAGGATCCTGCGCGACATCGATCTCGCCGAGGACGCGACGCAGCACGCGCTGCTCGCCATCTGGCGCGACCTTCCGCAGCTTCGCGACCCGGCACGCTTCGATGCCTGGTCGTACCGGCTCCTCGTGCGTGCCTGTTACGCCGAGGGTCGGAAGACCCGCCAGTGGGCGCCGAACCTCCGCGTCCTGCCGGTTGACGAACCGGCCGGACCGGATGCGATGAGCTCGGTCGTCGATCGCGACCAGCTCGAGCGCGGCTTCCGCCGGCTGTCCATCGACCATCGCGTCGTGGTGGTGCTCCATCACTACCTCGACCTGCCGCTCGATGAGGTTGCCGACACGCTCGGCATCCCCCTCGGGACGGTCAGATCCCGACTACTGCATGCGATGCGCGGGCTCCGCGCGGCACTCGACGCCGACGCCCGACCTGCTCGACAGGAGGCCGTCCGATGAGCACCGATCGAGAGACCACGCGCGTCGTCCGGTCGTGGCTGGATGAGGGCGTCACGAAGCTCCCGGACCGAGTCCTGGACCTCGTGCTCGACCAGGTCCCCGCGACCCCACAGCGACGCTCCGGTTGGAGCGCGTGGAGGTCCTACCGAATGAACACCTACGCCAAGCTCGCGGCCGCCGCGGCCGCAGTCCTCGTGCTCGCCGTCGTCGGCTACCAATTCATTCCCCGGAACGGGGGCATCGGCGGACCAGGCCCGTCGCCCACGCCCTCGCTGCTCGCAAAGGGCACGTTCACCGTCGTCGGATACACCACGACGATCGATGCCACCGGTTCCGGCTCGAATGTCTCCGGGACGATGACGGCGAGCAGCAGTCAGGAACGATTCACGGTCGCTCTCCAGTGCGAGCGGACGATCGACGGCCTTCGCTGGATTGGCGGGGACGTCACCGACTCGACGAGCCGCGAGAACGCGCCGGTGGGGACGCGCACCGCGATCCTGCTCAAGCCAGGATCACCCGTGGAGGCGATCTTCGTGTTCGAGATGAACGACCCGCGATCGACCAGTTGCCTCGCGTTCTTCGACGACATGGACAGGCTGCTTGGGCCGGCCGTCACTGAGCCGATCGCCGGAACGCTCCAGCTCGCGCCGTAGCCGTTTCGCCGGGGAATCAGAACGCCGGCGAGGCCATCGGCCCGCCGGCGTTTCGATTCGCTGGAGCCCGCTCGCGCGGGCGTCGGCTACTTCTTGGTGGTCGTCGCCTTCTTGGCGGCCGACTTGGTCGCCGTCGCCTTGGCCGTCGACTTGGCCGTCGTCTTCGCGGCGGGCTTCGCCGCAGCCTTGGGGGCGGCGGCCTTCGGCGCGGTTGCGGTTGCCTTCGCGGTCGTGGCCTCGGCGGCCTCGGCGCGGGACGTCTTGCTCAGCGCCGCGCGAGCCTTGCCGGCAGCGGTCTGGGCGCCCTTCGCCTTGCCAGCCTTGCCGGCAGCGATGCGGGCCTTCGCGGCCTTCTGCGCCTGGGCCTTGCCGACGTTCTTGCCAGCGCCTTTCGCGGCCACGGACGTGCCGGCGAGGAGGTCGTTGACCTTGACCGCGAGGCGCGACTTGCGACGCGCGGCGGCGTTCGGATGGATCGCACCGACCTTGGCCGCGCGGTCGAGCGCGCTCATGGCCGCGGCGAGGCTCGCCTGCGGATCCTGATCGCCCGGGTTCGTCGCGACGTCGACCGCCGACTTGACGAGCGTCTTCGCGGTTGCCCGGCGCGGGCCGAGGACCTCGTGGCGCGCTTCAGCGCTTCGGACGCGCTTCAGGCCCGAGGGGGAGCGGGCGCCGGTCCATTTGCGGGGCGTTCTGGCCAAGTCGACGAAACCTCTTCGAATGATCAGCTGGGCAAGATGCGCGAGCGCGGATCGGGCGCCGGGCGCGGACCGGGATGGTAGCAGAGGGCACGCAGGAGGTCACTCGCATGCCCGGCGAGCCACGCCTGTCAGAATGCCCGGCCAATGGCCATCCTGGGCGGCTTTCTTGCCGCGATGTCGTGGGCGACCGCGACGCTTGCATCGTCGCGAACCAGCCGGATGATCGGACCGCTGTCCGTGCTCGGCTGGGTGATGGCGGTCGGCTGGCTGGCAGCCCTTGTGCCGGCGCTCATCTCCAGGCCGACGGACCTCGACACCGGGAAGGTGCTCGGCATGATCGTGGTCGGGCTTTCGCACAACATCGGGCTCCTGCTGGCGTACGGCGCGTTGTCGATGGGCCGAGTCTCGATCGTTGCGCCGATCACCGCGACCGAGGGTGCGCTGGCGGCCGTCCTTTCCGTCCTCCTCGGCGAGGCGCTCGGCTGGCGTACGGCAATCCTGCTGCTCGTCATCGCCGTAGGCGTCGTCCTCGCCGCGATCGAGCGCGCTGCCGATCGGCCCGAGGACCCCGCCACCGCGCCCGCGAACAACCGCCGCGCGGCGATCCTCGCGTTCGCGGCTGCCCTGACCTTCTCGATCGGGCTTGTCGGGTCCGGGAAGCTCGGGGCTGCCGGCGTGCCCCCGGCATGGGTGATGCTCGCCTCGCGCACGATCGGTGTCCTGATCATCGTGGTCCCGCTCGTGCTGACGCGCCGGTTCCGGCTCACCCGGCCCGCGCTGCCGCTGGTGGTCCTCGCGGGTGTGCTCGAGGTCTTCGGCGGTGCCGTCTACGTCGTCGCGGCCACGCAGGACATCGCGGTCGCCGCGGTGCTGTCGTCGCAGTTCGCTGCGATCGCGGCAGTCGCGGCGTACTTCCTCTTCAAGGAGCGGTTGCAGCGATTGCAGGTCGTCGGGGTGGTGCTCATCGCCGTCGGCATCACGGCGCTCGCGGCGCTGGGGGGCTGACTTCGCGGCAGGTCGCAACCGGCAAAAATTGGCGCAAGTGGTCGATGTCGCGGGCACGCGGTACGGCGACCGTTGCATCGATGAAGCGCCTCGCCAGCCTCGTGATCGGCATCGTGCTCGTCGCCGGGGCCTGCAGCCAAACGCCCTCAACCGGCCAGCAGCCCGGCGGCCAGGGCGGCGGTGCCCAGCCGACCTCCCTCGTTGGGCCGGGTGACATCAAGTTCACGGTGACCTTCACATTCGACACCAGCGACCTCGACCCCGACGTCTGGAACCGCGGCACATTCACGACCGTCGGCAGTCTCTCCTCCGACTTCCTCGCGCGAGTGACCGAGGCGCCGACGTACCCGGGCTCGCTGTGGCAGTCATCAGGTGACTACACGTTCAGCGACTGGCAGTGCACCACGCCGGACGAGTGCCTGGTCCCCTGCGCCGGCTCGTACGGCAAGCCGTCGTGGCAGGACAAACCGCAGGTCGGCCTCCTCAAGCGCAGCGGCTCGACGGTCGTGGTGTCCGTGTTGCTGAGTGCGACGCCGAAGCCGGACGACGACCAGTTCCTTCAGACGAAGGGCTGCCCGATCACGACCGGGAACGCGATGGACGGGTTCCCGCGGATGAAGATCTTCATCGACGGCCTCGGCAGCACCTCGCCGAAGCTCGCGGTCGATTTCTTTCCCTTCGACCAGGACAACGACCCGCTGGCCACCGAAGCCGCGCCCACCGGCCCGGCGTCGGGCGGGGTTTGGAGCCTGACGATCAAGCCCGCCTGACAGCATCGCCGGAGCGCGTGCCCGGAGCGCGTGCCCGGAGCGCGTGCAATCCGCCTCTACACTCCCGCGTCGTGACCATCCCCCAGTCGCGGCTGCGCAACTTCTCGATCATCGCCCACATCGACCACGGGAAATCCACCCTGGCCGATCGGCTGCTCGAGCTCACGCATGCGATCGACTCGCGCCAGATGACGAGCCAGGTCCTGGATTCGATGGACCTCGAGCGCGAGAAGGGGATCACGATCAAGGCGCGCGCCGTGCGCCTCGAGCACACGGCCCGCGACGGCCAGACCTATGCCCTCAACCTCATCGACACGCCCGGCCACGTCGACTTCAGCTACGAGGTGACGCACAGCCTGCAGGCCTGCGAGGGCGCGATCCTCGTCGTCGACGCCGCGCAGGGCATCGAGGCCCAGACGCTCGCCAACGTGCACCTCGCGCTCCGGGAAGGGCTGACGATCATCCCCGTCCTCAACAAGATCGACCTGCCCTCGGCCCAGCCCGATGTCGTCATGGATGAGCTGGAGAACGCCCTGGCGATCCCGCGCGAGGAGGTGCTCCTCGTGTCGGCAAAGGAGGGCACCGGCGTCGCCGAGGTCCTCGAGGCGATCGTCGAGCGCATCCCGCCGCCCAAGGGCGACCCGAAGGCGCCGCTCCAGGCGCTCGTCTTCGACTCGCATTACGACGCGTACAAGGGCGTCGTTGTGTACGTCCGGCTGTCCGCGGGGACGCTCCCCGACGAGGCGCGGATCCGGCTGATGGCCTCGGGCGCCGAAGCGGAGCTGCTCGAGCTCGGCGTGTTCCGGCCACAGCTCGTGCCGGTCAAGCAGCTGGCAGCCGGGGAGGTCGGGTACGTTGCCACGGGCCTCAAGAACGTCCGCGACGCGCAGGTGGGCGACACGATCACCCTCGCCAACGCGCCGGCCCGCGAACCGCTGCCCGGCTACCAGGAGGCCAAGAGCCTGGTCTTCGCGGGCATCTACCCCGTCTCGGGCGAGGACTACCCGGATGTGCGCGACGCGATCGAGAAGCTGCACCTGAACGACGCCTCGTTCACGTACGAGCCGGAGAGCTCCGTCGCGCTCGGGTTCGGGTTCCGCTGCGGCTTCCTCGGGCTGCTCCACATGGAGATCGTCCAGGAGCGCCTCGAGCGCGAGTTCGGGCTCAACCTCATCGCATCTGCGCCGTCGGTCGAATACGAGGTGCTCCTGATCAACAAGGGCGGCACGGTCCGGGTCGACAACCCGTCGAAGCTGCCGCCGGTGGGGCAGATCGAGGAGATCCGTGAGCCGTGGGTCAAGCTCTCGGTCGTGACGCCGGCCACGTACATCGGGGCGCTGATGGAGCTGTCGACGAATCGTCGCGGGACGTTCAAGGACCTCGAATACCTCGACCCGACGCGCGTCCTGATGCGCTTCGAGCTGCCCCTCGCCGAGCTCATCGTCGACTACTACGACCAGCTCAAGACGCGCACCGCCGGCTACGCGTCGATGGACTACGAGGAGATCGGCTACCGGCCGTCCAACCTGGTCAAGCTCGACGTGCTCGTTGCCGGCGAATCCGTGGACGCCCTCTCGATGATCATCCACCGCGACAACGCAGCGTCGCTGGGCCGGACGCTCGTGAGCCGGCTGCGCCAGCTGATCCCGCGCCAGATGTTCGAAGTGCCGATCCAGGCCGCCATCGGCTCCAACGTGATCGCCCGTGAGACGGTTCGTGCCATGAGCAAGAACGTGCTGGCCAAGTGCTACGGTGGCGACATCACCCGGAAGCGCAAGCTGCTCGAGAAGCAGAAGGAGGGGAAGCGCCGGATGAAGCGGGTCGGCTCGGTCGAGATCCCGCAGGAAGCGTTCCTGGCCATGCTCCGAACGGACGAGACCTGATGGAAAACGACCTCCGCATCCTCGTCGGCCTGGGCTTCACGCTGCTGCTCGTGATGCTGCGGCTCGAGGCGCAGCGCTTCGGCGCCGCCGAATACGACGAGCCTGTGCGCGGTGTGTCCCCGTCGGCATGGCGGAAGCTCGCCTGGTACGCACTCGGGGTGGGTGGGGTCGTCGTCCTCACCCAGGTCCACCCGACGCCCGAGTTCTCCCTGCACCTCACCGTCGGCGACCGGGCCGGCATCCTCCTCGCGATCGTGCTCGCGGTGATCGGCGTCGGGCAGGCGGTCGGACTGGCGTGGATGCACTACCACCGGCTCCGGCTGCCGGACATCGCGGCGTACCCGGCAGGGCTGGCGAACGAGGTCATCACCGCCTTCATCGACGAAGCGGTCTTTCGCGGCGCGCTGATCGGGTACCTGCTCTGGGCCATGAACGGTGCCGTCGTGGGTGGCAGTCTCTCTGCCGGGACCGCCGACTACATCGCGATCCTCGGCTCGACGGTCGTGTACGTGCTCGCGACGCGCCTCGGTGCGCCGGGCCGCGATCGATACATGCTCGCGGTCGCCGTGGTGATCGGGCTCGTCGGCGGCTGGGCCACGGTGATCACCGGTGGCATCGGAGCGTCGTTCCTCGGCCACGCAAGCACCCGGATCGCCATCTTCCTGACGACCGGCCACGCGGGCCAGCCGCCCGCGAAGGGCACCGAGGTCGAGGACGTCGAGCGGCGGCGGCGCACGCCCGATGGCTGGCGCGCAGTCGACCGGAGCGGCGCCCGGGAGCGTTGACCGGCATCGACGCCGGCGTCGAGGTGGCCCCCGAGCTGGTTGCTCGGCCGCCGAGCGCGCTCTACGTCCACATCCCGTTCTGCGTCTCGCATTGCCCGTACTGCGACTTCGTCGTGGTTGCCGGACGCGCGGCGCGCGGGCCCGCAAACCGCATCGAGGCCTTCGCTGTCGCGCTCGCGACGGAGCTGAGGCTCCGCGCGGATGCGCTCGACGCGCGCTGGGGCGCCGGGCGGACACCGCTGACGTCCGTGTACCTCGGCGGCGGGACGCCGAGCCTGCTTTCCGCGCCAACGCTGGCCGCGATCCTCGACGCCATTCGCACGCGCTTCGGGATCGCCCGCGGCGCGGAGGTGACGCTGGAGGTCAATCCGGGTGCCGATGAGCGTGGCGATCCGGTTGGCCAGGTCGCGGCGGGCGTGACGCGGATCTCCATCGGCGCCCAGAGCTTCGACCGTGGCGAGCTGCGGACGCTCGGCCGCCGGCATGACGAGAAGGACATCGCCGAGACCGTGACGGGCGCGCGTGCCGCGGGGATCCCATCGGTCAGCCTCGACCTGCTTTACGACGTGCCCGGCCAGACGGCGGCTTCGTGGACCGGGACGCTGGATGCCGCGCTCGCCCTCGAGCCCGATCACCTGTCGATCTACGCGCTGACGCTCGACGACCCGGACGCCGAGGGCATCACCGGCGCTTCGGGCGACCACCTGCCGGTCCCGCGCGGCGCCAGGCAGTGGCGTGCGCGTGCGCGGGCCGGCCAGGACGACGACCGCGCCGCCGAGCTCTACGAGGCCGCCGATCGACGGCTCGCGGGCGCCGGGTTCGCCTGGTACGAGATCTCGAACTGGGCTCGTCCGGGCCACGAGAGCCGGCACAACCTCACGTACTGGCAGTCGGGGACGTGGGAAGCGGTCGGACCCGGCGCGCACGCGTTCGATGGCGAGACCCGGCGCTGGAACGCGGCTCGCCTCGACGCCTACATCGCCGCCCTGACGCCGGTCGATGGGCGAACGCCACGTCTGCCGCCCGGTGGATCCGAGCGCGCGGTTGCAGCCGATGCGTCGATGCTCCGACTGCGGACTCGGAAGGGGCTGCCGGCGACCGCGCTCACAACTGATCGCGCACCCGCGTTGCGCTGGGCGATGGAGCAGGGGCTGCTGGAGCAGGCCGGGGACGTGCTTGCCCTGACGCTCCGCGGCCGCCTCCTGTCCAACGAGGTCTTCACCCGCCTGGTGTGAGCCGCGCGGCGCGGCACCCATGGCCGGGCCCGATGTCGTTGACACTCCCGGCAGGTCGGGCTACGATCCTCTTCGACGCGTTAGCACTCTGGCAGGGAGAGTGCTAACCGACAGCGAACCACTCGGGAGAACCGGCCTTGGCGCGACGCATTCGCCGCTCAACCGGCCCGCTGGACCTCCGTTCACAGGCGATCCTCCGGGCTGTCATCGAGGAATACGTGACCACCGCGACGCCCGTCGGCAGCCAGGCGCTGGTCGATCGGTATCGCCTCGGCGTGTCCAGCGCCACGGTTCGCAACATCCTCGCCGAGCTGGAGCTCGCCGGCCTCCTCGACCACCCCCACACGTCGGCTGGCCGCATCCCGACCGACGCGGGCTATCGCTGGTACGTCGAATCGATCATCGACGCGTCGCCGCTGCCCGAGGTCGAACAGCTCATGATCCGCCACCAGTTCGGGCAGGTCGAGTTCGCCAGCGAGCACTGGTTCCGTCTCGCCGCGTCCACGATCGCGTCGCTGACCCACGCCGCAGGACTGGCAACGCCGGCCAAGCCCGCAGCCGCGCGCGTGCGTCGAGTCGACCTCGTCTCGATCAACGACCAGCTCGCGAGCCTCGTGGTCGTGCTCCGCGAGGGCTCGATCAAGCAGTCGCTCGTCGCGCTGCCGGGCCCCGAGGACCAGGAGACGCTCACGACGGTCGCATCGATCCTCAACGACGTCGCCCATGACGCAACTGCCGCCCGTGCAACGGCGGCGTTGGTGCGGATGAATCCTGCGACGCCGCATGCTGCCCTCGTGATGCGCGTTGGTGAGCGCCTCGTCCGCGTGCTCGAGGACTACGACCGAGCTGCCGTCGAGGAAGTGTTCAGCGACGGCCTGCTCAACGTCCTCGGCGCGCCCGAGTTCGCGCACAGCGAGAAGGTTCGCCGCGTCTTCAATGCGCTCGAGAACCGCGCCTACCTGGGCGAGCTCGTGGGCAGCGTTGCCGAGTCGGGCGTCGTCAAGGTGTTCATCGGCCACGAGAACGAGCCGCCGGACATGCGTGAGGTCGCCCTCGTGCTGGCGCCGTACGGCCGCCGCGATCGCGCGGTCGGCGTCGTCGGCGTGCTCGGTCCGACGCGCCTCGCATATTCCGAGGCCATCGGCACCGTCCGCTTCGTGTCGGGGCTCATGAACGAGCTCGTCGACCACCTCTACAACTGATCGGGGACTGCACCGCAATGGATCCACGAGTGACACGCGCCCAGCAGCGCGCCGCCGCCATCGACGTCTCGCCCGCGAAGCTCGCGACCGAGATCGAGCGGCTGACGCGAGAACGCGACCTGGCCCGCCGCCAGGCCGAGCTCGCCCGCCAGGAGCTCTCGCGCATTGCCGCGGGTGGCGCCATCGGCGGTGACGCACCACGTCCGGCGGCCCAGACACGGGGCCGGGGAGCCGCGCCGGCATCGAACGGCCCGTCGACGGCCGATCTGCAGAAGGAGCGCGACGAGTTCCTCGCCCAGCTCCAGCGGGAGCGCGCCGAGTTCACGAACTACAAGCGCCGCACCGCCGAGGAGCGCGAGGCCATGGCCGGCCTCGCCGCGGAGGGCCTGATCCGGAAGGTGCTCGCGCTCGCGGACGATTTCGACCTCGCCATCGATCACCGGCCCGCCAGCGGCGTTGCCGACGAGGGCTGGGTCGAAGGCATCGCCGCGATCGATCGCAAGCTCCGCCAGCTCCTCGAGAGCGAAGGCGTGGCGGCCATCGACGCGGCCGCGGGCACGCAGTTCGACCCGCACGACCACGAGGCCATCGTCAACGTCCCGAACACCGGTCGACCGGGTGGCGAGATCGTCGAGGAGCTTCGACGCGGCTACCGCCTGCGCGACCGGGTGATCCGCCCGGCGCTCGTCGCCGTCGCGGAATACGACGCCGCAACCACCGAACCATCCACCGAACCCATCAACTAGCAGCCACCAGGAACAGGAGCACCAAGACCCATGGGCAAGATCATCGGCATCGACCTCGGCACGACGAACAGCGTCGTCGCCGTGATGGAGGGCGGCGAGCCGACCGTCATCGCCTCGGCCGAGGGTGGCCGGACGGTGCCGTCGGTCGTCGCCTTCACGAAGACCGGAGAGCGGCTCGTCGGCCAGCTGGCGAAGCGCCAGGCGGTCACGAACCCCGCCAACACCATCTACTCGATCAAGCGGTTCATGGGCCGTCGCTGGGACGACGCCGAGACGAAGCGCGCGAAGGAGCTCGTCTCCTACGGGGTCGAGAAGGACCCGAAGAGTGACGGCGTCGTCGTCAAGGTCGGCGACAAGAC
>DATFHO010000006.1:0-7168 GCA_035248345.1 Candidatus Limnocylindrales bacterium
AGTGGACGATCAGTTTTCGTCGCTGGTATGGCTCGGATGCGATCCAACTGGTGCCCGTTCCGGGTGGCACGCCGCGGACCCGCGAGGAGGATCCGTTCGACGCGGCGTGCTCGGTTCAGGTCGATAGCGCGGGCCTTGCGAGCGTGACGCTCCGCATCGCCTTCAATGGGCCGGCGTGCACGATCGAGAAGGCAACCACGTGACCCACGTGACGCCGGCGCGCCGGCGGCCGGGTCAGATCGCGATCCAGATCGGCCTCGGCCTGCTGTGGCTCTTCACGCTGATGGGCCTGCCGCTCGAATTCGGTGACTGCTTCGGGTCGGAGGAGCAATGTGCGCAGGTCTGGGCCATCGGCGGCGGGCACATTCGACTGCTCGTCGTCTCGGCCGTCGTGATCACGGTCCTCGGCGTCCTCGTGCTCCGCTCGCCGCGGCCCATCTTCAGCCTCGCGCTCCTCGTGAGCGCCGTCGCGCTGGTCGTCTCCGGCGTATGGCTCTGGGCAGCGGGCCGCGACGCTCCGACCTGGATTCCGATCGGCTCCCTCTTCACGGCTCCTGCGGGCATCGCGCTCGCGATCGGCGCCCTGCGCCCTGCGCCGTCTGACCTCGGCACGGCGCCGCGATGCAAATTCGGATCCTCGATCCGGGCAGCGCTCCGACGGACTTCGGAAGGACCTCCAGCCGTGCTGGACGACCGCCCGCTGCAACGCTGACCGAGCGGGCCTCGGATACTGTGGCCCGCGGACCACAGGGTCCCTGCTCCTGACTGTCGCGGTTGGGTCGCGCCGCCGGCGAAGTCCAAGGAGGGTGCGAATGCCGCACGGTCGACCGATGGTCGTGACGACACAGCAGGGTGAGGCTCCGCCGGGGCCACCGACGCCGGGAATGGACCGCCGCCAGCTCCTGCAGGGTGAGGGTTACTGGGTTGGCTGGGTGCGAACGGACGCCGGCATGGCGGGCGGCTGGCACCACCACGGCGAGCACGACTCGCACATCTACGTGCTCCGCGGAGCGATCACGATCGAATACGGTCCAGCCGGGCTCGAGCACGTGACCGCGGCCGCTGGCGACTACATCTTCAACCCGGCGGGGATCGTCCATCGCGAGATCACCGCGCCGGACGATGTCGCCGAGATGTTCGTCGTCCGCATCGGACGCGGTGCACAAACCGTCAACGTCGAAGGCCCGGAAGCGGAACTGACGGCATGAGAGCGCGCCGGTCCGTCTGCGGTCCCGTAGGCTGCGGGTGATGCGAATCTATTTCGCCGGACCCCTGTTCTCCGCCGCCGAGCGCGACTGGAACGTCGCTCTCTGCGCTGCCCTTCGAAACGCCGGCCACGAAGTCTTCCTGCCGCAGGAGCAGGAGCCCGGCAAGGACGCGGCGGGCATCTTCTCGACCGACGTCGGCGGCATCGACTGGGCGAACTGCCTCGTCGCGATCATGGATGGCGCCGATCCCGACTCCGGCACGTGCTGGGAAGTCGGCTACGCGTACGGCAAGAAGCCGATCATCCTCGTCCGAACCGACCTGCGTCGCGCCGAGAACAGTGGCGGCTCCGGTTACAACCCGATGCTCACCGAGTCGGCAACCCTTCGGGTCGACGCGGCGTTCAAACCCTTCGACCACATCGTCGGAGACCTGCTCGACGCGCTCGCGAGGCTCGACTCGGCCTCGTGAGGGCAGTGCTCCGGACGCTCGCGTCGATGTCGCTCGCCGCGGCGGTCGTTAGTGGCTGCGCCGCGAATCCAGATGGAACGTTGTACCGCACGACCGTAAACGGGCCCGACGGAAGCTCTCCCCAGGAAGTCGTCCTCGGTGATGCCACTGGCCTCGTCACGGGCATCGAACCCGCGCCGGTCGATGACCCGAATGCCTTCGACCCGCCAACCGTGTCTGCCGACCCGGACGATCCGAACGCGCTCGTCCTTCGCTGGTCGAACGGCGCCTGCGATCACGCGGCGATCGCATTCAAGCGATCGGGCGCGCGATTCGTGATCTCCATCGACCCCCGGACACCGATGTTCGGGTCGTGCACGGCGAACCTTCTGTTTCGAAGCATCCGGATCCGCCTCTCGGAACCGATCGGCCCGAATTCGATCGACCTGCCGTCGGCACGGTAGGCTCCGGCACATGACCAAATCGATCCTCAGCCATGCCTTCGCCCACCATGCCTGGGCCAACGAGCGAATCTTCGAAGCGTGCGGCTCGCTCGGGTCCGCGCAGCTCATGGCACCGGTGCCGGGCACCTACGGCCCGATCATCGCGATCCTGCATCACCTCGTGGACGCCGACGCGTTCTACCTCCGCGTCCTGACCGGCAAGGACGACTTCGTCTACATCGACGAGAACTCGCGGTTCTCGGTCGATGAGCTCTCAGCCTTCTCGAAGCAGCACGAAGCCGCATACGCCGCGTACCTCGACACCGCCACCGACCCCGATGAGGACGTCATCGAGCACGGCGACGGCTTCGAGTTCCATGCGCCGCTCGGCGTTCGCCTCGGGCAGGTGCTCCACCACGGCACCGACCACCGAAGCCAGATCTGCACGGCGCTCACCGGTATGGGCATCACGCCGCCGCTCATCGACTCGTGGGACTACGCCGAGGCAAAGGGCCTGTCGAAGGGCGTCGACATCCCGAAGGCCTGACGCGGGCCACGGCCCGCGCAACAGCGCGGCGCCGCGCCTCGTCCGAGGCCGCGATGCACCACCGTTCCACGCTGCTCCTCCTCGCAGGCCTGCTGCTCGCCGGCTGCCAGGCAGTGCAGCCGCAGCCCTCGACCACGCTGCCGCCGGCAAATGCCCAGCCGGGTGACGTGGCCGCGGCGTACCTCCAGGCGCTGGTCGACGGCGACTGCGCAAAGGCGCGTGCGCTGATGACGAGCGATGCCCTGGCGCTCGCAAAGCCGATGTGCGACCGACCGCGTGTGACCGGTTACTCCGAGCTCTCCAGGGATGCCGCGTTGCCCAACGGCAGGGACATCACGTACGTCGTCGAACTGACGATCAAGAACTCTGACGGTTTCGACGGCGGGCACACGATGTTCGTTGGCGTCAGCCTGACGCCCGGAGGCTACTGGCGCGTCAATGGCATCGGCAGTGGACCTTAGCCGGGAGTTGACCGCGGCCCGACACTGACGCCGTGGGGGATTTCGTCACTGCGATCGGGCAGAACGTTTCGGGGCTGGTCGGCGGCTCGATCCATGCGCTGAGCGTCGCGTTCGACTCCGTCATTTCCGCCTGGCATGCCGCGCTGCCGGGGCCGTGGTTCCCGATCTCGATCGTCGTCGTCGTTGTCGTGCTCGCGGTGCTGTTCCGGCGCCTGTTCTGAGCGCCGCCGCCCGTTTCGTCAGCCCGCGATCGGCTGGCCCATCGTGTGCCGCCGGATGAAGGTCAGCGTCCTGTCCCAGGCGTCCTTCGATGCGTCGGCGTACTCCTCGGCCTTGCGATCGAAGAACGAGTGCGGCGCGCCCGGGTACGCGATCGTCTCATGCTTCACGCCGGCCTTGTCGAGCGCCTTGTCGTAGGTGTCGCGGACGTCCTTCGAGATGCCCTGGTCCGCCTCGCCGTAGATGATCAGCAGGTCGCATTCGATCTTGTCGGCGACGTCGGCCGGCGCCGGGGTCCCGCCGCGGCCATGGCCGGTCGGCCAGCCGTAGAACGGGATCGCGCCGGCGAGTCCCAGCCCGAGCGTCGCCGACACGGATGCCAGCCGGCCGCCCATGCAGAACCCGGTCGTGAAGATCGATCGCGGCGCTGGATCCAGACCGCGGAGGTACCCCACGGCCGCCTTGATGTCGGCCTGGAGGCTCTTCCACTGCGTGGCTTCGACGTGGGGCGAGTAGTCGAAGTCGTTGCCTCGATCACCGGTGCCGGCAGTCCGGCAGAAGTAGTCGATCGCGAGGGCGGTGATGCCGCGCTCGGCGTACCGCATCGCCAGCTCCTCGAAGAACGGGTGGAGCCCGCGGACGTCCGGCAGGATCACGATGCCCGCGCCGATCGACTGCGCCGGCCGTGCGACGTAGGCGCGGTATTCGGCGCCGTCCTCGCTCTTGATCGTGATCGACTCCGCGTCGACGGCGGCGCCACTGATCGGCGCAATTGGCGGGTGGCTGTCGGTGTCGAAGCACATGACGCGCGGTCCTCCAGGGCGGTCGACGGCGAGGCGTTCGTCGGAATGATGTCCCCTCCCGCCTCGCAACGGCGTCGCGGCTCCGTTGACTGGCAGTCAACAAATCTGCTCGAACGGCGCTTTTCGACGGCCGAAGAAGGGTCCAAACCGCCGTTCGTTGACTGCCAGACAACGAAAGGCGGCCGAACGACCGTCGGGATCGCTTCCGCGACTCGTAACCGACGAATTGTTGACAGACAGACAACGCACTGGCCCGAGAGGCGCTGGGAGGGAGCTCGGAGGGTGGCACGGTATGATCCGCGGCCCATGTCAGCCCAGCCGGTCGCGACGCGTCAGCTCGTCGTGCAGAAGTTCGGGGGATCGTCGGTCGGTGACGCGTCCCGGATCCGGCGCGTGGCGCAGCGGATCGCGCGGGCGCGCGAGGCCGGCGAGGACCTCGTGGTCGTCGTGTCGGCGATGGGTGACACCACCGATGAGCTCCTCCAGCTCGCCGCCGCCATTACCGATGACCCCAATCCGCGAGAGCTCGACATGCTCCTCGCAACCGGCGAGCACCAGTCGGCGACCCTTGTGTCGATGGCGCTCCACGCGCTCGGCGTCGATGCGATCTCCCTGACGGGCGCGCAGGCGGGGATCACCACGGACGCGAGCCACGGGCGCGCGCGCATCGCGAACGTCGAGCCCCGCCGCGTGCGCGCGGAGATTGATAAGGGCAACGTCGTGATCGTCGCCGGCTTCCAGGGCCAGCGGATCGGATCGGACGAGGGTGGCCAGCCGGGCGAGACAACGACGCTCGGACGTGGCGGCTCGGACACCACCGCGGTTGCCCTCGCGGCGGCACTCCGCGCCGATCGCTGCCAGATCTTCACTGACGTGAAGGGCATCTACACAGCCGACCCGCGCATGGTCCCGACCGCCCGGCAGCTGAGCACGATCGGCTACGAGGAGATGCTCGAGCTCGCCCAGCAGGGCGCCCAGGTCATGCAGGTTCGCGCGGTCGAGCTGGGCTGGGTCAACGACGTCGAGATCGAGGTCCTGAGCTCGTTCGAGGACGCGCCCGGTACGCTGATCAGGGAGGATCCGCTCGTGGAGCAGCGCAACAAGGTCCGGGGGCTCGCGCACGACCGCAACGTGGCGAAGGTCACGGTGCTCGCCGTCCCCGACCGCCCGGGCATCGCGCGCGCCGTCTTCGGGCCGCTCGCCGAAGCGGGCGTGATCGTGGACATGATCGTCCAGAACGTGGGCCACGACGGCGCGACGGACATCTCGTTCACCGTTCCGCGCGTCGAGCTCGCCCGCGCTGAAAAGGTGCTCAAGCCCGTCGTCGAGGAGATGGGCGCGCGTGGCGTGACCACGGATCCGACCGTCGCCAAGGTCTCGATCATCGGCGCGGGCCTGCACAACGCTCCGGGATATGCCGCCCGAATGTTCGGGAGCCTGGCGGACGCGGGCGTGAACATCGAGATGATCTCGACGTCCGAGGTGCGGATCACCTGCGTCGTCGAGGAGGCGCAGCTCAAGTCGGCGCTCGATGCGCTGCACGGGGCGTTCGAGCTCGAGCGACCGGACCCGGTCGACGTCGCGGCAGTCGCGGCAGTCGCGGCGGGCGCCACAGGCACCACGGGCACCAACGCCGCGTGACGTGGCTGTCGCGCGTCGAGCGGTTCGAGGCGGTCGGCTCGACGAACGATGTCGTTGCCGGCTGGCTCGCCGAGGGCACGCCCGAGGTGTGCCTCGCAGTTGCCGATGCGCAGACCGCAGGCCGCGGCCGGAACGGTCGCACGTGGACGGCGCCCTCCGGCACGGCACTCCTCGCGTCACTCGGCTTCCGCCCGACATATCTCGAACCCGATGCCCAGTGGCGCCTCGCCGCGATCGCCTCGCTCGCGATGGCGAAGGCCGCGGAGCAGGTCACAGGTCTCACGGAAGGGACGATCCGGCTCAAGTGGCCGAACGACCTCGTCGTCTCCGGCGATGGCGGCCACGTGCGCAAGCTGGCCGGCGTGCTTGGCGAGACGCACGGCGCCGGCACGGATGACCCGCAGGCGATCATCGGGATCGGCGTCAACGCCGACTGGGATCCGGCCGAATTCCCTGCCGAGCTCGCGAACGACATGACCTCGCTGCGCCACCTGGCGCCGGGCGTGCACGCCACGGCCACCGAGCTGCTCGAGACCTTCACGATGCGGCTCGGCCCGCTCGTCGACATGGTCCGTCGCGGCGAATTCCCCTCGGATGCCTGGCGCGGTCGACAGCTCACGAACGGCACCGTCGTGCGCCTCGAACGCCCGGATGGCTCATCGGAGACCGTGCGCGCCGTCGATGTCGACCCCGCGTCGGGCGCCCTCGTCATCGAATCGCTGCTGGGCGAACGCCCGGCCCGAGCGATCACCGTCGGCGAGATTCGCCACCTCCGCCTGGCCGAGGTGTAACGAAGTGGCGCGACGGGCATTGTGGAGATCGGGTGCGGCGAAGGACGCCGTCCCCCGGCTCGCCCATCTCGACCAGGACCGCCCGCTGGTCCAAGCCGCGAAGGCGGATCCGGCCAAGTTCGACGCCCTGTATCGCAGGTACCTCGCCCGCGTGTATTCGTTCGCGTACTACGAGCTCGGCGACCACCATGCCGCCGAGGACGCCACCGAGGCGACGTTCGTCTCGGCCCTCACGAACCTCGATGGGTTCGAGGAGCGTGCCCGTCCCGCAGATGGCGAGGGCGCGTCCACGTTCCGGGTCTGGCTGTTCCAGATCGCCCGGAACGAGGTGGCAGGGGAGCGTCGCCGCTATCGCCGCCGGCCGACCGAGCCGATCGGCGCGACGACCGAGTCGATCGTGGCCGATCCCCTGAACGTCGAAGACGAGGCGGTTCGGCGCGACCAGGCGCGCGAGGCGTGGCGAGCCGTCGGGCGGCTGCCCGGCGAGCGCCGCCAGGCGATGGTGCTGCGATTCGTCGATGAGCTCAGCACCGCGGAGATCGCGGGCGTGCTGGGCAAGTCCGAGGGCACGGTCCGGGTGCTGATCCACCGCGCGCTGAAGAGCGTC
>DATFHO010000007.1:0-4357 GCA_035248345.1 Candidatus Limnocylindrales bacterium
GCCGGGCATGGCAAGCCGTTCTTCGCGGGCGCGACGCCGCAGCTGCGCCTCGCGGCGACCGACCAGATCGACGACGATGTCGTCCGCTTGACGTACGTGCCTGCCTGATCGATCGCCGGGGAGGGCTCGATGGACACGACGACGTTCTACGCAGCAGCGGCGGGCCTGTTCTTCACGCTGCTCGGGTTCTGGTGGGTGGTCGTGCAGTTCCGGCACGCGGAGCTGACGCGCGACGCGGCATCGCGGCGGTTCATGTTCCTCGTGTCGATGCACTTCATCCTGCCCGGGATCGTCTCGCTCGCGTCGCTGCTCGCGACCGGCCCGATGTGGCGGGTCGCGTTCGGGCTCGCTGGGTTGACCGGGATTGCCGCCGCCTACGCCGGTGCTCGGGCTGCGGCCTCGACGTCCGGCGCGCTTGCGGGCCTTCGCGGCACGGCCTTGCTCGGTATCCCGATCTACACCGTCATCACGCTCGTGGCGCTCATGCCGGACATGGTCCGGACGGGCCTCGGCCTCGAGCCGCTCCAGGTCGAAGGCCTGATGCTCCTCGTCATCCTTCTCGTCGGGATTCTGCTGGCGTGGGAGGTCTTCACGGCGCCGTCGAGCTCCGACGAGCGGGCCTGATCGCCCACGCTCAGACGTGACCGAGCCACTGCAGCGGCGCACGTATGAGGCGGCCGTGCTCCTTCGGCAGCACCCGCCGAAGCTCCGGAACGAAAACAAGCAGCTCCTGTTCTCGATCGCGTCGCCGCCGGACGCCATTCACTCGGGCGAGCTGGAGTACACGCGTTGGCCGGAGCTGGCGCTGCCGACAGCCCTTGAGCTCGACCCGTCGCGGCTCGAGCGCCGCCTCGTCGTGCTCGATGGCTACTTCGACTACCACGCCGTCCTCGAGCCGGCCGTCGGCGTCGACTGGCATGTCAACTTCGCCGACCCGAACCTCTTCTACGCCTACGGCTCGGTGCTGTTCGCGCAGGACGAGATCCAGGTCGCCGAGCATCCGATCCTCGGTTCGCTGCGCGAAGCGCTCGTCGCGCAGGGCCAGCCCACGACGACAATCGCGAACGGCCGACCGACCCCGGTGCTCGTCATGGGCGCCGAGCGTCGCATCTCGATCCGGACAGCCGCACCCGCCGGCGTCGGGGGACCGAGCTGGCTCTACGGCATGGCGTTCGCGCACGCCACGCCCGACGCGATTCGCGCGGCGACGACCCGCATCGATCCGCCAACGGTGTCGAACATCCTCGCGATCGCCGCTCCGTACGGCGGGCATGGTTGGTACCGGCGTGAGGAGATCGATCTCGCGCTCGCGACCGCGTACACGGGCTTCCGTGCCGCGGTCGTGGAGTCGAAGCGGTCCGCGGGCCCCCGCGACGCTGCGGGGGTCGCGATCCATTCCGGCTTCTGGGGCTGTGGCGCGTTCGGCGGCAATCGCGTGATGATGACCCTGGTCCAGCTCCTCGCCGCGGAGATGGCCGGCGTCGATCGACTGGCACTCCACGTCGGCCATCCGCGCGGCCGAAGCTACGTCGATCAGGCGTTGGCGCTTGTACCGGGTCTCGCCAGCGCCAGAACGCCGTCGGACCTCGTCGCGCGCCTCGAAGCCTTCGGCCTCACCTGGGGCGTCAGCGACGGCAACTGACCTACGGGGCGACGAGCGCGACCGTGATGTCGCTCGTGCAGAGGACGAGCGAGCCGGCGGTCAGGCTCTGCCAGCCGATCTTGTACTGGGGATGGGGATCCGGCAGGTAGGTGATCGCGCCGGTGAACCCCTCGGTCGTCCAGGTTCCGAGGACGCTCCCCGTGCTCTTGTTGAAGAAATCGGGCACGGTGCAGATGACCTTCGGGGAAGGGGTCGGCACGGGAGTGGGTGTCGGTGTTGGAGTGGGCGTCGGTGTGGGTGTCGGCGTCGGCGTTGGCTTCGGCGTCGAGCGTGGCGTGACCACGGGCGTGGGCGCCGGTGTCGGGCCGGCGGTCGGATCGAATGGGGTACCGCTCGGCTCGAGGGCGACCAAGGACGATGTCGGAGCTTCGGTGAAGGTGGCAACGGTGGGGGCCGACGTCGCCTCCGTGGATGCTGCCACAGCCTGTGATGCCGGCGCGCGCGATGGGGTTCTCGATGCAACCGCCACCTGATCCGCCGGCAGCGGCTTCGGCAGCGCGCCGCCCAGCACCGCGACACCGAGGATTGCCACCAGCGCCGTCGCGCCCAGGGCCACCGCGACCGGCCGTCGCCGCCCTCGGACCGCGCCTCCACCCGTCACGCCGCGATCGGGAACGACGCGAGTGGCGGCACCTGGAGCCGCCGCGCCGGGCTTCGACCCCTTCGCGGTATCGGCCGCCGTGGGCCGCCACGTCCACGGGGCAAGCAACGTATGGAAGTCGGCGAGGGGCATGACGTCGCGGACCACGAGGGCGCCGGCGACATCCGCGACGATGCCCGCGACCTCGTTCACGGCCGGCCCTTCGCGCAGCTTCCCCTTCGCGATGACCGTGGCGGCATCCCGAGCGAGCAGCCACTGGTCGTGCCGGCCGTTCGCGCGACTCGCCGCGAGCGCGGAGCCACGGGCCTCCGCGTACTGGGTCGTGCCGATCGTGGCCTTGCCTTCGGCGATCTCGAGCGCGCGGTTCCAGTCGAGCGGGCGGAGGTCGGCGAGGAACTGCCGAACCGCGGTGGTGTTCGGGCCGAAACCGCCCGGCGCGAGGTCGGCCTGCGGATCGCCAGGCACGTCGGCGGGCGCCTTCACGGGCTCGGCGGGCTTCGAGGAGGCCGGGTTGGCCTCGTCGTACCGGGCGCGCTTCGCGGGATCGGCGAGCCAGCCATGCGCGACGTTGAGCCGCTTGATGCGCTCGGCATCGACCTGCCCGGTGCCTGCGCGTCCGTCCGCACCGGCGCGGCCCTCCGCGCCACCACGGGCCCCGGCGACGTCGGGGTGGTAGCGCTTCACGAGCGTCCGGTATGCCGCCTCGATGACGTCAGGGCTCGCCTGGCGCGAGACCTCGAGCTCCTCGTAGAGGTCGAAGCGGGGGATGGGTCCGCGAGTCATCGTCAGGCCCGCCGTCGGATGCCGGGGATCTGATCGAACGCCGTGTCGAACGTCAGGATCTCCGGAATGTCGTGCCGCTGCATGACGGCAGTGTGGAGCGCATCCCGGGCTCCCAACCGGCTTGTCAGCACGAGCTGGCGCGCACGCTCGACGTCCTCGAGCTCGATCGGAAGGGTCTCGTCGACGAGCCGCCTGAGTGCGTTCCAGGCGGGCTCGATCGCCTCGCGCCGGTTGATGGCGACGTACCGGTGGAGCAGCTCCTGGAACGTCTCGGCGTCCGTGACAAGCCGCTGGCGGGCCGCGACCGCGACCTCGAGCAACGCGCGGGTCCGATCACGATTGGGATGGTCGCCACCGACGAGGTACATCGGGATGTTGGAGTCGACGAAGATCGACACGCCTCAGTCGCGCGCCCGTGCGTCCGGATGCGAGTCGGCGTAGCCGCGTTCGATGTCGGCGAGCAGCTCGTCGATCTCACCCGTCGGAAACGAGTACGTCGTCGCCTCGCGAATCGCCCGCAGCTTCGGCTCGACATCGGGATACAGCGCGGACGCCCGCGCCGCCCGAAGCTGCTCGCGGACCCAGGTCGCGGTCGTCTTGCGCTCGCGCTTCGCGAGGCGCTGGATGTCCTCCAAATCGTCGTCGTCGAACAGGACCTGGAGTCGCTTGGTCACAGTATGAGTATGGTTGACTCATCCCGATGAGTCAACCCAAGTCGCGGTACGTTGCCCATGGGCCCATGGAACAACACGTGTTCCATGCGTCGAAGGAGGCCGCCGCGGAAGGTCCGTCCCATGATGGATGGGTCGCCCGACGTTCCAAACGTCGATGGAGCGGCCTGGATCGGCTCCACGTGGCATCGATCTTCGACACATGGAACCAGTGCGTTTCCAACGGGCGCCGTTCGTCAGCGGGCGCGTTTCTCCGCGCTCGGGCCGAGCCGGCGGCGCGTCGGCACCTCGAGGCGGGACGAGTCGAGCCCGTGCGCCGCGTGCCTGGCCCGCGAGTGAACGTGACCCGCGACGGGCCGGAGCGGTTAGGGCCGGATGCCCCTGTTGGGAACGAGGAAGGACGCCGCGAAGAACGCGAGCCCGACGGCGATCAGGCTGACCTTCACGTCGAGGCCGATGGCCGCGAGCACGAAGCAGATGACCGCGATCAGGAGCAGGATCTCGGCGATGCCCCAGGTCATACGCATGGCCGGACGGTGGCAGGCCGGGTGTTGCGCCGCCAGTCCGCTGTGCTCCCGGCGTATATCGGCCGCGCCCCAACAGGACAGTTGCCCCAACGGGCAGCGCGAGCGCCCCGCC
>DATFHO010000008.1:0-2595 GCA_035248345.1 Candidatus Limnocylindrales bacterium
AAGGCGACCATCCTCGAAGGGCCGCCGAGGGGCGTGCGGATCGGGCGGTGATGGTGGCGGCTCGGTAGGCTGCGCGGGATGGCAGCGCCGGACCACATCCACCTCGAGGAGACCACGCCGTGGGTGCGGTGGTGGCTGCGGTTGGAGGGGATCGCGGGGCTGGTTCTCGGCTGGGTGATCTGGCGCGGGCAGGGCGGCGACCTGCCCTGGTTCATTCCACTGCTGCTCGTGCCGGACGTCGGGATGCTCGGCTACCTCAAGGACAACCACGTCGGCGCCATCACGTACAACGTGATCCACAACTGGTTCGTCGGCGGCCTCGTGGTCGGCCTGGGCTGGTGGGCCGGCATCCCCGCCGTGACGATGGCCGGCGCGATCCTCGTCGCCCACACGGGCATCGATCGACTGATGGGCTACGGCCTCAAGTACCCGACGGGCTTCAAGGACACGCACCTCGGGCGCCTCGGACCCAAATCCCGAGACGGCATGGCCGAAGACAGGCCTCGAGCGATGGGGCCGCGCGGCGTCTGAAGCGCGCGATCGAGCCCCAGACCGGGCTCCGCGGGCTGCCCCGCGGCGTCCGAACCGGGCGAACCGAAGCGCCCAGGCCGGGCCTGCTATCCGCGGCGCGGGCCGGCGTTCGTGAACTCGAAGCCGAAGCGGCCCTTGATGCACAGGTGGCCCTCGGTCACCGAGGAGTCCATCGGCGAGGTCACCTTCACGATGGTGTTGTCCTGCACGTGGAGGTCGACGGCGCAGCCGACACCGCAGTACGGACAGATCGTCGATGTGACCGTCTGGGCCGCCTCATCCCACGAACCATCGGCGCGCATGTCGTGCTCCGACTTGAACATCAGCGCTCCGGTCGGGCAGACACCGATGCAGTTGCCGCAGTAGACGCAGGCGGAATCGGGCAGGCCGACGTTCCACTCGGTGGAGATCCGGGCATCGAAGCCGCGGCCGGCGACGGCGATCGCGAACGTGTTCTGGGCGTCATCCCCGCACGCCTCGACGCACTTGTAGCAGAGGATGCACTTCGAGTAGTCACGCACGTAGAGGTTGTTGTCGACCTTGACCGGCTGCGCGACGGTCGATGCGAAGGCGGCCGATTCGCCTTCGGCGGCGTGGTGGTGCCCCGCTTCGTGCGCGTCGCGCGCTCCGGCCTCCGACGGCGGCGCCGCGTCGCCGAACCGCGACGGATCCGCGCCGTACCGCTCGCGGTATCGCGCCGCGTCCCCGTTCGGCGTCTGCGGCCCGGCGAGCGACATGTCGACCGAGGACCCCAGGAACTCCAGCACGACCTTGCGCGATAGCTGCACGCGCTCCGACTCGGTCTGGACCTCCATGCCCGGTTCCACGCGCCGGGAGCACGCCGGCGCGAGCACGCGCGACCCCTTCACCTCGACGACGCACACGCGGCACACGTTGACCGGCGTGAGGTTCTCGAGGTAGCAGAGGGTCGGGATGTCGAGGCCCTGGGCGCGGCACGCTTCGAGAATGGTCGAGCCGGCCGGAACGGTGACCTCCACGCCATCGATCTGGAGCGTGACGGGCTCACGAACCGCGGCAGGCGGCGCCTCGGGAGCGTGCGTGGCACGACCGGGCGGGGTGATGTAGACGACGCCCGGCGGCGGCGCTTCGGCCTGCTCATGACCGGCAGGCTGCGTCAGGTCGACACGGCCGCCGGTCAAGCCGTGCATGTCCTCGGTGCTCACAGCGCCACCAGCGCAGGCTGCCGAATCGCCGACTCGATCGCAGACGAGGCGGTCTGGCCCAGCCCGCAGATCGAAGCGTCGCGCATCGCCTGCCCGATCTCGCGCAGGATCACGAGCTCGTCCTCGCGCGACCGGACGCCCACCCCATCCGCGAGGCGCGCGAGCAATTCCTCCTGCCGCACGGTCCCGACGCGGCACGGCACGCACTGCCCGCACGACTCGTCGCGGAAGAACGCGGCGATGCGCCGGAGCGTCCCGACCATGTCGACGGTCTTGTCGAACACCATGACGACACCGGAGCCGAGCGTCGCGCCCGCGGCACGCGTGCCTTCGAACGTCAGCGGCATGTCGAGCAGGTCCGGCCCGACGAAGACGCCGGCCGCACCACCGAGCAGGATCGCCCGGATCGCGCGTCCGCCGGGCACGCCGCCACCGAGCTCGATCAGCTCGCGGAGCGTGGCCCCGAACGTGACCTCGTACACGCCCGGCCGCGCGACGTTGCCGGACAGGCAGAACAGCTTCGGCCCGGTGGAGCCCTCGGTCCCGGTGGCCGCATAGCGCGCGCCGCCGCCCGGCCCCGAAGCGAGGATCGGAAGCACGTTCACGAGCGTCTCGACGTTGTTGACCGCGGTCGGCTTCCCGAACAGCCCGACCTCGACCGGGAACGGCGGCTTGTTCCGCGGCTCGCCGCGCTTGCCCTCGATCGATTCGAAGAGCGCGGTCTCCTCGCCACAGATGTACGCGCCGGCGCCGCGACGGACCTCGATCTCGAGCCCGCCCAGCAGGCCGGCGGCCTCCGTCGCCGCGATCGCGCCGCGGATCCGCGCCTCGGCCAGCGGGTACTCGCCACGGACG
Organism: Candidatus Limnocylindrales bacterium; assembly: GCA_035248345.1. GTDB lineage: Bacteria > Chloroflexota > Limnocylindria > Limnocylindrales > CSP1-4 > UBA5189. The sequence continues at coordinate 2,571 of DATFHO010000008.1, forward strand.
TAGAGATACGCGCGCGGTGCATCGA
>DATFHO010000009.1:0-3700 GCA_035248345.1 Candidatus Limnocylindrales bacterium
GCGGGCAAGGCGGTCGTGACCGCGAACAAGTACGTCGTCGCGCGGCACGGCCCGGAGCTCGAGGCGATCGCGCGCCAGACGCGGGCGCCGTTCCGGTATGAGGCTGCGGTGATGGGCGGCACGCCGATCCTGCGGCTGCTCGCGGAGGACCTCGCCGGCACGACGGTCAGCTCGCTGCGCGGAATCGTGAACGGCACGACGAACCACATCCTCACCGAGATGGCCCTCAAGGGCGTGGGATACGCGGACGCGCTGCGCGACGCGCAGGCAGCCGGCTATGCCGAGGCCGATCCGACCGGCGACGTCGAGGGCGGTGACGCCGCGGACAAGCTCGTCGTGCTGGCCCGCCTCGCGTTTGGTCAGTGGCTCGACCGCGCCGGCATCGCGACCGAGCGCGAAGGCGACCACCCCGGCATCACGGGGGTCACCGCGGGCGACCTCGCGCGTGCGAACCGAGACGGGCTCGCGATCCGGCTCCTCGCCACCGCCCGCCGCCGCGCCGCCGACGGCCGAATCGAAGCCGCGGTCCTGCCGACCGCCGTACCCGAGGCGTCCGCGCTCGGCCAGACGGGCGGTGTTCGAAACCGCATCGAGATCGAGGCGGACGCGCTCGGGCGGCTGGCGGTCGAGGGTCCCGGCGCCGGCGGCACCGCGACCGCGGCTGCGGTGCTTGCGGACCTCCTCGCCGTTCGTCGTGGCGACGGCTCCACCTGGGGCGATCTCGCGCCTGCCGCGATGGAGGCCGTCGCGAGCCTGCTCCCGCGCGCGACGGGCTATTTCGAAGGCCCGTCCGGCGCGAAGTACCCGCTCGCGGAGTAGGGGCGTGACGGAGCGGCCGAACCTCATCGATCGATATCGGCAGTACCTGCCGGTCACCGACGCGACGCCGCGGCTCACGCTCGGCGAGGGCGCCACGCCGCTGGTAGCCGCACCACGCCTGGGAGCCAGGATCGGCGTCCCGAACCTGCATCTCAAGCTGGAAGGGCTGAACCCGACAGGCTCCTTCAAGGACCGCGGCATGGTCGTCGCGGTGTCGAAGGCGCTCGAGGCTGGTGCGACATCGATCATCTGCGCTTCAACCGGCAACACGAGCGCCAGCGCGGCGGCATACGGCGCGGCAGCCGGAATCGAGGTGGCCGTCGTCCTGCCGAAGGGCGCGATCGCCCTCGGCAAGCTGCTCCAGGCGCTGATCGCAGGCGCGAAGGTCGTCGCGATCGACGGCACGTTCGATGACGCCCTGCGCGTCGTTCGGTCGATGTCGGCGGCGGAAGGTGCTCGCGCGACGCTCGTGAACTCCGTCAACCCGCATCGCATCGCGGGCCAGAAGACCGCGGCGATGGAGATCTGCGACGACCTCGGTCGGGCGCCCGACGTGCTCGCGATCCCCGTCGGGAACGCGGGCAACATCACGGCCTACTGGGCCGGCTTCACCGACTACGCGATGGCGGGCATCGTCGAGACCCGGCCCCGGATGCACGGCTTCCAGGCGGCCGGTGCCGCGCCGATCGTGCGCGGTGCGGCCGTCGAGAAGCCCGAGACGATCGCCACGGCGATCCGGATCGGCAATCCCGCTACCTGGGCGGGCGCCGTTGCGGCCCGCGACGAGTCGCGCGGCGGCATCGACTCGGTGACCGACGACGAGATTCTCGCGGCCTACCGCTCCCTCGCCGCGCTCGAAGGCGTGTTCTGCGAGCCGTCGTCGGCGGCTTCCGTTGCGGGCGTCGCGAAAGCGGCGGCCTCCGGCGCGCTCTCGGCAGACGACCTTGTCGTCGCCGTCCTGACGGGCAATGGGCTCAAGGATCCCGAGACCGCTGAGAAGGTGGTCGCCGGCCGGATCGTGGAGTCCGACGCCACGGACGACGGCGTCCGACGGGCGCTCGGCTGGTGAACGCGTCAGAGCTGGTCGGGCGGCGCGTGGCCGTCGAGGCACCCGCGACGATCGCGAACCTCGGCGCCGGCTACGACTGCCTCGGCCTCGCGGTGGACCTCGCGCTCCGCGTCACCATCGAGGCACGGGCGAGCGATCCGGGGTCGTCACCGGTCGAGCTTCGCGTGGATGGCGAGGGCAACGGGGAGCTGCCCGGCAACCGATCGAACCGCCTCGTCGTGGCACTCGAAGATGGCCTCGCCACGCTTGGTGTCGATGGCGCGGACCGACTCGGCTGGTCGATCGACATGTCGAACGAGATCCCCCTTGAGCGCGGGCTTGGCTCATCGGCGGCCGCGACGGTTGCCGGGATCGTGGCGGCCGGGGCCTTGGTCGGTCGCCCGATCGACGCCGCGACGGCGATCCGACTGGCGACGCGCATCGAAGGCCATCCGGACAACGTTGCGCCGGCGCTCCTGGGCGGGCTGACCGCGAGCATCGCGCTCGATGCCGGGGTCCAGAGCATTCGACTCGACCCGCCTGACGACGTGACCGTCGTGGTCTGGATCCCGGAGCGGCGACTCGCGACGCTCGAGATGCGCCGTGTCCTGCCGGACGTCGTTCCGCGCGCGGATGCCATCGCGAATCTCGCTCGCGTGGCGGTCGGTGTTGCCGGTCTCGCTTCGGGCCGGAGCGACGTGCTTGCGCTCGTGACCCAGGACCGGCTCCACGAGCCGTATCGCGCCGCCGCGTACCCAGAGCTGCCTGCGCTTGTCGCTACGGCGCGCAACGCGGGCGCGATCGGCGCCTGCCTGGCCGGCTCCGGCTCGACGATCGCCGCGTTTGTCGCCTCCGACGGTCCGGTCGACGCCGTCGGCGGGGCCCTCGCCGCACAGTCGGACGCGTTCGGCCTTCCCGGTCGGCTCGCCAACCTTCGGCCGCAGCCGGTCGGTGCCCGCGTGGTGGACACTGACTGAGATGCGCCGTCTTGTTGCCGGTCTCGCGTTCGCAGCCACGACCGTCCTCGCCGCCTGCTCCTCACCAGCCTGGCCCAAGACCGCGGCCGAAACCACATGCGCCGAGTGGTCGAACCAGATGACGTCCTCGCAGCGCGACTCGTTCGGCACGGCGATCCTCATGGCCCTGCGCGCGAGCGACGGCGGCAAGTACGCCCCGCGCGACGCCGTGATCCAGGCCTACGTGAAAGCCATCACCGATACGTGCAAGGACAACCCCGACGCGAAGCTCTCAACCGTCGGCGCGACCCTGTACGGCCTCTCGAAGGACCTCCACCCGTGACTCTCGCGGCCGCGTGATGTAACGCTGACTGAGTGAACGTGGCATACCTCCGGGCGTTCATAGGCTTGCGGCGATCAAGCTGGGCGGCCCTGGCGGTGGTGTCCATCACGGTCGCTGGGTGCGCAACGGACGTCTCTCCCTCGGTCACCCCGTTGCCGGTGAGGCAGGCCACGCTGGAGCTCTCGGCTACGGGCCTCGGGCCATGTCTGACCCAGTGGTACAGGCCCTGCAACTACGGGATCCGCATCGAAGGCCCAGGCGGTTACGACCACCGCGGCAACTTCGCTTGGGATCCGGGCCAGCCGGCCCCCGGCTCGGAGATGGCCGGGTCGAACGGGCCGATGTCGTCGATGGGCGTCCTGGGTGACGTCCCGGCAAGCCTCGGCCCCGGCGAGTGGACGATCAGTTTTCGTCGCTGGTATGGCTCGGATGCGATCCAACTGGTGCCCGTTCCGGGTGGCACGCCGCGGACCCGCGAGGAGGATCCGTTCGACGCGGCGTGCTCGGTTCAGGTCGATAGCGCGGGCCTTGCGA
>DATFHO010000010.1:0-12200 GCA_035248345.1 Candidatus Limnocylindrales bacterium
GCGAAGCCGCCGAGCCGATTGATGATCGTCCCGACCCAAAGGAACCAGAACGACTGCGGGAGGCCGCCCCGGGTCACAGCGGCGAGACGTCCGCGGTGGGCCGGAACGTGGCGGGATCGTCGTCCACGGTATTCGGCTTCAGGCGCCAGATCGTGCGGATGAGGCTTGGCGCCGCCACGAACATCACCGCGATCGCGACGACGACGGTGAGGATGTCGAGCGGCGTCCCGGTCACGATCACCATCGCCTTCGCGCCGTTGCTGAGCGCGCCGAACAGCAGGCAGGCGAGCACGATCCCGCTCGGGCGGAGGCCGGCGATGAGCGCGAGCGCCAGGGCGACGAGCCCGGCGCCGCTGCCGGACAGCCCACCCGCGGGACCCAGGGTCAGGAACGCACCGCCCATCCCGATGATGCCGCCCGACATCGACAGCGCCAGCACCGTGCCGCGTCCCGGCCGCATCCCCGCCGAGCGAGCCGCGGTCCGGCTGTAGCCGATCGCGCGGAGTTCGAACCCGAGCGTCGTTCTGAACAGGAGGAAGGACACGATGACGGCCATCGCGAGCGCCGCGGCGAGACCCCAGTCGACGCGGATGGTCTCCAGGTCGAAGATCCGCGGCACGCTCGGCAGCTGCGTCTGCGGCCGGAACTTGAACGACCGCGTGACGTAGATGATCAGCTGCGCCGCGATCGTGTTCAGCATGAGGGTGGTGATCACCTCATGCGCGCCGGTGCGTGCCTTCAGGAGGCCGGGGAGGAACCCGTACGCCGCGCCGAACAGCGTGCCGCTGACGATCGCGAGGACCAGCACGATCGGCTCCGGCAACACGCCTGCGAGCAGCGTGCCGCCGACGAGGGCGCCGAGGCCGCCCATCGCGAACTGCCCGTCGGCGCCGAAGTTGAAGAGGCGCGCGTGCAGCGCGAGGCCGACGCCGAGGGTGACGAAGATGATCGGGGTCGCGGAGAGCAGCGCCTCCGTGGCGGGCCGGATCGCCCGCGCGATGTCGCGCTCCGTGCCGCTCTGGACCGCCCTGACGATCTGGCCGATGTCACCGATCGAGCCAGTGAGCATGGCCCAGTAGCCGCGAACCACGACATCGAGGGCGCCGCCGATGGCACCGAGCGGGTCGGTCCCGAGCTTCGACAGGTGCTCGACGTCCGTGACGACGAGCAGGAACGCGCCGACGACGAACGCGGTGATGAGCGCGAGCGCCGGCATCAGGAGTCGTCGGAGGGCGGTCGACATCAAGGGCGGAGCCTACCGGGCGCCTCGGCGTCGACCGATTTCCTGTCGGCCGCTCGGCCGGTCGTGGTTCAGCTGTGGCGCGCCCGCGCCTCCGACTCGGCAGCGTGGTACTGCTCGCGGGCGTCGGCCTCGAGGGACTGCGCCGCGATCGATGCGTCGTCGTCCCGGTTCTGGTTCGAGACGCTCTGGCTGGACATCTGGACTGCGAGATCCGCCGCTCGGCGCGCGGTCGCCGCGGCCTCGCTCGCGGCTGCCGTGGCGCGCTCAGCGAGCTTTGCCAGCTCCTCGGCGGCGGTGGCTTCTCGGGCGGTGCGTTCCACCGATTCCGCAGCGATCTTCGCGAGGCGGGCCGCGAGCTCGGAGGCTCGAATCGCCTCCCGCCACTGCTCCAGCAGCTCCGCGGTGTTCATCGGCATTTCCAACACCTCGGGATGGTGTCGCACTTGGCATTACAGCCGAGCTTCGCAGACCGATCCGGAGTATCGCACCGCGGTCGCGCGGGTCGCCAGTGGCGATTCCCGGGAAAATTGGCTGGCGAGGAAGGATTCGAACCTTCAATCCCCTGATCCAGAGTCAGGTGCCTTACCGTTTGGCCACTCGCCAGCGGCGCGGCGCGCATTCTACCCCGGGATCCCCACCATCGCGAGAGCGACCTTCCGGCTACGCAGCGGCAGGCATACGATGGGCGGGTTGGGTACATGCGCGACGCGCGCACATGGAGGGGTCCCGATGGTTGGTGAGTTCCGCGCATTCCTGCTCAAGACGAACGCCCTGGCTCTCGCGGTCGGCGTGATCATCGGCACGGCGCTCGGCACGGTGGTCAACTCGCTGGTCAACGACATCATCATGCCGCCGATCGGACTACTGCTTGGCGGCGTCGACTTCTCCTCGCTCGTCATCACGCTGAAGAAGGCGAGCATTGATGCAGCTGGCGTCCCGGTCCCGGCGGTCGATATCCGCTGGGGCGCGTTCGTCAACTCGATCATTGCCTTCGTGGTGATCGCGTTCGTCGTGTGGCGCATTTCGAAGATGTTCATCAAGGAGGAGGCACCGGCCGAGGTCAAGACCTGCCCCTTCTGCATGGAGGCGAACGCGGTGGGTGCGACCAAGTGCCGCGCCTGCGCCAGCACCATCTGACGTTCGCCCGACGCTGATCTGCCACCGGCGCGGTGGCACTGTCAAAGAGCCACCGCGTTCTCTTCGAATGGCCGCCGCTTCCCAATTCTTCACAGTCGCCCGTCACCGAAATGTGCCCGCAACCCCGACTCCGCGACGAGCGAGGTAACCGAAACCTCTGTTTCGATACCTATGCAAGTGGACCTTGCGGGGGATGAACGCCGGGTTCGCGGAGAACCGGAGCGTGGGTGTTGACGCACGAGAGTGGCGAAGGTCGCGACGCAACGTCGATCGACCGGCTGCTCGAGGAGCTGACCGAGCTGCGGGAGCTCGACCAGCGGCGAAACACCCATGCTCCGGGTTCCCCGGCTCACGACCGGATGACACGCGAGCTCGAGGACCGAACCCGGCGGCTGATGGACCGGTTTCGTGACCTCCAGCTCCTCCGACCTCGGCCGGCGCCGCAAGCCTGGGAGGCGTCGCCCGTCCGGGATGCCCAGGATGCAACGCTCCTGCACCTTGCGCGCCCCTCCAGGGGGACTACCATCGGGTCGACCCGGACCGGCTGACACGTACGGGGCCCGTCGACGGCGCGACCTGTTCGCGCCGAGATGCAAGGGCCCGCGATGGCTTCCACACCGGGCAGGAGAGCGTGCATGGCCACCGTGACGTTCGACCACGTCTGGAAGCGCTTCGGCGAATTCGCCGCCGTGAAGGACCTCAACCTCGACATCCAGGATGGCGAGTTCATGGTCCTCGTCGGCCCTTCCGGGTGCGGCAAGACCACGAGCCTGCGGATGATCGCGGGCCTCGAGGAGGTCTCCGAGGGCGCCCTGAAGATCGGCGATCGCGTCGTCAACGACGTCGCCCCGAAGGATCGCGACATCGCGATGGTCTTCCAGAGCTACGCCCTGTACCCGCACATGTCGGTCTACGACAACATGGCGTTCGGGCTCAAGCTGCGAAAGGTCCCCAAGGCCCAGATCGACGAACGGGTCAAGGAAGCGGCGAAGATGCTCGGCCTCGAGAACCTGCAGAAGAAGCCGCGTGAGCTGTCGGGCGGACAGCGCCAGCGCGTCGCGCTCGGTCGCGCGATCGTGCGCGAGCCCGCGGTCTTCCTCATGGACGAGCCGCTGTCGAACCTCGACGCGAAGCTGCGCGTCGAGACGCGCGCGAACATCGCGCGCCTCCACCAGCGCCTCGGGACCACGACCGTCTACGTGACCCACGACCAGGTCGAGGCGATGACGATGGGCACGCGGATCGCGGTCATGGACAAGGGCGAGCTGCAGCAGGTCGGGCCGCCCCAGGAGCTCTACGACAACCCGCAGAAGCTCTTCGTCGCCGGCTTCATTGGCAGCCCGTCGATGAACTTCATCGACCTGACGAAGGACGGCGACACGCTCAAGGGCGCCGGGTTCTCCGCCCCGCTGCCGGCCCGGTACAAGGGCGCCGACGGCTCGGGCACGCTCGTGGGCGGCTTCCGCCCGGAGCACCTCGAGCTCGGCGACATCCCGAACGCCATCACGATCCGCGCGAACGCGGACGTCGTGGAGTTCCTCGGCGACGAGGAGCTGCTCCACTGCACGATCCAGGGCAACCCGGGCGACTTCGTTGCCGTGGTGAGCTCGGAGCACCGCGTGAAGCCGGGCGACGTGCTGGACCTCAAGCTCCCGCTCGAGAAGCTCCACCTGTTCGACAAGGAGACGGGCAACTCCGTCGCCCGCTCGACCATGGCAGCCGCCTCGGCCTAGCCCTTCGCGCAAACCGACGGCCCGGTGGCGTCCCGCCGGGCCGTTTTGATTCAGTCGAGCTCGCCTCGGAGCTGGGCGATGGCACGTTCGAAGGCGTCACGCGGCGTCTTCGGGCCGAACGGCGACTTCGCGATCGCGTCCTCGATCGATCGGCCGCCGTCGTGCACCTCGAGCGCGAGAGCGGCGAGCCCTTGGAATGCCGAGAGCTGCTCCTCGACGAACGTTCGACCGCCGACCTTGCCGTGACCGGGCACGACGGCGCCTGTCGCGAGCGGAAGGAGACGCTCCACCGTGGCGGGCCAGTCCATCGGGAAGCTGTCGCCGAAGCTCGGCGGCGCACCCTGCTCGATGAGGTCGCCGCCGAACAGGACCTGCGCGTCCGGCACGGTGACGCTGATGTCGCCCTCGGTGTGCGCCCGGCCGTGATAGGCGAGCTCCACGCGGCGGTCGCCGACCATGACGGTCGCGCGGTCGTCGAATGTGTGCTCCGGCGGGTCCAGCCGTACGTTCACGATGTCCGCCGCGAGCTGGCCCTCGACGGCGGCGATCTCGCGGATCGCCTCGGGCCCGTCGCGGACGATGCGCTCTGCGGCGCGGACGTGGCCCCAGATCGCGGCGGGACGGAACACGCTGTTCCCGAACGCGTGGTCGTAGTGCCAGTGCGTGTCCACGACGATCGAGACGGGCTTGGCCGTCAGCGATCGAAGGTCGGCGAGGATCTCGCGCGCCTGCTCGGGGGTCGATCGCGTGTCGATGACCATGACGTCGTCGAGGTCGATCACGACGCCGATCTGCTGGTCGTAGAAGTCGTAGTGCAGCGCGTAGACGCGATCGCCGACTTCCCGGATGGCCATCGCCGCAGCGTATAGGCTGCCGACCATGGCAGTCGTCCCTGGGTTCGGTGCTGGTGTCGCGGCTCCGCGGCTCGGGCCTGTCGTCGAGCATGTGGCGGCGCGCGACGGGACGTCACTGCTCATCCGGCACTGGCCGGTCGAGAGCGGGGAGGCATGGGCCTCGCTGCTGCTGGTGCACGGGCTCGCCGAGCACAGCGGCCGCTACGAGCACGTCGGGGCGCAGCTGTCCGGCGCGGGCATCGATACGTTCGGGTTCGATCAGCGCGGCTTCGGTGCTTCCGGCGGCGCGCGCGCCTCCATCGACCGCTGGTCACAGCTCCACGACGACCTCGAGGAACGGCTGGCGGCGGTTCGCTCCGTCGATCCGAGCCGGCCCCTCGTCCTGTACGGCCATTCGCTCGGCGGGCTCATCGCACTCGGGTACGTGCTGGACGGCCGGGCACGGCCGGACCTGCTCGTGCTGTCCGCGCCCGCGATCGGCGCGAACATCCCGTTGTGGCAGCGGGCGCTGGTCGGCACGCTCAAGCGCGTGTCGCCGGGGATGCTGCTGAGCAACCGCCTCGATGCCAACCAGCTGTGCTGCGATCCGACCGTCGGAGCGCGCTACAAGGTCGACCCGCTGAACCAGCACCGCTCGACCGTTCGATTTGCAGACGCGGCCTTCGCGGAGCAGCGGCGGGTGGCGGCCGCGCTCGACCGGCTGTCGATCCCGACCTTCGTGATCCACGGCGGCGACGACCAGATCGTTCGGACCGAGGCCAGCGCGGCGCTCGAGGGCCGGCCCGGCGTCACCCGGCGCGTCTTCCCGGGGCTGCGGCACGAGCTGCACAACGAATCGGATGGCCCACGCATCGAGAACGAGGTCATCGCCTGGATCCGCGAGCGCGTCAGCCGGATGCACGCACCGACCTGAGCCGCTAGCATCCGCCGCACAACTGAAGAGATTCGTATCAAGAGTGGCGGAGGGACCGGCCCTGTGAAGCCACGACAACCTACCGGCGCGATGCCGGCAAGGTGCCAAATCCGGGCAGGCCCTCCTGCGAGATAGGGAACTCTTCGTGAGACCCCTTCGATCGGCGGTACGCCCGATTCATCCCGGTTCCTCCGTTTCGTAGCCGGTTCGCGCCCGCGCGAACGCCGGAAGGAGCCGCCGAGCGATGACTGCCGAGCTGGAGACCCGACCCGAAACCGCCGCTGCATTCCGGCTCGGGCTCGCGTGTCGCGCGTGCGGCCGGCCATCGAACGGCCGACTCGACTACGTCTGCGGCGCCTGCCTCGGGCCGCTCGAACCCACGTACGACCTGGCCGCCGTGGCGGGGGCCATCGACTCCGAGATCATCGCCTCGCGCGCTCCCGGAATCTGGCGCTACCGCGAGCTTCTGCCGGTCGATCCGCCGGCGCGCGGGCTGGCGGTGGGCTCGACCGCGCTCATCGCCGCGGATCGCCTCGGCGATGCCCTCGACATCGACCGCCTGTGGATCAAGGACGACACCCGGAACCCGACGCTCAGCTTCAAGGACCGCGCCGTGGCAATTGCCGCGGCGCGGGCGAAGGAGCTTGGCCTCGAGGCGCTCGCCTGCGCATCGACCGGGAACCTCGCCGGCGCCACGGCGGGCGCCGCGGCGGCCGCCGGACTTCCTGCGTACGTATTCGTTCCCGCGGACCTGGAGCCCGCGAAGATCGATCACGCACTCGCCTACGGAGCCACTGTCGTTCCGATTGACGGCACGTACGACGACGTGAACCGCCTCTGCCTCGAGATCGCGGACGAGACGGACTGGGGCTTCGTCAACGTCAACCTGCGCCCGTTCTACGCGGAGGGCTCGAAGACGCTCGCGTTCGAGATCGCGGAGCAGCTCGGCTGGCGGACGCCCGACGTCGTCGTCGCGCCGATCGCGTCAGGCGCGCTGTTCACGAAGCTTGCGAAGGGCTTCGACCAGCTCGCGAAGGTCGGGCTCATCGAGCGGCGGCCTGTTCGGTTCGTGGGTGGCCAGGCCGCGGGTTGCGCGCCGGTCGCTTCGGCCTGGGTCGGCCGCTCGGACGTGATCGAGCCGGTGGAGCGGCCGGACACCATCGTTCGATCGCTCGCCATCGGGGCGCCCGCCGACGGCGGTTGGGCGTCGGCGCTTGCGCGGTCGACCGGAGGGTCGATCGAAGCCGTGCCGGACGATGCGACCGCCGCGGCAATCCGGAACGTCGCCCGCCTCGAGGGCATCTTCACCGAGACGGCGGGCGGCGTCACCGTTGCCGCAGCGGAGGCCGCGGTGCGGCGTGGCGTCATCCGGCCGGGGGACGAGGTCGTCGCTGTCCTGACCGGCAATGGGCTCAAGACACCGGACGCGCGTCGGTTCGGTCTGGATGCCCGTGCCGCGGCGACCGGCGATCCCAACCTGGCTCCCGTGATCCCGCCGTCCTTCGATGCGTTCGAGGAATGGCTGGATTCGCGCCGCTGAGGCGTATAGTGGCCGGCAACTGAATACCGCCTCCGGGGAGCGCAGATGCGCTGAGAGTGTGGCAAGACCACAGACCCGCGGAACCTGATCCGGTTCGTACCGGCGAAGGAAGCAGGCCAAAGGCTCGATGTGCGCCGCCGTCCTTCTTCCGGAAGGCGGCGTTCTTCGTAGCTGGAGGTATTCGTGCAGATGCAGGCCTGGTCGACGCGGGACATCCTGGTCACCGCGATCATCGGGGTCGCGTTCGGCGTCGTGTTCGCGGCGTGGAACCTCGTGTGGAACTTCTTCGCACCACTGAGTGGCGTCACGCCGATCCCGAACTTCCTGCTCTACGGCATGTGGCTGATGCCGGCCGTGCTGGCGCCGCTGATCGTCCGGAAGCCGGGCGCGGCCCTGTTCGCCGAGGTGATCGCCGCGGCGGTCTCGATGTTCATGCCCGGCAACACCTGGAGCGTCGACGTGCTGCTGTCGGGCGTGCTGCAGGGCGCAGCGGCGGAAGTCGTCTTCGCGCTGTTCCGCTACCGCAACTGGTCGCTGCCAGTGCTTTCGCTTGCCGCCATCGCGAGCTCCGTCGCGGCCTGGCTGCACGACTGGGCGCTGTACTACGCGGACACGGCGCTCGACGTCCAGCTCCTGCGCGGTGTCGTCATGGCGGTGTCCGCGGTGGCGATCGTCGCCTACGGGTCCGTGCTCCTGGTGCGTGCGCTCCAGCGCACGGGCGTCCTGCGCGGGCTCGGCGCGGGGTCCGGCGCCTGACCGTTCGAACTCCGCCGCCCGCGATCCGGGGGTCGGGCGCCGGTTTCACGTACGAAGGAGCCGGTCGAACGGCGTTCCGCGATGTCGAGCTCGAGGTCGAGCGCGGTTCGGTCCTGCTCGTCGTCGGGCCGTCCGGTTCCGGCAAGAGCACGTTCGCGCGCGGCGTGGCGGGGCTGCTGCCGTGGCAGTTCCCGGGGACGTGGCAGGGCTCGCTCCGCGTTGGTGACATCGATGTCGCGAGCGGCGTGCCGACGACCACGCGGAAGCTCGGCGCCGGGATCGTCCTCCAGGATCCCGCCAGCCAGCTCGTGATGGAGCGCGTCGGCGACGACGTGGCGTTCGGGCTGGAGAACGCAGCGTGGCCGCTCGAACAGATGCGCCGGCGCGTCCCGGAAGCGCTCGGGTCCGTCGGCCTCCAGGGATTCGAGGATCGGCGATCGAATCGCCTGTCGGGTGGCGAGCAGCAGCGCGTCGCGATCGCAGGCGTGCTTGCGATGGAGCCAGGACTGCTGATCCTCGATGAGCCGACGGCCAGCCTCGACCCGGAAGGCGCCGCGGCAGTTGCCGGGATCCTGCGCGCACTCCGCGACGCGCGATCCACCACCATCGTCCTCGTCGAGCATCGCGCCGAGCTCGCGTGGCCGCTCGCCGACATCGTGCTGGCGCTCGACGCCGAGGGCCGACCGATCGATGTCGGGCCGCCGACCGACGTCCTCGGTCGATCGAGCTCGGCGCTGGTCGCGGCCGGGATCTGGCTCCCTGCCGATCGAGAGGTCGCGCACGGCCGCTTGCGCGGAGGCGAGCCCGGAGCGCCCCTGCTGCAGGTCGATGGCGTGACCTTCGCGTTCGACCGCGGCCGTCCGGTGCTGCAGGACGTCAACCTCGACGTGCGAGCCGGTGAGCGGGTCGGGCTCGTGGGCCGCAACGGGAGCGGGAAGACGACGCTGCTGCGGCTGGCGCTCGGGCTGCTCCGTCCGCGTGGCGGCCGCGTTCTGCTCGACGGGCGCGATCCCGCCCGGCTCCGTGCACGCGAGATCGCACGGGTTGCCGGCTACGTCGTGCAGAACCCCGAGCTCGGGTTCCTCGGCGATACCGTCCGGGACGAGGTCGCTCTCGGCCTGGACACCGCGCAGTTGGCGTTCGCGCACGAGCTGTGCGAGCGGCTCTCGCTCCCGCTGGAGCGATTCGGCTCGCGGAGCCCATACCAGCTCTCAGGCGGCGAGCAGCGTCGGCTCTCGCTCGTCACCGCGCTCGCACGGCGCCCCAGCCTCCTGGTGCTGGACGAGCCGACGTGGGGCCAGGATCGCCGCGGCCACGAGGCGCTCGTCGCGGCGCTCGACGAGCTGGTCGGGCGGGGGAGCGCCGTGCTGGCGGCCACTCACGACGCGCGCTTCGTCGCCGACGCACTCGATCGCGAGATCAGGCTCTCATGAGCGGCCTGCTCCTCGCGCCCGACATCGGGCGGCGCCAGCGCGAGAGCGTGCTCGGGCGCGCGAACCCGCTCGTGAAGCTGGCGATCGTCGCGGCATGGCTCGTCGGGCTGCTGTTCACGCTCGACATCCGCCCACCATTGATCCTCGCGCTCGTCGCGCTGGTCGCCGGGTTCGCGCTGGGTCGGATCGAGCTCCGCGCGTACGTCGGCCGGCTGTGGCCGCTGCTCCTTGCCGCGGGCGGCATCGTGCTCGCGAACCTCCTGTTCTCCGGTCGGAACACGGATCCGCTCGCCACGGAGGTGCTGCGGCTGGGTCCGCTCCGCATCACCGAGGAGGCGCTGGTCGCCGCCGCAGCGCTCGGCGCCCGCGTCGGCGCCGTCGTCAGCGTCGGCGCCGTGTTCGTCCTGACGACGGACACGACGTACCTCGTCGACTCGCTCGTCCAGCTCGGGCGCGTGTCGCCACGATTCGCCTACGGCGCGCTCGCTGCGTACCAGGCAGTGCCGCGCCTCGCCGACGACCTCACGACGATCCGCCAATCGCGCCGGCTCCGCGGCATGCCCGAGTGGCGGCCGCGGATCCTCGTGAACCTTCTCGTCCGCGCGATTCGGCACGCCGATGAGCTGGCGATCGCGATGGACGCGCGCGGTTTCGGCTCAGGCCCGCGCTCGACGTTTCGACCTGTTCGGTGGACCTCGCTGGACGCGGCCGTCCTGGGGCTCGGGATGGGGCTTCTCGTGGGCGTGCTCGTCATCGCGAGGTAGGCGCTCCTGAATGCCGAGAATCACGCGACATGTGCATAAGCACGGCTAGGGCGGCGGAAGGGCGCGGCTGCCGGGTAACGCGGGCCTCGACCGCCTTGCTCAGATCACGAGAGCACTCCAAGCGAACGTGAAGGGTTCGTTTCACGTTGGAGCCACCTTCCTCGGCGCCGCCGACCGGTCCTTGGAAGGTCACTAATCGTCGTTGTGTGCATGGTGCGTGAATCCACGCAGCCAGCGCGCGTGCCAGCGTTCGGCGGCCGCTAGCGGTCGGCGAGCAGCCGCGGCAGCTCCTCGAGCGAGATGATCACGGCGGCCGCACCTGCCCCCAGCAGGTCCTCACGCGAAACCGCTGAGCCCGCCGTCACGCCGATGGCGGTGATCCCGCCCGCGACAGCCGCCCGAACGTCCCATGTGGCATCCCCGACCGCCCAGCATCGCTCCGGCGCGACACCCAATTTGTCCGCGGCGAGCAACAGCAGGTCCGGTGCGGGCTTGGCATGCTTGACGTGCGAGCCGTCGACGATCTTCGGCTCGTGGCCAAGGTCCAGCGCAGCCACGGAACCCTTGACCTGCTGCGCGCGGCTCGACGTCGCGATCACCCACGGGATGCCCTCGGCGGACAGCGTTTCGAGCACTGCGTGGACACCCGGCAATGCCCGAGGCGCGCCATTCCGTCGGTCGAACCCTTCGCCGGCGGCCTTGTCGACCTCCTCGAGCTCGTGATCGGACAGCTCGCGCCCCGCGTCAGCAGCCACCTCGCGCGCCAGGCGCCGACCGTCCATGCCGATCTTCGGCGCGATCTGCTCGGGACGCGCCGGAACGTCGATCGCCGTCAGCGCCTCGACCCAGCCGTCGATGCGCGCGGACACGGTGTCGACGAGGGTGCCGTCGAGGTCGAAGATCAGACCGCCGGGGCGGGGGAGCGCGGTTGGCAATCGAGCCTCCTTGGTGGGTACGCAAGAATGGTGCGCGAGATGGACGCTGAGCGCCGCTCCGGGATCATCGTTCCGATTCGGCTGCCTGCCGAACTCGAGTCGATCCGCATGCGCGAGGTCGCGAGCGCCCGAGCCGGCGCGCCCGCCCATGTGACGCTCCTGTTCCCGTTCGTGCCGGCCCCTTCGCTGGTTGCCGCGCATGTGGATGGAGTCGCCGAGGTCGTCGCCGCCGTGCCGGCGTTCGACGTCGACCTGCGCGAGGTTCGACGCTGGGATCCCGGCGGCGGCGCCGCCGAAGGCCTGATCTGGCTCGATCCGGAGCCAGCCGAACCGTTCGTCGAGCTGACGAAGGCGCTCGTTCGGGGGTTCCCGGATTACCAGCCGTACGGCGGCATCCACAACACGATCATTCCGCACTTGACCCTCGCGTCGGACGACCGACGGCGCCTTCGTGCCGTCCAGGCGGAGGCAGTTCGATCCCTTCCGCTCCGGCGGCGCGTGTCCGCGGCGATCCTGATCGTCGAAGGCACCGACGGTCGATGGCGGACGCGCAGGCGCTTCCCGCTGGGCGCACCATGAGCGCCATGCCCGCCCACCTCGAGTCGATTCAGGCAGCGGTCCTCGACTGGTACGCCGTTCACGCGCGGGAGCTCGCGTTCCGCGGGACGAAGGACCCGTGGGCCATCCTCGTGTCCGAGGTGATCGCGCAGCAGACGCAGGCAGCCCGCGCTGCCGAGGCGTGGACGCGGCTCATGGCGCTCTATCCGACGCCGGCATCGATGGCCGCAGCATCTTCGGCCGACGTGATCCGGGCATGGCGCGGACTGGGCTACAACCGGCGCGCCTTGGCGCTGCACCGCGCGGCGCGGTTGATCGTCGACGACCATGCCGG
>DATFHO010000011.1:0-43587 GCA_035248345.1 Candidatus Limnocylindrales bacterium
TGCCGCTGGCGCAGGGCCAGGTGGTGCCGCCGCCGCGGCCGTCGGCGCGCGGCCGGGCTCGGGGAAGAGGGCGAGCTCGAGCTGGAGGCGAAGGCCGCCCACGCCGGCACGGCTCGGATCGATCGACGCCAGGCGGCGTGCCGCCGCCGCCAGCTCGGTGATCGCGTGGTTTCGGATCGCGTTCGAGCCTGCGGTCGGCGGGCCGCCCACGATTCCGGATCGAAGCGCCTCGATGACCTGGTCGAGGAAGCCACGAAGATCACGACCCCGTTCCTCGAGCGCGTCGAGGAGCCGGATCCCGGCGCGCGGGTCCGACGCGACGAGTGCCTCGACGAAGCCGTCGACCGTTTCTGCGTCGGCCAGCCCGAGCAGGTCGCGCACACGCGACTCGTCGAGCGACTCGGCGGAGGACGACATGAGCTGGTCCAGCATCGACTCGGCGTCGCGCATCCCGCCGGCCGCCAGCCGGGCGATGAGGTGCACCGCTTCGGGCGTCGCCTTCCGGCCGTCGGCGTCGAGGATTCGCCGGAGCTTGCCTTCGATCTCGTCGGTCGTCAGGCGGCGGACATCGAACCTTTGGAGCCGCGACAGGATCGCGGGCGGGAACTCCTGCGGGTGCGTCGAGGCGAACATGAAGATGACGAAGTCCGGCGGCTCTTCGAGGGACTTCAGGAGCGCGTTCCACGCATCCTTCGTGATCTGGTGGGCCTCGTCGAGGATGTAGACCTTGCGCTTGAGATCGGTCGGCGCGTAGTTGATGCGCTCGCGCAGGTCCCGGATCGCGTCGATGCCGCGGTTCGACGCGGCGTCGATCTCGAGCAGGTCCATCGCCCGGCCCTCGCGGATCGACACGCAGGACGGGCAGGCGTCGCACGGATCGCCGTCCTGGAGGTTCGTGCAGTTAACGGCCTTCGCGAGGATGCGCGCGAGGCTGGTCTTGCCGGTCCCCCGCGGCCCGACGAAGAGGACCGCATGCGCGACGCGGTCAGTTCGAACCGCGTTCCGGAGCGTCTCGACCACGGCTTCCTGGCCGATCACCTCGGCGAACGTCTGCGATCGCCAGCGCCGGTACAGCGCCTGATGGGCGGAGGCCTGTCGGGCCGGCGCCGGCGTCGGGTCCTGGAGCTGAAGGTCGGTCACGCGGCTCCGGTGGTTCGCTGCTGGCTCAACTGGTGCATTTGCCGTGCACCCCCTGTCGATCGACTGGCGCCCGGGCCCTTCGCTGAAGGCGACTCAGATCAGGCCGTTCCGCGGCACCCGACGAGCTTCGCTGAGTGCTGCTTCCTTCCGGACCTGACACGGTTCGCGATTCGCCGCTGCGCGGGACCCGATCCTCGACACCGCCTGGAGCGTCGGCCTCCGGACGGGAAGGCCTCGAGGAGGAATTCAGCCCTGCTGGAGCGGATTGCAGGTACAGGGCACCGCTAGTTCCCCGCCTAGCACGGCCCGGAAAGGATACCGCTACGGCCAGCCTTGGCGGTCGTGGCCGAAGAGCACCTCGGCGGGATGGAGTGACCGGAGGCGCGCAATCGAGCGGTCGTACGCAGACCGATCCCGGGCCGTGCTCGCGCCCTCCTTCGCGTTGGGCAGCCCGAGCCATTCGCCACGGGTGTACACCGCCTGTCCGGCGAGCAGCAGGAGTCCTTCGGGCCGCTCGATCACGAGCGACTGGTGGCCGGGCGAATGTCCCGGCGTCGGCAGGATCCACATCCCCCGAACTGGCTCTGCCTCCCCGTCCAGCGGCACGTACGTCGCGCCCGGAAAATCGATGGCGGGCAGGTACGTGTAGTCCGGCTCGTGCGCGGCGGTCCACTCCGATCGCTGGACGTAGATCGGTACGCCAGGAAAGCGCGCGTTCTGTCCCGAGTGGTCGAGGTGCAGGTGGCAGTTGGCGATCGCCGTCACCTCCGCGACGTCGATCCTGGCCTCCGCGAACACCTCGTCGAGGGCCCGAGGCTTGACCTGCCAGCGGACGTAGAACTCGTCGAGCTCCGGCCCGTCAGGGGCGAAGCCCGTGTCGAACAGGAAGGTGCCTGTCGCGTGTCGGATCGCATACGCCACGACGACACCGGTCTGGCCCTCGTACTCCTCCCCGGACGGGAACGTGAACTCGCCCGTCGGAAGCGCGATGACATGCGGCTCGTCCACGGCGCGAGGCTAGCAGTGGCGGTTGTCCGCGCCGCCGGATTGATAGGCGCCCGCAACTTGTCCGGGCGGCAGGGTCGGGCGCATCCTGTCGAGACGGTCAGAAGGCCGCCACCGTCACCATCGCGGAGGCCTGCCATGCACGCTCGCCGTCTCCTGCCCCTCGGCGCCATCGTGGCGCTGCTGCTGCTCGCCGCGGCTCCAGCCGCCGTGAGCGCCCACCCATCGGCCGATGCGGCCATCCGTGCGCTCGATCGGGCCGCATCGTTCGGCGGTATCGCGTACGGCGTCGATGCGTCCGGTCGGGTGCTGGTGACGATCGACAGCTCGGTCAAAGGCGCGACCCTCGCCTCGGTCCGGTCGATCGCGCAGCGCTTCGGGTCCACCGTCCAGGTGGAGCGCGTTTCGGGGACGTTCCGCACGCTCGCCGTCGAAGGCGGCGACGCGATCTACGGCACGAAATACCGGTGCTCGCTCGGGTTCAACGTCCGCAGCGGCTCGACGTACTACTTCCTCACCGCGGGCCACTGCGGCAAGGTTGAAGCCAACTGGTGGACGTCGGCCAATCGGAGCACGCTGATCGGCAGCACCCAGAGTGCCACCTTCCCGGGCAAGGACTACTCGCTCGTGAAGTACGCGTCCTCGTATGCACCGGACGCAACCGGCCGCGCCGGCAACGTCGACATCACGAGCGCCGCCAACGCGTTCGTCGGCGAGACGGTCACACGCGACGGCTCGACCACCGGCATCCACAGCGGCCGCGTGACGGCGCTGAACGTGACCGTGAAGTACCAGGGCGGCGGCACGGTCCGCGGCCTGATCCAGACGACGGTCTGCGCCGAGCCGGGTGACAGCGGCGGCCCGCTCTACGACGGTGGCAAGGCCATCGGGCTGACCTCCGGCGGCAGCGGCGACTGCAGGTCCGGCGGCACGACCTTCTTCCAGCCTGTCACCGCGGCGCTCGCGGCCTACGGCGTTTCCGTCTACTGATCCCGCCGCCCCCCGGGCGCGTTCGCAGGATCACGAACCCCGCCGCGGCGACTGCCGGGCGGGGTTCTTCGTTAGTGGCGGAGAGGGAGGGATTCGAACCCTCGACGCGTTGCCGCGAACCGCATTTCCAGTGCGGCGCCATAGTCCACTAGGCGACCTCTCCGCGAGGTCCGCAATTGTGCCGGGTACGAGCCGATTGCTGGTTGCCCGCGCGGAACATGCCGGCGAGCGGCCGGAGTCGCGCTGGGCGGAGGGCGTCAGGCGCGTGCGAGCCGAAGGAGGCGGCGAGTACCGCACGCGAGCGGACGCAAACGTCCGTGAGCGGGCGGGCGGAGCCGCCGACGCACGGATCGTGCGTCCATGACGTCCGAAGATGGCGGAGAGGGTGGGATTCGAACCCACGGTGCTTTCGCACACCGCTTTTCGAGAGCGGCACCATCAACCACTCGGACACCTCTCCGCGGGGGAGGATATCAGCGAGCCCCCGTCGAGCCGCCGACGGCCGTTGCCCTACTTCGCGGCTGCGGCCGCGTAGAGCTCCTCGACCTCGTCGCGGCGGATGCCGCTGACCACCTTGACGCGCCGCCCAAGCCCCGGGTGCTCCGCGAGCTGCAGGACCGAACCGGCGGCGCCGTCGGTCCGGTTCGGGAGGGCGTAGACCAGCGCCTCGACGTCGGCCGCCAGCAGGGCGCCGACGCACATCGGGCAGGGTTCCATCGTGCAGAACATCGTCACGTCGCGAAGCCGGTCCTTGCCGACACGCCGAGCCGCCTCGCGCAAGGCCATCACGACGGCATGCGCCGTGGGATCGCCTGACTCGCGGACCCGGTCGTGGCCGCGCGCGACCATCGCCTCGTCGACGACGGCGACGGCAGCGTGGGGCCGCTCGCCGCGGGCGATCGCAGCCTGCGCCTCGGCCAGCGCCTCGCCCATGTACATGTCGTAGTTCACGTGAGAAGGATACCTGCGGCCCGGGCCTCGAACGGTCCGCGTGGCTACCATTCGCCGCCGTGACGACCCCCAGGCGCATCGGGATCCTGACCGGCGGCGGCGACGTGCCCGGCCTCAACTCGGTCATCAAGAGCGTGACGTACCGGGCGACCGAGCTCGGCATGGACGTGCTTGGGATCCGGCGCGGGTGGGAAGGCCTGACCCACGTCCAGCCGGGCGGCGCGCTCGACCCCGACTACGTCCGACCGCTCAACCGGGCGAACACCCGCACGATCGATCGAACGGGCGGCACGGTCCTGCACACGTCGCGGACGAACCCGGCGCGCATGAAGCCGGGCTCGCTGCCGGCGTGGCTCGACGAGTCAGCAGCCACGTCGATGCAGACGGCTGATGGGCGCTACGACCTGACGTCGATCGTCCTGGAGCACCTCGAGGCGCTCGGCATCGATGCCCTCGTCACGATCGGCGGCGACGACACGCTGTCGTTCTCGCGGATCCTGGTCGACAGGGGCGTGCCGCTCGTCGCGATCCCGAAGACGATGGACAACGACGTGCCCGGCACGGAGTACTGCATCGGGTTCTCGTCCGCGATCACGCGCGCGAAGGAGCTGATCGACCGGCAGCGGACGACGCTCGGCAGCCACGAGCGCATCGGCGTGTTCCGGATCTTCGGGCGCGACGCCGGGTTCTCGGCGCTCTTTGCGGCGTACGTGACGTCCGCGCGCTGCCTCCTGCCCGAGGCGCCGTATGACCTCGACGCGCTGGCGGCGGTCCTCGCCGACGACTGGCGCCTCAGCCCGAGCCATTACGCGATCGTCGTGGGCGCCGAGGGCGCAATCTGGGCGGGCGGTGAGCTCCAGGAGGTCGGCGAGCCGGACGCGTTCGGGCACCGCCACAAGGAGAACGTCGGCGAGGCCCTCGCGCGAGAGATGACCTCGCGAACCGGGATCGAGTCGCTCGCGATCGAGCTGACCTACGACCTGCGCAGCGGCCAGCCCGACGCGCTCGACCAGATCGTCGCGTCGACGTTCGCCAATGTCGCGATGGACCTCATGGCCTCGGGCGCGTACGGCCGCATGGTCGCGATCCGCGACGGCAAGTACTCGCACACGGACCTGCCCGCGAAGGGCTCGGTCGCGCGGCGGGTCGACGTCGAGGCGATGTACAACGTGGAGAGGTTCCGCCCCCGGTACGACGGCCGGCTCGGGCTCCCGATGCTGCTGGTGGGGCTGGGCGGCTAGCTCTCCAACCCCTAGCTCTCCAACCCGGAGCGCGCCCGGATCGATCGGGCGACCGCCGACATGTCGTCGTCCTCGTGGTGGTCGGCCATCAGCGCGGCCTCGATCTGCTCGCACATCTCGCTGACCGGCAGCGACGCGTCGAGCTCGCGCGCCATCGACAGCGCGATGTTCAGGTCCTTCCGATGAAGCGAGACCTTGAACCCGAGCGGGTAGTCGTTCACCGTCATCCGACCGCTGCGGTTCGTCAGGACCCACGACTGCGCTGCGCCGCCGGAGAGCGCGCCGACGACCTGATCGACGTCGAGGCCGGCCTTGATCGCCAGCACGATCCCCTCGGCCACACCGAGGTACGTACCGGCGAGGATCACCTGGTTCACGGCCTTCACGGCCTGGCCCGAGCCGATCGGGCCGACGTGGGTGATCGTCGTGCCGAGGCTCTCGAGGACCGGGCGCGCACGTTCCAGGTCCGCGGCGTTGCCGCCGATGAAGATCGAGAGGGTGCCCTTCTTCGCGCCCTCGGAGCCGCCCGAGACGGGGCCATCCAGCATCCCGACGTTCTGCGCGCCGAGCCGTTCGGCGAAGTCACGCGTGGCCGAGGGTGAGATCGTCGACATGTCGACCACGAGCGTGCCGGGCTTCGCGCCCTCGGCCACGCCATCGGGCCCGAACAGGACGGATTCGACGTCCGGCGTGTCCGACACGATCGTGATGACGATGTCGCTGTTCGCGGCGACCTCGGCCGCCGATGCCCGCATCCGCACATTGAGGTCCGCGAGCTCAGGCGCGCGGCCGGGCGTCCTGTTCCAGGCACTGACCTCGAAGCCGGCACGCGCCGCGTTCGCGGCCATGGCGCCGCCCATCGTCCCGAGCCCGACAAAGCCGACGCGCATCCGGTGCCTCCTTCGCGGCGAGCGTAGCCGCGGGCCGAACGGGCCGCAGCGTGCCGGCGGACGGCCCGGCCGGTCGTGACGTTCGGCGGTTGCGTGGCGCCGGCGTGACGCTGATCCTCGTCCCGTGAACGCCTTGGCGGGCGCGCGGACCGCGACGCGCGCGCTCGCACACCCGGGTGGGCTGAGTGCCTACGCCAAGGGCGTGCTGTATGCGCTCGCCGCCGGGCTTGCCCTCGGGACGCTCGGCCCGGTGAGCAACATCGCCTATGGCGCCGGCATGGGATCGGCGACGTTTGCCGCATTGCGCGCCACCGTCGGTGCGGTCGCCATCGCCGCGGCGATCCGCGCGGCCCGGCATCGCACGATCTCGCTCCGGTCCCTCGGCCCCCGCGATCGCCAGCTCCTCGCCCTGACGGCCGTGGCACAGGCGAGCCTCTCGCTCAGCATCTTCGCCGCCTACCACACGATGCCCGTCGCCACCGTGCTGGGGGTGTACTTCTGCTACCCGCTCGTCGTGGCCGCGCTGTCGATCGTCCTCGGTCGGGAGCGCCTCACGCCGGCAAGGTCGGCGGGCCTGGTCGTCGCGCTGGCGGGGCTCGCCACGGTGCTGCTCGGCGGCGGCTCGGGCACCCTCGGCATCTCGGTCGTCGGTCTCGGCCTCGCCGGCCTCGCGGCGACCTGTCAGGCCGTCTATCTCGTCGCGTCGCGGAACGGCTACTCGCGCGTCCCCTCCGACCAGGCGAGCGCGGTGATCCTCGGCGGCGCCGCAGTGCTCCTGTGGGTCATGGCCGTGCCGTTGGACCTCGGGGCGGGCACGCGCTGGCTCACGGCACCGGCGGCGTTGTTCGCCGTCCTCGTCGCGGGTGTCATCGGCGCGGCGTTCGCGAAGGTCTCGATGCTCCGCGCCGTGCGCAAGGTCGGCGGGACCCGGACGTCCGTGCTGCTGTTGTCAGAGCCGATCACGGGAACGGCGCTCGCGGCACTGGTGCTCGGCCAGGGCGTCACCGGACTCCAGGTCATCGGTGGCATCGGTGTGCTCGCCGGTGCGGCGATGGCCCAACGACCGGCGCGCGGCGTCCGCGCAGCGGGAACCGCTCAGAGCCGCCACTCGAGCAGGTAGGTTCGCTCCTCGATCGTGGCGCCGGCATTCCTGTACGTGCCGAGGCCGGGGGCATTGTCTTCATCCGTGAGCACCCACATGCCGCGGCAGCCGCGTTCGTCGGCGAGCGCCGCGAGCGCCTCCACGAGCGCGGTCCCGATGCCGCGCCGCTGGGCTCGCCCGAGGACGCTGAGCTCGTAGAGGAACATCTCCGTGCCCTTGTCCGGATGCGTGAGCTCGACACCGCTGACCATCCCGACGGGCTCCCCCGCCTCGAGCGCGAGCAGCAGGTGGTGGTCGGCCGACGCCAGGAACCGGGCGACTGCATCCGCGCGCAGTGGCTTGTCGAAGAGGTCCGTCCCGTCGGCCCGGTCGAGCAGCGCGCCGTCGGCGGACGTGATGCGGCGAATCTCGATCTCGGGCGGCGTCATGCACCCGATGCTATCCGGGCGCTTGACATGTGACTAACTAGTCACCTATTGTCCGGACCGTGGATGACTCGACGGCACCGGCGTTCCGGGCGCTGGCCGACCCGAGTCGCCGACTGCTCCTGGACCGGCTCTTCGAGCGCGACGGCCAAACGCTCGGCGAGCTCACCGCCCATCTGCCCGACATGACCCGGTTCGGCGTCATGCGGCACCTGGGGGTCCTCGAGGAGGCGGGCCTGATCTCGACGCGGAGGGAAGGACGCGAGAAGCGCCACTTCCTCAATCCGGTCCCGATCCGGCGCATCCACGACCGATGGATCAGCAAGTACGCGGCGCCAGTCGTGGGAACGATGAGCGCCATCAAGGACCACCTGGAGGCACCACGAATGGCCGCTCCGCTCGATGCGCCCGATCACGTCTACAGCATCTACATCAACGCCGATCCAGATCGCGTCTGGCGCGCGATCACCGACGGCGCCGAGACCGAGCAGTACTACTTCGGGACGATCGTGAAGTCCGACTGGAAGGTCGGCTCGCGGGTGAGCTACGACTATCCCGACGGCACGGTTGCTGCCGACGGCGAGGTTCTCGCCTGCGATCCGCCCAACCGGCTCGAGATGACCTTCCTAGCGCGCTGGGATCCCGAGGTCGAGGCCGAAGGGCACGTGCGGCACACGTGGGAGCTCGCCGCCGAGGATGGTCAGACGAAGCTCACGGTGACGACGAGTGGCGTCCGGGCGGGCTCGAAGACGGCCGAGAGCTTCGGCAGCGGGATCATCTTCATCGTGTCCGGGCTCAAGACCTTCGTCGAAGGCGGTCGAACGGCGGTTCCCGCCGCCTGACTCGCGCCACGTTCGAACGTTCGACGGCCCTCGCGGGCGACCGCGAGGGCCGTTTCGTGTCCCCTGCGTTGGTACGCTCCGGCCCGTGAGCCGGCTCGGACGTCTGGGGCTGTTGGTCGGGCCGGCGCTTGTCCTGCTGGTGGCAGCATTGACCCCCACGGCTGCGCTGTATCCGGACCAGGGCGACGTGGGGCTGTACCTCGAGAAGGCCCACGCGTTCGTGACGGGGTTGCTCCCCTATCGCGACGTGCCGTTCGAGTACCCACCCGCGTCGCTCGTTCCGATGGTCGCGCCGTATCTCGCGGCCTTCTCCGACACCGTGAGCCTCGACGCGTACAAGGTGCTGTTCGCTGCCTGGGAAGCCCTGCTGCTGCTCGGCCTCGGGTTCGTTGTCGAACGCATCGGCGATCACATCGGCAACCGATGGGCGGTCGCGCGGCTCGTGGTGGTCTCGATCGGCGCACTCCTCGCGATCACGTGGCGCTACGACCTCTTCCCGAGCCTCCTCGTGATGGTCGCCGTCTGGGCGGCGCTCGAACGCCGACCAGTGGTGGTCGGACTGGCGCTCGGGCTGGGTGTGCTCGCCAAGCTCTATCCGATTGCGCTCCTCCCCGCGCTCGCGCTGCCGTGGCTTCGACCGTTCGACGTCGGCCGGCTGGTTCGCATCGGAGCGACCTTCGGGCTGACGATCCTCATCGGGCTGGCCCCGTTCTACGTCCTGGCCGGCGACGGAGCATTCGCGTTCATGAGCTACCAGGTGGGCCGCGGGCTCCAGATCGAGTCGATCGGTGGCGGGTTGGCCGTCCTCGCGGGGCTCATCGGGGGGACCGCGCCCACGCTGTCCTACGGGTTCAGCGCCGTGCAGGTCGAGGGCCAGCTGGCGAAGGCGCTGCTGGGAATCCTGCCGGTCCTGACCGTGATCGGGTTCGGGCTGCTCGCGTGGTTCGGCTGGACCCGCGTTCGCGATGGAGCGCGCACCGACCGCGTCGGCGAGGTCGACAGGATCCGGCCTGGAACGCTCGTCACGCTCGCGTTCGCGTCGCTGCTCGTGCTGCTCGTGACCAGCAAGGTCTACTCGATCCAGTACGTCGTCTGGCTCGTGCCGTTCGTCGCGCTGCTGCGCGGCTGGCAGTTCTGGCTCGGCGCCGCGGTTGTCGCGTTGACGATCCCGATCCACCCGCTCCTCTACGCCGACCTGGTCAAGCAGGAGGCGCTGCCGATCCTCGTGCTGAACCTTCGCAACGCGCTCGTCGTTGCGCTCACGGTGTGGTTGCTGGCGTCGTTACGCCCGTCTCGGCGGATTGCCCTAGGGTGAGCGAGTCCCCCAAACCGTTGCCCCCACGATCGAGAGGTCTCCCGTGGCCGAGGTCCTGCTGTTCCATCACGCCCAGGGGCTGACCCCCGGCGTCATCGCCTTCGCCGACGAGCTCCGCGCCGCCGGTCACACCGTGCACACGCCGGACGTGTTCGACGGCAGGACGTTCGATTCGATCCCGGCCGGGATGGAGTTCATCCAGGGCGTCGGGTTCGAGGCGATGGGCGAGAAGGCCGAACGCTTCGCCGACGACCTGCCGGCCGAGCTCGTCTACATCGGGATGTCGTTCGGGGTCGTGCCGGCACAGAAGCTCGCCCAGACCCGGGCCGGCGCGAAGGGCGCGGTGCTGTTCTATTCCGCGATCCCGGTCAGCGGCGAGTGGTCGTTCGGGCCGTGGCCCAAGGGCGTGCCCGTCCAGATCCACGGCGCCGACAACGACCCGATCTTCGTCGGCGAGGGCGACATCGAGGCGGCTCGCGAGATCGTGGCCACGGCGGAGGACGCGGAGCTGTTTCTTTATCCCGGGGACCAGCACTACTTCGCGGACAGCTCGCTGCCGTCGTACGACCCGGAGGCGACGAAGCTGGCGCTCTCGCGGGTTCTGGAGCTGCTCGGCCGGGTCTAGGCACGAGGGCGGATTTCCGCCAGATACCAACCCGCGGGTTGATATGTCGCAGCGGACCTGCAAGGGCTGGGTGCGACGGCAGAACTTACGCTCACCGTTGGCAGCATCGCCGCTCCCGATCGCCGGATTGGACCACCGTTTCCGACATAGCAACCTGCCCATGTGTATTTGGCAGAAAGCTGCGCTGGATCGGCACGGCGTCCCTGGCGAGGTGGCGGCCGAGTGGAAGGCGGAGGCGAGCACCGCCGCGAGCGGGCTTCGAACGCCCGTGAGCGGTCGGCGCGCAGCCGACAACGCAGCGATCGGCCGTCAGCGAGCGAGGGAGTGGCGCGCCCGGCGGGACTCGAACCCACGACCTTTAGGTCCGCAACCTAACGCTCTATCCACTGAGCTACGGGCGCGCGATGCCATGGCTGTTCCCGCGGGAGGAACATGGCGGAGAGGGAGGGATTCGAACCCTCGATGCAGGTTACCCCACATAGCGGTTTAGCAAACCGCCGCACTAGGCCTCTATGCGACCTCTCCGCTGGCGGCGGGAAGGCTACCACGGCCGTCGATTGACACTCCCGAGGGCGGGCCGCATCATCCGGCCACGCAGATGACCGACTTTACCTACGAGTACCGCTGCCCGGCATGACTTGATCCCGGTCCGTGACCGGGGGCAGGATGTGTCGGGCGATGGCAGAGGCGCGAACCTCTGCTTTTTTGTTTCTCCGCCGATTTCCAGCAGCAGCCGCGAAGCAGGTAGACCGCCGAATGTTCGTCGTCATGGGACCCGCCGCCACCGAGGCCGAGCTCCTCGGCGTGAAGAGCCGCATCCTGTCGGAAGGCCTCACGCCGTTCGAGCACACGTCGGGTGACGCGACGAGGGTCGCAGTGGTCGGCGAGATCGGATCGAGGCGATCCAATCTGCTGACTGCACTCGCGGAGCTTCCGGGCGTCGAACGGGTCGCACCGATCTCGCGGCCGTTCAAGCTGACCTCACGCGAGTTCCATCCCGAAGACACCGTCATCCGGGTGCTGGACGCGAGAGTCGGCGACGGGTCGCTGACGGTCATGGCCGGCCCGTGCTCGGTGGAGAGCCGCGAGCAGCTCCTGGCGACCGCGCGGCGCCTGAAGGCCGCCGGGGCGACGATCCTCCGCGGTGGTGCGTTCAAGCCGCGCACCTCGCCGTACGCGTTCCAGGGCCTCGGCGTCGAGGCGCTCCGCTACCTCGCCGAAGCGCGCGAGGAAACGGGCCTGCCCGTGATCACCGAGGTCATGGAACCGAACCAGGTCGACATCGTCGCCGAGTACGCGGACATCCTCCAGGTCGGCACCCGGAACATGCAGAACTACTCGCTGCTCCAGGCGGTCGGGCGGGTGGCGCGGCCGGTGATGCTGAAGCGCGGCTACGGCGCGACGATCGAGGAATGGCTGATGGCCGCCGAGTACATCGTGTCCTCCGGCAACCCTAACGTGATCCTGTGCGAGCGCGGCATCCGCACGTTCGAGACGTACACGCGCAACACCCTCGACCTCGCGGCAGTGCCGCTGCTCCACTCGCTGACGCACCTGCCGGTCGTCGTCGACCCGAGCCATGCCACCGGGAAGCGCTTCCTCGTCTCGCCGCTGGCGCTGGGCGGCGTGGCGGTGGGCGCGGATGGCGTCATGGTCGAGGTGCATCCGGATCCGGACGCAGCGCTCTCGGACTCCGAGCAGCAGCTGACGATCGAGCAGTTCGAAGCGCTGATGATCGATCTCGTGCCGGTGCACGGGCACGTCAGCGACCTCGAAGGCGTCGTGATGCGACCCGCGCACGTGGAGATGCCCGCCGGCGGCGGGCTCTCGAAGCATTGATGGCAACGCTGATGGCCGATGTGCACTCAGTTGCGCCCGCGCGGAAGCTGCGCGGCACGCTCACGCTGCCCGGCGACAAGTCGATCAGCCACCGAGCGTTGATGCTCGCCCTGCTCGCCGACGGCGAGACGCGGATCACCGGCGCGGGCGATGGAGAGGATGTCCGATCGACGGCGGGGATCGTGGAGAAGCTCGGGGCACGTGTTCAGCGAACGCGGAGGCAGGACGGCAACGTCGACTACGTCGTGAAGTCGAAGGGCGCGGCGCGGATCGACTGGGCCGGCGACTTGTGGTGCGGCAACTCGGGGACCACGCGGCGGCTTTTCGCCGGCCTGCTTGCGGGACTCCGCGTCGACGTCAATCTCGACGGCGACGACTCCCTGCGGTCCCGCCCGATGGGCCGCGTTATCGAACCGCTCCGCGCAATGGGCGCCGACATCGAAGGTCCGGAACAGGCCGGCGACGTCGGTGACGTCGCAGTCGTCGGAACCAGGTCGCTGCATGCAATTGACTGGACGACGCCGGTGGCGTCTGCCCAGGTGAAGTCAGCCATCCTCCTCGCCGGCCTCGAGGCGACCGGTACGACCGTCGTGCGGCAGTCGCTGCAGACTCGAGATCACACCGAGCGGATGCTTCGCACACGTGGTGTCGCTGTGCGCTCGCGCGTCGAGGCCGACGGTTCGAGCGTCGTCGAGATCGATGGGCCGGCGACCGTGAAGGCCGTCGACCAGGTGGTTCCGGGCGATCCGAGCGCCGCCGCGTTCTGGCTGGTGGCCGCGACGATCCACCAGGATGCCGAGATCACGCTGCGTGGCGTGGGCGTGAACCCGAGCCGCCGAGCGGTGATCGACCTCCTCGAGCGGATGGGCGCCTCGATCGACGAACGCGGGAAGGCCGACGACGGCGTCGGCGAGCCGATCGCCGATCTCGTTGTCGAGTCGTCGGACCTCGAAGGCATCGAGCTTTCGCCGGCCGACACGGCGTCCGCGATCGACGAGATCCCGATCCTTTGCCTCGCGGCGACTCAGGCCTGCGGCAGCACCGTGATCCGGGGTGCCGGCGAGCTGCGGCACAAGGAGTCCGATCGGATCGCGGGCATCGTCGATGGCCTGACCGCGCTGGGCGCGACAATCAGCGCCGACGGCGACGACATCGTGATCGAGGGTCCGACGGAGCTGCGCGGCGCCACGGTCGACAGCCTCGGGGATCATCGCCTGGCGCTGACGTTCGCGATCGCCGGGCTCGTCGCCACCGGTCGAACCACCATCCGCGGCGCCGACAGTGTCGCGATCTCGTACCCAACGTTCTTCGCCGACCTCGAAAGGATCCGAGCATGAGCAAGCGAGTCGTCCTCATCGGCCATCCGGTCGCGCACTCGCTGTCGGGCGCCATGCAGGAGGCCGCCTTCCAGAAGGTCGGCATCGACGCGAATTACGAGCTCTGGGATCGCGCACCGATGGCGCTTCCGGATGCCATCGCGGAGGTTCGCGGGGACGACTTCCTCGGGGCGAACGTCACCATCCCGCACAAGGAGCGAGTGGTGCCGCTCATCGACAAGCTGACGGAGGAAGCCCAGGCCACCGGCGCCGTCAACACGCTGACGCGCGAGGGCCGGCGGCTCGTCGGCCACAACACGGACGTGCCCGGCTTCGCGGCGGCGCTCGACAAGTTGGTGGGGCGGCAGAAGATGCCGCGCCAGGCGGTCGTGCTCGGCGCGGGTGGCGGCTCGCGCGCCGTGGTCTACGGGTTGATCCGCGCGGGGTTCCAGCGCGTGATCGTGTTCAACCGGCATCTCCACCGCGCCGAGGGCCTCGTGAAGTTCTTCGGGAAGAGCGCCGCGCACATGGAGCTGAAGGCGCAGCCCTGGCACGAGTCGATCATCGAGAGCGAGCTCGCGCGCACGAAGGTGCTCATCAACGCCACATCGATCGGGCTCATCGACGACGTCTCGCCGATCCCGGGCGAGCTCATCACGGGCGACCTGCTCGTCCTCGACCTGATCTACAAGCAGACTCGCCTGCTGCGCGATGCGGCCAAGGCGGGCGCGGCAGCACAGGACGGCGAGACGATGCTGCTCCACCAGGGCGCCTCTGCGTTCACGCTCTGGACCGGCTCCCCCGCCCCGCTCGAGGTGATGCAGGACGCCCTGGCAGCGGCGCGCGCCGGGGGCGTTCGTTCCGCGGAGGGCGAGCCCGCCGGTGGCGACGCGGACGGTGCGGCAGCCGTTGGCGCGGAGGCGTCGTCGACCGCCGGCTGAGGCCGCCGGGATCGCAACGCGATGACCACCCCGTTCCGATTCCTGACCGCGGGCGAGTCCCACGGGAAGACGCTGGCCGTCACGATCGAGGGCGTCCCGTCCGGGCTCGCCCTGTCTGAGTCGGATCTTCGGACGGACCTCGCCCGGCGGCAGCTGGGCTACGGTCGCGGCGCTCGCCAGCAGATCGAGACGGACCGCGCGGAGATCGTCGCGGGCGTGCGGCACGGGCGAACCCTCGGCTCGCCGATCCTGCTCCTCGTCGCGAACAAGGACTGGGAGAACTGGACCCATGTGATGGCCGTCGATGCGCTGTCCGAGGAGGCCGCCGCGGAGCTTGCCGCGAAGGCCGAGGGCGGCGACAAGAAGTCGACGCCCGTCACCCGCGTCCGTCCCGGGCATGCCGACCTCGCCGGCGCCCTCAAGTACGACCACGCGGACGTACGCAACGTCCTGGAACGAGCTTCCGCGCGCGAGACGGCGGCACGCGTGGCGGCGGGCGGCGTGGCGCGCGCGTTCCTCAAGGAGCTCGGCATCGACATCTGGTCGTTCACTGCCGAGGTCGGCGGCATCGCGCTGGATCCCGCCCGCGCGACACGGACGCGCGAGGAAGCCGAGGCCTCGCCCCTTCGGTGCCCCGATCCGGAGGCCGAGGCGGCGATGATCGCCCGCATCGACGAGGCCCGGGATGCCGGCGACACGGTCGGCGGCGTGTTCGAGGTCGTGGCGACCGGCGTGCCGATCGGGTTCGGGTCGTACGTCCACTGGGACCGCCGGCTCGATGCGGCGCTCGCAGCCGCCGTCATGAGCATCAACATCGTGAAGGGCGTGGAGCTTGGGCTCGGGTTCGAGCAGACGCGCCGGTTCGGGTCGCAGGTCCACGACGTGATCGAAGGTCGTGGCGAAGCGGGCACCTGGATCCATCGCTCGAACAACGCCGGCGGGCTCACCGGCGGCGTCTCGAACGGCGAGCCGATCGTGGTGCGTGGGGCGGTGAAGCCCATCTCCACCCTCGCCCGGCCACTGCCCTCCGCGGACCTCCTGACGGGCGCCGGGGTCGAGAAGGCGCACTACGAGCGCTCGGACATCTCCGTCGTGCCGGCTGCGGGCGTCGTCGGCGAGGCGATGGTCGCGCTCACGCTCGCGACGGCGATCCTCGAGAAGCTCGGCGGCGACTCGATGGCCGAGGTGAAGGAGTCGATGGCGCGCTGGCGCGCACGGCTGGCGGCGGTACCGGGCGGCGCGGATGCGCCCGCGGATGCCCACGGCGACGCGCCCGACGGCGGCACGCCGAGCTCCGGCGGGGACGACTGAGCCGATGGAGCTCGTCGTCGTCGGGCTCCCGGGCAGCGGCAAGACGGCCGTCGGTCGGCGCGTGGCGGCCCGCCACGACGCAACGTTCGTCGACATCGACGACGAGATCGAGCGGGCAGCCGGAGTTCGGATCCCCGAGATCTTCGAGGCCGAGGGCGAGGCCGGGTTCCGGCGGCGCGAGCGGGCGGCCATCGACGCGCTCGGCGCGCCGGATTCCTCGGGGCGCCTGACCCGCGTCGTCGCGCCGGGCGGCGGCGCGATCGTCGACCCGCGCAACCGATGGCGGCTCTTTCGCGGCCGGCGCGTCGCCTGGCTCGATGTTCGGACGGAGGTCCTCGCACAGCGCCTCCGTCGCAGCCCGAACGTGCGGCCCCTGATCGCCGGCCGAGATCCGATGGGCGCAATCCGGGATCTCAGCGCCACCCGGGCGCCGTTCTACCAGGCGGGATCGCGCGTCGTCGGCGTCGCGGAGATGAGCGCGGTGATCCAGGCCGTCGATGAGCTCACGCAGGAGGCGAGCTCCGACGGCACGGTCCTGCTCCGGCAGGAGTCGCGACTCGGGCGGCTCGTGATCGGCCACGGCATCCTCGTGTCCGAGCTCGCGGCCGCGCTGCGGGATCTGGAAGCGGGCCGCGCGGTGCTGGTTTCGGAGCCCGGCGCATGGGCTGCGGTCGGCGAGCGACTCGCCGGAGGGCTCGCGGCGGCCGGCGTCCCGGTCGAGCACGTGCTGCTGCCGCAGGGCGAGGATGCGAAGCGCCTGGCCGTGATCGAGCAGGCGGCGAACGAGCTTGCGCGCCTGCGGGTCGAGCGACGCGAGCCGATCGTCGCGCTCGGTGGCGGCGCGCTCGGCGACGCCGCCGGGTTCCTCGCGGCGACGTACCTCCGCGGGATCCCGTTCATGCAGGTGCCGACGACGCTCGTCGCCCAGATCGATTCGTCGATCGGCGGCAAGACCGGTGTCGACCTCGCGGCCGGCAAGAACCTGCTCGGCGCGTTCCACCAGCCGGCATCGATCGTCATCGACATCTCCGTGCTCGGCTCGCTCGAGACCCGTCAGCGCCGCGCGGCGCTCGCGGAGGCCGTGAAGATGGCGGCGCTTGGTGACGAGCGCCTGTTCGCGACCCTCGAGTCGGAGGGCAATGCGATCGCCGCCGGCGATCGATCCGCGACCGATTCCGGCGCGCTCGCCGAGGTCGTCGAGCGAGCGGCTCGGGCGAAGGTCGACGTCGTGCTCGCCGACGAGCGCGAGTCGGGCGCGCGGATGTCGCTCAACCTCGGGCACTCGCTCGGCCACGCGTTCGAGGCGGCTGCCGGATTCTCCGGGCTGCTGCACGGCGAAGCGGTTGCGTATGGCTTGCGCGCGGCAGCCCGGATCGGCGAGGCTCGAGCCGTGACGCCGCAGGCGCGCGCGGCGCGCATCGAACGCTTGCTGGATGCTCTCGAGCTCGGCACGGCGCCGATCGACCTGGATCTCGCGGAGGTGCTCGGCTTCATGGCGACCGACAAGAAGCGCGCGGGCGGCTCGCTCCGCTGGGTCCTGCCCACGGCCGATGGCTATGCAATCGACGCGGCGGTGCCGAATGACCTCGTCCGCTCGGTCGCGCGTGACGTGCTGGCGGGCCGGTCGGTCACGGCGGCGCGGGTATGAGCCGAATCCTCGTGCTCCAGGGGCCGAACCTGAACCTCCTCGGAACACGCGAGCCGAACCTGTACGGCTCGGACACGCTCGACCAGATCCACCAGCACATGGGTCGGCGAGCGATCGACCTCGGGCTCGTCGTGATCTTCTTCCAGTCCAATCACGAGGGCGCTCTCATCGATCGGCTGCACGAGAAGGACTTCGACGCCGCGATCGTGAACGCCGGCGGCCTGACCCACACGTCCGTGGCGCTCCGGGACGCGCTCCTGGCGGTCCATCGGCCGTTCATCGAGGTGCACCTGACGGATCCCTCGACCCGCGAGCCGTTCCGGCACGTGAACTTCCTGCACGACATCGCGCTCGAGTCGATCGTCGGGCACGGGGCCGAGGGCTACCAGATGGCGCTGGAGTCGATCGCCCGTCATCTCGGGTCTGCCGCGTGAGCCCGTCGTGAGCGCGCGCCGGCCGGCCCCCACGTCGCCGGAGCTCGCGCGACTTCGGGCCGAGATCGACGAGGTCGACCGCCGCATCGTCTCGCTGCTCAACGAGCGCGCCGAGCTCGTGCGCGCGGTCGGCCACGAGAAGGTCGCCATGGGCCGGCGGCTGATCCGTGACCGCGACCGCGAGCGCGAGGTCCTCCTTCGGGTTTCGATCCAAAACGAAGGCCCCACGCCGCAGGCGGACCTGCTCGCGATCTACCGTCGGCTGATCGCGACTGCTCGGGCACTCGAGGCGCAGGAGCGCGACCGATTGCGCCGCGACGACGACGGTCCCGGGGAGCCGCCCGGGGCGTGAGCCCGCATTCCCTCCCGACCACGGGGCCAACGACGCGGTTCGCGCCGGCTCCGACGGGTCGCCTCCATCTCGGCCATCTCGCGAACGCGATCTTCGTGTGGGGGTTCGCACGCCGAGCCGGGGCCCGCGTCGTCCTGCGGATCGAGGATCACGACCGGCAACGGTGCCGGCCCGAATACGAAGCCGCGCTCCTCGACGATCTCGACCGGCTCGGGATCGCGCCCGACGAGCCGACGACCTCGGATCTGCGAGCGGGACCGTCGCCGTTCCGCCAGAGCGAGAACGGCTCCGTCTACGCCGCTGCGGTCGATGCCCTCGTGGGCGCGACCGACGTGTACGCCTGCGATTGCTCGCGCGCGACGTTCGCCGCATGGCGCGAGACGCATGGGCGCGCGTGGGCGGGCGCCGGATGTCCGGGCAGTTGCCGCGAGCGCGGGCTCGAGGCCCGGCATGATCGTGGGCTCCGTGTCGCACTCGGCGACGGCGAGGAAGCCTGGACTGACGCGCTGCTGGGCCATCGATCCGGCGCGGTTGCGACGGACGGCGACCTGCTCGTGCGCGATCGAAACGGCAACTGGACGTACGCACTCTGCGTGGTGGTCGACGACCTTCGGCACGGGGTTGATCTCGTCGTGCGTGGCGAGGACCTCGTCGACGCCACCGCGACCCAGGTCCGGCTCGGCCGGCTGCTCGGGCGTATCGCGCCGCCCGCGTTCGCCCACCACCCGTTGGTCCGGCGCGAGGATGGCTCGAAGCTGTCGAAGGCGGACGGCGCAACGGCGATCGGAGAGCTCCTCGATACCGGCGCGTCGCCTGCGGTCCTGTTCGGGGAGGCTGCCTTCCGGGTCGGGTTGCTGACGGCGCCGCGGGCAATCAGCTTCGAGTCGGCGCTGGAGCTCGTCGCGGCGACGACGACCTAGGCAGGTCCCGTCCAGCGGACGGTGATCGGCTTCTGGAGGTTCGGGAGCGGCATCGTCGCCGCCTCTGCCTCGACGGCGCCGCGCTGCCCGGGCGTCAGCGCTTGCGACGCGTCGATGTCGACCTTCTCGTCGGCACGACGCCACGTGCCGGCGATGTCGCCGTCGACGAGCAGCGCACCCGGCCAGACGCGCGAGGTCCACAGCTCGTCGCGGCGCTTCGCATCCTCGACGAGCAGCGCACGGTCCTGCCCCCACATGAGCCAGAACGGATCGCCGCTCGGCAGGAAGCGCGCCGGCGCGACCGCGGCAGGCACGGCCGCAAACGACGGCTCGTCGGACGCGAGGATCCAGCCGTCTCCCACGTGGGTCCTGGCCGGGATCAGCTCCGATTCGAGCGCGGCAAACGCCCGGCGCGCCTGCGGCAAGCCGATGCCGAGCCACTTCGCGAAGGCCTCGGCGGTCGTCGGCCCGAGGATGTGGACGTATCGGCGGGCGATCTCCAGCCGCGCGTCGTCAGGCGCGATCGATGGTCTGGGAACCGTCCACACGACCGGCCGTCGGGCGCCCTCCCAGCGCAGCAGGATCGTGCCGGTCGAGGCGCCGTATCGGAACTGGTTGCCGTGCAGGCCGAGCGCAACACCAGCGTCGTCATAGCGCATCCGCCGGCCGGCGAGGTGCTCTCCGAGCATCGATGCCATCTTCTCGGCCCAGCGCTGGCCCTTGGCGTCGTCCGGAAACC
Organism: Candidatus Limnocylindrales bacterium; assembly: GCA_035248345.1. GTDB lineage: Bacteria > Chloroflexota > Limnocylindria > Limnocylindrales > CSP1-4 > UBA5189. The sequence continues at coordinate 20,027 of DATFHO010000011.1, forward strand.
GCGAGACGGAGAACAGCGCGTGGTCGACCGCGGGGACGACGTACGCCTGGAACCGCGGTCCCCAGAGCTGCACGAAGGCGGGATCCTCCCAGCTTTGCGGTGTGGCGCCGGCGACGCGAGCGTGGATCGACAGCAGCGCCGCGCGCGGCATGCTGTCCTGCAGCCCGATCCACGCAGCGGATCGAAGCGACTTCGGCGTGTACGACAACCGTTCGTCGAGCCCGCCCACGCGCCGGCGGTGCGCGAGCACCTGCTCGCGATGGAGCTTGATCGTGGTCACGATGCCGGCGGGAATGGATCGCCGCAGTCGGCGCCGCCGGCGACGGCGTACCCCGACGGTCCAAGCTTGATCGAGCCGACCATTCGATCGAGGTCCGCGATGAAGTCAGCGTCGCCCGGCCCTCGCCACTGCGCGAAGATCGAGTACCACGCGCCGACCGAATCCTTTGCCGAGATCATCCATTGCCGCTGGCCGTCTGCCGGCCTGTACTCCGTGTTGTCGATGTCGTACGCGACCGTGATGCTTGGTCGCCCGTCGATCCGCACGTAGTGCGTCTCGGTTACCCGCACCCCGTCCGTTCGCGGCGCGAGATCCGGCCGGTCCTTCGCGAACTGGCAGAAGCCATCACTCAGCATCCCGCCGATCGACACGTCGATCTGGATCTCGTGCCTGGAAAGGCGCTCCTGGTACCGGCAGTTGTAGTCGTCCCAGCCGCAGGCATCGGGCGCCGTTCCGATGACGGCCAGCTCCTGGCCGGGGCCCGTGGTCGCCGGCATGTTCGTGTTCACGTTCCAGCCGAGCGGCACGTCGAACGCGATCCCGCGGAGGTCGACGTGGTTCGTGCCGAAGCGATAGAACAGCGCGCCGCCGGCCACGACGACGACGGCGAAGGCAGCGATGAGCACTTGACGGCGCTTCATTGGCAGCCAGACGGTCGACCGGGGTCGGCGGTTTCGAAGTACGGGCACGTGAGGTTCCAGGCGGTTGCGTCGTCGAAGTCGACGAGCAGCAGGTACTCGCCGTAATCGGGGTCGGTCGGCGCCAGCTTCATCACGAGCACCTTCGTCGGGTCGATCGCGCCGAGCTGGTACGTCTGCGTGTCGATGACCTGACTGCCCGTGCTCATCCGGGTGGCGAGCTTGTACGCGGTCAGCTGCGACTCGTCGATCGTCATGCCGCGCGAGATGGACACGACGTACCGGTCATCGTTCACGCGCACGGTCGCGACGCAGCTTCCGCCACCGCCGCATTCACCGCTCATCGCGGCAAGGATCATCAGCACGATCCAGACGGGCACCACGAGCAGGAACGCGATGCGGGTGCGCATCGGTCGTCAGCCCTTCGGTTGGACCATCGCGAGGCAGTTCCCGCTGGGGTCGATGAACCAGGCTGCCCACGAGTGACGCATGTCGGCGACGCCATCATCGGTGACGGGTGCGGGTGCGACGTAGTCCATGATCCGGACGCCACGCGCTCGCAGCTCGGCGACGGCCGCGCGGATGTCCGGCACGCGAAACGCGCATTGCGTCTGCGTGTCCGACGTCCCGACGGTGCTCTTCGAGATCACGATCCGCGTGCCGTCCCCGGCCTGGTAGACGAGGCGCTCCTCGGTCCCGAAATGGTCCTCGCGGATGAACGTCAGCCCGAGCGTCTCGCCGTAGAAGCGACGGCTCGCCTCCAGGTCGGTGGAGAGCAGGATCGCGAACACGGGCGCGTTCGCGAGGAGCGAGGAGCCATCCGCGGCGTCCGTCATGTCGCGCGATCCTCCATCTCCCAGGCATGGTCGAGCGCGTGCCATGCGATCCGGCGCGCAGCGTAGCGAGCTGGCCAGCGACGCCCGCCCATCGGTGAGCCGTCGGAGGGCTGCCGCAGCGCCTCGAGCATCGCGGCGCGCATCCCTTCGACGTCGGCGCGCGATGCCGGCTCGGGCAGCCGGATGCCCATGTCCTTCGCGTAGTACCAGTCGGAGCCATCGACGTGATCGACCATCTTGTCGCGATCGCGGCCGCCACCACGCGGTCCCTTTCGGAGCTCCGCTGGAGCTCCTGCTGCGACCTTGTCGAATGTTGCCCAGGCCGCCTCGACCATGGCGGCGAGGCGCGCCGCCTCCGCGGCATCAACGGGCCGTCGGTCGGCCGCGAACGTCAGGACGGATGGAACGCCCCAGTCGGTGGCCGACCCGCCTCCGGTCTCCTCGACGACATCGGCGTCGAACGCGGTGCCGAACGGCAGCCCGGCGAGCTGCGCGACTGGCGCGAACCGCGGCGCATACGCGAGGAGCGCCTCGACGGCACCTTCCGGCGTCGTCCCCCCGCGTGACCAACCCGGCCATTCGAGGGCCGAGGCAAACACCTTCTTCTTGCCCTCCTCGATCGCGATCGCGAGTCGTTCGCCCATCAGAGCGGCCGGACCGCGAAGAGCTCCATCGGCGTGGGCAGACCCTTCAGCGCGTGCTCGCCACGGCTTTCGAACAGGTGCGGACTGCCCGCGGACAGCAGGCGTGTCGTCGTCGACGCGAGCACCTCGCCGGGCCCGGCAGCGGACATCACGCGCGCGACCGTGTGGACGGCGAGCCCGCGAACGTCGTTGGAGACCCGTTCGATCTCGCCGGTGTGCACGCCGATCCGGACGCGGAGGCTGATGCCCTCGACCGCCTTGCACACCCGGAGCGCACATTCCAGCGCCGACGCAGCGCTGTCGAATTCGGCAAGGAAGCCATCGCCCGTCGTGTCGATCTCGCGGCCACGGGATCGCCGCAGCTCGGCGCGGACGAGCCGGTCGTGGTCCGCGAGGAGCTGCTTCCATGCCGCGTCGCCGACACGCGCAAGCTTCTCGGTCGACCCGACGATGTCGCTCATGAACAGCGTGACGACGGCGCGCCCGACGGACGCAGGCAGGCCGAACTCGCCGACATTGCCGGAAATGTCGAGGAGGTCCGCGGGTTCCTCGCCGATGACCCAGCTGTCATGCCCGGGCGGGATCTCGAACACGTCACCCGGCTCGAACGCCATCTCCTCGCCATCGTCGAGCCTGACGGCAAGGCGGCCGCGGAGCAGCACCTGAACGTGGTGGACCATGCAGGAGCTCGTGCCGGCCACGGGCTTGACGTCTTCCGACCAGCGCCAACCCGGCTCGAGCCAGGCCCTGCCGACGGCGAGCGCACCGGCGCTCGCAAGCGCCCCCTCGGCGCGACCGAGGGATCGGTCCGCATTCGGTGCGGCGAGGCTCGTGCGGGTGAGGCGCGCCATCACGCGGAGGCTACGCGGCGGCGCGGGCTCCCGCTGCCCGCAGGCTCGCGACGAGCGTGCCGACCGCCCTGACGTTCCGGCCGTCATCACCGAGCGCGTCGACAAGCGCCGAGGCAACGATGACGCCATCGGCGCCCGCCCTGGCGAGCGCTCGGACGTGCGCGGGCTTGCTGACCCCGAACCCGACGCCCACCGGCACAGGCGAGGCGGCCCGCACCTCCTTCACGAGCTTCGCGACATCCGACGGGAGGCTCGTTCGTGCGCCGGTGACGCCCACGAGCGACACGCAGTAGAGGAAGCCGCCGGAGCGCTCCGCGACCGTCCGGCGTCGTTCGGGCGCCGTCGTCGGGGCGACGAGGTACACGACGGCAAGGCCGGCATCACGTGCGACCCGTTCGAACGCTTCGCCTTCGTCGGGCGTCAGGTCGGCGACGATGATCCCGGCGGCGCCCGCCTCTGCGAGCCGTTTGGCCGCTGCCTTGCCGTCCCCGCCGCCGATGACCTGGTTCGCGTAGCACATCGGCACCAGCGGCACCCTCGGCCTTGCCGCCGCGATCCGGCGGACGAGCTCGATCGAGCGGTCGAAGGTGGCGCCCGACTTCAGGGCGGCGGACGAGGCGCGCTGCAGCGTCGCACCGTCCGCGAGCGGGTCGGAGTACGGCAGCCCGACCTCGAGCAGGTCGGCGCCGTTGTCGATGCAGGCGAGCGCTGCTTCGAAGCTCGTGTCGGCGTCGGGGTAGCCCGCGACGACGTACGGGATGAGCGCGGTGCGACCCTCCGCATTCGCCGATGCAAAGGCGGCCTGGATGCGGGCGGCGCCGGCAGAGCGGATGGCGTTCACGCGCGAGCCTCCGCACCGTGGCGGGCGCCCGCAGCCTGGCGGGCGTCCGAACCGTGCTGCTCGCGCCAGCGACCGAACGACGCGAGGTCCTTGTCGCCGCGACCGGAGAACCCGAGCAGGACGAGCGCGTCCTCCGGATAGGGCTTGCCGCTCCCTTCGGTGCCGGCAAGGAGCCGCGGCAGGGCAGCGATCGCATGCGCCGTCTCGAGCGCCGGGAGGATGCCTTCGGTCTCAGCGGTGTACGCCATCGCCTCGAAGGCGTCGTCGTCGGTCGATGCCGCCAGCTCGAGCCGGCGCGCGGCATGGAGCGCGGACAGCTGCGGCCCGACGCCCGGGTAGTCCAGACCTGCTGATGCCGACACCGCCTCGACGACCTGGCCGTCGCGGTCCTGCAGCATCATCGACCGTGCGCCGTGGAGGATGCCGGGCGTGCCACCGGCAAGTGCAGCCGCGTGGCGACCCGTCGCGATGCCATCGCCGGCTGCCTCGGCCACCGCGAGTCGCACGGTGGGCTCGCCGATGAACCGGCTCAGCAGGCCGATGGCGTTCGACCCGCCGCCGACGCACGCCAGCGCGAGGTCCGCCAGCCGTCCTTCGGCGTCCTGCAACTGGACCGCCGCCTCGTCGCCGATGCGCCGCTGGAGGTCACGGACGATCGTCGGATACGGATGCGGCCCCATCGCCGAGCCCAGGACATAGTGGGTCGTCCGCACATTCGTGACCCAGTCGCGCATTGCCTCGTTGATCGCGTCCTTCAGCGTCGCGGAGCCTGAGTGGACCGGGCGCACCTCGGCGCCCAGTGCGCGCATGCGGAGGACGTTCGGCTGCTGGCGCTCGATGTCCTCGGCGCCCATGTACACCACGCACGGCAGCCCGAGCAGCGCGCACGCGGTCGCGGTCGCGACGCCGTGCTGGCCGGCGCCCGTCTCCGCGATGACGCGCGTCTTGCCGAGGCGCCGCGTCAGGAGCGCCTGGCCGAGCGCGTTGTTGATCTTGTGCGCGCCGGTGTGGGTGAGGTCCTCGCGCTTCAGATAGAGGCGCAGCCGATCCGGCACGACGCCGCCCGTGCTCGCGGCGCGGGCCCGCTCGAGGATGTGCGCCGCGAGGCGATCGGCGCGGTAGAGCGGCGTCGGCCGCCCGGCGAACGTCGCGAGCAGCTCGCGCAGCTCGGACCAGAACACGGGGTCGTGGCGCAGCTCGTCGTAGGCGTGCTCGAGCTGGACGACGGCGGCCATGAGCGTCTCGGGGATGTACCGACCCCCGAATTCGCGCTCCATGCCCCACCGACCCGCTGCGTCCGCCTCGAGCAGGCCAGGTTCCGCGACGCGAGGGCCCGCGGGGATGTTCGGGCGATCGGCGCGAGCCTGGCGCGCGCGCTTCGCGAACAGCGCGACCTTCACCGGATCCTTCCGCGGTCGCTGGCCGGCGAGGATCGGCGCCTCGGTGCCGGACGCGACATCGACGCCGACCGCGGGAACGGTTCGCAGCGCCTCGGCGACGTTCGCAGGCCCGAGCCCGCCCGCGAGCACCACCGGCACCTCATGGGCGATTGCCGCGGCGAGGTTGGCGTCCGACCTCGCGCCGGTTCCGCCGGGATGGAGGCCGCCCGATGTGTCGAGCATGATCCTTGCCGCCCCGGCGGCGAGGAACTCCTTCGCGCGGGTCACGAGAGGCAACGCCGCCGCTCCCGCGTGGTCAACCGCGCGCGGGAGGTGGAGCACCTTCCACGCCGGACGCTCCAGGTGCGCGATCAGCGACGGGGATTCATCGCCACTCAGCTGGATCGCGTCGGCATCCGTGGCGCGTGCCAGCGCATTGAGCTCGTCGGCCGAGCGGTCGACGGTGATGAGGACGATCGCCGTGCTTCGATTGCTGGGCGAGGCGGCGCGCGTCGCACCCGCGAGCGCGATTGCCTCGTCGATCTCGAGTGCGCGGAGCGTTCCCGGGACGAGGTTGAGCCCGATCGCGTCCGCACCGGCGCGGATGGCGGCGTCGACACCGGCGGCGTCCGTGATCCCGCAGATCTTCACGAACGGGATCCGGGCGCGCTCCACCGGGTCGGTCGATGGCCGGCCGGCGTTGGCGAAGGCGCGCGTGGCGTCCTCGGGGTCGCCGGCGCGCACGAGCGCCTCGCCGACGAGCGCCGCATCGAAGCCGGCGGCGCGCCAGCGGCGGATCGTCGCGGCGTCCCTGACCCCGGACTCGGCGATGACGATCCGGTCATCGGGGACAAACGCACGAAGACGAACAGCGCGCTCCGGGTCAACGTCGAGCGTCCGCAGGTCGCGGTTGTTGATCCCGATCACGCGGGCGCGCGTCGCGAGCGCAGCGTCGATCTCACGTTCGTCGTGCGCCTCGACGAGCGGCTCCAGCCCGAGCTCCAGCGCGCGCTCGACGAACCGCGCGAGCTTCGCGGGTGTGAGGATCGACGCGAGGAGCAGCACCGCATCGGCACCGAGCCCGCGCAGCAGGTCCAGCTGTGCCGCGGTGACCACGAACTCCTTCGCGAGCACCGGGACGCTCACCGCGGCGCGCACGACGGCCATGTCCTGGACGGAACCGCCGAACCAGTTGGGCTCGCACAGGACGGAGATCGCCGTCGCGCCACCCGCCTGGTAGGCACGGGCACGCTTGACGATGTCCTCGGCCTCCGCGGCGATCCGGCCGGCCGATGGCGAGGCGCGCTTGATCTCGGCGATCAGGTTGAGTCCGGGCGCGGCAAGCCGGTCCGCGAATGGTCGCGGCGGCGGCGCCGAGGCCACGCGCCGTCGGAGCTCGGCCGCGCCCAGCGCCTTGAGCACCGGCTCGATCTCCTGCAGCCGCCGCGCGGAGATCTCGGCGACCACCCCGGCGCGGCGCGCACCCGCGGATCGGCTCCCGGGGCGCGCGGCCTTCCCGGCCCGTGCGGTGCGCGTCGGGCGCGTTGCGACGGTCATGCGAGCGCCGCCTTCTCCGCCCGGAGCCGCTCGATGAGCTTCGTCGGCAGGCCCTCGTCGATCGCCGCAGCCGCCTTCACGATGCCATCCGCAAACCCTTCCGCCGTGCCGGCTACGGCGAGCGCGGCACCCGCATTCAGGAGCACCACGTCGCGCCGGGGACCCGTCTCGCCGGCGAAGACCGACTCGAGGATCTGCGCGTTCTCGGCCGCGGTGCCGCCCGCGAGCGCGGACGTCGGCGCGCGACCCAGCCCGAGGGCATCGAGGTCGAGCGAGAAGGTGATGAAGGAGCCGGTGAAGACGTCGTACACCTTGCCGGTGCCGTCGAGCGGCAGCTCGTCCACGCGGTCGCCGTGCACCACCATCGTTCGATCGGTGCCGAGCATCGCGGCGACCTGGGCGATCCGCTCCGCGATCGAAGCGTCCCCCACCCCGATGAGCGCACGCCGCGCGCCTGCCGGGTTCGTCAGCGGCCCGATGAGGTTGAACGAGGTGCGCACCCCGATCTCGCGGCGCGTCGGACCGGCATGCTTCATCGCCGGGTGGAAGTTCGGCGCGAACAGGAACGCGAACCCGAATTCGTGGAGGGCGCGGCTCGCGGATTCCGCGTCGTGGTCGATCCGGATCCCGAGCGCCTCCAGCACGTCTGCGGAGCCGCTTCGCGACGTCATCGCGCGGTTGCCGTGCTTCGCGACCGGCACGCCGGTCGACGCGACAAGGAGCGCCGCCGCGGTCGAGATGTTGAACGTGCCCGAGCCGTCACCTCCCGTGCCGACGACGTCGATTGCCCCCTCGGGCGCATCGACGCGCAGGACGCGCTCGCGCATCGCCATCGCGAAGCCGGCCAGCTCCTCCACCGTCTCGCCGCGCATGCGCAGGCCCATGAGCAACGCCGCGAGCTGGGCCGGCGTTGCCTCGCCGTCCATCACCGCGCCCATCGCGGCGTGCGCCTCCGGCATCGAGAGCGTCTGCCCTTCGACGATCGTCGCGAGCGCCGCGCGGACCTCGTCGCTCATCGGTCGGCCGCGCCGGTGGTGCCAGCCTCGGCGAGCCCGGAGGTCGCGAACGTGCCACTTGCGGCGTCGAGCCGCGACGCCTCGCCTTCGCCGGCCTGCCGCAGGAAGTTGGCGAGGAGATGCGGGCCCTGCGGCGTCAGGACGCTCTCCGGGTGGAACTGGACGCCTTCCATCGGCTTGGAGACGTGACGCATCCCCATGACGACGCGGTCGCTCTCTGACATCGCCGTGATGCGGAAGTCCGCGGGCAGTGTCTCCGGATCCACGCACAACGAGTGGTAGCGCGCGGCCATGAACGCAGGCGGCATGCCTTCGAGCAGGCCTGCGCCGTCGTGCGTGACCTCGGCGGCCTCGCCGTGCACGAGCGTCGGTGCCCGGACGATGGAGCCGCCGTACGCCGCCGCCATCGACTGCATGCCGAGGCACACGCCGAGCAGCGGGATGTTGCGATCCGCGGCGACGCGAACAGCATCCATCGACACGCCCGCATCGTCCGGGTCGCCCGGTCCAGGCGAGATCACGATCCCATTGAGGTCCGCCGCCTCGTCGGACGCCAGCTGCTCAATTCCCGAGCGGTCGATCGCGTCGTTCCGGACCACCGTCACGTTCGCGCCCGCCGCCTGCAGCGCCTGGACGAGGTTGAACGTGAAGCTGTCGTAGTTGTCGATGACGAGGATCATGCGGGGGCCCCGCTCTCCTGCCGCGATGCTCGCGGCGTCACGGGCGCGACCGCGTCCTCGATCGCGCGGCGAAGCGCCGCGGCTTTGTGCTCGGTCTCCTCGAACTCCTTCTCGGGCACGGAGCCGGCAACGATCCCCGCGCCGGTGTGGATGTGGGCCCGTCCCTCGCGGAGCACCGCGGAACGGATCGTGATCGCCGTATCCATGTTGCCGTCGTAGCCGAGGTAGCCGACCGCGCCGCCGTACAGCCCGCGCCGCTCCCCTTCCGCGGCCGCGATGAGCTGCATGGCGCGGACCTTGGGCGCGCCGCTGAGCGTGCCCGCGGGGAAGACTGCCCGGAGCGCGTCGAGCGCATCGAGATCAGGCCGTAGCCGACCCTCCACGTGCGACACCAGGTGCAGCACGTGCGAGTACTTCTCGACCTCCATGTACTTGCTCACGGACACGGTGCCGGGGCGCGCAACGCGGCCCAGGTCGTTGCGCCCGAGGTCCACCAGCATGACGTGCTCCGCGCGCTCCTTCGGGTCGCGCTGCAGCTGCTCCGCGAGGATTGCGTCCTCCGCAGGTGAGGCGCCACGGGGGCGCGTGCCGGCGATCGGGTGCGTCGTGAGCTTGTCGCGATCCACCTGGACGAGGAGCTCCGGGCTGGCGCCGACCACCTCGAACGACGGCGTCCGCACGAAGAACAGGTACGGGCTCGGATTGACGCGCCGGAGGCTTCGGTACAGCCCGATCCCATGGAGCTGCCTGCCCGTCGACGGGTCCGTCGGCAGGTCGAACGACTGGCGACGCGCCAGCACCACCTGGATCGCCTCGCCGGCAGCGATGGCGTCCTTCGCGGTCTCGACCGCACGGACGTACTCGTCGTGCCCGAGGCTTGCCGTCGCCTCCAAACCACGGCCCTGCGGCGCAGCCCCGGCGGCGGCCGACGCTGCCCCGGCGCCGTTGCGGGCGCCGTTTCGTACGCCGTTCGAGCCCTGCAGCTCGGTAGCCGACGGCCGCGAGGTGCGCTCGAGCGCATCGAAGATCGCCTCCTCGGCAATCCGGTAGCGGCCTTCGAGATCGGGCGCCTCCGTGTGCAGCGACGCGATCGCGGAGATCGTGTGGGTGAGGTGGTCGAAGACGATGACGAGGTCGGTCTCGATGAATGCTGCAGTCGGGACCCCGACGGGATCCTTGTCCGGGAGCGGCACACGCGGCTCGAAGATCGAGACCGCGTCGTACGAGAGCGCGCCCACGGCGCCACCGGTGAACCTCGGCATGCCCTCGGTCGGCTCGACGCGCCGCTTCGGAACGAACGAGCGGAGCGCGAGGAGCGGGTCCGGCGCATCGGTGGTCTCGATCGGCAGCTCGGGGTCGTATCGATCGACGGTGACCGGTCGATCCTGGATGCGGGCCTTGCCGTCGCGGACCTCGAGCAGCCGCCGCGGGCCGACGCCGAGGAACGAGTACCGCCCGAGGCGCTCGCCGCCCTCGACGGACTCAAGGAGGTAGGCCGGAGTCGTGCCGTCGTCGAGGCGGAGGAAGGCACCGATCGGGGTCTCGAGGTCGGCCGCCCGCGTGGCACGCAGCAACAGCGTGTCCGCGTTGCTCGCGAGCCGCTTCGCCTGCGTCAGGCTCAGCGGGTCCGTGGTGGTCACGTGCGGCTCCTCCGGCTCATGCGACTGGCCCAGAACATGAATACGACCCTTCGTCCCCTGGGACGAAAGGTCGAACCTTCCGCGGTACCACCCGCATTCGGCATTGGCTGCCGCACTTTCCTGACCGGCGGACCGTCCTTCGACGATCGATCGGCGCTGCCCGCTATCGCTGGCGCTCTGCGCCGGAGCCTACTAGGTCAGCTCGCGCGTCCCGTTCGGTCCGGAGGCTCCCGGGTCCATTCCCTGTCGCCGCCGCTCCGGTTTCCACCAGCCACCGGATCTCTCTGCCGACGCTCGACGGGTACTCGTCCCGTTCGTTGCCCGTATTCGATTAGGCCGGGAGTCTAGGCACGCGCCTCGAAACGCGTCAAATCCTTAACGATCGCCCAGGGCTCGCAAGACGACGCCGGCAGCCCTGGACTTGAACGACTTGCATGCGCGGGAGACGTCATCGAGTTCCCTCACCACAAAAGCGATGCAGGCTCCGAGCTTTGTCTCGAAGCGAATCGGGCCTTCTCGACGCGCGTCGGACACATAGCCGATCGCAAAGGTGCCCCCCGACTCACCAATCCACCAGCCCCCGGATCGCTTGTCCTCCGAGAACAGGAACCAAGCCTCGATCCAGTCTGGGTGCTCAACGAGGCATCGTTCGATGTCAGTCGGTCCGACTTGACCTCGAATGCCGTCGTACCCCGTTCGGAAGTAGAGATCGCACACGCTTACTTCCGCCGTCCGGAAGTCGAGGGCGAGCCTGCATGCGTCTTCGATTGCGCTCGCAACGTCGACGGTCGATCTTCTAGACGTAGCGGTTCTCCGCGTAGCACCACGTGAAGCCGCGGCCGGAGGGCATCTGGAGGATCACCAGGTGGTTCTCGCCCACGGCATGCGCCCGGGCGTCGCCCGCCTGTGACTCGCAGCAGCCGACGTGGCCGCAGTGGGCGCACAACCGCAGGTTGAACGTCGAGCCGCACTCCTCGCAACGATCGCCTGACGGTGTCGCGAGCGACGCGGGCCCATGGACGCATGCAGGCACGTACGCAGCTGCCGAATTGGGTGCATGGGCCAGGTCCACACGCCGACTCTAGCCGGGTGTGACAATCGCGGATGTGACACGAGCGCAGGGCGCGGGCCCGGATCCCTCGGCCGCTCGAGAGCTCGCTGTGCTCGTGCGCGGGCATCGGCTCACGGACCTCGTCACGACGGCGGCGCGCCTCGGCATACCGGACGCGATTGCTGCCGGCGCGAGCGACGTCGCCACGCTCGCCGAAACCACCCGGACACACGCGCCGACGCTCCTGCGCCTGCTGCGCGCCCTCGCTGCGGCCGGCGTGGTTCACGAGCGCGGCGACGGAGGCTTCGAGCTGACGGCAGTCGGCGACCTGATGCGGACCGGCGTCCCGGGTTCGCTGGCGCCATGGATCGCGGTCACGGATCGCCAGTACCTCCGCGACTCGTGGCGCCACCTCGAGCACAGCGTTCGAACGGGCGAGAACGCCTTCAAGGCCGTGCACGGCGAGGACATCTGGAGCTGGCGCGGCGCTCGGCCGGACGAGGCAGCGACGTTCGACGCCGCAATGACCGCGCAGAGCGCCGGCATCGGCCAGGCGGTTGCCGACGCATTCGATTTCGCCGGCGCAACGGTGGTTGCCGACATCGCCGGCGGTGCCGGCTCTCTCCTCGCAGGCGTGCTCCGGGCGCGACCGCACCTGCGCGGGATCCTGTTCGACCAGCCGTCGGTCGTCGAACGGACCGTGGAGGTTCGCAGCCCGGACCTCGCAGGCCGGTGCGATGTCGTTGGTGGCGACTTCTTCGAGTCGGTACCGGGCGGCGCCGACGTCTACGTCATGAAGGCCATCCTGCACGACTGGGAGGACGCGGAGGCCATCGCCATCCTCCGCAACATCCGCAGGGTGATCCCGTCGGGCGGCAGCCTCCTGGTGGTCGAACGCGTCGTCGGGCCACCGAACGAGGACATCGAGGGGCGCCTCTCCGACCTGCACATGCTGGTCATGCCCGGCGGGCGCGAGCGAACCAGGCAGGAATGGACGGCGCTGCTCGCGTCGGGCGGATTCCGGCTCGATGACGTTCGATCGCTCCGCGCCGCATGGGAGCTCATCGTTGCCTCGCCGGCAACCGAGGGCGCCTCATGAGCGGCGACGGTGCGTCGCCGTCGATCGCGGTCGTCGGCAGCCTCAATATCGATCTGATCGCGTACGCGCAGCGCGCGCCCGGGCCGGGCGAGACCGTGATGGGCGACCGGTTCCAGATGGGCTTCGGCGGCAAGGGCGCGAACCAGGCCGTCATGGCCGCTCGCCTCGGCGCGAAGGTCGCGATGGTCGGTGCGCTCGGCGACGACGTGTATGCCGACATGACGTTCGACAACCTGGCTCGCCAGGGCATCGATGCCGCGCACGTTGCGCGGGTGGCCGGCAGCAGCGGCGTCGCGCCGATCTGGGTCGAGCCGGACGGGACGAACCGGATCATCGTCGTGGGCGGCGCCAATGACGCTGTCGACCCTGCCGTTGCGGCCAATGCCGTTCGATCGATGCGCCGGCTCGATGTGGTGATCGGCCAGCTCGAGATTCCGCAGGCGGTCACCACGGCGGCCTTCCAGGCGGCGCCCGCCCGAGGTGCCGTGACCATCCTCAATCCTGCGCCGGCCGCGCCGCTCGCCGCGGCCCTGCTCGCGGCCTCGGATTGGCTCATCCCGAACGAGCATGAGCTCGCGATCCTCGCCGGCACCGGCCCGATCGACCCGGATGACGACGCCGCGTTCACGGCATTCGCGGCGAAGGTGGGATGCCGGCTGGTCGTGACGCTCGGGTCACGTGGCGCCGTCGTCGTGGGCGCCGACGGGAGCGTGGCGCGGATTCCCGCGGTGCCCGTGCAGGCGATCGACACCACCGGGGCCGGTGATGCGTTCGTCGGGGCGTTCGGCTATGGACTGGCTGCCGGGATGGATGAGCTGACGGCCGTTCGGCTCGGGATCGCGTGCGCCTCGGACAGCGTCACGCGCACCGGCACCCAGAGCTCGTTCGCAACGAGGGAAGGCGCCGCGGCAATCGTGGCGCGCGTCGCGGGCGAGGCCTGAGCCGACGCCCAAGCGGGATTACTCCTCGAAGAGCTCCCAGCCACCGCTGTCCGACGGGATGAAGAAGGCGTTGTCCGGGTAGCACCACGCCCAGGCCTCGCCGGGCTGCGCGGATTGGATCAGCGCGTGGCCGGTCTCGTTCGAATGGGCGGTCGCGTGGCGGTTCGGGCTGTTGTCGCAACAGCCGGTTCGGCCGCACACGAGGCACTGGCGCAGGTGGACCCATTGGGCGCCCATCTCGACGCAGCTCGGGCAGACGGTCTCGGCCGGCGGCAGGTTCTCCATCGCCGTCGCGAAGTGGGGACAGGGCAGGTTCGAAGCGCTCACGGATCGAAGCGTAGCGGAGTCGCTCGGCGAACGATGCGGTACGCGGCGCGTGGCGCCGAAGTGGCCGTCGCTAGGAGGCAGTCGCCTTTCGATCGGAGCCGGCGCGATGCGAGGTGCGCGACCGCGCCGTCCGCACCGTCCGCGCCGAGCCGGGTTCGAGGACGTCGAGCCGCGATACGACGCGGTTGCGACCCGCGAGCTTCGCCTTGTACAGGGCCGCGTCGGCGGCCTTGAGGACCATCGAACGCTCGGTGCCGTCGTCGGGCGCGACCGCGATGCCGATCGATACCGTGAGCCGGCCGGTCTTGCCCGGGCCGAGCGGGATGATCGTCGACTCGGTGCGCTCGCGGATCCGCTCGGCGACTTCCTGCGCGCCCGCCTCGTCGAGCCCGGACAGGTAGACGGCGAACTCCTCGCCGCCGTAGCGGGCGGCGACGTCGTGCTCGCGGATGCTCGACCCGAGGATGTGCGCGAACACGCGGAGCGCCTCGTCGCCGGCAGGATGGCCGTAGCGATCGTTGAATTCCTTGAAGTGATCGAGGTCCAGCATGAGGATCGCAGCCTTGCCGCTGTCCGATAGCTGGAGCCGGCGCTGCACCGTTTCGTCGAACGCGCGGCTGTTCGTCAGGCCGGTTCGACCGTCCGTGTTCGCCTGGCCCCGCAGCGCGAGGAGCAATCGCCGGTTCGCGAGCGAGAGTGCCGCATGCTCGCTGACCCGGGTCAGCGCGAGCCGGAGCTCGAGGGAGAGATCGCGCGGCTCGCCCCAGTGGAGGTGCACCGCACCGACCGTCTCGCCGAGCGCGACCAGGGGGACGCACGCCAGCGTGCCGGTATCCACCCGATAGACGGGACATCGATATGCCAGGCGCTCGCTGATGTCGTCGGTGACGTACAGGCTGCTGCGTCGAACGGCGGGGCAGCGTCCGAGCTCGTGCAGCGAGAGCACGTCCGCCTTGCGGCCGCCGAGCGTCGCCTGGGTGACAGCGCGGTCCTGCGATTGGTTCGAGACGTGGAGCGACGCGTCGTCGGGATGCACGAGCTCGTCGAGCGTGGCGAGCGTCGCCACGGACAGCGAGATGTCGTCCTCGGTGAGCGCGGTCAGTTCGGTGAACTGGTTGACGATCGCCGATTCACGGGCGAGGTCGGTCGAGGCGCGGCTCGTCTCCTCCAGGGCCTGGTTCGTGAGCGCGAGCCGGTCGTTCAGGCCCGATAGGCCTGCGTAGGCCGACGCCATGCGCCGCGCGAACCACGCGGAGATCAGGATCATCAGGAGCACGAGCGGACCCGCGGTCAGTCCCAGGTTCAGGATCATTCGATCGGCGTCGGCGTAGAGCTCCGTCGTCGGGACGACGGACGCCACGATCCGGTCCGAGCCAGGCACCGCCTGCCAGCTGACGCGCATGGATCGACCGTTGTCGGTGAACTCCGCGGCGCCCGTCGGCTCCGCGACCATCCTGCCGACCGCGTCGCGCCACGACTGCGATCCCGTGGCGGTCGCCATCGGGAACGGCGCCGTGTCCGGATCCGTGCCGGCGTTCGCGGCAGCGCGGAACGCCGCGAGCTGCGGATGGACCAGGAGGTGGCCCTCGCTGTCGAGGAGCACGTTGTAGGAGTCCCCGGTGAAGCCGAGCGCCGCCAACACGCTTGCGAACTTCGCGATCGGGATCTCCATGTGCAGGATCCCGAGATGGGTGCCGGAAGCGCTGATGATCGGCGTCGCGACGCCGATGACCCAGCGGCCGGAGTCCGCGGAGACATACGGCTCAGTCTGGTAGAACGAGTCGTCGGCGAGCGGCAGGGTCGGGACGACCGCGGGGTTGTTCGTGCGCTCGTCGGGCGAGAGGTCCTCGAGCGGCGCGACGCCCGCGCCGTTCACCCAGCGGGCAGCTTCAAGCCCGCTCGCGCGAATGACGCAGATCTCATCGACCTGGTAGCGATCGCCAAGGTACGTGATCGCCTTCTCGACGGCGAGGCGGTCGAGCAGCGGGAGGGGCCCATCGGAGCGGAGCAGCGCGAGCTCGAACGTCTCGTCGCGGCGAGCGAGCCGGATGTCGCTCGACGCCCGGTCCATCGTGTCCTGCACCGCCGCGGTGACCACAGCCGCGTGCGCATCGAAGCGCTCGTCGGCCTCCGCGCGCATCTGATTGGCGATCTGCGCAGCGACGACGCCGCCCGCGACGAGCGCGAGCACCGCGACGATGGTGATGACCATCGAAGATCGCGTTCCGAGGGACGACCTGACCCAGTGGAACGCCCTGATTCGGGACACCGCGCCGGACGCGGGATCGGTGGGCAACGTGCTCGCTCTCACGGTGGCTCCGGTGACGTCTCCGGAGTGCGCGAAGCGTGCTTCGTGGTGCGCGCCCGCGACAGGCGTTCGTGGTCCTCCCGCGCGTAGGACCTTCGGCGGTCTCCGCGCCTACTTGACCTCGAAGCTGGTCTCCAGGGTGCCCTGGCGTTCGCCCTTGAAGCACGTGACGGTGATCGGCCACTTGCCGACCTTCGTGGTCTGGCCGACGGTCCACGTCCAGCTCACGTCGCCGCTCGCGTCGGCGGTCTTCTCGACGAGCCCCGACGCCTTGCTCGGCCCGGAGTCGTACTCGACCTCGATCTGGCAGTCGGCACCGACCGCGGTATGGATCGTGACGGTTGCCTTGGCGCCCTGGTCAACGGGCGAGGTGACGTTGCCCTTCGTGATGTCGAGCGGGACGGGCGTGGGCGTCGGCACCGGCGTGGGGGCGGCGGTGGGTGTCGGTGCGAGTGTTGCCGCAATCGGCACGGCAGGCATGTTCCCGCATCCCACCAGAACGAGCGCCGTCAGCACGCCCGCAGCAAACCGAGCCCTCACGTATGCCCTCCTCCCGACGCGGCCACGACCATTGGGCGGTCGATGGCGGAGAGGGTGGGATTCGAACCCACGGAGACTTGCGCCTCGCCTGTTTTCAAGACAGGACCGTTCAACCGCTCCGGCACCTCTCCGAGGGCGGAGGATACCAACCAGCGCGTGGCCCGCCGTCAGCCCAGCGCCGCCGTCAGCCCAGCGCCGCGATCCGATCCGTGTGCATGTACGGCTGGAGCACGTCGGGGACGAGGATCGAGCCGTCCGGCTGCTGGTACGCCTCGAGGATTGCCGCGTAGGTGCGTGCCATCCCGAGGGCGGAGCCGTTGAGCGTGTGGACGAGCTCCGGCTTCGCACCCGGCTCCGGGCGGTGGCGAATCGCCATGCGACGAGCCTGGTAGTCGCGGAAGTTCGAGCAGGAGCTGACCTCGAGCCAACGCTCGACGCCCGGCGCCCAGACCTCGATGTCGAACTTCTTCGCCTGCACGAAGCCCATCTCCCTGGTGGACATCAGCAGGACGCGATACGCGAGCCCGAGCTTCTGGAGGATCTGCTCGGCAGTGTTGGTCATCCATTCGAGCGCCTCCGCGGACGCCTCGGGCTTCTCGAAGAGGACCATCTCGACCTTGTCGAACTCGTGGACGCGCAGGATCCCGCGCGTGTCCTTGCCCGCGGCGCCTGCCTCGCGCCGGAAGCACGGCGTGTACGCGCAGTAGCGGATCGGCAGCTCGGCGGCTTCGAGGATCTCGTCGCGGTGCAGGTTCGTGACCGGGACCTCGGCCGTCGGGACGAGGTACAGGTTGTCCCGGGTGACCACGTACATCTGGTCTTCCTTGTCCGGGATCTGGCCGGTGCCACGGGCGCTGTCCTCGTTCACGACGACGGGCGGCCACACCTCGGTGAAGCCGAACTCGTTCGACAGCGTGTCCATGAACCAGGCGATCAGCGCACGTTCGAGGCGAGCGCCCAGGCCCTTGTAGACCGGGAAGCCCGAGCCGGCGACCTTGGCGCCGCGGGGCAGGTCGATGATGTCCAGCGCTTCCGCGAGCTCCCAGTGCGGCTTGCGGCGCCACGTCGTGCCGCCGGCGGGCGCGTCGGCGCCGACTTCGCCGTCGACCGGGACGTCCGCCGGGAGCAGCTCGCCCCACGTTCGAACGGTGACGTTGGCATCCTCGCCCCCGACCGGCACGTCGGGGTCGGCCGGGTTCGGGATGCGGAGGAGCAGGTCATCGACCTGGGCGCCCGCAGCGGCCTCATCGGCCTCGATCGCTGTCAGCCGCGCACCGATCTCGGTGGAGCGCGCCCGGAGCGCGGCGACCTCCGGGCCGTCCGGCTTCGCGCCACCCTTGATGGCCTCACCGATCGACTTCGAAGCGGTATTGCGCTCGGCGCGCAGGCCGTCGGCCTCGCCCTGGAGCTCGCGGCGGCGCGCGTCGGCGGCCAGCGCCGCATCGATGATCGCGGGGTCCTCGCCCTTGTCGACGGCGCCCTTGCGGATCGCCTCCGCGTCCTCGCGGAGCCGCTGGAGTCCGACGCTCATGCCGCGCTCAGCCGGTTCATGCCGGAAGTGTGCCGCCCGCGGCGGCCTCCCGCAGTCGAGCGGCGACGAAGGCGCGGTCGAGGCTCGCGAGGAGCCAACCGGCGCGGGGACCGTTGGGACGGCCGAGGAACGCGAGGTACAGGGCCTTGAACGCCTGCCCGGCGGCCAGGCCACCCGCGGCGGCGGTGGAAAAGATGGCGGCCTGCCAGTCGTCGCCGGAGCGCGCGCCGCCGGTGGCTGGTCCCGCCTCCTCGGCGAGGGTCGCGAGGAACGCCCGCTGCTGCGGATCCAGCTCTCCGGCCTCTGGCGGCAGCGTGTCCTGGACGCGCATCTGTGCGCGTTCCGGCGCGTAGTCGTCAAGCCAGACCCGCGCCGCCGCGAGCCGCTCCTCGAGGATCGCGGTCTCGTGCTCGGTCAACGCGCTCCCCTTCTCCGCGGCCATCAGGGCCGGGATGTCGGCGCCCGGGACCTGGAGCAGGAACGCGAGGTGCGAAAAGGACGGTCGGAACGCAGCGGCCTCGGCGGCCACATCGGCATTCGGGTCCCGCAACGCGTACCGGAACACTGCCTCGTACCCGGGTGGCAGCTCGCCCTTGACCTCCTTGCCCGCCGTCGCGGCGGCCAGCCGGTCGAACTCGTCGAACTGGCGCACGACCTGGTCGGTGCCCTCGGGATCGAAATCGAGCGCGGTCTGGGGTCGGGTCCGGATCATCAACGTCCGAAGCGGCTCGGGCGGCAGCACCTCGACGATGCGGTGCGCGGCCGTGCCGCGGCCCTTCGAGGTCGACATCTTCTTGCCGCCGACGTTCAGGAACTCGTAGGCGACGTTGATCGGCGGCTCGCGCTCGAACACGTCGCGCGCCACCGCCTCCGAGCGGTCACGGGACCCGCCCGCGGTCGCGAGGTCCTTGCCGCACGGCTCGATCGTGACCCCGAACAGCGACCACTGCGCGGCCCACTCGAGGTTCCAGGGCAGCTTCGCGCGCCCACCGAAGGGCGAGATCCACCCGGAGGCGCCGCAGCCGCGCGCCCACGTCACGAGATCGGCGCGGCACTCGTAGTAGACCTCGGAGCCGTTCCATTGGGTCACGATCGTCGTGCCGACCTTGCCGCACGTCGGGCAGATCACGAGCACCGGGTGCCACGTGTCCGGGTGCCGGACGTTCGAGACGCGCCGGTACAGGTCGCGCACGACGTGCGCGCGATCCAGCGCGGTGCGCATGTACGGGTCCATCGCCCCCGTCGGGTAGATGTCGCTCATCCAGTAGTAGCGGTCCGGCTTGACGCCGAGATCCGCGAACAGGTCGATGAAGACCTGCGCGTGATGGCGCGCGTACGAGGCATGGCCGTCCGCGACCTGGTCGGGGATGTGCGCGAGCGGCACGCCCATCGACTTCTCGATCGCATCTGGCGTCAGGAGCGCCTGGGCGTCCATGGCGTCGAGGTCATCGACGCCGTAGAGGAGCGTGGTCTCGTGACCCGCCGCGCGCAGTGCGCGCGTGATGACGTCGAGGATGATCGGGCCACGAAGGCTGCCGACGTGGACCGTCCCCGATGGCGTCTTGGAGTCGTTGACGACCTGCGGTCCGCTGACCCTCGCCGCAAGCTCGTCCGCCCATTCCATGGCGGCCGCGCCTACGAGATGGAGACGATCTTGTAGGCGAGCTCGCCCGCGGGCACCGACACGGTGACGTTCTCGCCCTTCTTGCGCCCGAGCAGCGCGCGACCAACCGGGCTCTCGTTGGAAATCCGGCCTTCGGTGGGCTTCGCCTCAGTCGAGCCGACGATCGTGAAGCTCTGGGCGCCGTCCGGGCCATCGACCTTCACGGTCGAGCCGATCTGGACGTGGTCGTTCGTGTGGTGCTCGTCGATGAGGGTCGCGTTCTTGATGAGCGCCTCGAGCATCTGGATCCGGCCCTCGACGAAGGCCTGCTCGTTCTTCGCGTCCTCGTACTCGGCGTTCTCCGTGAGGTCGCCGTGCTCCTTCGCATCGTGGATGCGCTGGGCGACCTCGGGGCGGCGAACGGACGTCATCTCCTCCAGCTCGTGGCGGAGCTTCTCGAGGCCGTCCTTGCTGATGTAGGTGGTCTTGACGTTCACAGGTAGGTACCCCGGAGAAGAGAAGAACCCCAGCCCCCGCGTGGTCGCCGGGCGGGCTGGAGTCCGTGAAGTCGGCGAAGATTACCGCCCGATCGGAGGGGTGTCAAAGACGACCTCGCCCACCGTCAGCGAAGTCCGAGCAATCGCTGGAATTCCCATCGTGGATCGTGCTCGATGGCGAGGTTGATTCGCCACGCCGGATGGGCGTCGCGCCAGCCGCCAACCACGGCCCGCACCTCGCTCGGTTCCTCCGCCACGAAGTGGATCACCCGCGCGAACGGCGTCGTCGTTCGGCCGGCGAGCGTGGCTCGGGAGCCGAGGAGCGCCACCAGTTCATCCTCGGCGGCGTTCAGTGCATCGGCGACTCGCTGATCGGGCATGCCGTCGAGTCCGATCGTGACGGCCACGTGCTGGTCGGAGAGTGGCAGGTCGATCCGCTTCATGGCGGCGTCGGCCATGACGATCTGCACCTGGCCGCGATGGTCCTCGAGCTCGCCGAGGATCCAGGTCTCCCCGGCGGGCTCCGCGGCGTGGCGCGCGACCTCGTCGCGGAGCTCCTCCGGCGTCCGCCCGCCGATCGGCGCCGTGGCCGGATCGATCCGGCCGATCCAGCGCTCCACGTCATCCTCCCCGAGGAGGTTGTCGAGGATCAGGAAGCTGACCTGCTGCCGGAAAGGCTCGGTTGAGCGTTCGAAGGTCGGATGCCACAGCCGAACGGACACGCGCCGGCGTGTCGGGTCCCACGACGTGACGGCCCGCGTCTCCGCGATCGGGATGTCGACGCCCTCGACGACGAACACGCCGTCGGTGGAGCTCGAGGCCTGCCGGGCCGCGAAGTACTCCCATGTCGCGTCCGGGGCCGGCGCGGATGCGAGCCAGGTGACGGCTGCCGACCGCGAGAGCGGATTGCCCTCCGGCGTCACGGTCAACGCGTGCTTCGACGAGCGGCCCTTCGAGAGCTCCCACGCGAGGCGAGGGTCGATCGCCCGCACGGCTTTCGAGATTTCCTCGACGAGCGCTCGATCGATCCCGCCCGCCTCGATCGCCTGCGCGATCCTGTCGCGCGCCCCGTCCCACCACGTCCAGAAATCTGGAGAGGGTTCGGCGTTGCGCCGGAAGAGCCGCACCGGAGGGCAGGCTCAGCCGCGTCCGGCGAGGGCGGCGAGCCGATCGCGCAGCCGCTTGACCGAGGCGCGATCCGGCGTGGCGATGAACACGGTGTCGTCGCCGCCGATCGAGCCGATGATCTCCGGCCATCGGGTCCTGTCGAGGGCGGCAGCGATCGCGTGGGCGCTACCCGGCAGCGTCTTCACGACGAGCAGGAGGTCGGCGACACGGAGCTCGACCGGCAGGTCCGCGAGCAGGCGGCCGAGCCGGTCCTCCCCCGACGCTTCCGCTTCGCGCAGGCGGGCGGGCAGGACGTAGGCGGGCCGGCCGTCGCGGTCGGCCTTGCCGAGGCCCAGCTCGGCGACGTCGCGCGAGACCGTGGCCTGGGTCGCCCGGAACCCGCGCTCGCGAAGGGCGGCAGCGAGCTCCTGCTGGGTATGGATCGCGCGCTGCTCCACCAGGTCGCGGATCTGCCGCTGGCGGAGCTGCTTCATGACCTCCATGGCGCTACGGTCCCGCGTCGCGCGCCGGGGCGCGGGCTACGCGCGGTCCCACAGGCCGAGCCACGCGACCACGACCACTGCCGCGAGGAGGAGCCGGTACGCGACGAAGATGCCCGTGCCGTGCGACCGGAGGTAGCGGAGCATCACCGCGATCGCCGCAATGCCGGCGATGAGCGCGGTCAGCATGCCCGCGAACAGGGGCACGAGCGGCAGGTCGACGCCCGCTTCGCCGGTCAGGACCTTCTTGAGCTCCCAGATGCCGGCGCCGGCCGTGATCGGGGTCGCCATGAGGAACGCGAAGCGCGCAGCAGTCTCGCGGTTGAGGCCCGCGAAGAGGCCGGCGGAGATGGAGATCCCCGACCGGCTGATGCCCGGGACGAGCGCCAGGGCCTGGGCCACGCCGATGCCCGCCGCCACGGGGAACGTGACGCCCTCCATGTCCTTGTCGTGCCTGCCCATTCGATCGGCAAGCCAGAGGATCGCGGCGCCGATGACGAGCGTGATCGCGACGAGCCTCGGCTCGCGGAATGCGTTCTCGATGAGGTCGTTCAGCGTGATCCCCGCGATGACGGCCGGGATCGTCGCGACGACGAGCAGCCACGCGAGGCGCCGATCCGGGTCGTTGCGGAGCGAGCGATCGCGGATCGCGGCGAGACCCGCAGGGACCAGCCGTAGCCAGTCCGCCCGGAAGTACAGGAGCAGGGCGAGCAGCGTCGCGATGTGGAGCATCACGCTGAACGCGAGGCTGTCGATGAACGGGTCGTTCCAGCCCAGCAGGGCCGGCACGACAATCAGGTGCCCGGACGACGATACGGGCAGGAATTCCGTGAGCCCCTGCACGAGGCCGAGCACGATCGCCTGGAACAGCTGGTCCATCGGTTATGCCTCGAAACGATCGATGCCAGTCAACGCGGCTGCGCCAACTGGCATCGAATAGTGCGCGCTTCGGATGTCGAACCGACAGATCGGCGTGACCGAGTGCCGGTTCGTTGTCGAGCTACCGGATGAAGAGCGGGGCGAGCACCAGGGTGATCGTCGCGAGCAGCTTCACCAGGACGTGGAGCGACGGGCCGGCGGTGTCCTTGAAGGGATCGCCAACGGTGTCACCGACGACCGCAGCCGCGTGGGCGTCGGTCTTCTTGCCGAGGACCCTGCCGTCCGCGTCCTTGAGGTTGCCGGACTCGATGTACTTCTTCGCGTTGTCCCACGCGCCGCCGCCATTGTTGAGCGTCGTCGCAAGCAGGACTCCCGCGATCGTGCCGACCATCAGGAGCCCGGCGACCGCCTGGTAGCCGAGCAGCAGGCCGACGATGATCGGCGTCGCGACCGCGACCAGACCGGGCGCGACCATCTCGCGCAGCGCGGCCCGGGTCGTGATGTCGACGACGCGCGCGTAATCCGGGCGCTGGCTGTAATCCATGATCCCCGGCATCTCGCGGAACTGGCGACGCACCTCGACGATGATCGACTGGGCGGTCTTGCCGACGGCGCGGATCGCGAGGCTACTGAAGAAGTAGGCGAGCATCGCGCCGATCAGCGCGGCGACGAAGACGCCGACGTCGGCCAGGTTGACCGCCTCGAGCAACGGCGCGCCGCGGCGGGCCTGGATCAGGTTGACCTTGTCGATGTACGCGCTGAACAGCAGGAACGCGGCGAGCGAGGCCGATGCGATCGCGTAGCCCTTCGTGATCG
>DATFHO010000012.1:0-7957 GCA_035248345.1 Candidatus Limnocylindrales bacterium
ATGGTTCTGGGATCGGGGCCGCCACTCGCCTTCGCGACGAGCACGCCAACCGGGATCGAGCCGGCGAGGTAGCCGAGCACGACGAGAACGGCGACGAGGCCAGGATTCTCGGGCATCACACCGCCCGCGAGCATACATCGGCTCGTGCGTGCGGCGGCAACCTACAGATGCGTTGCGGTGCGCGGGACCGGGTGCGGCTCTACCATCGGAAGCGATGGCCGTCGGCTCTTCCAACGACTTTGATCTCGTGGTCCTCGGCGCCGGAACGGGCGGCTATTCCGCCGCATTCCGCGCAGCCCAGCTGGGCCTGAAAGTCGCACTCGTCGACCAGGCGAAGATCGGCGGGACCTGCCTCCACATCGGCTGCATCCCGACGAAGGCCTTGCTCGAATCGGCCGCCTTCGCCGAGCGGATTCGGCACGCCAAGGACTACGGCATCGATGCCGGCGACCCGGTGATCGACTACGTTCGGATGGCCGAGCGGCGCGACCAGATCGTGAAGCGCCTCTGGACGGGCCTGAAGAGCCTCATCGACAAGAACAAGGTCACCTGGGTCCAGGGCAAGGGCGTCCTCGACGGCCCCACACATGTCCGCGTGAAGATGGAGCCGGATGCCGACAACCCGGGCGGCGAGCGCGTCCTCCAAGGCAATGACGTCATCATCGCCACCGGCTCGCGGGTCAAGTGGCTTCCCGGCCTCGAGCCGGATGGCAAGCAGATCGTCACCTCGGACGACGTGCTGACCACGAACACCCTCCCGACATCGGTCATCGTGATCGGGGCGGGCGCGGTCGGGGTCGAGTTCGCGTCGATGTACCAGGACCTCGGCGTCAAGGTGACGCTGCTCGAGTACCTGCCGACCGTCACGCCGCTCGAGGACCGCGAGGTCTCGCAGGCGCTTGAGCGGAGCCTCACGCGCCGCGGCATGACCGTGATGACGAACGCCCGGTTCGACACGAAGACGCTCAAGAAGTCGAAGGACGGCGTGTCGCTGATGGTCGGCCCGGAGGGCAAGGAGCCCGCCGAGGTCACGGCGGACATGATCCTCGTCGCGACGGGCCGCGCGCCGAACACGGAGAACATCGGGCTGGAGTCGACGCGCGCCGAGGTGGACCGCGGCTTCATCAAGGTGGACCTGAAGACCATGCGGACGCGCGAGCCGCATCTCTACGCGATCGGCGACGTCGTCGGCGGGCTGATGCTCGCCCACACCGCGGGCCACGAGGGCCTGCTCGCCGCGCACACGATCGCGGGTGACAAGGACACGCACCCGATGGACTACGTCGCCCAGCCCCGCGCGACGTACTGCCGTCCGGAGATCGCGTCCGTCGGCCTCACCGAGCAGCAGTGCAAGGACCAGGGCATCCCGTACAAGGTCGGCAAGGTGCCGTTCCAGGCGATCGCCAAGGCGATCATCGGCGGCGAGTACGAGGGCTTCGCGAAGGTCATCGGCAACCCGGAGACGGGCGACACGCTCGGCGTCCACATCATCGGCCCGCACGCGACGGACCTCATCTCCGAGGCCACCACGGCGCTCTTCCTCGAGGCCGCGCCGTGGGAGATCGGTGGCGCGACGCACGCGCACCCGACGCTCGCGGAGATCGTCGGCGAGGCCGCGATGGCCGTCGACGGCCGGAGCATCAACTTCTAGTGGCCGCCACGGAACCGAGCGCCGGCAAGGCGTCGGAGCTCGCGGCATCCGTCGGGCTGACCGACGAGGACCTCATCGGGATGTACCGCGTCATCGCGACGGCGCGCGCGGTCGACGAGCGGATGTGGGTCCTCAACCGCGCCGGGCGCATTCCCTTCGTCATCTCGGGTCAGGGCCACGAAGGTGCCCAGGCCGCGATCGCGTGGCCGCTGAAGAAGCGCTTCGACTGGTTCGCCCCGTTCTACCGCTCGATCGCGACCTGCCTCGCCTGCGGCATGGGCGCCCGCGACATCCTGACGGCGCAGTACGCGAAATCGATCGACCCATCGTCGGGCGGCCGCCAGATGCCGGGCCACTACGGGAACGTCGAGAACAACCTCGTGTCGCTGTCATCGCCGGTCGCGACCCAGATGCTCCACGCGGTCGGGATCGCGCTCGCGGCGAAGATCCGCAAGACCGGCCAGGTCGCGATGACGTCGATGGGCGAGGGCTCCTCGAACCAGGGCGACGTCCACGAGGGCCTCAACTTCGCGGCGATCCACAAGTTGCCGTTCATCCTCGTGGTCGAGAACAACGGCTACGCGATCTCGGTGCCCGCCGAGCGCCAGCTCGCGACCCCGAACGTGGCGGATCGCGCCTCCGGCTACGGCATCCCCGGCGTCGTGGTGGACGGCGCGAACGTGCTCGGCTGCTACGTGGCTGCCCGGGAGGCGGTCGATCGCGCACGACGCGGCGACGGCCCCACGCTCATCGAGGCCAAGGTCATCCGCCTGACGGCGCACTCGTCCGACGACCAGCAGACGAAGTACCGATCCGCCGAGGAGCTGACCGGGCTCAAGGAGCAGGATCCGCTGCCGCTGTTCCGCGCGCAGCTCGAGGACGCCGGCGTCCTGACCGATGAGCTCGAGGCGCAGATCACCGCCGAGGTCAAGAAGGACATCGACGAGGCGACGGACTACGCCGAGAACGCCCCGGACCCGACGTCCGAGACGGCGATGAAGTGGGTGTACGCCGAGGACTGGCCGGGCGAGACGCCACCGCCGTGGGGCATGGGCGGCAGGCACGACGCAGGCGGCTCCGGGGGCGCGCACTGATGGCGCTCAAGACCTTCATCGAGGCGATCCGCGAGACGATGGCCGAGGAGATGCGGCGCGACGAGGCCGTGATCATCCTTGGCGAGGACGTCGGGCTCAAGGGCGGCGTCTTCCTCGCAACCGACGGCCTGTTCGGCGAGTTCGGCGAGGACCGCGTGATCGACACGCCGCTGACCGAGTCGATGATCATCGGTGCTTCGATCGGCGCGGCCATGAATGGCCTTCGGCCCGTCGCGGAGATCCAGTTCGCTGACTTCATCCACCCCGCGTTCAACCAGCTCGTGTCCGAGGCGGCGCGAATGCGCTACCGCTCGAACAACGGGTTCGGGGTGCCGATGACGGTGCGGGCCCCGTACGGCGGTGGCGTGCACGGCGCGCTGTATCACTCGCAGTCGGTCGAGGCGTTCTTCGCCCACGTGCCGGGGCTGAAGGTCGTGATCCCGTCGACGCCGTATGACGCCGCGGGGCTGCTTCGATCGTCCATTCGCGACAACGACCCGGTGCTCTTCTTCGAGCACAAGAAGATGTATCGATCCGTGCGCGGTGACGTGCCGGCGAACGACTACCTCGTGCCGCTCGGCAAGGCCGCGATCACGCATCCCGGCACGCAGATCACGGTTTTGGCCTACGGGTTGATGGCGCACTACGCGCTGGAGGCAGCGGACGTCGTGGCGGAGGAGGGGATCAGCGTCGAGGTCGTCGACCTTCGAACCCTTCGGCCGCTCGACAAGGAAACCGTGCTGTCGTCCGTGAAGAAGACCGGCAAGTGCCTCGTCGTCTACGAGGACAACCGGTTCCTGGGCTACGGCGCCGAGCTCGCGGCGATCGTCGCCGAGGAGGCGTTCGACTACCTCGACGGCCCCGTCTCGCGCGTCGCGGGTCCCGATGTGCCGGGCGTGCCCTACAACCATGTGCTCGAGGACTGGTTCATGGTCAACCCGACCAAGATCGCGGACGGCATCCGCAAGCTCGCGGCCTACTAGCCGCCGTCGGGCAAGGCGCAACCGTGGATGCCCGCGAGCTCGAAGCGGAGCTCAAAGCGCTGCTGGTTCCCTATGAGGACGTGCTCGTCGCCGACGAGCTATACGGCATCGAAGTTCTCCATTGGCCCGGCTCGAAGATGCACAACTGGTTCGCCGGCGTCCGGCCCGGCAAGGACGCGGCCAAGCTCATGCTGCTGCCGATGAAGACGCACCCTTCGTTGGCCGAGGGGCTGTCGCCGGCGCTGCGCAAGCGGCTGACCGGCGATGCGCTATTCACGCTCAAGGCAGGCGACGAAGGGCTCCTCGAGGAGCTCGAGAGCCTCGTCGCTCGCGCGTTCGATGCCTACGTCGAGACGCCGCCCGACGGCGACGGCTGACCCTTTCGAACCAACCCGCTTCGGGCCGAGCCGGATCCGCGGCCGGTTCGGGGGGAGCTTCCTCCGCGCCGGTGAGGGGCGTTACGGCGCGGGGCTCGCGGACGCGCCCTGGCCCAGCAGGCTCTTGAGGTCGAAGATCGTCTGGTTGCCGGACGGCAGCAGCATCACCTGAATCTTGTCGGTGAGCTTCTGGATGTACTGGTACTGCAGGATCTGGTCGCTGAGCGACGCGGCAATGGCGGCGTTCGCCTTCGCCTGACCCTGCGCCAGCGCCACGGTAGCGTCGGCCTGGCCCTGGGCCGCGACGACGGCCTGCTGGGCGATGATCTTCTTCTGCTCCAGGATCTGCTGCTCGGTCTGGACCTGCTGCTGCGCGACCTGCTTGGCCTCGATCGCCTGCTGGAACGCGTCCGAGAACGCGATGTTCGAGATGTAGATGTCGTCCACGACGATGTGGTACTGGGCGAGGTTCGCCGCGAGCTGCGCCTTGGCAAGCGATCGGATCTCGTCGCGCTTGGCCAGGATGTCGTTCACCGAGTAGTCCGGCACGACCGTCTTGATGAAGTCGTTGAACGCCGGATCGATGATCTTCGCGGCGAAGTCCGTGCCCACGCGCTGGAAGAGATCGGACGCGAACTGGCCATCGATGTGGTAGTTCATGACGCCGGTCAGCTTGACCGTCTGGAGCTCCTTCGACGCGGCGTCGATCTCCTGGAACTCGTGCGGCTGCACGCGCGTGTCGACGTTCGTGACGCGCTGGTAGATCGGCACCACGATGTGCAGTCCCGGCTCCAGCGTCACGGTCTGGACCTGGCCGAAGTTCGTCACGACACCCACGTTGCCGGCCGGTACCTCAACGAACGGGCCCGACAGCCCGATGATCATCACGATCGCCCCGATCGTCCCGCCGATGATGCCGTTCAGGATGTGGACCTTGGGCGCGGGCGACACGATCCTTGGTCCGCTGCGGTCCTGGACGACCGTTGCGCCGCGACTCAGCGGCAGGAAGATTCCGAAGATGACCGACGCGATCAGGATGACCAGGCCGGCCAGCACCACGAACAGGTTGAGCATCGAACTCCACGCTCCTCAGATCACCCGCCCGAGCGATCCGCCCGGACCCCTCGCCCCGAGCCTAGTCCGTTCCCGCCTCCCCGTCGGCCGGCCCTTCCGTGTCAGCCCGGCTCCGCCCTCGGCGGCGATCGTTCCGGTTTACGAACCCGGGTCGTGGTACGCGCGGTTCGTGAGGATTGTCCGTGGCGCGCGGATGTCATCGGACACCGACGGACGTGGGGCCACGTTCGGATTGGGGTGTCCGGCTCCTGCTCGGCGAGGTTTGACACGGTGGCGGCCCCGCGGAGACCGCGTACCACGATGCCGGTTCGTATCTCGGAAAAACAGGAGCCCAGAGACAGGACCGGCTGGCGAGCGGATCCATCGCCTGATCGCGACGGTTCTTGCCGGGAACGCGGCAGCGAACAAGGCGGCCCCAGCGGCGACCCGGTCGCGGGCCGTGCTCGTATCCTCGACGACGAGCATTCGCGAGACCGTCCCCGCCCTCCACCCGAACCGCTCGAACGCGAAGCCCGCCGCCAGCCGGACCTTCTCGTCCAGCTTCCGGATCGTCGCCTCGGCGGAGGTGACCTCCGTCTTGACTTCGATCACGAGGAGTGCCTGAGCCTCCTCGTGCCAGGCGAGGACGTCGATCGAGCCCCGCTCCCCGTAGACGGCGTATGTGACCTCGACGCGGACCGACCAGCCCGCAGACTCGAGGAGCTGCGTCACTGCAGCCGCCAGGGCAGCATGGCCCTGATCCAGAATTCGATCAAGCTCACCTGCTCGCCAGCGAACATCGAGCGAGATTCGCGCATCGAGGGCGCCCGCGACGCGCATCAGTGTCTCCAACGAGAGGCGGCCGCTGTGGCCGCGTTCGATGAGCGAGACGGTTCCCTGTGACACGTCGGCGGCCCCGGCCAGGTCGACCTGGCGCCAGCCCTTGCGGCGGCGGAGGGCGCGGATGACGAGGCCGAATCGGACGAGGTCCACACCCGAACGATGAGCCGGAGCGCTTACGCGGCACTTATTCGAACCCGTGTCGCAACGGGCGCGGCGGCGACGCGGCGCGAGCAGTTGGGGCAGACTTACCGGCGAGCGCGTTTCGCGCGAATCGGAGGTACAGCAGCGTTGGCAAAGGTGACCATGCCCCAGCTCGGCGAGAGCGTCGCCGAGGGGACGATCGGAAAGTGGCTCAAGCAGCCGGGCGACCACGTCGCCAAGTACGAGCCGCTCCTCGAGGTCATCACGGACAAGGTCAACGCCGAGGTGCCGTCCCCGTACGAGGGCGTCCTCAAGGAGATCCTCGTCGAGGAAGGCGCCACGGTCCCGAACAACGCCGAGATCGCGGTGATCGAAGAGGCAGGCGCCGCCGCCACGGCCGCTGCGTCGACTGCACCAGCGACAGCGAGCGCATCGACTGCGACCGCGACGCCTGCGCCTGCGGCTTCCGAGTCGGCCGCTCCCGCATCGAGCGCGCCGGCCGCACCGGCCGCCCCAGCACCGACTCCCGGGCACGCCGCGAACGCCGCCGCAGCCTCGCCGATGGCCTCGACCGCTCCGGTCGCGCATGGGCCCGCCGGCTCCGATGAGCGAGCCGCGCACGAGATGCCCGGCAACGCCGACGCCCGCATGACCCCCGCTGTCCGGCGGCTGCTCCGCGAGCACGGCCTGACCGCGGCGATGATCGTCGGCACGGGTGGTGGCGGCCGGATCACCCGCGAAGACGTCACCGACTACGTCGAGAGCCAGCGAACCGGCGCGCCGGTCGGCAAGCAGAACGCCGCCGGTGGCGCGCCGGCTGGAGCGGCAAGCGCCGCGCCGGCTCATCCTGCGACGCTCGCAGCCGAGGCCGCGTCAAGCCCGGCCGGTGCGGCGAGCGGTGGACCCGCAGCGAGCGCGCCTCGCGCCGCAGCACCCGCCGCGCAGGCGAGCGCGAGCATCGCCTTCCCCGAGGGCGCCGACGAAGTCCTCGTTCCCATGACCCAGATGCGCAAGGGCATCGCGGCGCAGATGACCCGCGCGCTCCAGGTGCCCCACGCGTACGTGCAGATGGAAGTCGACGTCACGAACCTCGTGAAGCTCCGCGACAGGGAGAAGAAGGGCTACCAGGCCCGCGAGGGCATGTCGCTCAGCTTCGTGCCGTTCGTCGTCAAGGCATCCGCCGAAGCGCTCAAGAAGAACCCGACCTTCAACGCGCACTGGACCGAGCAGGGGCTGCTCGCAAAGCGTCGCATCAACATCGGGATTGCGGTCGCCGTCGCCGACGGCCTGATCGTCCCCGTGATCCGCGACGTCGACGACCTGTCGATCCATGGCCTGAACAAGGCGATCGCCGAGGTCTCCGAGCGGGCACGTGCGAACAAGCTGAAGATCGATGACTTCGGCGGCGGCACGTTCACGGTCGACAACACCGGCTGGCTCGGCACGAACATGGTCATGCCGATCATCAACGTGCCGGAAGTCGGCATCGTCACGATGGACCGGATCACGAAGCGCCCGGTCGTCGTCGAGACGCCCGACGGCGACGTCATCGGCATCCGTCCGATCATGAACATGGTCCTCGGCGTCGACCACCGCGCGAACGACGGTGCGGGCGGCGCAGCGCTCCTGCGCGACATCAAGGCCTGGCTCGAGGGCGTGGGTCCCGAGACCACGATCTACTAGGGACCGACCGCCGCCCCATGACTGCCCGCGAGCTCCCGATGTTCGAACCGCAGGGCGCCGGCCACGGCGTCGGCGGCCACGCGCCCGCCGAGCCGATCACGATCGCGATGGGCGGGGGAGCGTACGGGCCGG
>DATFHO010000013.1:0-10871 GCA_035248345.1 Candidatus Limnocylindrales bacterium
CAACCTCACGTCGGTGCTGCTGCTGCTGGGCGTGCCGTTGTCGGTCGTCGGGCTGATCGGTCTCGTGCCGGTGGCGCGCCGTCGCGCAGGCCCCGCCGGCTCCGCCGTCGGCGACCCGGCCGCCGCCGACCCCGTCGCCGACCCGGCCGGCGCCGACCCGGATCCCCTTCGACCCCTCCTCGTCTTCTCGGTCATCACGTTTCTCGTCGCTTCGCTCGTGTTCCCGGTCTCGACCACGTGGGGCACGTTCCTCCACGCCGCCGGCGCGATCCACGTGCTCCTCGTGATCTCGGCGCTGCTCCTGCTGGACGCGGCGATCGCGTGGGTGGGCGCGCGACGTGGCTGGACGAAGCACGTCGCGTGGCTCGGCGCGACCTTCGCCATTGCCGGCTCCGTGCTCTTCACGGCGCTGGTCCTGCCGACCGACGGCGCCGCCGCCCGCACGAATGCCACCAGGTACGCGGCGCTGGCGGCCGCGTTCGGGCCGGCTGGCTCCCCTGATTCCGTCGTGGACCTCGCGGCCGAACCCGGCCCCGTCATCACGGACTTCCCGATCTGGTTCTCCGAAGCGACGCGCCACCACGCGCTGGCACTGCCGAACGAGTCGATCGACAGCATCCTCTCGCTCGCGCGCTCCTTCGATCCGCCGGCGCGATTGCTGGTCGTGGGTGCCTCGAACGGCGGCGTGTTCCCCGCGACGATCCTCAACGGCGACCCCGGCTCGGACTGCTTCGTCCCGATCGAGCTCCCCGACATCCCCGCCTACCCCGGCGCCCTCGACGACGTGCTGGCCTTCCGCATTCGCTGCCCCTAGGTCGCTGGTCGCCCTCGCGGCGTCGTCGGTCGCCCTCGCGGCGCTGTCGGCTTCCTCCAGGCAAACAGCCGCGTCGCCTTCACGTCACACCAGACCAATCCCGCCTCAATCGGGATCGGCGCCACCGTCGTCAACGCCGCCACCCACGCGGCCGACGACCCTGGAAACTGCTTTGCGAACACCTCCGGGTACTTCGCGAGGATCTCGCGATTTCGCTTCGTGTCTCGGACAACCCAGCACAGCGCCGCGCGGCCACGGGCGCCCCACATCGCGACGGCCCGCTCCGCGAGCTCCGCCACCTTGCGGTCGCTCGACCGCTTCGCCGCGCCGATGTCGCCGATCGTGTTCCAGCACTCGATGTCGGCCGCCACCTTCTCCTTCGGCGACCCGATCGCCACGTCCGCCGATCGCCACGGCTCGTTCGGCTTGGTCGCGAGCTCGAACTGGGTCGTGCGGCCGGTCTGACGCCCCAGCCGTAGCACCAGCTCCTGGATTGCCAGGTGCCCCGCATCCGCCACATCCCGCTGTGGATCCTTCGCCAATTCGACCGTCAGCCAGATCCTGAGTGCCATGGCCAGGCGTTCGAGCACCTCGACATCGATGCGCGACTGGCCGCGCTCCACCCGGGCAACAACCATCCGGCCGAGACCGGCCCTCTCTGCCAGCTTCGCTTGCGTCCAGCCCCGGCGGAGTCGGGCCTCTCGAACCTGGCCGCCGATGATTGCCCGCCGCTCCCTGATCCGGTCGGCAGCCGCCGTTGAAATTGGTGCGCGCCGTGCGCCCGACATCCCTTGCCTCCACAGGGTCTCGGCCTCGTCGCCAGACCCGGCGATTCACGCACCATGTTCACAAGCGAGGCTTATCTGCCCCTTACCAGCCGGGCGAGGGCCGCTTCGCGGGCCGCGGGCGGATCGCAGGCGGGCGGCCACGCTCAGCCACGCGGAATTCGTGCGGCGACGAGCGCTGACAGGAAGCAAGACGGCCGAGATCGAGCCGCTTGAGGCGCTCCTGGGCTTCTTGTGCACATGTTGCGTGCATTGGCGCCATCAAGGCAGCCCCGCGAGTGGGCGGTTGGCCGGCTCAGCGGCGGCGCGGCACCGGAGGGTGGTCCGGGGTGGTTCGGGACCATTTGGCTACGGGCCGTCCCATGACTCGGTGCCTAGACTCACCACGATGACGAGCGAGGCAGGTCGCCGGCCGCTGCACGCGCGCTTGGCGACCTCGGGGACCGCAAAGCAGCCGACCGCGACGCGTGGCAAGGCCGCGCCCGCCACCACCGCGAAATCGGCGACGAAATCGACGACGAAATCGACGACGAACGCGACGAAGGCGACGAAGGCGACGAACGGCACGAGCCGCAACAGCGCCGACCGCGCAAGCGCGATGAACGGCCGCGGCCGAGAAACCAGCCGCGCCGGGCATCCGAAGGACCACGAGCTGACCGTGATCGCGCCTGCGGCGCCGCCCGCCGGGCCGGCCGCACGCGGCGCGAGCGCCAACGACGACCCGCTCGCCGCCCTCCTCGCGGAGGCCCAGGCCGCCATCTCCGACGGCGCCAACTCCCTCCGCGACGTCCGCGAGCGCTACCGCGCGGCCTACAACGAGCGCGTCGAGCAGCTCGAGGCGATGCGCGCCTGGCCGACCGCCGCTCCCGGCCCTCTGGCCGCCCGAACGAGCGGTGGCAAGGGCGCGACCGGGGCCGGCCGAACGGGCCAGGGCGTCACCGGGCACGATGTCGGCCAGGAGCGCGGCGTCCTCAACCGCATCGACCTCGCCGCGAAGTCCCTCGAGAACGCGTGGCTCTTCCTCGCCCGCGAGGACTCGTCCCTCGTCAGCGACCCCTCGGGCCCGCCGTCGGCGGCCGACGCCCAGATGCGCATCGTCGAGGCGCAGGAGCAGGAGCGGACACGACTCGCCAGAGAGGTCCACGACGGCCCCGCGCAGGCGCTCAGCAACGCGATCTTCCAGGTGGAGGTCGTGCAGCGCCTGCTGGATCGCGACGAACAGATGGCAAGAGCAGAGCTCCAGCAGCTGAGAGACGTCCTCACCAGAGAGCTCCGCGGCGTCCGCGCCTACCTCAGTCAGCTGCGACCGCCACTCCTCGCCGACCTCGGTCTGAGCGGCGCGATCAAGGAAGCCGGCAATCAGACGGAACAGGCGCTCAACATCCCCGTGCAGGTCGAGCTGGAAGACGGCGTCGACAGCCTGCCCGAAACGGTCGAGGTCGTCGCGCTCCGGGTCATCCAGGAAGCGCTCCAGAACGCACGAAAGCACGCGCAGGCGAGCAGCATCCGCGTGCGGATGTCGAAAGACGGCAACTCATGGGCGGTCGAAGTGCGCGATGATGGCAAGGGTTTCGACTCCGACGATCCACCAGTGAGCGGGAGAAGGCACTTCGGCCTGCAGTTCATGCGTGAACGCGCGGAGCTGATCGGCGCAAGATTCGAAGTACGATCCAGCCCGAACCTCGGGACGGCCGTGCGAATGACCATCCCACCTGGGGCCATGGGGATGCCGATTCCGGAAGGGGAGGTTTGATGACAGCCGAGAGTGAAGGCGGCGAGCGCCGTCGCGGGGGTATGCCGGCAGACCGCATCAGGATCCTGATCGTCGACGACCACGCCCTTTTCCGTGGGGGCATCTCGAATGTCCTCGGCAAGGAGCGCGAGTTCGACGTGGTCGGCGAAGCGGCAGATGGCCGCAACGCGATCGAGATGACCGGCATGGTCTCCCCGAGCATCGTGCTCATGGACCTCAGCCTGCCGGCGCCGGGCGGCCTCGAGACGACCCAGCGCATCCGGCGCGAGTTCCCGGCCGTGGCCGTCGTCGTGATGGCCCAGGAAGAGGACGAGGAATCGCTGTTCGCCTCGATCAAGGCGGGCGCTGCCGCGTTCGTGATCAAGGACATCTCGCCCGAGGACCTCATCCACGTCATCCGACGCGTCAGCCAGGGCGAGTTCCTCATCAACGACAAGGTCTTCTCGAAGCCCGCCGTTGCCTCCCGCGTCCTCAAGGAGTTCCGCGAGCTGGCCGTCTACGGCCAGGAAGCCCAGCCGATCTTCGCGCCCCTCTCACCCAGGGAAGTCGAGATCCTCGACAACATCGCCCAGGGCATGACCAACAAGCAGGTCGCCTACGCCCTGTCGATCTCCGAGCAGACCGTCAAGAACCACATGAGCTCGATCCTCCGGAAGTTGGCCGTCAACGACCGGACCCAGGCCGTCGTGTACGCGATGCGCCAGGGCTGGATCAAGATGCCGGAGGACTGAGGTCGCCGCGAAGGCCGGCATCGAGCCGGGGGCCTCGGCCGACACGCTGCTCGAGGCCGCCGCGGGTCCCACCTCGGCCGCGGATCTCGCCGCGCGCCTGACCACGGAGGCCCGCGAGGTCCAGGGCGAGGTCGAGGAGATCGAGCTCCTCATCAATCAGGCCAAGACCGAGGCGTCGCGCCACGAGGCGCGACGATCTGCCGCGGCCGAGAAGCTGGCGATGGGCGCCGAGCGCCTGGCGGCGAACGCCGGGATGACGCCGAAGGAGCTCAATGAGCTCGCCACCCAGCTCGTCGCGGTGTCCCGACGCGCGGCGCTCATGGAAGCGCAAGTCGACCTCCTCGAAGGCAAGCGACGGTCCGCCGCGCGGCTCTACGAGGTCACGATGGCCCACGCAGGGCTCGCGCGCGAGGTCGCCGGCCTGCCCGACGGCGGCGTCAGCCAGAAGGCGCTGAAGTCCGGCAAGCATGCAGCCGACGAAGCCCCCGTCGATGGCGGCGGCCCGATGCCGCCCGGCGTCTCGCGGATGATCCTGACCGCGCAGGAGGACCTGCGCCGCGAGATCGCTCGTCAGATGCACGACGGCCCGGCGCAGAGCCTCACCAACATTGTGCTGCAGGCGCAGATCGTCGATCGGCTGATCCAGAAGGCGCCCGACAAGGCGGCCGACGAGGTCGACCAGCTCATCGCCATGGTCCAGCGCACGCTCGATGCGACGAAGACGTTCATCTTCGACGTCCGCCCGATGGTCCTCGACGACCTCGGCCTCGTGCCGACGCTCCGACGCGCGACGCGCGACCGCGGCGGCCGGTTCAACGTGAAGGTCGACTTCGAATCGGTCGGCGTCGATCGCCGGCTCTCGCCGGATATCGAGAGCGGCCTCTTCCGCATGCTCGATGACGCGCTCGCCGCGCACGTGGCGAAACGGCCCGACGTGCTGCGGATGCACCTGGACTGGGGCGAGGCCCTCGTCGTGGAGCTCGAGGCCGGAAAGACGCCCCAACCCGTGCCGGATCCCGGACTCCCGCCCGAAGGCGCCGATGTGCCCCCGCAGCTCGCCGACATGATCGACGAGCGCCGGCGTGCCTACGCGGACGCGGTCGAGGCCGCTCGCGTCGCCGCGCTGTCTCGGCTCCCGGACAACGCCTGGCGCGAGGTCGCAGCCCGAGCCAAGATCCTGAACATCAAGGCCGAGATGCTCGACGACGGCGCCCGCCTGCGCCTCGAGGTCGAGCTGCCCGCGGCCGACGCCGCCGAGGGCGCGGCGGCGTCCTAGGCGCCTGCGGTACGGACGCCCGCGTACGTACCGGTCCCACCTCGGAACCGGACCAGTGGGTCATACGTACCGCGCGAACCCGAACGTAAGGTTCAGCCCTGACCCGCCGACCTAGCGGCGGTCGCAAATGGGAGGCACGGTCCAACAATGGCGTTCATGCAGAAGCTCCTCGCCAACATTCGGCGTGACGAGGACGGCCAGGGCCTGGCCGAGTACGCGCTGATCCTCGCACTCATCGCCATCGTCGCAATCGTCGCGCTGATCTTCCTTGGCCAGCAGGTCTCGGGGATCCTGAGCACGGTCGGCAACTCGGTCTAGCGACCGGGCTCCAACCGGAGCCAACGCAGCATCTGGATCGACTCCTCCACCCATCGGGCGGAGGAGTC
This sequence comes from Candidatus Limnocylindrales bacterium, assembly GCA_035248345.1. Lineage (GTDB taxonomy): Bacteria > Chloroflexota > Limnocylindria > Limnocylindrales > CSP1-4 > UBA5189. The sequence goes on from DATFHO010000013.1 coordinate 5,746, forward strand.
GTTCGTTTCCGGCGACCGGCGAGGCGTTTGACGCGTTCGGGGAACGACCGGTACGGTTTGCTCGACTCCTTTCCGGGCACGGGGCGCAGAGGCTGGGGATGGGGATCTCTTGGGAAAGGAGGTACGTCATCCATGCAGCTGTTCAACGCGCTCATCGCACTTCTTCATCGTGAGGACGAGGGCCAGGGTCTCGCGGAGTACGCGCTGATCCTCGCGCTCATCGCCATCGTCGCGATCATCGCCCTCATCTTCCTGGGCCAGCAGGTCTCCGGGATCCTCAGCACCGTCGGCCAGTCGGTCTAGCGACCGGCTCCCAACGGAGCATTCGCGCACCAAAACGACCCCTCCAGCCATCCGGCGGAGGGGTCGTAGCCATTTCAGTGCAGTTGACTGAACAATCGTTCGCCGCTACGGTTCGCGTCCGACTTCTTTCTCGGGGGAGAGGAATCTCGCTCGGGTACGAGGATCTCTGAAGAAAGGAGGTACGAAACCCAATGCAGCTGTTCACCGCACTCATCAACTTCCTTCATCGTGATGACGAGGGCCAGGGTCTCGCGGAGTACGCGCTGATCCTCGCGCTCATCGCGATCGTTGCGATCGTTGCGCTGATCTTCCTGGGCCAGCAGGTCTCGGGCATCCTCAGCACCGTCGGCAAGTCGGTCTAACCACCGCCCCCTGACGATCAACTCCGCACTCTGACAAGACCGCTGGCGCAAGCCGGCGGTCTTGCTGTTTCCGGGCCCGCGGACCTTACTGTCCACCTTGCGACAAGCGCGGCGTCTTGCCAACTCTTGCCACGGGTCCTAGCCCTTTCGTATAGTCGCCCACCGTTCGGCCACTGCTACAGTGGTGCCACCTGTCACACACGACAGCCAAACCCCGGGGAGGATCCAATTCGTGCGACGGACCAGTCGGCTTGTGCTGCTGCTCGGAGTCTTCCTGGCGGCATTGGTGTTCGTCGTGGTCCTCCTCGGCGGTAAGCCGACCACCGGCCCCGACAGCGGCGTTGCGGCAACGCCGCCCCCGCCGGTCATCGTGCTGACCGCGGCCTCCGACATTCCGCTCGGCACGATCGTGACGGCGGAGATGTTCTCCACGAAGACCCTTGCCCCGAACCTCGTCGAGGCCAATGCCTATGGCGATGCGTCTCAGGCGATCGGCAAGACGACCCGCAAGGCAATCCTCACGGGCCAGCAGGTCCACTCCAGCGACTTCCAGAACCGCGCCGTCCCGATCACGGTCCCCCAGGGTCGCCGTGCGGTCGCGATCGCCGTCAACCAGCTCACGGGCGTCGGCAACCTGCTCGACGTCGGCGACACGATCGACATGGTGATCAGCCTCCGCGGCGACGCGTTCCCCGTGGTCCAGGTCCTGGCCGACGGTTCCGTCACGGTCGTCTCCGGCATCAACCCGCTGAGCATCAAGCTCCCGCTGCTGCTGCAGGACGTCCAGATCATCGGCACGATCGACCCGCCGCCGCCGGCCGCTCCGGCCGCTGCGCAGGGCCAGCCCGCGCCGTCGGTCGCCCCGGGCGTCGCGCTCGACCAGCAGAAGCTGCTCGTCCTCGCGGTCACGCCGCAGCAGGCGGAGGTCATCCTCTTCGCCCGCACCACGGGTGGGCTCGACGCGATCCTGCGCTCGCCGCTGGACGCCGGGACGACCGTCGAGACGACGGGCGTGATCCTGAAGACCCTGGTCGACACGTACGGCATCCTGCCGCCCGAGATCGTCCAGGTCCCGATCCCGACCCCGCTCCCGTAGCGACCCCCGGAACGCTGGAGTCCGCGCGAGATGGCTGACCGCATCAAGGTCCTCATCGTCGACGACATCCCGGAGACCCGGGACCACCTGACGAAGCTGCTCGGGTTCGAGAGCGACGTCGAGGTGGTCGGGGCCGCCGCGGGTGGGCCCGAGGCGATCACGATGGCAACGGCGTCGAAGCCCGACGTCGTCCTGATGGACATCAACATGCCGGGCATGGACGGCATCACGGCGACCGAGAAGCTCGCCGCCGATGTACCGACCGCCGCGGTGATCATGATGTCCGTCCAGGGCGAGGCGGACTACCTGCGCCGCTCGATGCTGGCCGGCGCACGCGAGTTCCTGGTCAAGCCGTTCAGCTCGGACGAGCTCACGGCCTCCATCCGGCAGGTCTGGGCACGCGAGCGCGAGAAGCTCAGCCGGTTCGCGCCCATCACCACCACCCAGGAGATCTCGAACGGCAGCGGCGAGCCGGCTTCGGTCGTCGCGGTCTTCAGCCCCAAGGGTGGCGTGGGACGCACGACCGTTGCGGTGAACCTCGCGGTCGCCGCGGCGCAGACCGGCAAGCGCGTGGCGCTCGTCGATGCGTCGTTCCAATTCGGCGACGTCGGCGTGCTGCTCAACCTGAACCCGCGCAACAAGTCGATCGCGGATCTCGCCGGCGAGCTCCAGACCGGCGAGGCCGAGTCGCTCGACACGTTCATGATCACCCACTCCTCGGGCGTGAAGGTGCTCCTCGCACCGCCCTCGCCCGAGCAGGCCGAGCTCATCGGCCCGGTGGCCGTCAAGAAGGTCCTGAATGCGCTCCGCGGGAGCTTCGAGCTGATCGTCGTGGACTGCCCCTCGAGCTTCAACGAGCCGACGCTCGCGGTCCTCGACGAAGCAGATTTGATCCTGACGCTCCTCACCCTCGAAATCACGAGCGTGAAGAACATGCGCCTCTTCCTTGAGGTCTGCGAGCAGCTCGGCTACGGCCCGGAGAAGATCCGGCTCGTGCTGAATCGCGCGGACTCGACCCTCGGCATCCGGGTCGCGGACGTCGAGCACTCGATCGGGCGCAAGGTGGACCACACGATCGTCAGCGACGGGCGCAGCGTGGTGTATGCCTTGAACCGCGGCGTACCGTTCTTCCTGAGCAATCGCGAGGCGCAGGTGTCGCAGGACATCCAGCGTCTGGCCGGCGCGGTCACCGGGCCCGCGTCAGCTGCACCGGTCGCACGCCCCGGCGACAAGGGCGCGAAGAGCGCGCCCAAGAAGACCCTCTTCTCGTTCGGCAACCGGTAAACCAGGGGGAGCTGAGTCCAGATGTCACTGCTCAAGCGCATCGAGAGCGCCCGGCCAAGCGGACCCGGCGAGAGCCTGCCCGTGCCGACGGGTCCTGGCGCGGGTCGCGACGTCCAGCCCGAGGGTGGCCAGGCCGGCCCGCCCGCGGCCCCGTCCTCCCCGCGACTCGTCACCCAGCTCCCCGCCCGCGAGTCGTTCCGCGACGTCAAGTTCCGCATCCAGAACCGGGTCATCCAGGACCTCGATCCCAAGCTGGACCTCACCAACCAGGTCGAGGTTCGACGCCAGATCGAGGAGATCTTCAGCCGCGTCATCGACGAGGAGGGCCTGGCCCTCACCCGCGCCGAGCGCGTCCGGATGCTGGAGCAGATCACCGACGAGATCATCGGCCTCGGCCCCCTCGAGCCGCTCCTCCGTGATGACTCCGTGTCGGAAATCATGGTCAACGGCCCGCGCCAGGTCTACATCGAGCGCTCGGGCAAGCTCGAGCTCACGAACGTCGTCTTCCAGAACGACGACCACGTCATGCGCATCATCGACCGGATCATCGCCCCGATCGGTCGCCGCGTCGACGAGTCCAGCCCGATGGTCGACGCCCGTCTGACCGACGGCTCCCGCGTCAACGCGATCATCCCGCCGCTGTCGCTGGTCGGGCCGGTCATCACCATTCGAAAGTTCGCGGCCAGCCCGTTCACCACCGAGGACCTGATCCGCTTCGGCACCTCGACGCCGGACATGTTCGAGTTCCTTCGCGCGTGCGTGGAGGCCCGCCTGAACATCTTCGTGTCCGGCGGCACCGGCTCGGGCAAGACAACCACCCTCAACGTGCTCTCCTCGTTCATCCCGAGCGACGAGCGCATCGTCACGATCGAGGACGCGGCCGAGCTCCAGCTCAAGCAGGAGCACGTGGTCCGTCTCGAGAGCAGGCCGGCCAACATCGAGGGCAAGGGCGCGGTCACGATCCGCGACCTGGTCAAGAACAGCCTGCGCATGCGTCCTGACCGCATCGTCGTCGGCGAGGTCCGTGACGCGTCCGCGCTCGACATGCTGCAGGCGATGAACACCGGTCACGACGGCTCCATCTGCACCCTGCACTCCAACGGCCCGCGCGACACCCTGGCCCGCATCGAAACCATGGTGATGATGGCCGGCATGGAGCTGCCGATGCGGGCCATCCGCGAGCAGGTGGCCTCCGCCGTCGACCTGATCGTGCACCAGGCGCGTCTGAAGGACGGCACCCGCCGGATCACGCACGTGACCGAGGTGGAGCGGATGGAGGGCGACGTGATCACCCTCCAGGACATCTTCCTGTTCGACCAGAGCGCCGGGTTCGACGCCGACGGCCGCAGCCTGGGCAGCCTCAAGGCCACCGGTCTGCGCCCGAAGTTCCTGGAGAAGATGGCTTTCGCGAACGTCGTGGTCGACCCGCGCATCTTCGTGCCGGAGCAGTTGTGACCAGCCGGCGCCGAACACTGGGACGACTCGGCGCCGCTGCCGCGGCTCTCGGGTTGCTGGTCGCTGCCGCGCCCGCCTGGGCGGTCGACGACGCCAGCATCGACCACAGTGAGTTCTCCGGGGACACCCTGAAGCTGCTGGTCAGCGTGCCCGGCGACGTGGAGATCGACTACAAGTCCGTCACCGTCAACGTCTCCGGCTCGCCGGTCGACGCCTCTGCGGAACCGGCGACCAACTCCACCGAGATCCAGCGGACCACGGTGCTGGCGATCGACACCAGCAACAGCATGGCCGGCGACCGGATCTCGGAGGCGAAGAAGGCTGCTCTGACGTATCTGGACACCGTGCCGGACAACGTCCGCATCGGCATCGTCACCTTCGACAACGACGTGCAGGTCCGCCAGGAGCCGAGCCTGGACCGTGACGCCTCCAAGCAGGTGATCGATGACCTCGCCCTGCACCAGAACACCGCGCTCTACGACGGCGTCGCGAAGGCCATCGACGCGACCGGCGCCGGCGACGGCCAGCGGCAGGTGCTGGTGCTCTCCGACGGCAAGGACAACACCAAGGCCTCGCTGGACCCGGTGATCGAGAAGATCAAGAAGTCGAAGGTCAACGTCGACGTG
>DATFHO010000014.1:0-7417 GCA_035248345.1 Candidatus Limnocylindrales bacterium
GATCGCATCCGGCGGCTTCGTCATCCCCGCGGGGAGGTTGGCGGTGTTGTAGGCGGTCCACCAGACACGCATGCGTTGTGCGAGCACGACCAGGTCCCTTCGGTGGTGGAGCGGGGACGCTCCGTTCGAAAACTTGCTCCCCGATGGTAGCACTATTGGGGCAGCGTAACCCGGCGCAACTTGGCGCAACCGCACGATGCCGCGAGTCCCCGGGGCGTCGGACGATGGCGTTCATGAGCGAGTCTTCGAACCGGCCGGACAGGTTCGGATGTGGAGCCGTGGCCCTCGTCGTGTTCATGGGCCTCATGGCGGTTGCCCTGATCCTGGTCATCGTTGCGGACGATCTGGGCGCGTCCCTCCAGAACTGGCTCCACGGCAACCAGAATCAGGCTGTACAGGGCCCGGGCAGCCAGGGTGATCCCAACGTCAACCCGGCGAGCGACGTCATCCCGGAGATCTCGAACCGCTACTACGACTCCGGCGGTGCAACATCGTCGATCGGCGGGGGACCGTTCTCGCTCAGCGGCGCCATCCAGATCGACCCCCACGCCAGCTACACGCAGGATGGCCTGACGTGGATCTCGTTCATCGACAACGGCCACCCGGATGCCGGCGAGATCCTGATCGTGTTCGGCGAGCCGGAGAACTCCGTGACGCTCGCGCAGGGCGACACGAACGTGATCATCGGCAACGACGACGAGTGCAAGTTCGACATCAAGGTCACGGATGGCTCGGTCTCGGGGACGGTGAAGTGCGCCAAGGCGGACGTGATGACCGGCTTCCCGAGCGTGCCGTCCGGATTGACGGCCGCAATCGATCTGCAGTTCTCGACCGCGACCACACTGATGGATGGGGACGGGGGCGCAGGTGACGGGAGCGGGGGCGACGACGGGAGCACCGTGGACCCGGGCGACGCGGTCCAGACGCCCACCGACGGGGGCTGAGCACGCGTGAACTTCCCGCTCGACGACTTGATCCCTGGGGGTTGCCGGAGCACGACCGCCGTCGTGGGGGCCGTGGGCTACGCGTTCCTCGTTGCCGCGATCGTCCTGGCCGCCACCAAGGGACTCGATCTATCGGCGTGGCTGAACAATGGCGCGCTGCGCGCCGCGACGGGACCCGGACCTGCAACCTCGGCGATCCCGGGGTTGGCCACGCAGCGAACCGGTCCCATCGACAACCCGATCCCGAAGATCTCGAAGGAGTTCTTCTCGTCGGGACAGGTCGAGGCGACCGTCAGCGGCGGCTTCGTGCTCCACGTGAGCCCTCGGCTCGACAAGGAGAAGGCCTATTCGGATGGCGACCTGGCCTGGATCACCTACGGGAAGGGCAACCCGACCGTCCTCGTCTCGTTCGGTGAGGATGAGAACAGCGTCGCGGTGAGCGATGGAACGAACACGGCGCTCGGCGTGGATGACCAGTGCGCCTTCGATGTGCACGTGAATGGCTTGACCGTCACCGGACACATCGAGTGCGACGCTGGCAAATGGCTCCGCGGAGCAGAGGTCATGGGCACCACGAACATCGTGGTGGACTTCGCGGCAACCGGCGCGCCCTGACGGCGCCCCGCCGATCGCTAGCGTGCGATCATCGGCGCAATGCGGCCCGAGGACATCGACCCGAACCTGACGTTCGAGACGCTCGCCGTCCATGCCGGCCAGGAGCCCGATGAGCTCACGGGGAGCGTCTCGCCCCCGATCTACCAGACATCGACGTTCCGGCAGCCGGCGGTGGGCGAAGCGATCAATGGGTACGACTACGCCCGATCCAAGAACCCGACCCGGGACCGCTTCCAGCGCGCTGTGGCGGCGCTGGAGGGCGGCGGGGAGGGGATCGCGTTCTCGTCCGGATCCGCGACGACCGCCGCGATCGCCGAGCTCGCCGAGACGGGCACGGAGGTCGTCGTCGGTGACGACGTGTACGGCGGCACCTTCCGGTACCTCGAGAAGGTCCGCGGCCCGAACGGTGTCGCCACGAAGTACGCGAACCTGGCGGGCGACCCGGAGTCGCTGTGGGAGGCGCTGACGGACCGGACGCGACTGGTCTGGTTCGAGAGCCCCACGAACCCGCTACTCAAGGTGGTCGACATCCGCGCAACCGCGCAGGTCGTGCACGAGCGGTTCGGGGAAGGTCCGCGACCGCTCATCGTCGTCGACAACACGTTCGCGTCGCCGATCCTGCAGCAGCCGTTGGACCTGGGCGCCGACATCGTCTTCCACTCGGCCACGAAGTACCTCGCGGGACACAGCGACACGATCCTGGGCGTCGCGGTGACGCGTGATCCGGCCGTTGCCGAGCGGCTGCGGTTCCTGCAGAACGCCATGGGCGGCGTCCCCGGTCCGTTCGACTGCTTCCTCGGGCTGCGCGGACTGCAGACGCTGCCGTTGCGCGTCGGTCGGCACAACGCGAACGCGTCGGAGGTCGCGCGGTACCTCGCAACGCGTGACGACATCGAGTGGCTCTCGTATCCGGGGCTCGCGAACGGGCCGCATGCGCATCCGCAGGCGGCGTGCGCGCAGCAACAGATGCGCGCGGGTGGCGGCATGGTCTCGTTCGTGCCGAAGGCGCGGGGCGGTCGCAGCGCGCGCGAGCGAGCCGTCGCGATCTGCGAGTCGACGAAGATCTTCACGCTCGCAGAGTCGCTGGGCGGCGTCGAGTCGCTGATCGAGCTGCCGGCCGTGATGACCCACCTGTCCGTTGCCGGCTCGCGGCTCGAGGTCCCGGAGGCGCTCGTCCGTCTGTCGGTGGGGATTGAAGGCGCCGCGGATCTGGTCGCGGACCTCGCCCAGGCGCTCGACAACTCCTAGCGAGGCAGGCGCCGCCGTGCGCGCCGTCGAATTGGCGCAACCGGACGATGGCGGGAGCGCGCCGCTGACCTAGGTTCCGGCGCATGACGCCCCGAATCGCCACGCTCCTCGCCGGCCTCGCGCTGGCGCTCTCGACCCAGCTCACACTCCTGGCGCCCGTCGCGGCGGTCGATACGACCGGCGGCCTGGCAGTCACCACGGTCGACCCGGCCGGAACGCTCATCGTCGGGACGTGCTTCGAGCTCTATCCGGACCTCGGCAGCGGGAAGCTCGGGCCGGTTGTCCCGGGGAGCCTCCGTTGTGACCAGCCGGTTCGGTCGGGTGAGAAGCCCGGCCCGAGCGACGGCTCGATGGACGGCACCACCGGCTGGTCCGGCATCGCGCCGGGCGCGTACGTGCTCCGCGAGACGCTCGGGCCGGCGCTCGACGGCACCGCCGCTGCCTACGAGCGGGCCGCCGACACGCCGCTGACGGTCGCGGCGGGCCAGGTCGGGTCGCTCCAGCTCGTCCATCGACCGATCGCGGGGTTCACGATCCACGTGGTGGACGCGGGCGGCCGGCCGTTGCCCGGCAGCTGCATCTCGCTGACCAGCTCGGGGGCGTCCACGCGCGTGGTCCAGATCTGCGACGGCCCCACGCCGAACGCGACGTCTGATGCCGCCGCCGACGGACTCTTCGTGCTGACGAGCATGGCCACAAGCGGCAAACCGACGGCATATGTGCTCAAGGTCGAGATCGCGCCACCCGGCTACCCCGCCGGAGCGACGCAAACGGTGACGGCCGATCCCACGAAGCCGACGGAGCTCACCATCACGAACACGCTCGGATCGAACGGCGGGATCGTGCTTTCAACGGTCGATCCCACGGCGACGCCGCTCGTCGGCGGGTGCTGGGAGCTGCACGCCGACGCCGGCGGCGGCGCGCTTGGCGCGCTCGTCACGAACGGGAAACGGTGCGACATCGCGAGCGACCGATTTCCGGCCAACGATGGCGTAATGGACGGCCGCATCCCGTGGACGGGCGTCGCACCCGGCGCGTATGTCCTCCATGAAGTGGTCGGCGTCACGACCCCGGGCGGCACCGGCGGCTATGAGATCGTCCCGGACACGCAGGTCTCGGTGTCCGGTGGCGCGGTGACCGCCCGGCGCCTCGTGTTCCGTCCGGCGCCTGGCCTGGTCGTTCATTTCGTCGATGGCTCCGGGGCGGCGCTCACGGGCGCCTGCACCCTGCTCACGAGCTCCGGCGATGCAGCGCGCCGGATCCGGATGTGCGACGGCACGGTGGTCGGGACCGAGTCCGACGGTGATGCGGACGGACTGCTCGTCCTGACCGACCTGACCACGCTCGGCAAGCCGGCGACGTACCAGCTCGAGGAGATCGTCGCGCCGGCGGGCTACCCAGCCCAGCCGGTCCAATCGGTGACCATCGACGGAACGAAGCCGACCGAGCTCACGATCGGCCACCGCCTCTTCGGGAACGGCGGCCTCAGCGTGACGAGCGTCGATCCCGCCGGCGCACTGATCGCCGGCACGTGCTTCGAGCTCTACGCGGACAGCGGCGGCGGGCAGCGCGGCGAGTTGATCGCGGCGAGTCAGCGGTGCGACCAGCAGCGTGCAGCCGGGGAGAAGGGAACCGTCAACGACGACCTGCCCGATGGCGTGGCGGCCTGGACTAACCTGAAGAAAGGGTCGTACGTCGTCCACGAGACCGTTGCGCCCGGGTTCGGCGGCAGCATCGCGCTCTACGCGCTCGCCGCGGACGCTCCAGTCACGATCACGGGCGACACGGTCACCAGCGCGCGCCTGGTGCATCGCCCGGCGTGGGGAGTCACGGTCCACAAGGTGAATGGCGCCGGGCAGCCGCTCGCCGGGGCGTGCTTCTCCGTGCTGAGCGAGGGTGACGCTGCAGCCACCGTCAGCCTCTGCGACGGGCCACGTCCCGCCGGCGCGGACCCGCCCGGCGATGCTGCGGCCGACGGAACCATTGTCTTCACGGAGCTTTCGAATGGCCGGCCGACCCCGTTCACGTTGCGCGAGATCGTCCCGCCGCCCGGCTATGCCACCGCCCTCGACCAGCGGTTCGAGGTGAACGAGAAGCACCCGACCGAGCTCAGGGTCATCGACACGATCGACGCGCCGAGCGCGGCCCCGGCGCCATCGGGCGGCCCGAGCGGGCCGACCGAGGTCACCGGCCTCGACCTCGAGATGACCTCGACGATCACGATCACCCGGTTCACCTACCCGACGACGGGAACGTCGAAGGCAACCGCGACGATCCCGCTCGAGCAGCAGCCCGACGGGACGTGGCGGGCGAAGGGCACCGTGCAGGCGGTGACGAGCACGAAGGCAGGCTCGTGTCCGACGATCGCGATCACGGGCTCCGCGACATATGCCTGGCAGGTCCTGGACGTGCACGCGGGAGCAGATGTCGCGCCAGGCGACATGACGCTCCACATGGACAGCGGCCCGACGGGTGACGCGCAGGACTCGATGACGATCGATGCGTGCGCGTTCAAGGACGACTCGCCGATCGACACCTGGCCGGCGCTCTTCTTCAACGCGTACAGCGAGAAGCGGTCCGGTCTCGGGTTCCTCGTGGACGGCTGGAAGATCATCGATGCGAATGCCTGGAAGGTGGGCGGCCCCGTGGCCGAGGCAACGTGGACCGGGGCATGCGCGTCGCCGCTGTACGAATGCAAGGACACGACCACGTTCCGGCTCCTCGTGCGTGCCGGGCCTGCGCAGCCGGCGGTCACGGGCGAACCGGCGCCCGGCGCATCGGGCGGTACCGGCGGTCCCGCGGCGAGCCCGGGCGCGACGTTCGCCAGCGACGGCGGCCTCACCGGCGGGCCGGCGCCGACCTGCACCGATCTCAACTCATGCTTCAGCCAGTACTGGATCTTCGGGCTGGTCGGTGGCGTGGCCATCCTGGGCGGGGGGCTCCTGGTGCTCCGGCGGCTCACCGGTCGCGCCCCCGCACTCACGGAGCCGATGCTCGATGCGAACAAGACCGGTCCGGACGGGCTCAGCCTCCAGACCGACACGCTGGGCAAGCTCGACCCGACGCTCGATGCGGACAAGTTCGGGACGCTCGATGCGGACAAATTCGGCGCGGTCGAGCCCGACACCATCGGCGGCCCGATCAAGTTCGACTCGGGCCAGCTGGGCTCGCTCGAGCCGCCCTCGACCGACCTGCCTCCGCCACCGGGCTGAGCGTTGGACGCGAGCTACGCCACGGTCCGTGCCGTCCTCGATGCGCCGTCCCCGGCGGCGTCGTCCCTCATCGATGCGCTGTTCCGCCGCGAGTCGAAGGTACCGACCGATGTCGTCCGCCGGGAGATCGGCCTCGAGCGTTTCGAGGCGCTGCTCGCGCTGGGGCTGGCGCGCGATGACGGGGCAACAATGGTCGGAACCGTGCGGCTCACGCGATTCGGCGGCCAGCTGATCGGGTCGGACCGGCTGGGTTTCCGCAACCACGCCGACTTCGTGCTCGGGCCGGGGCCCGCAACGGCGTCACTGGCCCGCGTCGTTCGACCGATCGACCGCGGGCGCGCCCTCGACCTCGGCACCGGCCCCGGCAGCCTCGGCCTGTGGCTGGCCGCCGGCGGCGCGGACGTGCTGGGGCTGGATATCTCGAACCGCGCGATCGCGTTCGCGTCGTTCAACGGCCGGCTGAACGCCGCCGCTCGCGCGACGTTTCGACCGGGCGACTTCCTGACCGCACCGCCCGATCCGGCGCTCGACGAGCAGTTCGACGTCGCGGTTGCGAACCCGCCATTCGTGCTTGCTCCGCAATCGACGCTGGTCTATCGCGACGGGCCGCTGCCCGGCGATGACACGACCCGCGTCGGCCTCGAACGCGTGTCGCGATCGCTCGCACCGGGCGGGCGCGGCTATGTGATCGGGAGCTGGGCGGACGATGGGCGCGGACGCTGGGACGCGAGACCGCGCGCGTGGCTCGCCGGCCGGCGCGGCCGGGCGCTCATCACGCGAATCTCGAGCGTCACTCCCGCCGACTACGTCCGATCGTGGACCCGCGACCTCAATGCGGCGTCGTCCGCGGTCGTGGCGACGCGCTGGCTGGACTTTCTCGAGACACGAGGCATCGGCCGGATCACGACCGGCGTCATCGCCGTGGCCCAACCGCGCCGGCGCGCATGGCGCCGCGGTGTGGTGGAGGTGCTCGAGACCGCGCGGCCTGGTTGGCGCGCCATCGAGGCGATCCTCGCGGGCTGAGCTTCGATTGGATTGCGGGCGCGCGCGGAGGCGGCCCTGCCTCAGAACCCGGTTCCGAGCTCCGAGGCGGCCGCGGTTTCGAGGGCAATCCGATCGTCGTCGGCCTTGGCCGACGCCACCAGCTCGCCGTACAGGCCCTTCAGCCGATCCGCGGCGACGAGTGCGGCGACGTGCTCGCGGGACTCGTCGGGACGTTCCGAGGCGACACGCTCGGCTTCGCGCCAAGCACTGAGCACGACCTGGAGGAGGCGTTGCATTCGGGGGCAAATCTCCTGCTCTGCCGAATTTGCGAGCGGAGGATACCCAAGGTCGCGATGCATTGCCATATCAGCCCGACCGACACCGGACTGCAACGTGGCATGACGATCGGCCCAT
>DATFHO010000015.1:0-38894 GCA_035248345.1 Candidatus Limnocylindrales bacterium
TGACCGACGTCGCGCGGCGTGTCGTGCGCGACGGCCTGCGGGGCCGGATCCCGACACTCGATCCCGGGCATCAGCCGGTCGGGCTGCGGCGCGCCGGCCACGACGCGGGCGACGGCAGCCATCCGACGACGCCGCCCGGCGATCCTGGGGTTGCGCGCTCCGGCTCGAATGACCCCGGCCATTCGTGAAAGTCGGGTTCGCAGCGGATCACGCGGGAGCGGCGCTCAAGGACGAGCTGCGCCGACGGATCGCGATCGCTCGTCCGGATGACGAGCTCGTCGACCTCGGCGGCGACGGCTCGGACCCGCTCGACGACTACCCGGATTTCGCCGCTCGCCTTGCATACGCGATCCGCGACAGCCAGGTGGACCGCGGCATCCTGATCTGCGGCTCCGGCGTCGGCGCGAGCATCGCGGCCACGAAGGTCCGCGGCGTCCGTTCGGCCGTCTGCCATGACACCTACTCGGCCCACCAGGGCGTCGAGCACGACGACATGAACGTGCTCACCCTCGGCTCCCGGGTGATCGGGCCGGAGCCGGCGCTCGAGTGCTCGCTCGCCTTCCTCGCCGCGACGTTCAGCGGCGAGCCGCGGCACGTTCGGCGCTTGAACAAGGTCCTCGCGATCGAGGCCGCCGAAGCCGGATGAGCTGCGGCGGGCTCGCGCCCGCCGCGAAGCGCGGCTAGGTGATGCTGATCGGCGGGTAGCGAACCGGCACGAGCAGAACGTAGAGCGAGACGCGCATCGTGATGCGCAGGAACCCGCCGTAGATCGCGTAGCCGATGGACGGCATCCGGCCGTTGATGAGGATCGGGATCCAGATCACGATCGAAAGAAAGATCGCGGCGATCTCGAGGAAGAACAGCAGGATCGCGTGCGGGATGATCAGGATCGCTCGCAGGTACAACCCGAGGAACGGGATGCCCCACAGGCGGTTGATCGAGCCGCTGCCGTCGACCTGCAGGTTGATCGGATAGTCCATCGGGCCCGGCACGATCGGCGGATACGGGGCGGCGAGGAAGAACAGGTATCCGTAGACACGCGCCGTGTATTCGTACGTGGTGCTGTACAGGCTCACGAGCGTGGCGTTCTGCTTGCCGGTCAGCAGGACCGGGATCCACGAGATCAGGACCGACAGGCCCGTCACGACGCCGAGCAGCCACAGGACGATGTAGTGCGGAATGAGGATCAGCGCCCGGATCGACCAGCCAATGATCGGAATGCCCCAGAGTCGATTGATGCGCTGGTCCGGATCGAACGAGAGCTGCACCGGATAGTCGCCGCTCGAGCCGGCCATCGCCTCGGCGGTTGTCGCAGTCGATGTCATTGCACCCTCCCTTGCATGGAACGATAGGGCGCGGCGAAGGTCGCGTGAAGGCTCCACGCGTAGACTTCGAGCATGGGCGTCCGCATCTCGTTCTCGCTCCCGGCAGCGGAGCAATCGATCGTCGATGCGCTGGTCGAACGGGCGACGAGCGAGCAGTGGGCCGAGCGCCTCTTCGCCGGCGACACCTCGCTCTGGACCACCGATGCCGACGTCGCCGCCGACATCGCGGATCGGCTCGGCTGGCTTCGATCGCCGGCCCATTTCACCGAGCAGATCGCCGCGCTGGAAGGCTTCGGTGACGGCATCCGCGATGCGGGCTTCGATACCGCGGTCGTGATGGGCATGGGCGGCTCGAGCCTCGCGCCGGACGTCCTGCGCCGCACGTTCGGCAGCACCGAGGGCTACCCCGACCTGCGCATCCTCGATTCCACCGATCCGGCGAACGTGGCCGCGGTCATCGACGACCTCGATCCCCTCGAGACCCTGTGGATCGTCGCCAGCAAGTCCGGCACCACGACCGAGCCGCTCGCGTTCCAGGCCGCGGCGTGGGCGAAGGTCGAGGCCGCGCTCGAGGAGCGCAACGACGACGACCAGAAGCCCGGCGAGTTTTTCGCAGCGATCACGGACCCCGGCAAAAGCGAAGAAGCCATCCCGCACCACGACGAGCTGCGCGAGGTCTTCCTCAACCCGCCGGACATCGGCGGCCGGTACTCGGCGATCAGCTACGTCGGCCTGGTCCCGGCGGCGATCATCGGGCTGGACCTCGACGCCATCCTCGCCGCCGCGAATGCGGAGCTCGCCGAATCCCGGGAGCCCGACGCCGCACACAACGGCCCGGTGCTGCTCGGCCTGATCATCGGCGGGCTGGCACGCAACGGCCGCGACAAGCTGACGTTCCTCATGGATCCCGCGATCGAGAGCTTCGGCGCATGGCTGGAGCAGCTCATCGCCGAGTCGACGGGCAAGCACGCAACCGGCATCGTGCCGGTGGATCTCGAGCCGCAGCGGCCCGCCGGCGAGTACGGTGCGGACCGGGTGTTCGCGGCCATCAGCGTCAAGGACAGCGGCGACGCGACGGTCGCGGCCGCGGCCGATGCGCTCGCGCGGGCGGGCCAGCCCGTCATCCGCATCGAGCTCGACGACCCGGTGGACCTTGCCGCCGAGATGGTCGGCTGGGAGATCGCGACGGCGATCGCCGGTTCGGTGCTCGAGATCAACCCGTTCGACCAGCCCAACGTCGAAGAGGCGAAACAGCTCACGCGCAAGGTGCTGGCGGGCTCCGCCGACGGCGCCGATGCAGCCCCGACCCGCGAAGGCGATGGCGGGATCCTGATCCGCGCCCACGACGCGGACTCGCTTGCGGACCTGCTCCACCCGACGCTCGCCGCGCTCCAGCCGAACAACTACATCGCCGTCCAGGCGTTCATCGCGCCGTCGCCGAAGGTCGACGAGGCGATCGCCGGCCTCCGCCGCGCGCTCGCGCCCACGGGCTGCGCCACGACCGCCGGCTACGGCCCGCGCTTCCTGCACTCGACCGGCCAGCTCCACAAGGGCGGCCCGCCGACCGGCGTCTTCCTCCAGCTGACCTCCGATCACCCGCAGGATCGCGAGATCCCCGGGTGGCCGTACACCTTCGGTCGGTTGATCGACGCCCAGGCCCACGGCGACCGTGAGGCGCTCGAGAGCCACGACCGGCCGGTGATCCACGTGCACCTCGGCGCGAACCTCGTCGACGACATCGCAACCCTCGAGCGGGCGATCACCCGCGCGCTCGCCAAGGAGGACTGACGTGCAGATCGGCTTCATCGGGCTCGGTCGGATGGGCGCCAACATGGTCCGCAGGCTCGTTCGGGACGGCCACGAGGTCATCGCGTACAACCGCACGATCGAGAAGGCCCACGAGCTGGCCGACGAGGAACAGGCAACCGGCGGGAAGATCGAGGCGGCCGATTCCGTCGCCGCGCTGGTCGAGCGGCTCGCCAAGCCGCGCGTCGCCTGGATCATGGTCCCCGCGGGCGATGCCACCGAGGCGCAGATCCAGGAGCTCCTCCAGCACCTCGAGCCCGGCGACACGATCGTCGACGGTGGCAACACGAACTTCCACGACGACGTCCGCCGCCACGCGATGTGCGCCGAGAAGGGGATCCAGTACGTCGACGCCGGTGTCTCCGGCGGGATCTGGGGGCTCGCGAACGGCTTCTGCCTGATGGTCGGCGGGGATCGAGAGGCGGTCGCGCCCATCGAGCCAGCGTTCCGCACCCTGGCACCGGAGGACGGCTACCTGCACGCGGGACCGCCCGGCGCCGGGCACTACGTGAAGATGATCCACAACGGGATCGAGTACGGGATGATGCAGGCCTACGCCGAAGGTTTCGAGATCATGCACGCGAGCGAGTACCCGCTCGACCTCGCCGCGATCTCGGACCTCTGGAACCACGGCTCGGTCGTCCGCTCGTGGCTGCTCGAGCTCGCCACGGACGCGTTCAAGAAGAACGGCCAGGACCTGCCCGAGCTCAAAGGCTGGGTCGCGGACTCCGGCGAGGGCCGCTGGACCGTCCAGGAGGCGATCGATCGCGACGTCCCCGCGCCGATCATCACGCTCGCGCTGCAGACGCGGTTCCGCTCCCGCCAGGACGACTCGTACGGCGCGAAGGTGCTGGCAGCGCTCCGCAATGAGTTCGGCGGCCACGCGGTGAAGAACTCCTAGGCCGATGGCAACGAAGGCGCCCCCGAAGCCGGAGACCAAGGCGGCGCCGAAGCCGGCCGAGAAGCCCGAGCCGAAGCCGGACACGAAGCCGGCCGCGAAGCCCAAGGGGCCGCCGCGCGGTGCGCCCAAGGTCGCCGTTCCGTCGCCCGGTTCGCTGCCGATCCGCCAGGAGCGCCTCGCTCGCGACGGCAAGAAGAAGCGCACGACCAGCCACGCGGAGGTCAACCCGCTCCGGGAAGGCCTGCGCCTCGAGCGCGTACCGGATCCGCACGTCATGGTCCTGTTCGGTGCGACGGGCGACCTTTCGCATCGGAAGGTCTTCCCCGCGCTCGCCCAGCTCTGGCGGACGAACCTGCTCCCGGCCGACTGGGGCTGCCTCGCGGTCGGGCGCCGACCCTACGACGACGAGACGTTCCGCAAGGACGTCGCCGACTCGCTGCACGCGAACTGCCGGATCCAGCTCGACGCCGAGATGGAACAGCAGTTCCTCTCCCGCATCTCGTACCACCGCGGCGACTTCAACGACAGCGCGATGTACGACTCGATCTACACGAAGCTCGACGCGATGCACATCGAGGCCGGCACGGAGTCGAACCTGCTCTTCTACCTGGCGACGCAGCCGTCCGCGTTCCCGCAGATCGTCGCGGAGCTCGGCCGGTGCGGCCTGGATCACGAGGTCCACGGCGGCGGGTGGCGCCGGATCATCGTCGAGAAGCCCTTCGGGCGTGACCTGGACTCGGCGAAGCGGCTCAACCGCGAGATGCTGAAGGTGTTCCGCGAGGCCCAGATCTACCGCATCGACCACTACCTGGGCAAGGAGACGGTCCGCAACCTGCTGGTCTTCCGGTTCGGCAACGGCATCTTCGAGCCGCTGTGGAACCGCCGGTACGTCGATCACGTGCAGATCACCGTGGCTGAGTCGCTCGGGATCGAGGACCGCGGCGCCTTCTACGAGGAGACCGGCGCGGTTCGCGACGTGCTCCAGAACCACCTGCTCCAGCTCATGAGCCTCGTCGCGATGGAGCCGCCGGCGACCTTCGCGGCCGATGCGCTGCGCGACGAGAAGGTCAAGGTGCTGCGGGCCGTCGGGATGATGAACCGCGCGGAAGTCGGGCGGAACGTCGTGCGTGGCCAGTACGGCGCAGGCTGGATCGGCGGCGCAGCAGTGCGCGGCTACCGGCAAGCGCCGGAGGTCGACCCGGAGTCGGAGACCGAGACGTTCGTCGCGGGCCGCTTCGAGGTCGATGACTGGCGCTGGTCGGACGTGCCCTTCTATCTCCGAACCGGCAAGCGGATGGCGAAGCGGGCCACGGAGATCGCGATCCAGTTCCGGGACGTCCCGCATCGGCTCTTCGCCGACATGGCCACGAACCCGGAGCCGAATCTCCTCGCCATCCGCGTCCAGCCCGATGAGGGCATCCTGCTCCGCTTCGGGTCCAAGGTCCCCGGGCTCGGCATGGAGATCCGGCCGGTCACGATGGACTTCACCTACGGCGCGGCATTCGCGGCGGACACGCCGGATGCGTACGAGACGCTGATCCTCGACTCGATGCTCGGCGACCAGTCGCTGTTCACGCGCGCGGACGAGGTCGAGGCGGCGTGGGGCATCGTGACCCCGATCCACGAGGCGTGGCTCGACAGCCCGCCCCCCGACTTCCCGAACTACGCCGCCGGCTCGTGGGGGCCGGATGCCGCCAACGACCTGATCGAGCGCGACGGCCGGCACTGGCGGCGCCTGTGATGGCGCGCTCGATCGCGACGGAGCCCGCGAGCGCGGCGGGCCCGGGCTGATGCTGCGGGTGGACGGCCCGATCGCCCCTGCGCCGGGAACGCCCGGACAGCCCGTCCTGCGCTGGCACTCCCGCGCGCGGACCATCGACGGCGTCGCTGCCGAGCTCGGCAAGATCTGGGCGAACATCTCGCTGACGGCACCGGGTGACGGCGGCGAGCCCGAACGGCGCGTCGCTGCGCGGTCGTCGGTCATGAACCTCGTCGTGATCGCGGGTCGTGGCGAGATCGGCGAGCGCGCCGCGGCGATCATCGAGGGGCTGACCGGGCGGCACCCCTCGCGAACGGTGATCGTGTCGCAGGCGGACCCCGACGGGCCGGCGTGGATCGATGCGCAGATCCAGGCGCACTGCGTGCTCCCGTCCGACACCGCCCCGGAGACATGCTCGGAGCTCGTGTACCTCACGTGCGGCGGCGAGAGCGGCCAGCACCTCGCCGGCCTGCTGGCCCCGCTGCTCATCCACGACCTGCCGGTCACCGCGTGGTGGCCGAACGAGACGCACTTCGAGGCGCGCGCGACGAAGGAGCTCCTGTCGATGGCGGATCGCGTCATCGTCGACGGGTCCGGCTGGGCGGGCGACGGCCTCGAGCGATTGCGCGAGCTGGCACTGCTGCCGCGTGCCTTCGGCGTCGAGATCTCCGACTTCGCGCTCATCCGGCAGGCGCGCTGGCGCGAGGCCATCGCGTCGACGTTCGACCGCCCGACGCTGCTCCCCTACTGCGAGCGCCTCGATCGGATCGAGGTCCACTATGCGGCCGCCGACGGGACGCCCGGCACCGCGAACATCATCCGGCCGCTCTACCACGTGGCGTGGCTCGCGGCCCGGCTCGGCATGGTCGTGGAGCAGCCGTTCCGGCCCGGCGAGGAGGCGTGGAGCGGGTACGACGCGGTGCTGCGCCATGGACGCCAGCGCGTGCCGGTCGGGCTGCGCCCGATGGAATCCAGCGCGCCGCGCGGCACAACGCTCGCAGTCGAGCTGCACGCCATGCGCGGACGCTCGCAGCTCTGGGTCGAGGTCACCGCCTATGCGGATGGCGTCGTCGTGCAGGCATCGGTCGATTCGCAGCAGATGCGGGAGCGGCGGTTCCTGGCGCCACGGAAGCGCGAGCCGGAGCTCCTCGCAGAGACGATCGATGCGGCGGGCCGCGATTCGCTCTCCGGCGAGATCCTCGCGATGGCGGCGAGGCTCGTCGAGCGATGACGGGCCGCGCAGTTGACGACGCGGTTGACGACGCGGGCGAGGACGCGGGCGAGCCGACCCTCCGCGTGCTGGATGACGCGACGGCTGCCTCGCAGTCAGCGGCCGTCGCGATCGCCGCGGCGCTTCGGGATGCGGATGCGGTCAGAGGCCGCGCCGACTGGGCGACGACGGGTGGGTCCAGCCCGGTCGGGATCTACCGCGCATTGCGGGTTGCGCCGTTGCGCGACGTCGTGCCCTGGGCAACCACCCATGTCTGGTGGGGCGACGACCGATACGTCCCGCGCGAGGACAAGCTCTCGAACGTGCGGCCACTCGACCACGAGCTCCTCCCGCGCCGCTGGAACGTGCCGCTGCCCGCGGAGAACGTCCACACGATGCAGATGGACGAGGCGATCGCGTCCGAGGCGGGTACGGCGTGGGTCGCCGAGGCCTACGCGGACGAGCTGCGCGCCGCGGGCATCCCGATCGGAGGGAACGGCATGCCCGCCCTCGACCTCGTGCTGCTCGGGATCGGTGGCGACGGCCATCTGCTGTCCGTGTTTCCGGGATCGCCGCTCCTCGACTCGACCGCGTGGGCGAGCCCGGTCGAGGCGCCCACCCACATCGAGCCGCATGTCGCGCGCGTGAGCCTCAATCCGGGCATCGTGGCGTCCGCTCGTCGCGTCATCGTCGTGGTCACCGGGGCCGCCAAGGCATCGGTGCTCGCCGAGATCTTCGGCCCGGAGCGCGACGTCCGGCGCTGGCCCGCGCAGCTGGCTCGTCGCTCGACCGCCACCTGGGTGCTGGACCGGGAAGCCGCGGCGCAGCTGCCCCGATGACGCCGGCCGGGCCGTTCCTGCCCGACCCGACCGAGGTCCGCAGCGCGGACGGGACGCCGATCGCAGTCTTCGAAGTAGGGCCGCCTGAGGGCGCCAGGCAGTCCCAGCCACCCCTGCTCCTCGTGCACGGCGCAACCGCCGACCACACGACCTGGCGCGCGGTCGGTCCGCGGTTCGCCGCCACCCGCCGTGTCTTCGCCATCGACCGCCGGGGACGGGGCGCCTCAGGGGACCGCGACGAGTACGCGATCGAGATGGAGTACGCGGACATCGCTGCAGCCGCCGCTTCGGTCGCCACGACCACCGGCATACGGCTGGTCGATGTCGCCGGCCATTCGTACGGCGGACGCTGCGCGCTCGGCGCCAGCCTCGAGACCTCCGCGATCCGGAAGGTCGTGGCGTACGAGGGCGCGCCCGTGCCGCGGGGCATGACCTACCGGCCGCCGGGGCTCGTCCATGCCGTCGGGGACGCGATGGCGCGTAATGACCGGGACGCTGCCCTGTCGACGTTCCTCGCCGGGATCGTGGGCATGTCCGACGCGGCGCTCGCGGCGTACCGCGCCGATCCTGTCTGGCCTGCCCGTGTCGCCGCAGCCCACACGATCCTCCGCGAGATCGAGGCCGAGGCAATGCCCGCCGCGTCGATCGAGGCGCTCGCTCGCGTGCAGGCTCCCGTGCTCCTGATCCTGGGCTCGATCAGCCGGTCGCCGTTCCGCATCGGCACCGAGGCATTGGCTGCCGCGCTGCCGCAGGCCGAGGTCGTGACCATCGACGGCGCGGCGCACGCCGCCCACCACACGCACGCCGACGAGTTCGTGCGGGTCGTCGGGGACTTCCTCGATGGGGAGGCTTGAGGGGCACGGTAGGATCGGGTCGATGACCGACGCAGAGGCGCCTCGAACCTGTGCCTGGTGCGCGACGCCGGCGGCGGCTGACGCCACGGTGTGCGGCAGCTGCGGTGCCGCGCTCGCCCAGCACGAGTCACTCGGTGACGTGCGGATCCCGGGACTGACGGGGCTCGATCCCGCCCTCGAGGACTTCGACAAGCGACCGATGCACCTCCGCGGCCCGAGCCCGACCCAGGGCGCCGCGTCCGGCCTGATCGTCGGGGCGGCGGCGGGCGGCCCGATCGGGGCGATGGTCATCGGCGGCGTCGTGGCGATGGCCGCAGCGGAATACCTCGGCGCATCGCAGCCGGGCACGGCCGGCACGGCACTGGAGAACGTGGGCAAGCCGAGCGAGCTCGCGCTCCAGGCGGCCGCGAAGGCCGCGGCGAACCCGACGCCGGCTCCGGAGGCGCCCGCTGAGCCCGCGAAACCCGACGAGCCGGATGCCGCAGCCGCTGACGGCGGCATGTCCGTGTGGCGCGACCTGCCAACACCCGAGCCGGAGACGTCCTCGGAGTAGGCCGGCTCATCACATCGGGACCTTCGGCACTCCGCGATCCGGGTCGGCGATTTAGCATCGCCGCATGACGAACCAGCCCGACGTCCCGGCCTCGGCCGAGCTCCATCTTGCGGACAAGGTCCTCCAGCTGCCCGTGAAGGAGGCGACCGTCGGCCAGGACGCCGTGGATGTGGGCGCGCTGCTGAAGGACGGCCACGTCACGACGCTCGACTACGGCTTCGCGAACACGGCAGCGACTCGCAGCGCCATCACGTACCTCGACGGCGACGCCGGGATCCTTCGGTACCGCGGCTATCCCATCGAGCAGCTCGCCGAGCACTCGACGTTCCTCGAGGTCGCGTACCTGCTCATCTACGGCGAGCTCCCGAACGAGCAGCAGCTCGCCGACTGGACCACGTCGATCAAGCGCCACACGCTGCTGCACGAGGAGTTCCGGCGGTTCTTCGACGGCTTCCCGATGGACGCGCATCCGATGGGCATCCTCGCCTCGGCGGTCGCCGCGCTGTCCACGTTCTACCAGGGCTCCGAGAACCCGCTCAACGCCGACGACGTGGAGATCACAACGGTCCGGCTGATCGCCAAGATGCCCACGATCGCGTCGTACGCGTACAAGAAGTCGATCGGGCAGCCGTTCGTCTACCCGGACAACGCGCTCGACTACGAATCGAACTTCCTGCGGATGATGTTCGCCGTCCCGGCCGAGCCCTACGAGGTCGATCCGGAGGTAGCCGCGGCGCTTCGCGTGCTGCTGATCCTCCACGCAGACCACGAGCAGAACTGCTCGACATCGACCGTCCGCCTCGTTGGCTCGAGCCACGCGAACCTGTACGCGTCCATCTCGGCGGGCATCTCCGCGCTCTGGGGTCCGCTCCACGGCGGCGCGAACCAGGAAGTCCTGGAGATGCTCCGCCAGATCAAGGCCGATGGCGGCGACGTGACAAAGGCGGTCGCGCGAGCGAAGGACCACACGGACGGCTTCCGGCTCATGGGCTTCGGCCACCGGGTCTACAAGAACCACGACCCCCGGGCCCGGATCATCAAGGCCGCCGCGGACACGATCCTCGCCAAGATGGGCGCCGAGGACGACCTGCTGCGGATCGCGCGCGAGCTCGAGGAGGTCGCGCTGAAGGACTCGTACTTCGTCGACCGCAAGCTCTACCCGAACGTCGACTTCTACAGCGGCCTCATCTACCGCGCGCTCGGGTTCCCGATCGGCATGTTCACGGTGCTGTTTGCGATCGGGCGGCTGCCCGGCTGGATCGCGCAGTGGCGCGAGATGATGACCGACCCGGATTCGCGCATCGGCCGACCCCGCCAGCTCTACGTCGGCGCCGACGAGCGCCCATACGTCCCGATGGGCAAGCGCTAGCCCGGTTCCGGCCAGCTCGGGGCGATCCGGAGTCCGCGGCTACCATCTGCGCGATGACTGACGAGCGTCCCTACTCCCCCGGTCTCGAGGGGGTCGTCGCGGCCGAAACGTCCCTCGGCTACGTCGACGGCGAACGTGGCCGCCTCCTCTATCGCGGCTACCGGATCGGCGATCTCGTCGAGCGCGGCACGTACCCCGCCGTCGCGAACCTGCTGTGGACAGGCGAGTGGGAGCCGTCGCACCGCCTGTCGACCGGGCCGCTGTCGGATGCCGTGGTCTCTGCGCTGCGAGCCCTGCCGTCCACCGCGCTGCCGATGGATGCCCTGCGCACGGCCGTCTCGGCCTGGGGCGCCACGCAGCAGCTCACCTGGCCACCGACACCGGAGCAGGCGCGCGCGCTGACCTCCTTCTCGCCTTCGGCGCTCGCGGCCTTCGCGCGCATCCGCGCCGGCAAGGAGCTGATCGATCCGGACCCGTCGCTCGATCTCGTGCCCGGGTTCCTGTACCAGCTCACGGGATCGGTGCCGGATGCGGGCACCGCGCGCGCGCTCGACGCGTACTTCATGGTCGGCGCGGAGCACGGGCTGAACGCCTCGACGTTCGCAGCGCGCGTCATCACGTCGACCCAGTCGGACATCGCGTCCGCGGTCTCGGGCGCCATCGGAGCGCTGAAGGGGCCGCTGCATGGCGGCGCACCGACCCACGTCGTCGAGCAGATCCATACCGTCGGCTCGCCGGAGCGGGCGGAGCAGTGGGTCCGCGACACCATCGCCAAGGGCGAGCGGCTCATGGGCTTCGGCCATCGCGTGTACCGCGCGTACGACCCGCGGGCCGTGGCGCTGCGCAAGGTCGCCGAGTCGATGGAGCACCCGCCGGAGTGGCTCGCGCTTGCGATCGCGGTCGAGGACGTCGCGCTGCGCGTCCTGGCCGAGAAGCACCCCGAGCGGCCCCTGAAGACGAACGTCGAGTTCTACGCGGCGCCGGTCCTGATGGGCGTCGGGCTGACGCCGGACCTGTTCCCGGCCACGTTCGCGCTCGCGCGGCACGCCGGCTGGACGGCGCACATCCTGGAGCAGGCGGGCGCGAACCGGATCATCCGGCCATCCGACCGCTACATCGGGCCCGCGGAGCGCGACCTCCCGGCCTGACGCGAAACCGCAGCGCTTCCGCGTTCGCCATGCACGATCCGGACGCGCGCGACCGGCGTAGGCTCACGCGACAAGGAGGTCGCCCAGTGCTTGCCCGTGCGCTGAACCGGCTGATGGACGCCCAATCCGGCTGGACGAAGCCCCTCGGGGACGCCGCCCACCGGTTCCTCTTCTGGCTGTTCAGCCACATGAC
The DNA here is from genome assembly GCA_035248345.1 of Candidatus Limnocylindrales bacterium. GTDB lineage: Bacteria > Chloroflexota > Limnocylindria > Limnocylindrales > CSP1-4 > UBA5189. Next base: position 11,958 of record DATFHO010000015.1, read on the forward strand.
CCCGATCCGCGACCTGCTGATCGGGCGGTGGCTCGGCCATCCGCTGCACGCGGTCCTCACCGATGCCCCGATCGGGATCCTGTTCCTGGTCCTCGTGTTCGACGCGCTGTCGATGGGCGAGGCCGCGACATGGGCGCTCGGGTTCGGGATCCTGACGATGCTCGGCGCGGCGCTGGCAGGCTTCGCGGACTACGCCGACACCGACGGCAAGGCCCGCGACCGGGCGACGCTGCACTCCACGATCATGGTGATGGCCCTGCTCGTGTTCATCGTGTCGCTGATCCTCCGGCTTGGAAGCGGGAACGGGAGCGCGGTTGGCGTCTTCCTGGCGTGGCTCGGGTTCGGGATCCTGTCCGCCGGGGCGTATGTCGGCGGTGATGTCGTGTACGTGCTCGGCAACATGGTCAACCGGCACGCGTTCCGGGGCACCGGCACGAAGTGGATCGCGCTGGAGCCCGCGGAGCTGGACGCCGCCGGCCAGATCCCCGAGGGCAAGCCGGTGAAGGCGAAGCTCGGGATCAACCAGCTCGTCCTGGTCCGCCAGGGCGACACGATCCTCGCGCTGCACGACACGTGTGCGCACGCGGGCGGGCCGCTGAATGAGGGCAAGCTCGTGAACGGCGAGATCGAATGCCCGTGGCATTACTCGCGCTACCGCATGCGCGACGGGCTCGTGACCCAGGGGCCATCGGTGTACGACCAGCCCGCGTATGAGGTTCGGGCTCGCGAGGGTGGCGGCTGGGAGGCGCGTCGGCAACAGGCCTGAGGCCGCCTCGTCACGCGAGCCGAGGCCGCATCGCCAATCGATGTGGGCCATCCTCTGTGGGTGGTCATCGACATCCCGGAGCCGTGCGTCGTCCTCCTGATCGGCGCGGCCGGCGCGGGCAAGTCCACCTTCGCCGCGCGTCATTTCGCGACGACCGAGATCCTCTCGTCCGACGCATTCCGGGCGATGGTCTCAGGACGCGAAACGGACCAGCAGGCCACCCGGACGGCGTTCGCCATCCTCAATCGACAGCTCGGCAAGCGGCTGCTCGCCGGCCGCACCTCGGTGATCGATGCGACGAACGTGACGCCATACGCGCGGCGCACGGTGCTGCGCGCTGCCGCTGCGAGCCGGACCCCGGTCGTCGCGATCGTCTTCGACCTCGAGCCCGAGATCGTCCTCGGGCGCAACTCGGCACGGCCCGGACGAGTCGTGCCTGAGGAGGCAGTTCGGCACCAGCTCGAGCACCTCGCGCGCTCGCTGGAACCGGGCCGCCTCGATAGCGAGGCCTTCGCCGCGATCCATCGCATTCGAACCTCGGCCGAGCTCGATGCCGTCGAGGTCCGACGGTCCTCGTGACGCGCCGAAGCGAGAAGTGGTCACCACAGGGACCGAATTCGACGAGCTTCGACCTTCAATGCCCTTGGATGGGGGTCATTCGACGTCGATCTCGTTCAGATGGTCCTCGCGCTGACCAACATTGACGTGGTCCCGCGCGAACCTCGTCGTTCTGGGGTCCCAACGTGACCACACCCGTCGGGCGCAGAAGTGGAGCCACGGTGTGAGGGCCACCACGGTCTGAGGGCCACCACGGTCTGAGGGCCGGCGCGGACTCCCGCCGCAGGCTCAGACCGCTTCGGCTCCCGCGATCAGCACGACGGCCGCAGCCGCTGCCAGGATCCCGATGGCATGGCCGACGGTGACGCGCTCCTTCAGGACCACGGTGGCAAGGATCGTCGTCACGACCGGATAGAGCGACGCGAGGATCGCCGCGATCGCCAGCGGTCCGATCGAGATTGCGCCCAGGTACGCGGCCGTGGCTCCCATGTCGATGACGCCGACGGCGAACAGCGCGGGCCAGTAGCGACGCGGCACGCGCCATGCGCCGCGGCGGATCAGGAGGAATCCCGCGATCGCGAGGATCGACGCGACGCGGATCAGGACCACGGGGCCCACGACCGCGTCCTTGCTGAGGAAGGACGCGGAGATCGTGAACAGCCCGAACGTCGTGCCGGCGGCGAGCGCATAGCCGATGCCGCTCGGGCGCGCGTCATTCTCGTCCTGGGGAGCGCGGGAGACGAGGATCACGCTGCCCATGGCGAGCCCGATGCCGGCGATGGCAAGCAACGATGGAATGCCGTCCCGCCAGAACCCGAACACGACCGGCAGCGTCGCGGTGAGCACCGCGGCGACCGGGGCGACGACGCCCATGCGGCCGATCGACAGCCCTCGGTACAGAAGTGCCAGGCCGAGCGCGCCGAGGAGGCCGCCACAGATCGAGATGAGGATGTCCGTCGACGTCATCGACGGTTCGGAGCGGGACAGGAGCAGCGGGACCGCGACGAGGAGGCTCGCCACCTGGCTGCCACCCAGCACGCCGAGCACGGGCGCGCTCCGACTCGCAAGCCCGCCGCCGAAGTCGCCGACCCCCCAGCCGAGGGTCGCGAGCATGCCCAGGAAGACGACCATGAGCGTTGGCGGGATGAGGGGCTCGGGCATCCGCATATCATCGCGGCTGCCCATGAACCTCGTCGTCCGCCGAACCACCCGCCTCGCCCTGACGGTCGCGATCGCCCTCGCCTCGGTCCTGTCCGTCGCGACCGCGAACGCGGCCGGCACGCTCCCGCCCTCGAAGCCCGGCGACTACGTCTACGACCTCGCGAACATCTGGACGGACGGCAGCGAAGCCGCCGCCCAGTCCCTCGCGGAAGGGATCAAAGCCCGCTCCGGCGTCGAGATTGCCATCGTTTCGTGGGAAAGCGACGAGGCCGACGTCTCGACGGACACAGCTCGCGCCGATGCGCTCACCGTGATGAACACCTGGGGCGTGGGCCAGGAGGGCGTCAACAACGGGCTGGTGATGCTGTTCGACATGGATCAGGGCAGCACGACGCACGGCCAGATCTACCTGTACGGCGGGTCCGGGTTCATCGACGAGTACATGGACGAGTCGGAGCTCCAGGACGTCGTCGACTCCGTGATGCTCCCGATGGCCCAGATGGGCCAGCTCGACGCCGCGATGCTGGGGGGCATCGCCCAGGTGAACAACGCGGTTCCGGCACGCTCCGGCGGGACACCCGGCGGCACGGGCGGAACCGGTGGCACGGGCGGCACGGGCGGCACGCCGAGCGCCGCTCCGGGGACGGGCACGGATGGCGACCCGCTCGATCTGTTCGACGGCCCGATGACGCTCCCGCCATCCCAGCAGGGCGTCGCGGTCTACGACTTCGCGAATATCTGGTCGCCCGCCACGGAACAGCAGGCGGAGCAGATCGCCGATGCGATCCGCGCCCGCACGCAGGCCGAGGTCGCAGTCGTCTCCTGGCCCAGCGACATCTTCGACGTCTCGACCGAGGACGCGAAGGCGGACGCGCTGACCGTCATGAACACCTGGGGTGTCGGCCGGAAGGGCATCAATGACGGGCTGGTCGTTTTGTTCGATATGGACCAGGGCAGCACCCTTCACGGCCAGATCTACCTGTACGCCGGCTCCGGCTTCATCGACTCCTACCTCGACCCTGATGAAGCGCAGACCCTCGTCGACGACGAGATGCTGCCGAAGGCGAAGGACGGCGACATCGACGGCGCGCTTCTCGCCGGCATGCAGAAGATCGACCACGTCACGCAGCCGAACGGCAACCCCGACCGCGGGCTCAAGGTCCTGCTCAACTCGATCCTCACGCTGATCGTCGGCGGCATGGGTGCGCTGCTGTTCGTGCTGTTCCTGCGCGAGTGGTGGGAGCACGGCCGCGATGCCGAGGTGCCGCTCGTCGACGACTCCGTGCTGATGCCGACCCCGCCGCCGGGCCTCACGCCGGCCCTCGCGACCGCGCTTCGGAAGGAGGGCGTCGACAAGGAGGCGTTCACGTCGGCGCTCGTCGACCTCGGGCACCGCGGGCTCGTGACGTTCGAATCCGCGGATGGCGACGACAAGCACGTCGACCTCGTGATCCCGCCCGAGCCGCTCATCGATCCGAACTCGCTCGAGGCGCGACGCCGGCCGCTTGGCGACGCGGAGTCAGAGCTGGCCTCGTCCATCCGCGCGAAGGCAGGCGGCAGCCGCCTTGGCTGGACGGAGCTCAAGGCCGGCGAGGGCGCCAAGCTGTTCGCCTCGTTCCAGCGCAACCTCGGTCGCGCCGCCAAGTCGTCCGGCTTCTTCAAGGACGATCCGAACAAGCTGCCCGCGAAGTGGGTCGGTTCCGCGATCGGCGTGATCGTGCTCGTGGTCGTGTTCGGGTTCTTCTTCGCCTTCGACCTCTCCGACTCCGACCAGCTCTTCAAGCCCGGCAAGGGTTTCCTCCTCGCGCCGATGCTGCTGTCGGTCGGGCTCGCGGTGGCGACGATCATCTTCAGCCGCCGGCTCGTCGCGCGAACGGAAGCCGGGGCACAGGCGCTGGGCATGGCGGTCGGCTACCGGAACACCCTGCGCTACGAGCTCAAGAAGGCGCACACCGTCGACGAGGCGGTCACCGAGACGAAGACCCGGCTGCCCTGGATCACGACGCCGGACCTGCTGACGGTGTGGGCGGTCGCGTTCGGGCTCAAGGACGAGATCGACGACCTGATCAAGGAAACGTTCGAGACAGCCCGGTCATCGGGGACCAGCTACTACTCGCCGGCGTGGTACTCGGGCGGGACGAGTGGGATCAGCTCGCTCGGCAGCCTCTCGAGCTCCATCGGCTCGATGTCGACCTCGCCCTCGTCGTCCTCAGGCGGCGGGTTCAGCGGTGGTGGCGGCGGAGGCGGTGGGGGCGGCGGAGGCGGCTTCTAGGTCGTTCGCCGCTTCGGTCGTGGGCGCATTCGACGCGGGCTCGTCCGTCAGGCGGTCGTCCGGTACCGAGTCCGGCGTCAGCGCCGTCGCGGGGGTGAGCGCCACCACCTTGTCGGCCGCCTTGTCGTAGCGGTCCGAGGTCGTCAGGTAGATGACCTGGAAGTCCGTGCTGATGTCATGGAGCAGCTCGAGGGCGCGCTCGGCGCGCTCGTCATCGAGCGTCACGAACGGGTCGTCCATCACGAGTGGGGGCCGGCGATCGCCGGTGACGAGGCGCACGAGGCCGATGCGGGCGGCGAGGTACACGGTGTCCAACGTGCCCTGGCTGAGCGTGGAGACGTCCACCCAGTCGCCGCGCTCCGGCGCGTACACGCGAAGCCCGAGGTTCGCGTCGTCGACGCGGACGCGGCGGTAGCGACCGGCGGTGACGCGCTCCAGGTCCACGACCATCCGCTTCTCGAGGTAGCGGGTGGCGGTTCGGATCGTGGCCCGCTCGGCGTTGTCGAGGGCCTTGAGCGTGGCGTCGTAGACGCGGGCACGGCGCTGGAGCGCGGCGAGCTGTTCGGCCCACTGCGCGGCGCGCTCTGCATGCGCGGCGACCTCCTCCGCATCGACGGCGTTCTGTTCGACACGGGCGCGGGCGCTCGCCTCGGTGTCGCGGGCGGCGCTCAGGAGGCGATCGGCGTCGCTGACGGCGGTCTCGAGTCGCTCACGAGCACGGGGCTCGCGAGCGATCGCTCCGAGCTCCTCGATCGCGGCGGTCTTCTGCTCGATGTCGAGCGCAGCCTTCGAGCGGAGCTCCGGCAAGGTCGTTGCCGGCTCGCGGCCGACGAGGCCCTCGAGCTGGGCACGGAGCTTGAGGATGTTCGTCATGTGCGCCTCTTCGGCGGCGACGAGCGCCTCGACGGCGGGCAGGTCAGGCAGCTCCAGCGCGGCGAGGAGGTCCGATAGCGTGACCTCCTCCATCTGCAGCTCCTGCTCGAGCTGGGAGCGGCCCCGGAGCCGGCGCTCGATCTCCTGGGTCCGTAGCTCGCGCGCATTGATCACGGCCTTCGCGCGGATGCGCTGCCGCCGGCCCACCCACGCGAGTGCGATTGCGAACAGGAGGAGGAGCGCGGCGAGCACCGGCACGCCCGGGAGCGACAGGTTCTGGCCCGCGATCGAAATCCCGATGTCACGCAGGCCGCGCGGCAGGAGGTTGACCTGGTCCGCGGCGACGATGCCGACCGCGAGCGCCACGAGGACGAGTGCCGCGATGGCCGTCGGGCGCCACGAGCGCGGGGTCGGCTCGGTGATCTCGTATTTCACCTCGACCTCGCCCGCGAGCGCCGCCTTGAGCTCGCGGATCCGCAGGTCCGACGCACGCACCTTCGCCATGGCCTCGCGCAGCGCGGGCAGGCCGTTCGACGACGGGTGGCTCGCCTCGAGCTGCTCGATCTGGCCCGCGACGTCCACCGCGGTGCTGTAGCGCTCGAATCGCTCCCGTGCCTGCTCCTTCTCGGCGATCAGGCGCTCCGCGAGGCGGGCCTTCTCCAGCATGCCGCGCTGCTCGGCCAGCTCCGATTCGGCGATGGCCCGCTCCTCGCGTGCCTGCGCGAGCGAGTCGCGATCCGACTCCAGCTGCGCCAGTGCGGCCTCGCCGTTCCGCTGGGCCGCTGTCGAGGCAGCAAGCGCGGCTTCGGCCGCCTTGATCCGCCCCGGGTTCTTGTCGCCCTTCGTGTTGAGCTCGTACAGCGCGCGTTCCAGCTTCCGGCGGGCCCTGCTCGTGCCCCGATCCGCGCCCGAGATCGATGCCTGGAGGCGGTCACGCAGGGCCGCCTCGTCGCGCTGGAGGCCGTCGAGCTCGTGGTGGCGAATCGACGCGGTCGATCGGAAGAAGGGCTCGCTCGGGATGCCCGTGAGGTCGCCCAGGACCTCGTCGGCGCGGGTTGGATCGCTGATGGTCTCGCCATCGATCTCGAGCTTGACCGTGCCGCGCGCGCCGCGAAACGCCTTCTCGAGCGTGCCCGTTCGGACGCCGTCGAGGTCCTCCTGCTCGAACTCGAGCCGCACCCACGGTCGGTCGTCATCGGCCGCGTTCCAGCTGCGCATCGCGTCCAGGTCCGCCGAGCCGGACGTCACGCGCCGGGTGAGTGCCAGCTCGAGCGCGCGCTGGATCGTCGACTTGCCGGATTCATTCGGGCCGCGGACGACCGTGAGCCCCGGCGCGAGCTCGAGGTCCAGGTCCTGGTGGCGCCGGACGTTCTGGAGCTGGAGCCGGGTGATCCTCACAGGGTCACCTCGACGCCGGAGAGCAGCAGGCGGCCCAGCCGCAATGCGTCGCGCAGCTCGTCCGCCGGACCGTCGCCGGCGACGGGGATGGGGCGCTTGCCCTTCTTGCCCGTGCTCGCGTCCGTGCCGTTCTCGTCCTCGACGGCGGCGGCCATCTCCGGCTCGGAGCGGTCAATCCCGTCAGTGCCGTCGGCCGCAGCCTCCTCTTCGGCGATCCGCGCCTCCAGGTCGCGGATGAATGCGCCGAGGACCGTATCCGGGGACGCGAGCGAGCCTTCCGGCAGCGGGGCCACGGAACGGTCGCGGACGCGCACCTTCAGGAACCTGTCCGCGAGCTCCTGTTCGATCTCATCGACGTGGAGGTCGAGGTCGTCCGGGCGGATGCCGATGAGGTCGACGTCGAGCACGACGTTCGCGTCAGCACGATCTCCGAGCTTCGAGACCAGCGCGGGCTGCGAGCCGACCTTCGCGGCGTCCAGACGCAGGCGCTCGACGCGGACCTTGCCGACCTTGCGCTCCTCGATCGTGACCTGCTTCTTGCCGTCGTGGGCGTCGAGCTGGACGAGCAGCACATTGCCGGCGCGGTCCTGGTCCAGCGCGACCGGTTCCGGGGCGCCCGCATAGGCGTAGGTGACGCCGCCGGCCTTGCCCTTCGAGGTGGAGTGCCAGTGCCCGAGCGCGAGGTAGTCCAGGTGGCTCGCGGCGATCTCGTCCGTCGTGATGACCACCTCGTCGCCGTCCGTCTTGCCCTCGATCGCGATCGACGCGTGCAGCAGCCCGATATGCCACGCCGCCCGGTCGTCGTCCGCGACGTCGACGCCCGAGAGCGGTGATTCCGGCGCCCGCTTCGTGGCCCAGCACCGGCCGTGCACGATCAGGTCCAGGGCCTTGAGATGGACCTCGCGATGGTCCGGATCCAGCACGGTCACGAGATCCGAGCCCACCGCGCCGGACATCGCCGCGAGGTCGTAGGCGCGGTAGATCGAGGCGCGGTCGTAGAGGTCGTGTGTTCCGGGCGCGATCACGATTCGGATGCGCGCATCGACGAGGCGCTTCAGCTGGGCGGCGGCTCGCTCGACGGACCGGCGCGGCTGGACGTTGGAGTCGAAGAGGTCGCCCGCGATGAGGACGAGGTCCACCTTCTCGGCGAGCGCCAGGTCCACCGTCGCGACGAAGGCAGCGAACTGCCGTTCCCGCTGCGTCGCGGCACGATCACCGAGGTCCGTATGACGGGCCCCGAGGTGCACGTCTGCCGTGTGCAGCAGTCGCAGCATGCCTGTGTAGCGGCCTCCCCCAGCGTCGATGGGCGCTTGCCCGGCGCCGGCTGCGAAAGCCTGGCGAGCGGGGCGCCCCCAATTGCTCCCCGCTCGCCTGAGCGAACGGTCGCAGGGCATTGTGACAGGTCGCCTGTCACGACTGTCGCACGCGTGTCCCGAACCGGACGCGCGGCCGGCCAACCGCCCGAAAGGCCTCATCCGGGAACCCGTTGTACCCTTCGGTCGCTATTTCCGGTGCGCCCCGCCCAAGGGTCTCCGAATTCGGCACCAGGGTCGCGCGGCGCCGGCTGAAGCCATCAGCCGATCTCGTCGTTTGCCGGATTCGAGCCTCCGCGCGGCGCACCAGCAGAAGCACATCCACGCGCTCCGGAGGCTCTCTTGTGACCTACGCCGATCGAACCCTGACCTGCGTCGACTGCGGCTCGCAGTTCATCCATTCCGCGGACGACCAGCGCTTCTACGCCGAGAAGGGCTTCAGCTCCGACCCGAAGCGGTGCGTGAGCTGCCGCGCGAGCCGGAGAGCGGCGCGCGACACGGGCTACTCCGCCTCGGACCTTGGCGGACCGCGCGGCTACGAGCGATCGACGCCGACCCGCGAGTACTTCGCGGTCCTCTGCTCGGAGTGCGGCAACCAGGCCCAGGTCCCGTTCCGGCCTCGCATGGATCGACCGGTCTACTGCTCGGACTGCTTCCGCAAGGCCCATCCCGACTGATCGCCCGCGGGGCGACGGCGCCCCGCCGATAGACTCGCGTCGATGACACCTCGCGAGCGTGGAACCCTGGGCGCGGCGATGCTCGGGTCCGCGATCGTCTTCCTCGACGGGACGTTCGTGAACATCGCGCTCCAGCGCATCGGCGCGGAGCTGCCGAGCACGCTGTTCAGCAAGCTCGAGGGCCAGACGTACGTCACGTCCGGGTACCTCGCGACCCTCGCCGCGTTCCTCGTCCTCGCCGGGGCGCTCGGCGACTACTACGGCAGGCGCCGCATCTTCCTGATCGGCCTCGCGGGGTTCGGCGTGACGTCGATCATCTGCGGCCTGTCGCCCAACTTCGAGTTCCTCGTCCTCGGGCGGCTGCTGCAGGGCCTCGCCGGCTCCCTGCTCGTGCCGGGGTCGCTGGCGATCATCACGAACACCTTCGAAGGCGCCGCGAGGGCGCGGGCGTTCGGGCTCTGGGCCGCGGTGACGGCAGCGCTCGGAACGCTTGGGCCGCCGATCGGCGGGATCATCGTCGAGTTCGCGGGCTGGCGTGCCCTGTTCCTCCTGAACGTGCCACTCCTCGCCATCGCTGCGTGGCTCACCTGGCAGTACATGGCGGAGTCGCGCGACGAGCAGTCGACGGGCAACTTCGACTGGCTCGGCGCGATCGTGGCCGCCGTCGCCGTCGGGGGCAGCGCCTTCGGGGCGGTGCGCGGGTACCAGACCAACTGGTCGGAGCCGATCGCCCTCGTTGCCCTCGGCATCGGTGTCATCGCGCTCGTTGCGTTCCCGTTCCTCATGGCCCGACGCGCGCACCCGCTCGTGCCGCTGAACCTCTTCCGGATCCGCGCGTTCAGCACGATCAACCTGTCGACCCTGCTGATCTACGGCGTGCTCTACGCCGGGGCGGGCTTCCAGGCGCTGTTCCTGCAGGGCGCCCTCGGCTACACGCCGCTCGGTGCGTCGCTGATCGGGCTGCCGACCGGCATCCTGCTGACCCTGCTGTCGACGCGGGTCGGGACGCTCTCCGGCCGGCTGGGCGTGCGGCCGTTCATGGTTGCGGGACCGCTCGTCATGGCCGCCGGGCAGCTCTGGTGGCTGCTCGTCGGCCCGACATCGAAACCGTGGATCGCGAGCCTCACCGACACCTCGACGCTCCTCCCGCCGCTCGACGTGCTCATCGGCCCGCTGCCGGCGCAGCTGATCTTCGGCGTCGGGATCGCGCTGCTCGTGGCGCCGCTGACGACGGGGCTCATGAACTCCGTGCCGGCGCGGAATGCCGGCCTCGCATCGGCGATCAACAACGCCCTGTCGCGCGTGGGCCAGCCGCTCCTGGCGGCCGCCGTGTTCATCGTCGTGAGCGGCGCCTTCTACTCGGCCCTGGCGGCCGCGGCGCCGGGCATCGATCCGGGATCCGTGGACATCCGAAGCGCGTACCAGCCGCTCAACCCGCCGCCCGCGAATGCGCCCGCGGCCCTGGCGATGGCGGCCAAGGTCGCGTCCGCCGATGCCTACCACGTCGCGGTGATCGTGGGAGCAGCACTGCTCTCGCTCGGTGCGCTCGTGAACTTCGTCGGGTTGCGACCGAAGGACTCGCCCGCGGGCGCCGAAGCGGCGGCCGGATAGCGAACCGCCGCCGGACAAACGAAACGGGCCGGGGATGAACCCGGCCCGTCGTTTGGGCAGCTGGAGCGACGGCCGGTCAGGCCGCGGGCGGCGCGGGTGGCGCAGGCGGGGTCGGGGCCGAGGTCTTCGGCATCGCCTGGTATTCCTTGAATGCGAACCAGGCCATCATGATCGCGCCGATCGCGTTGACGATCAGGCCGATCGTTCCGATGCCGAGGTACGCGAGCAGGCCCAGCAGGCCCAGCAGCGCCACCAGGGCGACAAGCCCAGCGATGCCGGTGATCGCGAGGACGATCGTCTGGACCGGAGCGGGCCAGTTGACCTTGCTCGTGGGTGAGTACTTCAGCCAATAGATCACGGCGACCGCGATCGCGGCGATGAGGTCGTAGGAGCCGTAGCCGCCGAACGAACCGAGGTTGAGGATGAAGCCGAGGACCACGAGTCCGGCTCCATACATCACCATCTTTTCGTTCGCGTTGAGCTTCTTCCAGAACTCGTTGACCGTCGGCGGCATGAAAACCCTCCCTGCGATCGATGACGGCGCCTCGCCGTTGCTGCGGGCGAAATCCTAGCCGCCCCCACGGCGGATCGAAAGGGGTTTCAGCGGTTTCGTTGATCCCGCGCCACGTCTCGGGCGCGCCGAAGGTCCTCGGGGAGGTCGATATCGACCAGCGTCCGCGCCTCGGGATCGACGGCCAGCCATCGGTCCGACGCGACTTCCGCGACTCGCAATCGACCGAGCAGCCGAACGAGCGAGCGATCGCCGGCCGTGAGGGCCGCGGCCGCCGCCGTCCGCGCCGGCTCGACCCGGACCGCGAGCGGAAGCGGCTGACGACGCCCGGGATCCCGCGGATCCGCCAGGACGACGGCGTCGACATCCTGCTTCGACGCGAGGTCCGTGATGAGGAGCGCCAGGACCGACGGGACCAGGGCGGGCATGTCGCCGGCGACGACGATGGCCACGGAGCTTCCCGCCGCGGCCAGGCCGCCGGCGAGCGCCTGCAAGGGGCCGCCGAAGGGCTCCGGATCGTCGATGCCCCGAACAGCCAGTGTGGTCTCCGCGGAACCCACGACGACGACATCGTCCGCAAGGCCCGACACGGCGGTGATGGCGCGATCGAGGACGGTTGCTCCGTCGATCTCGACTGCGAGCTTGTCCGACCCGAACCGGCTCGCGCGCCCACCCGCGAGGATGATCGCGGTGACCTCAGGCGTCACGGACGCGGCGCTCGCGGCCCCGGGACGTGGCCGGCGTCGGTGCGCTGCAGGATCTGGCGTCGATCGAGGTCCTCGAGGATCGCGAGCACGAACTTCCGGCTGGTTCCCGTCCGGTCCCGGAACGCGGCAGGCGTCAGGGGCCCGGAGCGGGCCATTGCGAGCGCTTCGGCGGCGAGCCGGTGGTACGTCGGCGTCGACCAGGCGAGGACCTGGCCAAGGCGGGTGATCCGCCCTTCGGCCACGAGCGCCCGCACGCCCTCGGGCGGGCAGCCGGCCGCGGCCGCGGCCTCGTCGAGGGATGGTGGTGCCGGCACGGACAGCATCGCTTCCAGTCGCGTCATGGTTGCGGCCAGTTCCGTCGGGACGCCCGTGCCACGACTCGGATCGCGCAGGGTCTCGCCCGCTCGCGTCAGCACCCCGTCGGCCACGAGGGCGTCGATGACCTCGTCGACCGCCAGCGCGGCCGCATCCGGGAACCTCCGCTCGACGGTCACGAGAGCTCGAAGGCGCCGCAGGCCCACCGCCCTCGCACGGGCGATGGGGAGCCCCGCGCTGAGCGGCGCAGACATGTGGTGCGCTGCAACCGCCTCGACGAGCGCGGCCCGAATCGCAGCGATCACGTCCAAGGCCAGCGCCATGCCGCCCGTGGCCATCAGCGCACCGTGCAGGTCGATCCGCGCGCCGCGAATGGCCTGTTCGTCGCGCGCCACGACTGCGGCCAGGAGGCGGTCGATGCGCTGGGCAGTCATCCGTCGGCGCGAGGGGCCGCGTGGCGGTGCCGTGTCGAGCACGCGAATTCCGCCGACGATCGCACCCGAAGCCGGCTCGCGCAGGACGCCTCGGTCGCCGATGAAGGTCGCGATCGGCCGCTCGAGCGTGAGGATCGCGACACCCGGGCTCGCGGTCACGCCACGGACGGACGCATCGACCTGGTCCGTGCCGACGTGCAGCCGCAGCGCGGACCTGGCGCGACCCGCGCCGGCGGCCAGGCCGACGAGCAGGCGATCGGTCGCGACGACGTCCTCTCCCGCCGTGAGGACGTCGCCCCGGTGCAGCGCTTCGGCGTTCAGCCCTGCGAGGTTGATCGCCGTTCGGCCCCCGGCGTGCCGCTCCCGGGGCGAGGAATGCACCTGGAGCTCGCGAATCCGGACGATCTCGCCGCCCGGCTCGCGGCGCAGGGAATCGCCACGGGAGAGCGCGCCGCCACGGAGGCTGCCGGTGACGACCGTCCCTCGGCCCTTCACCGCGAACACCCGGTCGATCGCCAGCCGCACCGGGCCTGCCACCGGCTTCGCCGCCACCGCATCACCCACCCCTCGCAGGGCCGTTCGAACGGCATCGATGCCATCGCGGCTCACGGACGAAGCCGCGAGGACGGGAACACCGGCGAGCGATGTCGGTGCCAGCAGGGCGCGAACGGCGCCGACGACCTCGGCAACCCGGTCCGGCGCCACCGCGTCGACCTTGGTGACGACCGCGAGCCCGGCGTCGATGCCCAGCGCGTCGATGAGCCGGAGGTGCTCGATCGTCTGCGGCCGCGGCCCGTCATCCGCGGCCACCACCAGCATCGCCGCATCGATCTCGCCCGCGCCGACAAGCATGTTGCCGATGAGCCGGTCATGGCCGGGGACGTCGACGAAGTCGAGCTCGACGCCATCCTCGAATGCCAGGTGGGCATAGCCGACATCGATCGTCATGCCCCGCCGCTGCTCCTCGGGCAGCCGGTCGGCATCGATGCCTGTCAGCGCGCGAAGCAGGCTCGTCTTGCCGTGGTCGATGTGGCCACAGGTCCCGACGACGACGGTCGGGCCGGCCTCGTCGCTCAGGACCGGATTCCGGGGCGCGTCGCCCTGCGCGCCGCCGACCGGATCGCGTCCGCGAGCGCCGGATCGTCCTCCGGCTCGACCGTCCGCAGGTCCAGGACAACCGCGTCGTCGACGATCCGCCCGATGACGCCCGGTGTCTCGTCCGCTGCGGCGCCCGCGCGCAGCTCGGCGAGCAGGCGGTCGGGCGGAACGCCCTTGATCGCGAGCCCGCGCGACTCGAGCACCTGGCCGGGTAGCGAACCGCCGCCGATGGTCGATTCGGTCGTTGCGACACCGAGGGAGACCGACATGTTCGATCCGTCGGCCACCAGCGGGCCGGCTTCCATCACGTGCGACAGCACGCTTGCAGCGCGCTCGTCGAGCTCCGCCGTGGTCGCTGCGAGCTGGCGCCAGATCGGGATCTCGGTGATCGCCGTGCCGGCGCGGTACAGGCGGAGCGTGGCCGCCAGCGCGGCGAGCACCGACTTGTCGGGCCGCGTCGCGCGCGCCATCGGATCCCTGCGAAGCCAGTCCACGACTTCGGCGCGCCCCGCGACGATCCCGGCCTGCGGGCCACCGACGAGCTTGTCGCCCGAGAAGGTCACGAGGTCCGCGCCGGCCTCGAGGCGCTCACGCGGGGTCGGCTCGTGCGCGAGCCCGAATCGTTCCGTGTCGAGCAGCGCGCCGGAGCCCAGGTCGTCGACGACGATGGCGCCGTGCGCGTGTGCCGCCCGTGCGAGAGCCGCGGCGTCCGGAGCTTCGACGAAGCCTGCTTGCTGGAAGTTCGACGGATGGACGCGCAGGACGACCTTCGCCTTGCCGTCGGCGAGCACCGCTTCGTAGTCGGCGACGCGCGTTCGGTTCGTGGTCCCGACCTCGACGAGCACCGCGCCGGCACGCTTGATGATCTCGGGGATGCGGACGCCACCGCCGATCTCGACGAGCTCGCCTCGCGAGACGACCACCTTGCCGCCTCGACCTGCGAGCCCAACCGCGAGCGCCACCGCCATCGCGTTGTTGTTCGTGATGAGCGCGTCCTCGGCACCGGTCAGCGCGGTGACCTCGTCCTCGACGGCGCGAAATCGGCGGCCACGGCGGCCCGTTTCCGGATCCATCTCGAGCATCGAGGGAGCCGCGGCCGCGCGGATCGCCGCCTCGATCGCGGCCGTCGCCCACGGCGCCCGGCCGAGGTTCGTGTGCAGGATCACGCCGGTCGCGTTGATGACCGGCTGCGGACCCGGAACGCCGTCGAGTGCGGTCAGCCGGTCTTCCAGCTCCGTGGCCAGCTCGGCGACGTCGCGCGCCGGCCCGCCGTGGCCGCTCGCGAGGCGCGAGCGCTCGTCATCGATGACCGCGCGCGCCTCCGCAACGATCGCGGCGTGGTCGCGCCCGGACATCCGGCCGTTGGCGGCTCGGAGGATCGCGTCGACGCTCGGAGGCCGGGTGGGTGCCATCCGCGGCATCGTACGCGTGGCGGGAGCGCATGGGAGTCGAACCCACCGCGCGACGCGGAACGTCGCGCCATCCGTTTTGAAGACGGAGCCGGGCACCGGCCCGAACCCACTCCCGCCGCGATCCTAGCGTCGAGTGGCGCTACCCCAGCCCGAGCTGGTCCCCCAGGAAGCGTCGGCGAGCCGCCCGAGCCTTCGCGCTGCGCATCGCGTGATCGGCCTCATACCACTCGATCGCGGGCTGCGAGCCCTCAGGGACGGGCTGCGAACCCTCGGGGATCGGCTGCGCCCGCGCGAGCTCCACCGCCGACATCGGTGCGATGTAGAAGTCGCGGCTGCTGAACTGCCACAGCGTCATGGCCTTCAGTGAGCGCGCCGCCTCGATCGGATCGAGCCGTGAGAGCGCCCGCAGGTAGTCGAACCGGTCGCCATCGATCTTCCAGAAGCGCAGGAACCAGTCGCCCCACCGCGGCGTGGCGGCAATGAGGACCGCCGCCTTGAAGACCTGCCGACGCGACGCGAGCACGAGCCCGTGCATCGCGCCGAAGTCGTGCCCGACGAGCGCCAGGGGCGCGTTCCGCGGCAGCCCGGCCTGGAGAGCGGCGAGCGCCGCCCCGAGCCGCCGCTGCTCGATCTCGATGTTCGCGGCGTCCGTCTCGGCATCGACCGGATCGGGCACCCACGGCAGCCGCCCGGCCGGGAGCACGCATCGGACCCCCAGCGCCGCGTAGCCGCGCGCCTCGGCCAGGAACTGCGTTCGATCGTTGTGGTGCTCGCCGAGCCAGTGCAGGAACAGGATCCCTGCCTTCGCCGCACCGGCAGGCGGCTCGACCACGTACGCCTCGACGGCCGCATCGGCCTGGCCGAAGGAGGTGTCGGTGACCCGGACGCCTGAAGTCATACCCGGACATCATGCCGATCCGAGGCCACCACGAAAAGCCCCCGCGTACCATCCCGGCATGGCCACGCTGACCCCGCCGAAGATCCGGTTGACCGACCTCACGACGTGCGGCGGCTGTGCGGCGAAGCTCGGGGCGGACGTCCTGTCGGAGGCGCTTGCGGGCCTCGGGCTGGAGGCAGATGGCCATCCCACGCGAGCTGCGGATGGTTCGACCGGCCTGATCGCCGGCCTCGATCCGCCGGACGACGCTGCGGTCCACCTGATCGCGCCGGGCGTCGCGGTGATCGGGACGCTCGACTTCTTCCCGCCGATCGTGGACGACCCCTTCACCTACGGCGAGATCGCGGCGGCGAACGCGCTCAGTGACGTCTTCGCGATGGGCGGCCGCGTGCTGTTCGCGCTGTCCGTGGCAGCGATCCCGGAGTCGATGGAGACCAGCGTCTTCCGCGCGATCCTCGACGGGGCTTCCTCGAAGGTGCGCGAGGCCGGCGGGATCCTCGCCGGCGGCCACACGATCCGCGATCCCGAGCCGAAATACGGGCTTGCAGTGATCGGCGTCGCCTCGCCGGACGCGCTGTTGCGCAAGGGCGGCGCTGCCCCCGGGGATCTGCTCATCCTCACGAAGCGCCTCGGGACGGGCCTGCTCGTCAGCGGCCACAAGCAGGGCAAGGCGTCCGATGCGGACCTCGCCGGCGCGGTCGACCAGATGCGGGCACTGAACCGGTCGGCGGCGGAGCTGCTGGTCGCGCACGGTGTGCGCGCGGCGACCGACGTCACGGGGTTCGGCCTGCTCGGCCACGGCCTCGAGATGGCGAAGGCGTCGGGCACGACGTTCGCGTTCGATGCCGCGAAGCTGCCCGCACTCGACGGCGCGCTCGAGGCGGCGCGCAGGGGGGTCGAAACGGGTGGCGCCGCGCACAACAGGCGCTTCGTGCTCCCCCACCTGACCGTCGGCGACGGCGTCGCACCCGAGCTCGCCACGCTCGCCCATGACCCACAGACGTCGGGTGGCCTGCTCGCCGCGATCCCGCGCGACTCGGTGAAGGACCTGCACAAGGCCCTGATCGACTCCGGCCCGGAGCATTGGCCCGTCGGGTGGGTCGAAGCATCGGATCAACCCGGCGTTCGGCTCGCGTGACGTAACTCCGACTGAGGTGGGCGTTTCCGTCTCGTGAGTTGCGGGCGTGCGGCTGACATGCCGACGCCACCCCGCCGCAACATTTCCCGCACCCGCCGCGGTCAGGCGTTATCGCGTCGGGCGAGATCATCGGGGCCCCGGCTCATGCCGGCGCAGAGGAGGCATGCCCCGATGGCCAAGGTCGAGCATTCCATCGACGTCGATGTTCCCGTTCAGGTCGCCTATGACCAGTGGACCCAGTTCGAAGACTTTCCGCGGTTCATGGACAAGGTCGAGTCGGTCAAGCAGATCGACGACACCCATCTCCATTGGGTCGCGACGGTCGCCGGCAAGCGCAAGGAGTGGGACGCCGAGATCACGGAACAGACGCCCGATCAGCGCATCGCATGGACGAGCACGACGGGCGCCCGCAACGCAGGCGTCGTGACGTTCCATCACCTCGACGACAACACAACGCGGGTGATGCTCCAGCTCGACGTCGAGCCGGAGGGCATCATCGAGACGGCCGGCACCGCGGTGGGGATCTTCGAGAACCAGGTCGTCGGCGACCTCGAGCGGTTCAAGGACTTCATCGAGGCGCGCGGCACCGAGACGGGTGCGTGGCGCGGCGAGGTCGAGCGAACGAACGCTCGCTGAACCGGGGCGGCGGATCGCCGCCTGCTCGTCGCGCTACCGTGGTCCTCTCACGTCGAGGGCGCCCTGGTAGCGCACGAGGATCCGTGGACGACGAGCCGCTGCATCCTGAGACCATCGCGGTGGTAGCCGGCCGGCCTGCGCGGGCTGGCGGTGCGCCGCTGAACGCGCCGATCACGCCCGCGTCGACGTTCCACCACGGTGGCGAGCTCGAGTACGGGCGCGACGGGAACCCGGGCTGGCAGGCGCTCGAACAGACGGTCGGCGCCCTCGAGGGTGGCCACGCGGTGGCGTTCGCGTCGGGCCTCGCGGCCACGAGCGCCATCCTCGACCTGCTGCCGAACGGCACGCGGGTGATCGGGCAGAAGGCGCCCTACTTCGGCGTGTCGCTGCTCATCCAGGAACGAGCGGGGCGCGGCCAGCTCGTCCACGAGACGCACCAGGACCTGACCGCCGATGCGATCCGATCGACGATCGACGGCGCCGGCCTCGTCTGGATCGAGTCGCCGACGAACCCGATGCTCGACGTCGTCGACCTGCCGTCTGTCATTGGTCTCGCGAAGCAGGCGGGCGCGATGGTCGTCGTCGACAACACCTTCGCGACGCCGATGGGTCAGAACCCGATCGCGCACGGCGCGGATCTCGTCATGCACTCGGGGACGAAGCTGATCGGCGGGCATTCCGATCTGATGCTCGGCATCGTGATCGCCGCGAACGAGGAGCTCCAACGGCAGCTGCTCACGCGGCGCCACAACGCGGGCGCGACGCCGGGTGCGCTCGAGGCGTATCTCGCGCTGCGCGGCCTCCGAACGCTGCCGGCGCGCTATGCCCGCGCCCAGGCAACCGCCCAGGAGCTGGTCACGCGCCTCCGAGCCCACGAGGCGGTGGCGCGGGTCCGCTACCCGGGCAAGGGCAACATGGTCTCGTTCGAGACGAGAGGATCAGGAGAGGACGCGGAGCGCGCCTGCGAGTCGCTCCGGCTGATCGTCCATGCGACGAGCCTCGGCGGCGCCGAGACGTCGATGGAGCGCCGCGCCCGCTACCCGTCCGAGAGGGCAGTCGGAACGCCGGACACGCTGATCAGGCTCAGCGTCGGCCTCGAGCACGTCGAGGACCTCTGGCGCGACCTCGATCGCGCGCTGTCCACGATCGCCCCGGCCTGAATCAAAACGAGGCGCCCCGTTCGGGACGCCTCGTCGATTGGTTGGGTGTTACGCGCCGACACGCTCGCGCACGAGCACGACGCGGAATCGCGACGGTCGGAACTCCTTGTAGATCACGAGGAGCTTCTTGACCTCGCTGTCGATGTCGTAGAGGCCGCGCATTCGAGCGTGTTCGAGCGGGAGGCTGTGCTCTTCTAAACGACGCATCGCGGCGTCGAGGTCCGGCACGATCTTCTGCGTCCCGATCACGAAGATGACCTCGCCGGCACCGAACGCGAGCGGCGCGAGCTGCGAGCCCGTGTTCGACGCGACCACGATCGTCCCGTCGATCGTCAGCGCGTGCGCGCTGTTGACGTACCAATCCGGGCCGACGCCCAGCTTGCGCATCGCCTGAAGCCCTTCGGGCGTCGAGCGGTCCATCGATCGGGTGATCTTGCGCACCGGCGTGTACCGGCCGGACTCTTCGATCTCGTGGGTGATGCCGATCTGGTCGAGCGTCTGCGACGCGCCCTGGCCGACCTCGGCGCCCTCGGGCAGGAGCTCGAGCACGATGCGCTTCGCGTCCTCGCCCGAGTCGGCGACGTGGACGTCGTAGCCCTTGTCCTTGAGAGCGGCGACGGTCGCCTCGACGGTCGAGTCGTCGGCCGGCTTCGCGAAGTCGCTCGTCTGGATGAGCGACTCGGCGCGCGCGACGGCGGCCTCGTGCGCCGGGCTGAGGAAGGTCGGCTGCTGGGTGGTGGTTGGGGCGGTGGCGATGGCCATCGAGTTGGCTCCGTTTTGTGTTCTCGGGGCTGATGGGTCCCGAAGTAGTTGACGACGCAACCATATTACACCGCTTGCGCAATCGCGCAAGCCCCACTTGCGCGGCCGACTATGTTCAGTTCCGTGCCAAATCGGGCCTGCTCGGTCATGCCATAGTCGCCCCATGACGACCGAAGGGGGCGGCGGGGCGGCGCCGAAGGGCGACTGGAACGCGACCAGCTACGACAAGGTGGCCGACCCCCAAACCAAGTGGGGCGCCGAGGTCCTCGAGCGCCTGCCGCTCGATGGCGATGAAACGGTGCTCGACGCAGGCTGCGGCACTGGCCGCGTCACCGAGCTCCTCCTGGCTCGACTCCCGCGTGGCCGCGTCGTCGCGCTCGACGCGTCCGCCGCGATGCTCACGCAGGCCCGAGAGCGGCTCGCGTCGTTCGGCGATCGCGTCACGTATGTCCAGGCGAGCCTCGAGGGCCCGCTCCCGCTCGCGCCGGCCTCGGTCGACGCCATCCTCTCGACCGCGACCTTCCACTGGGTCATGAACCACGACGCGATGTTCGCGAGCCTCGGCGCCGCGCTGCGGCCCGGCGGCTGGCTCGTCGCGCAGTGCGGCGGCTTCGGCAACATCGCGAAGTTCCTCGCGGTCGCGCGGTCGGTCGATCCGACGTTCACGAAGGCGCACAACTTCCAGACCCCCGACGCAACGCGCGCCCGGCTCGAAGCCTCCGGGTTCGACCGCATCGAGGCGTGGCTCTCCGAGGCACCCACCCGCTTCGAACGCGGCGAGCCGCTCGAGGCCTTCCTGCAAACCGTGTGCCTGCGCCCGAACGTCGACCAGCTGCCGCCCGAGGAGCGCGTGCCGTTCGTGAAGGCGGTTGCGGCACGGATGCCGGAACCCGTGCTCGACTACGTTCGGCTGAACATCACCGCGCGCAAGGCGGCAGTGGCCGCGTGAGCGGCGCGTTGCGCGAGGTCGCGCTCGACGATCCCGCATGGGGCTGGCGCGACGGCGACGTCCGTTCGACCGAGTTCGATGGCCGCCCGTGCACCGCTTTCGGTGATGAGGTCAATCTCCTCGGCCTGCCGGCGGGCGTGTCGATGGTCGATGGCACGATCGAGATCGATGTCGCCGTGACCGGCGAGCGCGCATTCCACGGGCTCGTGTGGCGGGTGCTCGACCGCGCGAACTACGAGTCGTTCTACGTGCGGCCGCACCAGGTCGGCAACCCGGACTCGATCCAGTACAACCCGGTCTACAACGATGTCGCCTCGTGGCAGCTCTACCACGGCGATGGCTACTGGGCGCCGATCCTGTTCCCGATCGGCTCGTGGTTCACGATCCGCGTCGTCTTCGCCGGCGACCGACTCGAGGTGTTCGTCGGGGACACGGCCGTACCGGCCCTCGAGTCACGGCTGCTGATGCCGGCGGTGCCGGGCGGCGCCGGAATCCTCATCGGCGGGCCGGGGCTGTACGTGTCGCGCTTCGCCTGGAGCGATGCGCCACCGGCGTTCGTGGGTTCCGGCCCGGCGCCGATCAAGCGGGTGCCCGGCATCATCCCTGGCTGGCTGATCTCGGACGCCTTCGCCGAGCCGGACCCGCCGCCCCTCGCATTGCCAGGGAGCACGCCGAAGGGCCGTGATTGGACCCTGGTCGACAGCGAGCCGACCGGCATCGTCAACCTGGCGCAGGTGAATGGCGTCGCCGATGGCGCCGACACCTGCTGGGCCGTCGTGACGGTCGTGTCCGAGAGCGTGCGGACCATCCCGATGCACCTCGGGTTCTCCGACCGTGTCGTCCTGTACCTGAACGGCCGCGCGCTCTTCCGGGGTGACGACTCGTACCGATCGCGGGATTACCGCTTCCTGGGATCGATCGGCTGGTACGACACGGTGTTCCTGCCACTCGATGCCGGCGGGAACGACCTGGCGATCGCGGTCTCGGAGTCGTTCGGCGGCTGGGGCGTCCAGGCCCGGTTCGACGACCTCGACGGGATCAGGTTCTCGCCGGATCGGTCCTAGCGAAACCTCGAGTACGCGCCGAAGCACGCGGCGCCCGCGCTGACCAGGGCGTATGGCAGGTACGACTGGAGCAGCATCGGGATCAGCGGCTCGGCCGCCTCACCGGGCAGACCGCTGAAGAGCGTTGCGAGCGAGATCGCGGCGCCGGCGAGCGTCCCGACGATGATCCCGCCGAACAGCATCGTCAGCATCACCGGCCCGCGCTTGTAGCCGATGACCCGGTTGAACATCTCCGCCGTGAAGCCACCGAGGATGAACCCGCCGACGATCGCGAGCCAGCCGAGCTGCGCCCCGATGTAGCCGAGGATCAGGCCCGCGCCCAGGGTGACACCGGTGCCGAGCACGAGCTGGCGCGGCGTGAACTTGCTGAGTCCGTCGTTGGGTCGGAGCCCACAGACGCGACACCGCGCCCCGACCGGCCCCATGACCGAGCACTTCGTGCAGATCGGCTGGTCGCACCGGCCGCAGCGCAGCCACGTCTCCCGGTCGGGATGGCGGTAGCAGAACATGCGGCCATCGCCCGTCTCGTCCGTCGGATCGGCGGAATCGCCGGGCGCGTGCGCATGGTCGTCGAGCTGGTCGATCGCCCCCGCAGTGGTCACGGCCGGAGGGTGCGGTTCCGCGGGCGCGTCGTCAAGATGGCCTTTTCTGCCAGATACAAACCCGGAGGTTGGTATGTCGCCCGTCAGGCGCGGGCGACACGTGCCAGCGGCGGGTTCGTGCGTGCATGCCCCCACCGGGACGCGGTAGCCCAGCGTCGGCTGCCGATTTCGCGACATAGCAACCCTGCCATGTGCAAATGGCAGAAATCGAGCCTCGGGCGGGGCGGCGGCGCTCGAGCCAGACGTACACTCGGGCCGTCGGCACGTCGCCGGCGGTGAACCGAAGAACGGAGGCATCGTGCCGAAGTCGTATGTTCGCCTGACCCATCCCCTCGTGCGTGACACGAAGGGCGGCGAGCTCCGCCAGGCCACCTGGGACGAGGCGCTCGACCGGACCGTCGCGGGGTTCCGCGCCGCACTCGACCGGCCCCGGCCGCGAGCGGACGCAAAGGCCCCGATCGGGATCTTCAGCTGCTCCAAGGCGACCAACGAGGTCAACTACGCAGCCCAGAAGCTCGCCCGACAGGTCCTGGGCAGCAACAACATCGACAGCTGCAACCGCACCTGACACGCACCGTCTGTCGCCGGTCTGGCGACCGTCTTCGGTGCTGGCGGCGGGACCAGCTCATATCGCGAGGCTGAAGAGACCGACCTGATCGTGCTCTGGGGCAGCAACGCCCGGGAGACGCATCCGATCTTCTTCCACCACCTCCTCAAGGGCGTGCACAACGGAGCACGCCTGTACGCGGTCGATCCGCGGCGGACGTCCTCGGCCGAGTGGGCAGACGTCTGGCTCGGCCTCGACGTCGGCTCCGACATCGCGCTCGCGAACGCCATCGGGCGCGAGATCATCCATGCAGGCCTCGCGAACACCGAGTTCATCGAACGGGCGACCGACGACTTCGACGCCTACCGCTCCAAGGTCGAGAGCTACACCCTCGAGTACGCAGAGCGCGAGACCGGCGTCCCCGCCGAGGCGATCCGCGAGCTGGCGCACGCGTACGCGAAGGCTGACAAGGCGATGATCTGCTGGACCCTCGGCATCACCGAGCACCACAACGCCGTCGACAACGTGCTCGCCCTCATCGACCTGTCGCTCCTCACCGGCCACGTCGGCAAGTGGGGCTCCGGGCTCAACCCGCTCCGGGGCCAGAACAACGTCCAGGGCGGCGGCGACATGGGCGCGCTCCCGGATCGGCTGCCCGGCTTCCAGTACGTCGAGAACGACAACCTCCGGAAGCGCTGCGAGATGATCTGGGGCTGCGACATCCCCTCCAAGCGCGGCTGGCACCTGTCGGGCATGTTCGAGGCAATGGATCGCGGCGAGCTCTCGGCGCTGTACGTCGTCGGCGAGAACCCGATGCAGTCCGAGGCGGATCGCCACCTCACCGAGCAGCGCCTGCGCGGGCTGGATTTCCTGGTCGTCCAGGACATCTTCATGACGGCCACGGCGGAGATCGCGGACGTCGTGCTGCCGGCCGGCGCCTCGTGGGCCGAGTCAGAAGGAACGGTCACGAACTCCGAGCGGCGCGTCCAGCGCGTTCGGAAGGCGCTCGATCCTCCGGGCGAGGCGCGCGAGGACCTCTGGATCATCTACGAGATCGCGCGGCGGCTCGGCCGGGACTGGGGCGAGGCATCCGCCGAGGCATGCTGGAACGAGGTTCGGCAGGTCTCGCCGGTCCACCGCGGCATGTCGTATGCGCGGCTCGAGGAGCTCGGCGGCATCCAGTGGCCGTGCTGGGACGAGAACCATCCCGGCGAGCTGTTCCTGCATTCCCGCCTCTGGGAGAACCCCGTGCCCGGCCTGCGGGCGCCGTTCGTCGCGGTGGATCACGACCCGCCGGTCGACAAGCTGTCGGACGACTTCCCGATCCGGCTCACGACCGGGCGCCGGTTGGACAGCTACAACACCGGCGTCCAGTCGGGCGGCTTCACGTCACCGCTGCGACGCGGCGAGTCGCTCGATATCTCGCCCGAGGACGCGCAGCGGCTCTCGCTCGCCGATGGCGAGCGCGTCCGAATCACATCCCGGCGCGGGTCGATCGAGGCGCCGGTCCGCATCGATCCGTCCCTTCGGCCCGGGCTCACCTTCATGACCCTGCACTTCCAGGACGAGGTCCCGACCAACATCCTGACGATCGATGCGACGGACCCGAAGTCCGGCACCGCCGAGTTCAAGGCCACCGCGATCCGCATCGAAAAGCTCGGGGCGCCCGTCCCGGCCTGATCGGGCGCAACGGCACTGGGGTCGGCCTCGAGGCGTGATCACACTCGGACGTGGAGGTACTGCCATGTTCAAGCGCGTGTTCATCGTCGGTGCGGCCGCAACGGCCGGCGTCGCATTCGGGATCTCGAAGGCGCGGGCGGAGTTCCGCTCGTGGGGCATCGATCCTGCGGCTCGCAACCGAGACCTGCCGGGTGACGACCTCGTTCCCGAGGCGGAGGCGGTCGACACGCGATCCGTCGACATCGCCGCAGCGCCCGAGGACGTGTGGCCGTGGCTGGTCCAGATGGGCTACGGGCGCGGGGGCTGGTACAGCTGGGACCAGCTCGACATGAACATGCCGAGCGCAGATCGCATCGTGCCCGAGCTGCAGCACCTGGCGGTCGGCGACATCGTGCCGACGCATCCCGGCGGCGGCTTCGTGGTTCGGGAGCTCGAGCCGGGTCACGCACTCGTTCTGTACGCGGATCGAGCGCTCGTCGAATCGCAGGCAGGCGCCGCGCATGGCGCCGCAGCCGATGCGTCGAAAGAGGGAGCGGGCATCGAGACGGCGTCCGCGAACGTCCGGGCGACCGGCCTGTATCTCGAGAAGGCCATGCGGGGCGATTTCCAGGCGAGCTGGGCGTTCATCGTCGAGCCGAATGGCGTCGGTGGCACCCGACTCATCGAGCGCTTCCGCGGCCACATGCCGACTACTTCCCCCGAGGACGATGAGCTGCCGGCCGCGCCGAAGCTTGCCGGCGCGATGCTGCTCTTCGGGCTGTTCGTGATGGTCCGGCGTCAGCTCCAGGGCATTCGTGACCGCGCCGAGGGCCGGCCGATCACGCCCTCCTGGCTGGAGTCGATGCTGCCCAGGCGGCCCGCACCGACATCGAACCCCATCTGAGATCGCGCGCCGTTCGCGGCGCGCGCTGCCGCTCTTCCTGTTCGTGATTCAGCGGATCCTCGCCCAGTTCGTGGAGGTCGGCGGCTAGACTCCCGATCGATGGATCTGCACGTGATCGGGCCCCTGGCCTCGCCTGCCGAGCGGGCGGCGGTCGATGCGGTGCTCGGGGCGCCGGAGGGCGGCTGGCACGGCGGGTCGCGTGACATCCGGACCGACGGGCACATCGCTGTGGGCGGGCACGCGGCGCGGGGCCGGCGGGACCTCCTGCTGCCCGCACTCCACGCGCTCCAGGATCGCGTCGGGCAGATCACACAGCCGGGCCTGAACTACGTCTGCCGGCGCCTGTCGGTGCCGCCCGCCGAGGCCTATGGCGTCGCCACGTTCTATGCGCTGTTCTCGACGCATGCTCGGCCCCCCGCCGTCGCGCACGTCTGCGACGACATCGCGTGCCGGCTGAAGGGCGCGGAGGACACCTGCGCGGCGTTGGAGCGGTCACTCGGGCCGGCCAGCGAGGCTGCGCGAGACGGGCGGATCGGCTGGCTTCGCTCACCATGCCTGGGCCTGTGCGAGCTCGCGCCTGCGGCGATGTTCACGATCGCCGGCGAGGTTCCCGTTCGCGGCACCTCGGGTCCGGTCGATGCAGCGGGGATCCTGAAGCGACTCGAGGACCTCCGCTCGGTCGACCCGACGCCATTCCACGAGGCAGCTCGCGCTTCCGTGCCGCAGGCCGGCTCCGACGGACTCACGCTGCTGGCTCGCGTCGGCGTCGTCGACCCGACCTCGATCGAGGACTACCAGGAGCATGGCGGCTTCAAGGCCCTCGAGGCCGCGCTCGAGATGGGCGCGGACGCCGTGATCAGGGAAGTCACGGATTCCAGGCTCGTCGGTCGCGGCGGCGCCGCGTTCCCGACCGGTCGCAAGTGGGCGGCGGTCGCGACGCAACCCGTGCAGCCGCACTACGTCGTGTGCAACGCGGACGAGTCGGAGCCGGGGACGTTCTCGAACCGGATCCTCATGGAGTTCGACCCATTCGCCGTCGTCGAGTCGATGACGATCGAAGGCTTCGCTACCGGCGCCTCGCGCGGGTACCTGTACATCCGCGGCGAATACCCGCTTGCCGAGGCGCGGATGCTCGACGCCATCGAGGATGCGCGCGAGGCGGGCTATCTCGGCGCATCGGTCGCCGGTTCGGGCTTCTCGTTCGACATCGAGCTCCGGCGCGGCGCCGGCGCGTACATCTGCGGCGAGGAGACGGCGCTGTTCGAGTCGATCGAGGGCAAGCGCGGCGAGCCGCGGAACAAGCCCCCGTTCCCGGTCGAAGTCGGGCTCTTCGGCAAGCCGACGGCAGTCAACAACGTCGAGACGCTCGTCAACGTGCTCCCGATCCTCGCTTCGGGGCCGGGCGGCGGCGCGCGCTTTGCCGCCACCGGGACCGAGGGCTCCACCGGGCCGAAGCTGTTCTGCCTTTCCGGCAACGTCGCGCGGCCGGGCGTGTACGAGGTCACGTTCGGG
>DATFHO010000016.1:0-26909 GCA_035248345.1 Candidatus Limnocylindrales bacterium
GTCGGGCTGCCGATCAGCGAGCCGACGACGAAGACGAACGCGACGGCCGCGACCAGCAGCGGCGCGGCGAGCCGCCAGGGGAACCAGGTCCGGCCGAATGCGCGCCCGGTCCCTGCCGGCCCGGCCGTCTCGAGCCGCTCATGGACATGTTCGAAGAGCGTGGCGGGACCGGGCGAGCCGAACCTCGCGCGGAACGCCGCGTTGAGGCGTGCGTCGTCCCAGTCCGTGCGGGTCATTCGCCGGCTCCGAGGCGCGCCACCAGCGCGCGGCGTGCCGCGAACAGTCGCGACTTCACCGTGCCTTCCGGGATCTGGAGGATCGACGCGATCTCTCCGATGCCGCGACCGTCGAGGTGGTGGAGGGCGAGGATCGTGCGCTGGTCGGGCGACAGGTGCTCGAGGGCCGCGCCAAGCGATCGGGCATCGTCTGCGAGGTGGCCGCCCGGATCGCCGACGGGCGAGGGGACATCCATGGTTTCGGGCGCGAGGCCGGGGATCTCACGGACCGATCGGCGGCGCCGGCCGCGAGCCAGCATCCGCGCCGAGTTCACCGCGATGCGCGAGAGCCACGCATCGAGTCGATCGGCGTCGCGCAGCGAACCGATCTGGCGCCAGGCGGCGACGAACGCGTCCTGGGTGGCGTCCGACGCATCGGCTTCGTTGCCCACGATCGCGAGCGTGAGGCGGTACACGGCGTCCATCCGGCTGCGAACGATCGACTCGAACGCGCGGAGATCACCGTGTCGGGCCTGCTCGACGAGCGTCGGGTCCAGGCTGGCTGCGATGTTTCGACCTCCATCGACGTTCTGTCTGCTTGATGCCGGCCGAGCCGCGCCGGTTCACCGTGACGGCGCGGCAATGCGGCGACGCCGCGGCACCGCCGACGGATAGCATTCGGCGCGATGGCGGCCGAGGCAAGGATCAATCGCGATTACCAGCGCAAGGCGTACTGGCACGCCACGATGCCGGCGTTGCCCGATCGAAGCGGGCGATCCCTTCCCGACGCGGCGGATGCGGTCGTCATCGGTGGCGGCTACACGGGGGTCGCAGCCGCGCGCAAGCTGGCGTTGCAGGGCGCGCGGGTGGTGCTGCTCGAGGCGAACAACCTCGGCTTCGGTGCGTCGTCGCGAAACGGAGGCATCTGCCATCCGGGCTTCAAGTGGGGCCCGGCGACGCTCGTCAAGAAGTACGGGCGCGAGCTCGCCGTCGCGCTGTACCAGGAGAGCGTCGAGGCGACCGCGCTCCTTGCCGGCACGATCCGCGACCAGGGCATCGATGCCGAGCTCCGCTACAACGGCTACATGGAGCTCGCGTGGGCGCGCTCGCACGCCGAGGACTTCCCGTCGGAGCGCGATGCGCTCGCGGGATTCGGCACGGCCTCGCGCGTCATTCCGCGGGACGAGCTGTCGACCGAGATCGGGACGAACGCGTACCACGGCGGATTGGCGATCGATGCCGGCGGGGTCGTGCATCCGGGCAAGTGGTTCGCGGCGTCCGTTGGTTTGGCCGAGCGGGCGGGGGCCGAGCTGCACGAAGGGGTGCGAGCCACGGCGATCCGGCGCCAGGCCGACGGCCGGTTCGTCGTCGAGACGAAGCGGGGCGCGATCCACGCGCGCGACGTGCTCGTCGCGACGAACGGCTACACGGACGGCGTCGCGCCGACGCTCCGACGCCGCATCATCCCGATCGGCTCGTACATCATCGCCACGGAGCCGCTGTCGGAGTCGCTCGCGAAGGAGCTCTCACCGAACGGCCGCGCGTACTTCGACACGCGCAACTTCCTGTCCTACTGGCACGTGACGCAGGACCGCCGGATGCTCTTCGGGGGCCGGGTGAGCTTCTTCCCCACCTCGGTCGATCGGACGGCGCGGCTGCTCTACACGCGGATGATCCAGGTCCACCCGCAGCTGGCCGGGACGCGCGTCGAGTACTCGTGGGGCGGCAAGGTCGCGCTCACGATGGACCGCATGCCGCACATCGGGCGCGCGGGCGGCGTGATGTACGCGATGGGCTATTCCGGGACGGGCGTCGTGATGTCGAACTGGCTCGGGACGCGGGCGGCCGAATGGATGGGGGGCGGCGCCGCTCCCGCGCTCGCCAAGCTGCGATTCCCGATCGTGCCGGCGCCCTACGAGGGTCGGCCCTGGTTCCTGCCGTTCGCCGGCGAAGTGTTCCGGTTCCAGGACCGCATGGCGGCGCGCCGGAAGCCTGCGGAGTTGAACGCGCCCGACGCCTAGCGGCTCACCGAGGCCAGGCGCCGCACTTGTAGCAGCGGGCGACGCCGACCATGTTGCTCGAGCCGCAGCTCTTGCATTTCCACCACTCGCCGGACGCGACTCCCCCGCCCGCGCCGGACGTCGCACCGCCGGCTGTCGCGAGCGCCTCGTCCGGCAGGAACGGCCGCGATGCGCGCCGACGCATCACCAGGTACCAGCCGACGGCGATCGCCAGCAGCACGAGGACGCCACCCGCCACGAACGGGATGAGGCTGGCGATCGTGAACGGTGTCTCGCACTTCTTGAGGCCGACGCCCGGCTGCGAACCGGGATCGTCGACGCAGTCCTCGCCCTGGGTGCCCGGGACGTCGGCGATCACGATATGTTCGATCGGCTGTTGACGACCGGTCGCCGCGAGGGCCGCCGAGGGGAGCGCGGCTACGAGCAGCAGCGCAGCGGCGAGCGAGACGAGGAGCGCCGCGCGCGAGCGGCGTCGCGACCGAAGGTCAGCCATCCGCGGCAAGCCGGCGCAGCAGCTCGAGCAGGTCGTCGATGTCATCGACCGTCGACTGCGTGTTCACGATTCCGGCGCGGAGGTACGTCGCGCCGCGGAGGCGCGTCGTCGTCAGCCAGCCATCGCCCGAGGCCTCGAGCGCGGCCGCGAGGCGATCCTGGTGCGCGTCGAGCTCGGTGCCGGTGAGCCCGCGCTCGGGCAGATGGCGGAAGCACACGACCGACAGCTCGGGCTCGTCTGGCAGCGCCTCGAAATCGTCGGACGCGGCCACGCGCGCCGCGAGGTGAGCCGCCAAGTCGTCGTTCGCCTCGACCAGCCGCGCAAAGCCGTCGGTTCCAACGTGCTTCCACGACATCCACAGCTTCAGGGCGCGCCAGCGCCGCGTGCCCTCGAACCCGAGTCGGTAGAAGTTGAGCTGATCCGCGCCGCCGTGGCCGACGTCGGCCTTGGCGTGGCCGGCGCGGTAGTACTCGGGGTTGCGCCCGCCGAACGCCATCCCGAGCGTCGCGCCCTCGCGGACCATGAGCCCGCCGATGTCGTAGGCCTGGAAGAGCCACTTGTGCGGATCGACGGTGACGGAATCGGCACGATCGAGGTCGGGGACGCGTGCGGCATCGCGCGCGGAAAGTCGGGCGCCCGCGCCGTACGCCGCGTCCACATGCAGCCAGAGACCTTCGCGCTCGGCGACATCCGCGACCTCGCCGGTGAGATCGACGGAGCCGGTGTTCGTCGAACCCGCGACGGCCGCGATCGCGATCGGCAGGAGCCCCGCGGCGCGGTCGCGCGCGACCGCCTCGGCGACCGGCGCGCCATGCAGGCGGAACCGCGAGTCGGACGGCAGGACGACGAGCGTCTCCGGCGGGAAGCCCAGCTCGTCGAGTGCCCGGCCGATCGAGAAGTGGGTCTGGTCGGACGTGTAGACGCGGACGCCTTCCAGCGCGCGCCCCCGTGGCGCCATCGCGTCGCCGCGCACGCGCGGCAGGTGCACGTCCCGCACGAGCGTCATCGCGATGAAGTTCGCCATCACGCCGCCTGAGGTCAGGATCCCGAACGAGCCCTCGCCGTACCCCACGAGGTCGCACAGCCAGTGCAGGACCTCCTCCTCGACGAAGGCACCGATCGGGCCGGCGTGCCACATGTCGATGCCCTGCTGGGCGACCTGGGAGAGCACCTCGCCCGCGACCGACGCGACGAGCGGCGGCGGCGTGAAGTAGCCGAAGGACCGTGGGTGGTACGCGCTGACCGTGTGCGGCGCGACTCGATCCGAGAACTCGCGGAGGACCGCCTCGAGCGTTGTGGGCGCCACGGGCGCCGCCGCCGGGCGCCGATCAGGGCCGAAGAACGCTTCCCGCAGCCCGTCGTAGTCGGCCGGCGTGCCCATCGCCCGCTCGAACGCGTGGTCGTACAGGTAGTCGAGCGCGGTCTCCCAGATGTCCGCGCCGGCATCCCGGAGCGCCGCGCGGGAGCGCGAGGCATCGCGGATCGAGATCAGCTCGGGCTCGGGATGCCAGTCGGCAGCGGGAGGCCGGGCGGTCGTCGGTGCGTTCGCCGCTGATCTGGCACGATCGCTCACTCGGCGATCATACCGGCGGCCCCGGATCGCGCCGGACAGCCGAGCTAGCGATGGAGCACGTGAACCCCGTGTCGGAGGAGTCCAACGTCGAGTCGAAGGTCGAGCCCAAGGTCGAGCCGAAGCCGCTGTCGGTGAAGAGCGGCGTCGAGTACAAGGGCGGACCGCTCGATGCGGAGAAGGGCCCGGGGCTCGGCTGCTTCTGGCTGCAGATCGTGACGCTCGCGGTCACGGTGTTCCTGGCCCCGCTGAGCGCCGCGTGGAACTGGCCCGTCCCGATCGTGATCTTCCTGTTCGCGCTCGTGATCGTGCTGCTGCTCTTCGTCGGCCAGACGATCATCTTCCTCCTCCGCCTCGTGGCGGCGGACCGCCGCGCCGACGCGCGCCGCCGCCCGATGTCATCGACCGAGACGCGAACCAAGACGGTCGGTGAGATCGAGGACGAGACCGCGACCGTGGGGAAGGATCCGGAGGCCGCAGGTGGCGTGGGCGAGGGCGCTGCACGGGACGGCGACCTGTAGGGAGCTGCCACGTTCCGCACGACAGGGCCGCGGCGCGCCGTCGTTGACTGGCAGTCACGATTCCGTTGCGAACGACCCGTCGCCCCAGCCGCGGTGCCCGTAACCCGCGTCTTGTTGACTGGCAGTCACGATTCCGTTGCGAGTGGCCCGTGGCAGACGCCGCGGCGGTCATAACGGGCGTTTTGTTGACTGGCAGTCACGATTCCGTTGCGAACGGCCCGTGGCAGACGCCGCGGCGGTCATAACCGGCGATTTGTTGACTGGCAGTCACGATTCCGTTGCGAACGGACCGTGGCCGACGCCGCGGCGCTCATAACCGGCGATTTGTTGACTGGCAGTCACTGTTCCGCATGACGGCTCGGTTATCGAGTGGCGTGCGAGAATAGCCACCGCCCCAACCGACCAGGAACTCGATCGAGCCGCTGGAGGACCCGC
The DNA here is from genome assembly GCA_035248345.1 of Candidatus Limnocylindrales bacterium. GTDB lineage: Bacteria > Chloroflexota > Limnocylindria > Limnocylindrales > CSP1-4 > UBA5189. Next base: position 5,256 of record DATFHO010000016.1, read on the forward strand.
GCCCAAGTGCCCGTGCTGGCGACGTACTTCAATGTCCGACGCGGTCGCGACCCGTTCTTCAAGTTCTACATGAAGACCCTGTTCCCGCGGCACGTCCGCGAGTACTCGGAGAAGTACGGGATCAAGCTGATCGGCTGGTTCAACGTTGCCCACGGCTGGGACTTCGACAACGTGATCATGTTCGAGCTGCCGAGCTACGGCACGCTCGACGAGATGGAGAAGGACGAGGGCATCCAGATGATCGCCCACCGCGGCAGCGAGTGGATGATGGAGCGCCATCATTCCATGTTCCTTCGCGAGCGGATGGGGCCCGACCTCATCGTGCACCTGTAGATGACGGACCTGTAGGAGGCCACGGACATGGACGCGCGACGCAACGCACTCCTGGCCGACATGGCCCGGGACGCCGACATCGAACGATCTGACTTCCTGGTCCGCGCGGGCCAGCAGCTGGAAGGCTTCATGCGCCAGCACGCGGCGCGGATCCAGCAGCTCGGTGGGCTCGTGCTCATCGACGACGACCCCGACTACCTCGCCGTCGCGCCGGACGGCACATTCCGGAGCCGGAGCCGCGTCTTCGACGAGGTCAGGAACGAGTGGATCTCCGAGACGGAGATCGTCGAGACCGCCGCCGAGCTGTGCGAGATCTACAACCCGGCCGACATCCTCCAGGCATTCGCCGATGCGGAAGCGGCCGGTGTGGGCGCGGGCGGTGCGGGCGGCCCCGGCGAAGGCGATGAGGCAGCCCTCGAGGGCGGTGCCGGCGGCGCCGACCCGTACGCAGCCGCGGCCGACCAGTGGGCGGCCGGCCAGCCCGAGGTGCCCGAGGTCGATGACGCGGACTCCGCCGCGGTCGCCCTGTACGAGCTTGCGCTCGACTTCCAGGACCGCAGCCAGCGCACGGAGGCGGGCCTCATCGCGGCGTACGAGAACGCCGCGGCGGGCCTGCTGAGCTTCATCGGCTCGGTGACGATCGTCGATGACGACGACGAGCACCTCTCGCTGAGCGGCGTCGGCTTCCGGGGTCGCGTGGTCCAGGAGGGCTCGCCCGACTGGCAGGACATCTCCAGCCCGGACGCGATCGTGCGCTTCTACGACCCGACCGACGTCTTCGGTGACCTCGCCGAGGCGCTCGTCGACGCGTATCCCTCGGTTGCCGAAGCGGCCGACGGTGATGGCGCGGCGGCGGAAAGCGAGGAGCCCGACGAGGACGACGACGAGCACGACGAAGACGATGACGAGTTCGACGACGAGGGCGACGAGTCCGAGTCGGACAAGCGCTGACGGCCGGATCGATGGCCACCCGCACGCGAGACCCGAGTCCCGCGAAGCAGGCGTCGTCATCGATGCGACTTGCCGGGGCGGAGCTCCTCGACAGCCAGGAGATCCTCCCGAACCAGTGGCTGCAGACGTACCTCGCCCCTGAGCTCGTTGCCGGCGCGCGCGCCGGGCAATTCGTGCACGTCCGGACGGGCGATTACTCGGGGCTCGTGCTGCGACGGCCGTTCTCGTTCAACACGATCGATCCCGTCGCGGGCACGCTGTCGATCCACTTCCGGACCGTAGGCCGCGGCACCGAGTGGTTCACGCGGCTCCGACCCGGTGACCGTGTCGACATGCTGGGGCCGCTGGGCCGGCCATTCGAGATCGATCCGCGATCGCAGCACATCCTGCTGATCGCGGGTGGCCTTGGGATTGCCGGCGTCCGATCGCTCGCCGACGAGGCGATCAGGGACGGACGTTCCGTCACCCTGCTGTTCGGCGGCGCTTCGGCGCGCGACGTGTACCCCTCGTCCCTGCTCCCCGATGAGCTGGAGTACGTCGTCGCGACCGATGACGGCTCCGTCGGCCATCACGGGTTCGTGACTGAGCTCCTCGCGGACTACGAGGCGTGGGCCGACCAGGCGTTCGCGTGCGGGCCGCTGCCGATGCTCCGGGCCGTGTCCGGGCTCGCGGCGACGCGTGCCAAACGGATGGGCGTGGCGACGCTGGGCCGGAAGCGTGGCGGCGGCAAACCGATCCCGCAGGGCTCTGCGCAGGCGCGACGGAAGGCATGGCTCCAGGTCTCGATGGAGCAGAACATGGGCTGCGCGGTCGGGGCGTGCCTCGGGTGCGTCGTCATGGACACGAAAGGCACCCCGCAGCGGGTCTGCCGCGAAGGCCCCGTGTTCGCCTCGGACGAGCTCGCGTGGGAGAACGGCTGGTGAAGGCCAAGCGCCGCGTCGTGACCTCGGGCGGCAAGGCGGCCGCGGCGAAGCGTCGCCCGACGGTTCGAAAGATCAAGCCGGCGATCGCGCCTGTCGTTCGGAAGCTCGTCGCGAGCACGCCCGTTGCGCCGGTCACCATCCCGACCAACGGATCCGCCCCGCGGGTCGCGCCGGCCGGAAGCCCCTCGCCGATCGCGCCCCTCGCGCGCGATGCCGACGTCGATCTCTCGGTGGATCTCGGCCGCGGGCTCGTGCTGGACAACCCGATCCTGGTTGCGTCCGGCACGTTCGGGTACGGCACGGAATACGCGGATGTCGTCCAGGTCCAGCGGCTCGGCGCGATCTGCTGCAAGGGCACGACCCTCCGCCCGCGCGTCGGCAATCCAACGCCGCGGGTGACCGAGACGCCGGGCGGCATGCTCAACTCGATCGGGCTGCAGAACCCAGGCGTCGATGCCGTGATCGAGAAGTACGCCTCGACGTGGGCCGGCTGGAAGGTGCCGGTCATCGTGAACGTGGCCGGCGAATCGGTCGCCGATTACGTCGAGGTCGCGCGCCGGCTCGAGGGTGTGCCCGGGGTCGCCGGGATCGAGCTGAACATCTCCTGCCCGAACGTCGGCCGCGGCGGCCTCCAGTTCGCCATCGATGCCGGTGCGGCCGGCGAGGTCACCGCGGCGGTTCGGCGCGCGACGGACCTGCCGCTGCTCGTGAAGCTGTCGCCGAACGTCGCCGACGTGCGCCCGATCGCGCGCGCCATCGCGGACGCGGGCGCCGACGCGCTGACGGCGATCAACACACTGTCCGGCATCGCGGTGGGCCCGAGCCGCGCCCGGCCCCTCCTCGGCAACATCTACGGCGGGCTGTCGGGCCCGGCCATCAAGCCGGTCGCGCTGCGGATCGTGTACGAAGCGAGCCAGGTCGTGGACATCCCGGTCGTCGCGATCGGGGGCGTGACGGAGCTCGCCGACGTGCTGGACTTCCTCGCCGTGGGAGCCGTCGCCGTCCAGGTCGGCACCGCGATCTTTGCCGATCCGACGCTGCCGGTCCGACTCGTCGATCAGCTCACCGACGAGTGCCGCCGACGCGGTTTCGCTTCGTACGAGCCGTTGATCGGGACCGCGCTGCCGAAGAAGGTGTCCGCGCCATCGGCGAAGGGCGTCGAGTACCGGCCCTAGCCGCCCGTTGCCGCTGGGCGCGGCCGGCTTCGGCCCGGCCTAGCTGCGGCCCGGCCTAGCAACGGCCCAGCTCGAAGTCGCCCTCGAGGCCTTCCGGCGCCGGTTCGAACGGACCTGCCTCGTAGCTGTAGCGCCGAACGGGCGCGCTGCCGACCAGCGCGCCGATGCGCCGGTTGTCCTCACCCCAGGGGACCCATCGGTCGATGTACGCCGCGACGTCGTCCCGCGTCCCGGTCGACTGCAGCGCGATGATCTCGTCGACGTACGGCGTGATCGTCGCGAGCGCCCTGTCGTGGTCGATCGCGTATCGATCACCGGCGCGGATCAGCACGCCGTCCGCCAGGAACCGGTTGACGATCATCGTTCTGACGATGGGATACGTCTGCGATCGGAGCGGAGGGTTGATGCGCAGCCCGGCGTGGACGAGCGCAGCGAGGACACCTCGCCGATGTGGGGCGTCGATCTCGCCCGCCCGTTCGAGGAAAACGGCGATCGAGAACGACATCACCTCGGCCTTGAGCTCCTCGATGATGTCGGCGTCCTCGCCGAGCGAATCGGCGAACGTCCGGCCGTCGGCGTGGCGATCCGGCCCGACGTAGTGCGCGAGCTCGTGCGCGACGGTCTGGGTAAACGTTGATTCGACCGTCTGCTCGCGGGCGAATTCGGGCGTCATCACGGCCGCGTAACGAGCCGTGTTGCTGGCGAACGCGCGCTCGTCGAGCCCGAAGTTGCGGCGCATCAGGATTCGGCGGCCGTACCGGCGCGTGATCTCGGGATCGTTCGGCAGCGTCTCGGCGAGCACGTTGCGCGCCGCGCCGAACACGGCGAGCAGGTCGTAGCTCGCCATCGGGACCACCTCGTTCCGGCGTCGCGGGCCCTCGTACGTCAGCTCGGCGTCGATCGCGTCGACGTGCGACGCCCAGTCGCGCACCTCGCGCGTGCTCTGCTCGTGTATCGAGAGCAGCGCAAGCCCGTGCGACGCACGCAGACCCATGACCCCGTCGTCGTAGACCTCCCACGGTCCGGCCACCACCTCGAGGTTCTTGAACGCTCCGCGAACCCAGGCGGGATCGGCGACCTCGACGTCGTCGGCGAGCGTCCCGAGGCTCCGCAGCCGGAGGAACGCGGACAGATCCGGGTCCGCGCGTTCGACCGCGCGGGCGGCTTCTCGAAGGTGGTGCACCACGGCGAGGGTCTGCCGCGGCCACGCGACGGCATACCCGACCGCGTAGAACGGGTCGCGCTTCGATGCGCTACCGCCGGCGGCAGAGAGCGCTTTCAGGTGGTCGAGCAGGCCCGGATGCGTGCCGGCGAGGACCGGGTACCGCGCAAGGGTTCGGAGGTCATGCGCGAGGTTCTCCGGCGTCGTCCGCCGGATGATCGTCGAGGATCCCAGCAAGTCGGCGCGGAGCTCCGGGCGCTGTTCTGCAAACGCCCGAACCTCATCGCCTTCGACGCCGTCGGGATACATCGCGCCGCCGGGCCTCCACGGCCCGACGGGCAGGAAGGGCTCGAGCTGGTTGTCGAGCGTGGTCGCGATCGGCCCGTCGAACAGGCGGTAGAGCCGGAGCAGGTCAAGCGTCCGGGCGGGGCGCCCGAGTGCTTCGTGCCGCGCAAGCAGCCGGCGCCGCGCGATGTGCGCCTCGCGGTGGCGCTGTGCCTCGTACAGCTCCCCGATGACCCTGCCCGCTTCGATGACGTGCTCGATCGCACGCCGTTCGCCCGGACCGAGCTCCGGCACCTCTGCCTCGAGCGGCAGCCACTGGGTCTTGTCGAGGATCTCGCGGACGCGCCTCGGGGTCCACGTGCGGGCGCGTCGGGTCGGGTCGGCCACGGCGGCAACATACCAGCCTGCCGGGTCCGGTCGGCGGCGGTTGCGGAGATTCCCGCATCGGCGGTTGCGCGAGCCACGGATCGCGGCACGGAACCGCGCGCCGCACCGTGCCCGACATGCACACCAACCCGCAGGACGGTTCGATCGGCTGGAAGACCATCGCCACGGCGCTCGGGCTCGGCACGATCGCCGTGCTCGTGGTCGTCACGATGCTCGGCTCGCAGGTGAGCGGCATCCTCTCGACGGTCGGCGCGTCCGTCGGCAACCCCTCCTACCAGGATCAGCAGGGGGAGCCGAACGACGATCCGGGATCGGCTGACGGCGGCACCGATTCGAATTCGAACGGGTCCGGCTCGGGGTCCGGGGGCTCCGGGTCCGGCACGTCCGGTGGGAGCGGCGGCTCCGCCGGGTCCGGTGGCTCCGGGTCCGGGGTTGTCCTCGCGGTGCCGCGGGACAACCCGCTGGTCATCAAGACCGGGAGCATCACGATCCAGGTGGCCGACGTGAGCGCGGCCGTGACGGCCGCAACGGGCCAGGTTTCGGCCCTCGGCGGCTACGCGAGCGGCTCGAAGCGTTCCGGCAAGAACGACGGCGTCCAGGCGACGGTCACCTTCCGCATCCCGTCCGCGCAGTGGGACGCGGCGCTCAACGGCGTCCGAAGCACGGGCGAGGTCCAGATCGAGGAGACATCGACCGACGACGTCACGACGAAGGTCGTCGACCTCGGCGCGCGCATCCGCAACCTGCAGGTCACCGAGCAGGCACTGCAATCGATCATGGACAAGGCCGGCACGATCAAGGACGTCCTGAGCGTCCAGGACCAGCTGACCGACATCCGCGGCCAGATCGAGCAGCTGACCGCCGAAAAGGCGCACCTCGAGGAGCAGGCAGCGTTCTCGACGCTGACGGCCACCTTCCAGCTGAAGCCGGCGCCCGCCGTGGTCGTGGCGCAGACGACGGGCTTCGATGCCTCGAAGGAAGCCGATGCCGCGACCGCGAAGCTCATTCGCGGGCTCCAGAAGCTCGCGCGTGCCGGAATCTGGTTCGGGATCGTCTGGCTGCCGATCCTGCTGACCATGGCGATCGCGCTGGCGGTTGCGTTCTTCATCTCGCGCCGAGTGCATCGTTGGTGGATCGGCTCGCGACCGGTCGAGGTCGGCGAGGGAATCCGCTAGGACCTGCGTCGAGGGAACTCGCAGACGGCGCCGCTCGTCTCCGGGCTGCCGATCGCCGACGCGCGATCGCGCCACGAGAAGGAGCAGCCACGATGCTGTCCACGTTCGGAGCGACCGGTCGACGGAGCCCGATCCTCCTGGTTCTCCTCATGGTCGCGGTGATCATCGCCGCATGTGGCGGGAGTGCCGCCCTCTCCGGCGCTGCAAGCGGAGCGCCCGCCGCACGATCCGCCGCGGGCGGCACCACCGGGTCGACCGCCGGCGAAGATACCGACGGGCTCGCCGCAGGCCCGCAGGACAACTCCGGCACCGGCACGGGGTCCGGGAACGGCGGCAAGGTCGACTACCTCTCCGACACCCCGAACCTCCTGATCATCAAGACCGGCGAGATGGTCCTCCAGGTCACCGGCATCGACGATGCCGTGAGCAAGGCGACCGACCAGGTGAAGGCGCTCGGCGGCTACGCCAGCGGCTCCGATCGATCCGGCGAGGGAGAGAGCGACCAGGCGTCGATCACCTTCCGGATCCCGGCCGACAAGTGGGACGACGCGGTGACTGGCCTCCACGGCCTCGCAACGAAGGTCCTCACGGAACGATCCGGCACGCAGGACGTGACGACCCAGGTCGTCGACCTCGGTGCGCGGATCAAGAATCTCCAGACGACGGAGACCGCGCTCCAGGGCGTGATGGCTCGCGCCGTCGAGATCAAGGACATCCTCGCGGTCCAGCAGCAGTTGACCGAGGTTCGCGGCCAGATCGAGCAGGCCACTGCCGAGAAGCTGCACCTGGAAGGCCAGGCCGCGTACTCGACGCTGACGGTCACGTTCAGCCTCAAGCCGGACCCGATCGTGACGACGAAGACGCAGTTCGACCCCGCCTCGCAGGTCGACCAGGCGGCAGCGAGCCTCGTCGGCATCCTGCAGGCGGTGGCGTCCGCGGGCATCTGGTTCGGGATCGTCTGGGTGCCGATCCTGATCGTGCTGGCGATCCTCGCGTTCATCGCCATCCGCGTCCTGCGCCGCTTCGCCGGTGACAGCGACGCCCCGGCGGCACCGACGACGCCGGCTTCGCCGGCCGCGCCCGCCGCGCCCGCCGCCGAGAGCGGGGCGTAGCGTCGCTCCTTCGATCGCGATACCGGGGGCCGGCTCGATCCGGCGCCCGGAGTTCACGCATTGATCTTTTTCGGCACTTCGAACGCGGTTCGGGGCCATTCGGGGCGTCCTGCGCGGGCCGAACCAGCCACGGCGTGCTCGGCTGCGCACGCGCCGTCTCGCGCTGCATCAATTCGAGCTGGCCGAGGGAGCGGTATCGGCCTCGTAGTCGCCAGAAAGATCATCTCGTGAACATCGCGGACGACACCGGGCGCGGCCGGCGCCCGCCTACACTTCGCGCTCGATGACGACGATCAAGGCAGCCACCGAGCTGTCCGCGAAAGCCGCGATCGCGGCACGCACCGAAGCGCTGTTCCGGAGCTCCGGCGCGCTTCGCAACGGCCACTTCCTGCTCAAGAGCGGCCGCCACTCCGACGCGTACCTTGAGAAGTTCGCCGTCCTCTCGGACACCGCCGCCACTTCGGAGCTGTGTGGCTTCTGGGCCGGCCAGTACCGCGGCGCTGCCGACGAGCCGACGGTCGATCTCGTCGCCGGCCCGACCACGGGAGGCGTCATCCTCGCGTTCGAGACCGGGCGCCAGCTGGGTACCCGGGCCATCTTTGCCGAAGAGGTGAAGAGCGCCGACGGCGCGGCGCACCGGGAGTTCCGACGCGGCTTCCGCATCGAGCCCGGCGAGCAGGTCCTCCTCGTCGACGACATCCTCACCACCGGCGGGTCGCTGCTCGCGATGATCCCGGCCGTCGAGGCGATGGGCGGCGAGATCGTCGAGTGCGCGGTCATCGTCGATCGCTCGGGCGGGCTGTCGCAGCTGACGTCGCCGACGACCGGGCGGCGCTACGGCCTCAACGCGCTGTGGATCCTCGACCTGCCGACGTACGAGCCGGGCGCGGCGACGTGCCCGCGCTGCGCCGCCGGCGAACCCGTCTACGCCCCGGGCAGCACCGGGACCGGCACCACCGCGTCCGCGTGAGGCGGGACCGCGCCCGGCTCCTCATCCTGGCATTCGCCACGGCGTTGTTCGTATCGGCCTGCTTTGTCGCCGACCCCGTCTCGACGCCCGCGCTCGTGTCGCCCGTCGACGGCGTCGTGATCTCCGTCGATGCGGTCAGCCTCACCGACGTCCGCGGGTTCACCCTTCGATCGTCTGCCGGCCTGACGTACGACTTCAAGCTCGGCGACCTCGAGAATGCGACGGACTTCTCGCCGAGCCACCTGAAGGAGCACCAGGCGACCAGCGTCCCGATCCGGGTCTGGTTCCAGCTCGTGAAGGGCGACCGCGTGGTCTACCGACTCGAGGACGCCTCGGCGACGCCCGGGAACACCTGACCGAGCCCGGCCCCGTGGAGCGGAGCTACGGGTTGCGAAGCACCAGGAACGCGTCGATGTCGATCCGTGGATGCCCCGCCGTGCCCACGACCACGATCTTGATCGTATGGGCCCCCGAGGTGCTCCATGTCCGCTCGAACGCGATGTAGCGGTAGGTGTAGGTGGAGGCGTAGAGGTTCAACGTCGCCGCGAGCACGCCGTCGATGTACACCTTCGCCGAGCCGCTTCGCTTGGCTTTCGTGGTCACCCATGCGATCGCCCGGCCCGTGAACGAGTAGGTGGCGCTGGCGCCCGCTGTCGTCGCGTACTTCACGGTGTCACCGGTGTACTGGGTCGTCTTCCCCGTCGACCACGTCCCGGAGTACGTCACGCTCGAGCTTGTCTGCTGGGTGACCGCGGGCTTGACCGTTGCCGCGACCTGCCAGGATCCGACGTTGCCCGCCCAGTCGCGCGCTCGCACACGGAACGTGTAGGTGTGCCCGACGCTGACCGAGGTGGGGTAGGACGTCGACGTCCAGTTGGTGGCGAGCGTCACGTACGCGCCACCGTCGGTGCTGCGAGCGATGTCATAGGTGCCCACGCCGGCGCCGCCGCCATCGTGCGCGGAGGCCCACGCGACCGTCGCCGGGACGCTCGGGTAGTTGAGGGTGCTCGCCGACCGAAGGTGTGCGACCGGCGTGGCGCCCACGGGCGGCGAGATGTCGCCGAACCAATAGGTCTCGCTGGAGGCGGTGCCGCCGCCGGCGACGAGGACCATCCCGTCGTCCATGACGGCAATGCCGCCCATCGCGCGCGCGTCGCTCATCGCGGCTGCGGCGTACCAGGTGTTGGTGAGCCAGTCGTAGACGTCCGCCGCCTTCGTCGACTGGCCTCCGGATCCGCCGCTCGTGGTGGATCCGCCGGCCGCCATCAGCTGGCCGTTGGGGAGCTGGACGAGCCCGATGTTCGAGCGTCCGGATCGCAGCGGGGCGAGCGACGTCCATGATCCCGAGGCGGGATTCAGCACCCGCACGTTCGTGACGAAGGTGCGCTGCTGCGCGCCGTTCCACGAGAGGTCCTCGCCGCCAGCGACGACAGCCCGCCCGTCCGCCAGGACGACGCCCGCGATGCCACGGCGCCCGACGCTCGTCGTGGTCGACCACGTCCCCGCATCGGGGTCGTACAGGTAGGTCGCCGTGCTGTCGGCATAGCTTGGCAGGGCGGGATCGTCGATCGTGTAGCCGCCCGCCACCAGCACGCGCCCGTCGCCGAGACGCAGGACGAGCGGCGCGAACGCGCCGGTTGGGGGCGGCGTCAGCGTGGTCCACCTGTCCTTCGTCGGGGAGTAGGCGAGCGCCAGGGGCGTCGTGCCATGGTCGCCGGTCCCACCTGCCACGAACACGCGGCCGTCATCGAGGGCGACTGCCCCGGCCGCGACGATCGACGCCGGCATCGGCGCGACGCTGGTCCACGCGCCGGCTGGACCGGAGGAGGGATCAAAGAGGAACGCGGCCGATCCACACCGATCACCGACCGCACCGTCCATCGGTGCGCCGCCACCGACGAGGACCGTCCCGTCGGCCATGGCCGTGGCGAACTGGCCGGCGCAGTGGTCGGGGAGCCACGGCGGCGCAGCGGCGGCGGACCAGGTGCCGCTCGCGGGATCGAAGATCTCCACGTCCGGCGGCGGACTGTCGGCGCTCGCGCCGGGCTCCAGGTCGCCGTCGTCGCCGCCGACCTTGAGCACGCGACCGTCGTCCAGGGTGACCAGTTGGGGGTTCCACGTCACGCCCTGGAGCGAGCCCCGCGCCAGCCATGCGTTCGCCCCATTGCCGCAGCTCGGATCGGTGCACAGCTCGATGGGGTGGTCAGCCGCGGCGAGGGTGTCGAGCACCCAGCCGATCGGCGAGTACCAGGCCTGGTTGGTGCCCGGATTGCAGCCATAGGTCGAGTCGGAATGGATGCCCCAGGCGACGTCGTCGACGAGGTATGGCGCGCCGCTGTCGCCGGGGCACGCGTCGAAGTTGACGACCCATTGGTGGTCGATCGACGTGCCGTCGACGTCCATGGTCTTGTTCGTCAGCGTTACGGCGCCGCACAGGTAGCCACTCACGGCCCCGGCTCTGCAGACAACCGAGCCCTGGACTTGTTCCGCCGTCGGTTTCCAGGACGTGATCCCGACAATGTCGGTCTGTGACGACCGATACAGCAGATTGCGATCGCCGGCGATCGGGTAGGAGCTCGGATTGATGAGGCCGGCGTCCGCGTCGGCGCCAGTGGCATACGAGTCGAACTCGGACCAGCCGACGCCCATTCCGTTATGCGTCCACTTTCGGCTCGTTCCCGTGCCGCCGGTGTGCGCGAGGCAGTGGCCGGCGGTCAGGATCCGGAGCGAGTTGCTGCCGACGACGCGAACCATGAAGCCGCTCGTGCAGTACTTGCCATTCGACGTGTCGATCCGCAGGCCTCCCTTGGCGGGTGGGCAGTCGCTGCGCGACAGGCACTCGCCGTCGTCGCCGCCCTGTGCGGGCGCTTCGACGACGACGAGGACCGCGCTGCCGTAGGTCCGCTGCATGGCCGCACGCAGCTCGGCATCGGTGATCGTGGCGCCGAGGACGACGGCGTTCGCACGCGTGTCGATCGCCGAGCTCACGATGCCTCGCTCCCGGAGGAGGCCGGCGCGGAGGTCGGCATTGATCCGGTCCTGGACTGCCTCGAGATCCTCGAGCGAGTGCTTGACGTGCAGGAACCGAACCTGGGCGCCGCTGGGGAGGAGGCGAAGGACCTTGGCCCTCGCCGTTGCGGGATCGCCCGTCGTCAGGAAGACGGCGACGTTGGCTTCATCGAAGTACGCGCCGCCGGTGCTGCCGTCCCTCGCCGCGGCCCGGAGCGCCGCGCCCAGCCGGGCCTGGTCCGCCGCCCGGCGGTGCAGCTCGGCATTCCCGGGCGACAGATGGGTGATCTCTGCTGCCGGCGGATCCGAGGCTTCGGTGAACCCTGCCGCAGCGCGCGGTGGGGCAACGGGCATCACGGCAACAGCCAGCACGACGGGGAGCAGGGCGGCGACGATCGACCTCGAGCCGGACAATCCGGGCACGCTCCTCCGTTCGATTGAGGGAGAGGGTAGTGTTCCGCGTCGATTGCGCCAATGACGAGGATGTACCTGTCCCGTGACCCGTGACTTCCGTCAGCAGCGCCCGGACCACGGGTCGATCGTCATCCGTCCGCGACGCGCGTCACGATGCGCATTGATGACACGCACCCTCGCCCTGATCGTCGCCCTCCTCGTGACCACCGTCGGCGTCGCCCCGGCGCGCGCGGCGGTCGCCATGGACGCGCCCACAGCCGCCAGCGCCGCCGAGGCAAGCGCGATCGTCCCCGGCAGCGTCGATCGCTCCAGCCTCCAGGTCCAGGCGACCTACCTCGTCGCGGCCAACGTGGCCGTCTCGACCGGGGTGATCAACGTCACGACGACCATCCAGGCGCGGAACGACTCCGGCGACGGCATCGACCGGCTCGAGCTGAACACGATCGCGGCACACCTCGGCGCCATGACGCTCACGAGCGCCTCCGTGGATGGGACGCCTGCCGCGGTGACCGTGAACGATCAGACGCTCATCGTCCCCCTCGGGGGGATCCTGCCGGCCGGGGCCACGGTCGAGGTCCAGATCGGCTACCGGGCGACGCTCCGGAACAGCCTGAGCGGCTCGAACTGGATGTGGACCCGGTACGGCGGCACGCTCGCGCTCTACCGCTGGATCCCGTGGATCAGCGCCGTCCGACCCTTCGGCCCGGACCACGGCGACCCGTTCGTGACTCCGTCCAGCCCGCATGTGCACGTCGACCTGAAGCTGGACAAGGCCATGGTCCTTGCCGCGCCCGCGAACAACCTGCCGACGGCGGCATCGAAGGCCTGGTCGTTCGGGCTCGACAACATCCGCGACGTGTCGATCGTGCTCGCTCCGGACTTCACGGTGACGAAGACGACCGTGGACGGGATCAACATCCGGGCGTATTCGCGCCCGGGCGGCGTGTCCGGCTCAACGCTCGCAAGCGAAGCGCGCAGCGCGCTCCATGCCGAGGCCGGGCGCGTCGGCGTCCCCTACGCCTGGCCGAACCTGACCGTTGTCGAGACGAAGGGCGGGGTCGCCATGGAGTCGCCGCGGTCGATCTGGATCCCGGGCAACTCCGCCAGCACGAACGTCCGCTACCTCGTGTACCACGAGACCGCCCACCAATGGTTCTACGGGCTCGTCGGCAACGACCAGTCCCTCGAGCCGTTCGCCGACGAGGCCGCCGCCGACATGCTCGCGCGGTCCGTGCTCGGCAGCTTTCGGTCAACTCGATGCGCCACCGATGACCTCGACCGCAGGACGAGCGCCTACACCGCGGCGTGCTACTACGAGACGATCTACATCCAGGGCGCGAACTTCCTGAACAAGATGCGCGGCAAGATGGGCACCACCCGCTTCTGGGCCGCGCTCGCGGGCTACATCCAGGCGAACCGGCACGGACTCGCCGGCACGAAGCAGCTCCTGGACGGGCTGCGCGCCGCGAGCCCCGTCGACATCTTGCCGAACCTCGAGGCGCGCTTCCCGACGCTGTACTGAACCGTCGCGTCCGGCTACTTCACCGCGTCGAGGGCGGCGGTGAGCTCGGCGTCGGAGAAGATCAGCTCGAAGTCGGCGGTGATGACGCCGTCCTTGTTCACGACGTACACGTGCGGCTCGGTGACGAGCTTCCAGGCCTCGGACGTCGCGGTCTCCTGGAGGTCGTTCGTGGCGCTGAGGTCTGCCTGCAGCGTGCCGTCGACGAGCTTGAGCTTGTACGGCTCGACGTTGATGAAGGTCACCGTGGGGTACTTCGTGACGTACGGCTTGATCGTGTCGAGCGTCGGCCCGCATGTCGCGCTCTTGCAGAACTTGGGCGTCGCGAAGATCACGACGAGCGGCTTGTGGCCAGCGAGGGCCTGGTCGATCGAGGTCTGGTAGAGCGCCGGGTCGGGCGTGGCGTCGGTCGAGATCTTCGTCGGCTCGCCACCGACGTCGGCCAGGGTCGGTGTCTTCGTCGACGGCGCCTTGTCCCCGACGCGCAGCAGCGGGGAGCTGGGCTGGACGTCGAACGTGTAGCGCAACGTGGTGGGCGCGCCGTTCACGGCGGTCGTGATCTCGGCGCCGAACCGACCCGCCTCGGGGAAGGCGACGTTCAGCGCGTAGATGCCGCTGACGTCCTTGATCGCCCAGATGAACGTGCCGTCGGCGGTCGCGAACGGCTTGTCCTTGTCTCGCGCGAGATCGAAGAAGGCGACGCGGGCCGTCCGGTCTGGCGCGCCGGCGGGGCGATTCTGGGCGTCGATGAACGAGAAGAGGAAGCGGTTCTCGCCGCACGTCGCCACGGCCGGGCCGATCGGCACGAAGTTGATCGCAGGTGCCGAGGCAGGCGGGCCCCAGCCCTCGATGTTGTCGGGGACGCTTGGCGCCTGCTGGCACGAGGCGGTGCCGGAGGGAGCTGCCGCGCCGGCTGTCGGAGCCGGCGACGTGGTGGGGTTGGAGCAGCCAGCCGCCAGCGCGGCGATCAGGACGAGGGAGGTGCGACGCATGGCCCAAGGTTACGCGTGGATCGCGGAACCGGCCCTCGGCCCGGACCTGCCAATGTGATTTCTGCCAAATTCCCGGGAGCTGGGCGTTGGTCACGATGTTTGTGCCAGATGCGCAAGCAGGTGGCCATCTGGTGACCGGCCGGCGGCGGCTGCGCGTGCGCGGCGGCTGAGTAGAATCGGCCGCGCATCACTCCCGGAGGTTCGTTGACCCGCTTCCAGCGGCTCGCTGCCGCGACCGTCGCCGCCTCGTTCGTGCTCGTCGTGATCGGCGTGGCCGTCCGCGCCACCGATTCCGGGGTCGCGTGCCCGGTGTGGCCCGGCTGCTTCCCGGGACAGGCGCTGCCCGGCCTCGATGCCGGCTTCAGCGTGTGGATCGAATGGATCCATCGAACGGTGGCAGCCGTGATCGGCGTCTTGATCATCGGCATGGCGATCCTCGCCGTGCTCGACCACCGGGACCGACGGTCGATCCTGTGGCCTTCCATCGCAGCCGTCCTGCTCGTCGGGTACCAGGCGTACCTCGGTCGACAGACCGTGCTCCTCGGGAACTCCGGGGAGTCGGTGACGGCGCACCTGGCGGCCGCGATGGCGCTCGTCGGACTGCTCGTCTACCTGCTCGTTCGCGCTTCGTACCCGAAGACGCTCGCGGGTGGCGGAAGCCAGCGCTTCACGCTCCTCGCGGCGTTCGGGGCCGCCGCGGTGTTCGCGCTGCTGCTCTTCGGCTCGAACGTCACCGCGCGCAATGCGGGCCTCGTGTACCCCGACTGGCCGCTGATGAGCGGCTCGATCCTGCCTGCGAGCTCGGATGACGCGACAGTCCAGGCGATGTTCGCGACGCACGCGCTGCATCGGTATGTCGCGGCGATCGTGCTGGTGATCCTCGCCGCCGTTGCCTGGGTAGCGTGGCGCAATCCCGAGGCGCGCCCTCGAATCGCCCGCATGGCCGTCGGCATCCTCGCGATCTACGTCGTGCAGGTGATCGTCGGCGCGGCGCAAATCTGGACGAGCCTTGCCCCCTGGACGCAGACGCTCCACGTGGCGCTCGGCGCCCTGGTGTGGGGCGGCAGTGTCGCGCTCGCGACCTCCGCGTATTACGGAGCGCGCGCCGTCGTACCGGCTTCTGCCGGCGGGGGAGCGGGCGCCCCGACGGACGCACCCGAGGCCACGACCACCTCAGGCTCGACGCGCGGGGACACTGTTCGCGCCTACATCGCGCTGACGAAGCCCCGGATCATCGAGCTGCTGCTCGTGACGACCGTGCCGGCAATGGTGCTCGCGACCCGCGACGCGCCCGGGATGCCCCTGCTCGACTGGACGTGGCTGACGTTCTGGACCCTGATCTGCGGAACCCTCGCCGCGGGGTCGGCGAACGCGATCAACCAGTACCTCGAGCGCGACATCGACCAGCTCATGGCGCGGACGCGGCGCCGCCCGCTGCCGGCCCACAGCGTCAGCCCGGAGCGCGCCGTCGCGTTCGGCATCGCCCTGGGCGCGATCTCCGTGGCGCTGATGGCATGGACCGTCAACCTCCTGGCGGCGTTCCTGACGCTGCTCGCCATCGGGTTCTACGTGGTCATCTACACCATCATGCTCAAGCGGAGCACGGCCCAGAACATCGTCATCGGCGGCGCCGCGGGCGCGCTCCCCCCGGTGATCGGCTGGGCGGCGGTCACCGGCAACGTGGCCCTGCCGGCGATGCTCCTGTTCCTGATCGTCTTCTACTGGACGCCGCCGCATTTCTGGGCGCTCGCCCTCCGCATCCGCGGCGACTACGCCGCGGCCGGCGTGCCCATGCTCCCGGTCGTCCGCGGGATCAGGGAGACGAGCCGCCAGATCGGGCTGTACACGATCCTGCTGGTCGCGCTGACTGCCGTCTTCGCCGTGGTGGCGCGGATGGGCCTGATCTACGCGATCGTCGCGGCCGTCCTCGGCGTGCTCTTCCTGTATCGCGCGTTCATCCTCTGGCGCCAGGGCGCCGCACCCGAGCCGTCCACGCAGCAGGCGATCCGGCTCTACCGCTACTCGATCACCTACCTGACGGTGCTCTTCGCGGCAGTCGCGCTCGACACCGTCTTCCGCGTCTAGCGCCCTCCGCGTCCAACGCCCTCCGCGTCCAACGCCCGTCCGCGTCCAGGGAACCGAACCGGTGGTGGCGACGTCCCGCGCGCCATGAGGATGCCCCGCCTCGTCCGAGTCGCCAGCGGCGCGCTGCTCGCCTTCCTTTCGCTGGCTGCTGCTGCGCCCGGCAACGCCTTCGCGAGCTGTGCGGTCGGGCCGGACCCGGTCAGCGCGGTGAACTCGGCCCACATCGTGTTCGTCGGCAAGGTCACGCACGTTTCGAGCGCGGGGCGAACGGCGACGGTCACCGTCCTCGAGGTCTGGCGCGGCCCGGACCAGCCCGCGACGCTCACGATCAACGAAGGCGAGGACGACAACACGTTTACCTCCGTCGACCGGACGTTCGTCGAAGGCGAGACGTACCTGTTCTTCCCGAATCGGAACCCGGACTCCGGGAAGCTGACCGACAACGGCTGCTCGAGCACGATGCTGTTCGACGTGAGCGCCAGCGACCTCCGGCCACCCGACGCGCGACCGCCGATCGGCGGCCCGGCCCTCGCACAACCCACGGGGTTCGACCTCAGCCCGCTCCTGCCGATCGGTGTCGCGCTGCTCGTGTTCGGTGTGCTCCTCGTCGTCGGGCTGCTGGCCCGCGGGCGACAGGAGAGCTGACCGGATCGCGACCGGCCCGCCACTTCGTTCGCATATGCTCGCGGCCATGGTCCGCCGCTTCTCCCTGATCGCCGGCATCGCCATCGCCGCCGCGGCCCTGGCCGGCCCGGCGCTCGCCGCGGGCAAGCCCGGCTACCCCGACAAGGTCATGTGGAGCGGGGGCACGTGGCAGGTGAAGACGAGCACGTCGGCCGTCGGGCCCGGCCCGAACTACTTCTCAAAGGCCAACGTCAGCGTCGTGTCCGGTGCCCTCCACCTGAAGATCCAGAAGGACGCGAGCAACCGCTGGACGACGGCCGAGGTCATCGGTCCGACGAGCTACGGCTACGGCACGTACACCTTCACGGTGGCGACGCCGCTCAACGCATTCGACCAGAACGTCGTCCTCGGCCTCTTCACGTGGAGCGACAAGGCGCCGTACGCGCATCGCGAGCTCGATGTCGAGGTCGCGAAGTGGGGCAACGCTTCCGACCCGGCGAACGCGCAGTTCGTGGTCCAGCCGTACGACAAGGCCGGCCACCTCGTCCGATTCGGGACGACCGGCGCGACCCGGACGATCCAGCAGTTCGAGTGGCGCGCCGGCAAGGTCGTGTTCACCAGCCGGGACGCGACCAGCGGCGCCGTGATTGCAACGTACACGTACACGGGCTCGGACGTCCCGAAGCCGGGTGACGAGCGCGTCCGCCTCAACCTCTGGCTGTTCAACGGCGCAGCGCCGACGAACGGCCTGCCCGCAGAGGTCGTGGTCGAGTCGTTCGCCTTCACGCCCTAGACGCGCGAGGCGTAATCCATGCACATCCAGTTCCTCGGCGGTGCCAGCACCGTGACCGGCTCCCGCCACCTCGTCACCACGAAGCGGGCGAAGATCCTCATCGACTGCGGGATGTTCCAGGGCTCCCCGAACGAGACGATCCGCAACCGCGTACCGCTCGGGATGGACCCATCGGAGCTCGACGCGATCCTGGTGACCCACGCGCACCTCGACCACTGCGGGCTCCTGCCGCTCGTCGTGAAGGAGGGGTTCGACGGCCCGATCTACCTGACCTCAGCCACCGCGGAGCTCGTCGAGATCGTGCTGCTCGACAGCGGCCGGCTCCAGGAGGAGTTTGCGAAGCGCCACACGCGCTGGGAGCGCCGCCACCCGGCCGACGCCGACTCCGCGGACGCCAAGGCCGAAGCGCAGTACCAGGCAGCCCTCGAGGAGGCGCGCCGAGCCGAGGAGGAGGGCCACGTGCCGACCTCCATCGAGCCGGCGGGCCCCGACGACGCGGGCCAGTTGGACCCGGACGCCACGCCGGACCCCACCCACCCGACGGCGCCGCTGTCGGATCCGGCCGCCGCCGCGGCGAACACCGCCACGAGCAGCGATCCCGACGTTCCGGATGTGGGCAGCTCGCCCGTGGTCAACCCGCCGCTCGCGCACAACGCCAACCCTGAGGTGGCGCTCCGGAACCAGCCGCCTGTCGTCGAAGCGGACCTGGATGCGCCGCTGTACGACGAGGACGACGCAAAGCTCGTCATGCCGCTGTTCAAGGACGTCCGCTACGGGAAGCCGATCGAGGTCGCGCCAGGGATCATCGCGACATTCGACGACGCGGGCCACATCCTCGGCTCGGCGATCATCCGGCTCGAGATCCGCGAGGAGGAGCACGGCGGCCCGGTGACCACGATCGTCTTCTCCGGCGATCTCGGCCGCCCCGGGACCCCGATCATCCGCGACCCGACGCCGGAGACCGGCGCCGATTACGTCGTCTGCGAGTCGACGTACGGCGGCCGCGAGCACGAGCCCGAGGCCGAGGCGATCCAGATGCTCGGCGAGGTGGTTCGTGCGACGCACGACGCCGGTGGCGTGCTGCTGATCCCGTCGTTCGCCATCGGGCGCACCCAGGAGGTCGTCTGGCAGCTCGATCGGCTCATCGACGAGCACAAGATCCCGATGCTGCCGCTGTACCTCGATTCGCCGATGGCCCAGAAGGCCTCCGACATCTACCGCCGCCATCCCGAGTTTTACGACGAGCAGACCGCGAAGCTCCTGCGTGAGGGCGACACGCCCCTCGACTACCCGCACCAGACGATCACGAAGTCGATGGACGACTCGAAGGCGATCGAGCACGCCGCGCGGCCCTACATGATCGTCGCGTCGAACGGGATGCTCACGGGCGGGCGCGTCGTGTCGCATCTGCGCAACCTCATCGACGATCCGAAGGCCACGATCCTGTTCGTCGGCTACCAGGGCGTCGGCACGCTCGGTGCGCACCTGCAGCAGGGCGCCAGGACCGTGAAGCTGGACGGCCAGGTGCGGCAGGTTCGATGCCGCGTTCGATCCATCTCCGGCTTCTCGGCCCACGCGGACGAGTCGGAGCTGCTCGATTGGCTCCGGCACTTCACCGACGGGCGGGCGAAGGGTTCGCCCGGCTACCCTCGGACGGTGTTCCTCGTCCATGGCGATCCCGAAGCCCAGGTCGCGATCGCGCCGAAGGTGCAGGCCCTCGGCTTCGAGGTCCACGTCCCCACGTGGCGGGAGCAGGTCGAGCTCACCTGACATGGGACGCCGTCCCTGATGCGCCCCACCCTTCGCGTCCTCGAGCCGCCGCTCATCGCCTCGATCGTCGACGAGGCAAAGCGCATCCTCGCCGAGGTCGGCATCGAGGTCCGAGGCAAGGAGATGCGCGCGCGGCTGCTCGACCACGGGCTGCCGCAGACCGCCGACGGGCGCGTGCTGTTCCCAGCTGAGGTGGTGGAGCGCGCGATCGAGACGGCGCCCAAGTCGTTCGTGCTCCACGATCGTGACGGCAACCCGCACGCCGACCTCGGCGGCGATCGCGTCCATTTCGTGCCCGGCTCCTCGGGCCTCAAGATCCTCGACCATCGAACCGGCGAGGCGCGGCTCGCGAACACGGCGGACTTCACCGAGTACGTGCGGCTCGCCGACGGGCTGGAGCACATCCCGTACCTCGCGACCGCGTTCTCGACGAACAACGACATCGAGGCGCAGGTCTCGGACGCCTGGCGGCTCTACCTCGTCCTGACGAATACGAAGCGGCCCGTCGTCTCGGGCGCGTTCACCGAGCACGGCACCGAGCGGATGATCGAGATGATGTCCCTGTTCCGGCGCGATCGAGCCGACCTCGCCGCGCGCCCGATGTCGATCTTCACGATCACCGCTTCGGGCAACTTCCGGTACTCCGAGGACTC
Source organism: Candidatus Limnocylindrales bacterium (assembly GCA_035248345.1). Lineage (GTDB taxonomy): Bacteria > Chloroflexota > Limnocylindria > Limnocylindrales > CSP1-4 > UBA5189. The sequence continues at coordinate 25,588 of DATFHO010000016.1, forward strand.
GTGCCAGAACCTGATCGACTGCGTGGAGGCGGGGATCGCGGTCGAGATCGTGCCGGTCACGCTGATGGGCCTGATCGCGCCGGTCACGGTGGTGGGCGCGACGGTGTTCCACACGGTCGACGTGCTCGCCGGGATCACGATGGCCCAGATCATCAAGCCCGGGGCGCCGGTGCTGTTCGGTGGCGCGCCGGCGGCATTCCACATGAAGATCGCGTCATCGCCGATGTCGGCGGTCGAGGCGCTCCAGCTGGACGTTGCGTACGTCGAGGTCGCGAAGTCGCTCGGCTTCGTGACGCAGTCGTACATGGGTCTGTCGGAGGCAAAGACGCTCGATGCGCAGGCGGGGGCCGAGACGTTCGGTTCGGCGTTGCTGGCGGCGCTGGCCGGCGTGAACTCGGTCTCCGGCCCCGGGATGCTCGACTTCCTGCTCGTGTTCTCGCTGCCGAAGCTGCTCCTCGACGACGAGTTCTGCGGCCAGGCGCTCCGGCTGGCGCGCGACGTGCGCGTGGTCGAGGACCTGCCGACGCGCGCGCTCGTCGATGAGGTGCTCTCGCAGCAGCACCTGATCATGGCCGAGCACACGACGGCCCACTGGCCCGAGGAGCTGTACCTGCCCTCGAAGATGTACGACCGCGACAACCGCGAGAACTGGACGAAGGCGGGCGCGCTCGATGCGGACCGGCGTGCGCACGCCGAGGTCGATCGGCGGCTCGCGGCATATGAGCCGCCCGAGACGGATCCGCTCCTTGTCCAGGAGCTCGCGCGGATCCTCAAGTCCGGCCTGATCGAGCAGACCGAGCTGCCGCTCGTGCCGCCGCCGCTGACCGATGGCGGCATCGATGCCACCGGAGCCACTGACAGTGGTGCGCCGCGAGCGAGAAGGGCGAACCCCCGTCGCGGGCGCTGAATGGTCCCGTGGGGGCCCCAAAACGACGACGTCGTGATCGTCTGACCATCACATTGGTGTCGAGAACGTTGATCGTGGTCACGTGAGGGACCAGGTCGACCACCTTGGGCGACACTTCCGACAGTCAGCAGCCGAAGGTCGTCAACTTGGGGCCCTCGGGCGACCAGATGGAGCCTGAGCAACGGCGATTGCGCGAAACCGGCTATGCCCCGAGGGCAGCCTCCAGGATTGGCGGGCTCGTGCGCGGCGGCGAGCCCTCCGTGTCGAGCGTCACCACGAAGCGCGTCGTCGGCTTGATCTCCCAGGTCGCCCAGCTGTCCACGGACGCGACCCAGAACGCCGTATCACCCGCGAACTCCATCGTTCCGATCCGCTGCGACCCATCGTCCTGCACGAGCCAGCAGGTGTAGTGCTG
>DATFHO010000017.1:0-11551 GCA_035248345.1 Candidatus Limnocylindrales bacterium
GGGGTGGGCGCGGGCGTCGGCTCTCCCGGTCCCGCGCCGACCCCGCTGGTCGGGCCGGGCGTTGGCGGCCCGGTCTGCTCGCCGGCGACGATCGCGGTGGCCGCCGGTGAGGCCGAGGCCAGCGGCGCCTCGGTCGGCAAGAGCGAGGGCGAGGCCGATGGCGCTGGCTCGATCGTTGATGACGGGCTCGCGATTGCGACCGGCGTCGCGGATGGATGCGGGGTATGCGTCGGAGCTGGCGTTGGCTTCGGAGTCGCGCTCGGTCCAGTGGTCGGTGTCGGGGCAGGCGTGGGCGGCGGCAGCTGGGTCGAGACAACGCGATAGATCGTGGGTGCGGTATTGCCGCCGTAGAGCCCGCCAACCGCCGAGCAGGTGCCGATCGTCTTCGTGATCTCCGTCCCGGGCTTCGTGAACGATCCGACCTGGGTCACGAAGGCGTCCCATGTCTTCGGGTCGCCGCACGCGAACTGATGCATGTCGGTCATCCACGAGATCGAGGTCGAGTCGAGCGGCAGCGCCGCCTTCTGCGCGCCAGTGACGACCGAGTCGATCGGGCCCTTGGCTGGCTTGATCTGCATCGCCCATGCCGCGATCCGGATGTTCCTGGTGCAGGTGACGTCCGTGGTGTTCGGCGTGCACACCATTGACCAGCTGTTGGCATTCGTTGCCCGCGCAGTCAGGTTCTCCACCGTCTCCGCGAAGACCATCGATGGCAGCGCGATCGCGAGCAGGAGCGCGACGCCGAGCGTGGACGCGACGCGGCGACTCCTGGATCGGCTCGGGACGAACATCGCCGGAGAGTATGCGACGGGGAGATCGGCGAACCAGTCGCCATTCGGACTACGGGCCGGTCGCTTCAGCCGCGATTGGTGAACCCGGCGTCGCGGGCGTCGACGAACTCGAGGCGGTTGCCGAACGGGTCGAATGCATGGAATCGTCGGACCCCGATGCCCGCGTCGTCGACGTTGATCTCGACGCCTCTCGTGGCGAACGCGCCCCGCAACCCGGGCAGGTCATCGACCAGCAGGGCCACGTGCGCTTTCTTGGCCGGCACGAACGGTCGCTCGACGCCCAGATGGATCGCAACGCCGCGCCCCGCGAACCAGCACCCGCCGCGTCCCGCGAGCGCCGCCGGCTTCGGGACCTCGGTCAGCCCGAGCAGGCCGCCATAGAACGCCCGCGCTTCATCCTCGCCGCCATCGGGGATCGCGAGCTGGACGTGATCCGTTCCCGTGATCATCGGCGGAGCCTCGCGGACCACGCCGCCGCGTATGCGCCGATGCCCGCGAACACGAGCGCGAAGAGCGGTGCCGGCCATGCCTGCCGTTCCAACAGCGGGATCCATCCGCCGACGAGAACCACCATGAGCGTCGCCCACAGCCAGGATCCCGAGCCATCGACAAGCATGGCGATCGCGGCCGCGACCATCAGCATGCCAACCATGACGCCCGTCGCGTCGAACCCCTTGCTGGAATCCACGAGCCCCAGCGCCACACCCGCGACAGCAGCGATCGCGATGCCCAGGACGCGGCGCGTCGGAGTCGTGCCGGACCTCAGGCGCGTTTGCGCGGCAGGTCGAGGAAGGGGAGCGGCACGACCGTCGCATCGACGCGCCCGCGGTGGCCCTCAACCGTCCACTCGACGGAAAGCTTCGTGCCCAGCGCCTCATAGCGGGGCGACACGGACGCGAGGCCGATCGCCTGCTTGAGGATCGGGCTCCAGCCGTGGCTCGTGAGCTTGCCGATCTGGCTCCCGCTGTCGCGCGCGTACACGGGGACCGCGGTGCGATCGATCGATGCCGAGATCGCCGGCGGCAGGCCCTGCTTCGAGAACGAGCGCTCGATGTCGTTCCACTCGAGCTGCACACCGACGAGCCGGCGGGCAGGGCCGCCCTCTGCCTGTTCGCGCTGGAGCGCGAGTCGCCCGACGGAATCGGAGCCCTTGTCGAGGTCGACGAGCTTGCCCATCGCGAGCTCGTACGGCGAGTAGTTCTGCTCCGGGTTCAGCGCGTGCCGCGATGACGTGTAGTCGACCTCGAGGAGGACCAGCCCGGCCTCGAGCCGAACGACGTCGAGCGCGAGCATGCCGGCAGGCCGGATGCCGTACGCGCGACCGGCGTTCCAGAGCGCATCCCATGCATCCGCCGCGCGGTCCGCGGGGATCCAGATCTCGTAGCCGAGGTCGCCGGTGTAGCCGGTGCGGGAGACGCCGATCTCGATCGCGCCGCCCTTGCCACGTCCACCCGTGCGGAGCTTCGAATCGCGCCGGCGGAAGTAGCGCACGTCATCGAATGGCTGCTCCGTGGCCTCCTCGAGCACCATGCGCGCGAGCGGACCCTGGAGCGCGACGGCGGCGATCGACTCGGTCACGTCCTCGATCTCGACGTCGAGCCCTCGGGAGTTCAACGTCAGCCATCGGTACTGCGGGTCGGCCGCCGTCCAGAAGACCTCGTGCTCGCCGACGCGGTGGACGGTGCCGTCATCGATGACCTTGCCGTGCTCATCACACCACGGCGTGTAGTAGACCTTGCCGACGTCGAGCTTCGAGGCATCTCTCGTGATGACGCGGTCGGTGAGCGCGACCGCGTCCCGCCCCGTGATCCGGTACTTGTAGAGCGGGCTGACGTCGATCAGGGCCGCCGATTCGCGGATCGCGTTGTATTCGATGTCGTGCGCATCGGCGTATGCCGACGAGGCCCAGTAGCCGGACCACTCGCGCCATTGCTGCTTTCGGTTGAGCGGCGCGGTCCGCGCGTGGAAGGGGCTGCCGATGCTCATGCGCAGATTGTCGCGGGTTCGCCGATCACCTCGCCGGCTGCGCGCGCATCCATCTCAGGCGATCGACGTCTCGGCTGGCAGGGAACTGTCGCGATCGATCAGCCCGGTCGCGATTGCCAGGACAAGCAGGCCCGGTGCGACAACGGCATCAAGCCACCCCATGAGCCCGATGACTGCGACGATCCCGCCCGATACCTGGTCCGGCGAGGGCTGATGGAGGACGACCCATGCCGACATCGACGCGGTGAGCACGCCGGAAATCGCAGCCAGGATCCCGGCAACGCCGGCGATCCAGGCCGGCCGCGGCAGACGGCGTGGATCACCGATTCCACGCGCGGCGATCCAATACGCACGGGCAGTTACGAGGCCAACCACCACGAACAACCCGTTCAGGTACCCCTGCGGCGCGGCGACGGATTGGTCCTCGCTCGTGCCGGCGACGAACGCGATCGCGATGAGGCTGACGGCCGCGGTGATGATTGCTCCGGCTGCGATCACGTTCGAGACAACGAAACCGGCGGTCGCGGCGGGCCTTGGACGCACGGCGGCAAACCCGCTGCCGAGGTAGTACCAGGCGACGATCGTGAGGACGCCGCTCAGCGCCGAAACCACCATGGACAGCGCAACCGGATCGAACACATCCGTCGCAGCGGTGCTCACGATCAGGCCTGCGATCGGGCCAATGACCAGCGTCGTGAGAGCAAGGATGATGCTTCCGATCAGGAGCTTCGGAGTCGACCACCAGGCGTCAGGTCGGCGAAGCAGCACGATCGCCGGCAGCAGGATCCAGAGGGTTCTCGGCACGATCTCGCCGACGAGGCTCAGGGGCCGACCGACGTCCAGCACAAGCGGAGGCCCGATCACCCCGAGGCTCCTGACGACGAGGTCCAGCGCGGCGAGGATCACAAAGATCTTCGCCAGCCCGGGGGCACGTCGCCAAAGCGCGCCCGCCGGGCCAGCGCCAGGGAGGCGGATCGGATCGACGACGCCGAGATCGGCGGTTTCGCTCATGCCCTCACGATGCAAGGCGCCGGGTTTGGCGTCAAGGGCGCAGCGGACTCGGAAGTGTCCTGCAACGCTGGCTCCGTGCGTTGCCTGCGCGCCCGATGTGGCGTCCCGGCGACGCTTCTCTCGTGGCGTCGCTGTCCGCAGCACGGCAGCCCGGTCGCCGTCGTACGGCCGCGTCCGAACGCCCCGTCGTCCTTGTCGCAGCCGAGCCCGTGGTGCAACGGCTGGTGCAGGCGTCGCTCCGCGACAGTGGCTTCCGCGTCGACGCGGTCGCCCGCCGCCAGCTCACGCCAGCCCTCGCGGTCGACGTCGAGCCGGACGTGCTCGTGCTGGGCGCGGCGTCGGTCGCCGACGCCGACCGGGAGCTGCGGCGGCTCGCCGAGGTTCGACACATGCCGGTGATGGTCACGTGCGCGGCGGGCGAGCCGCTGCCGCCGGCCGCGATCCTCGACGCGGGTGCCGCTGACGTCATGTCGATGCCGCTCGACCCCGCGGAGCTGGCGGCGCGCGTCCGATCGCTCGTTCGCCGCCGTGGCCGGACGCTCGCGGTCGGCCGAACGCGCGTGGGTGGTGCGATCGTGGATCTCGACGCGAGGATCGTGACCGTGGGCGGTCGGATCCGATCGCTGGGGCGCACGGACTGGCGTCTGCTCGTGCGGCTTCTCGAGTCACGCGGTCATGTCGTCCCACATGACGAGCTGCTCACCGCCGGGTTCGGGCCGGAGGCGGTCGGTGATCTCGCGGCGTTGCGCGGTGCGATGGCCCGGCTGCGCTGGAAGCTGCGCGCGCCTGGGGAGCTGGATCCGATCACCGTCGTCCGCGGGATGGGCTACGCGCTCCGGGCATGACAACGGCGCCCGCCGGAATCCGGCGGGCGCCGAGCAGAGGGGGCGATAGTTCAGCTAGCGGTTGCCGCCACCCGACGAGCTGCCTGAGCCGCTGTTCCGGCTGGAGCTGCCGGAACCCCCGGATCCGCTGCGGTTGCCGCCGCCCGATGAGCTGCCGGCACCGCCGGAGCCCCCGGAACCGCCGGACGAACCGCTCGAAGATCCGCCGCCGGACTGGCCGCGGCTCCCTGAGGAGCTGCCGCCGCTGCTGCCGGCGAACTGGCCCTGGTCGTCACGCTGTTGCTCGCGAGCGCTGGTCTCGCCGCCCTTCTGGGCGTTGCGACGCTGCTCATCCTCGTCCATGGACGCGAACCCGCGGTTGCTGCTCCCGCCCTGAGAACTGCTCCCACCCTGGGAGCCACCACGGTCGCCCTGGTTGCTGCCTCGGTCTGCCATGCGAAACCTCCTGCCCGGGATCCGGGCGCTGCTGTTGCCGACCATGGTGGTGGGGTCGTTCCGGTGGCTTCTCGCGGCATCGATCCGCGCTTCTTGCGAGTGCCTTGCAGCCGGTTCCGCGCGTTCGCAGCGTCTGCGCCGGGCATGAAAAGACGGCGCCCGCCGTGGACCGGCGGGCGCCGTGGGATGAAGGAGGCAGGGTTACCTGTTCGAGCTGCCCGAGCTGTCGCCCTGCGAGCCGCCCTGGTCCGAGGTCTCCTCCGAGCTGCCACGGGTGTCGTTGAAGCCGCCCCGGATGCCGCCCTCGCCGGTCTGGCCGCCTTGGCCACCCTGCCAGGACTTGCCGGACTGACCGCCCTGCCCGGACTGGCCACCCTGGCCGTAGCTCCCCTGCGGGCTGCCGCCGCTGCTCTCGCCGGAGGTGCCGCCACCGACACCGCTGCTACCGGACCCGGCCGAGCCGTAGCCACTCTCGGAGCCGCCCGAGCTCGAGCCGCCGGTGCCGCCGCCGCCGCCGCCGGCGCCGGTCGAGGTGTCGCCCTGACCCGTGTACTGGCCCTTCGTGCTCTCCTGCCAGACCTTGCCCGGATCGGACTCCTGGCCCTCGATCGTGCGGTTCTGGTCCTGCTCGGCGTCGATGCCGCTCTCGCCAGTGGTGCGACCCATGCTCTGGCCCTCTCGCTCGTTCTGGTTCACGTTGGGACCTCCTGCTTGGATGGGTTGCGACCAACTGGTCCCATGCTCGGCCTCGGCAGCGAAGGAACGGTGCACACGGGGCGCGGCGCGTATTTCGCCTGTCTCGCGGAACCGTTGCAGCACGCGTGGCCGCTCGCCGCACAGAGCCACCCGGCCGTCGGGTACAGTCGGGCGGTTCCACGGGAGAGAGGGCGGAGGTTCCGATTGCCCCAGCGCTACGACGCGATCGTGATCGGCGGCGGCCACAACGGCCTGGTGAGCGCCGCCTACCTCGCGCGCGCGGGGCTGAAGACCGTCGTGCTCGAGCGAAGGCACGTCCTCGGGGGCGCGGCGGTCACCGAGGAGCTGTACCCGGGCTTCCGCTTCTCGGTCTTCTCCTACGTGGTGTCGCTGCTTCGCCCCGAGATCATCCGTGAGCTGAACCTGCCGCGGCACGGCCTCGACATCCTCCCGCTCGACGGAACCTTCACCCCCGTCCCGCAGGGCACGGGCCGCAAGCCCCCGAAGGACGGCAACGGCAACGACATCGGGACCGGGGACTACCTGTGGCGCGTCAACGATCACGGGCGCACGGTTCGCGAGCTCCGACGCTGGTCGAAGATGGACGCCGAGGCGTACGAGGAATACGGGCCGCTCATGGTCGACATGGCGCGGTTCATCAAGCCGATCCTCGCGATCGTCCCGCCCGACCCCGCCTCCATCGACCCGCGGCCGCTCCTCCCGCTCGCCGGCCTCCTCCGCAGCTTCCAGAAGCTGACGGAGCGCCAGCAGGCGGTGTTCGTCCAGCTCATGACGATGTCCGCGTACGACTTCCTCAACCAGTGGTTCGAGACGGACCCGCTGAAGGCGACCATGTCGGCGTCGGGGATCATCGGCACGTTCCAGGGCGTGAAGTCGCCCGGCACGGCATACGTGCTCCTGCATCACTACATGGGCGAGATCGACGGCGCCTTCCGCGCCTGGGGCATCCCGAAGGGCGGCACCGGCGGCATCTCGAACGCGATCGGGAACGCGGCGCGGGCGCAGGGCGCCGAGATCCGACTGGAGGCCCCGGTCGCGCGAATCCTCACGCGCGGTGATCGCGCGACGGGCGTCGTCCTCGAGTCCGGCGAGGAGCTCCTTGCCGACTCGGTGCTGTCGTCGGTCGATGTCCGACGAACGTTCATCGACCTCGTCGAGCCCGGCGCGCTCGACGACGAGTTCACGAACGAGGTCCGGCGCTTCAAGTTCCGCGGCTCGTCGGGCAAGGTCAATCTGGCGCTCGACGCGCTGCCGAGCTTCACCGCGCTCCCCGGCGAGGGCGAGCACCTTCGGGGCGCGATCTCCATCTCGCCGTCGATCGACGACATGGAGCGCGCGTACGATGACGCGAAGTACGGGCAGTTCTCGAAGAAGCCCTACATCGACATCATCATCCCGACCCTGGTCGATCCGTCGATGGCCCCGCCCGGCAAGCACATCATGTCGTGCTTCGTTCAGTACGCGCCGTACAACCTCGACCCGGCGCTCGGCGGCTGGGACAACCAGCGCGAGGCATTCGGGGACGCGGTGGTGAATCGGATCTCCGAGTTCGCGCCGGACCTCACGTCCAAGATCCTGTTCCGGAACGTCCAGACCCCGCTCGATATCGAACGGACGACGGGGCTCACCGAAGGCAACATCTTCCAGGGCGAGCTCTCGCTCGAGCAGCTGTTCTTCTCTCGTCCCGTGCCGGGCTGGGCGCGCTTCCGAACGCCGCTCCGCGGGCTGTGGATGTGCGGCTCCTCCACGCATCCGGGCGGCGGGATCATGGGCGCCAACGGCCGGATCGCGGCACTGGAGCTCCTGAAGTCGAAGGGCAAGAAGCCGTGAGGCAGGTCACGCCCGCGCTCCAGCTGCTCGTATGCCCCGTTTTGCGCACTGCGGAATCGTTGCCCGGGTTGATGACCGTCGACGTCATACGAACGGAACGGCTGGCCAGCCCGGTCGCAGCATCGGCCCCACCCGCGGCTTCATATGACGCCGACGGTCATGGGCCGCAGCACCCGCCGAACACCGTCTGTTTTGGGTCATACGAATGACCACGACGGGCAACGGGACGGTGAAGTGGGACGCCGTGATCATCGGCGCGGGCCATAACGCGCTCGTGACCGCCGCGTATCTCGGGAACGCGGGGCTGAACACGCTCGTACTGGAGCGGCGCAAGCGCATCGGCGGCGCGGCGGACACGACGGAGCTCGCCAAGGGCATCCGTGTCCCGGCGCTCGCGCACACGGTCGGTCGCCTTCGGCCGTCGGTGCAGAAGGACCTCGGTCTGACGGGCCATGGGCTGTCACTGACCGCGCCGGATGTGCGGGTCTTCTCGCCCGAGGCCGATGGCTCGGCCATCGTGCTGTACACAGACGCGAAGAAGACGGCCGCCGGTCTCCGCGCCCGGAACGCAAAGGACGCCGAGGCTTACGAAGCCTTCGACGCCCGAACGAAGGCGATCGGGCGGTTCCTCGACGACCTCGGGCGCCAGACGCCGCCGGACATCGAGTCGCCACGCCTCGCCGACGCCGTCGGTGCGCTCAAGCTCGGCCGGAGCTTCAAGGGCCTGGGCCGCGACGGCTCGCGTACCGTCCTCCGGATCCTGCCGATGGCCATCGCAGACCTCGTCGCCGAGGCATTCGAGGACGACGCGCTCCGTGCCGCGATCGCGTGGCGTGGCGTCCGGTTCGGTGCCGTCGGGCCGTGGTCGGCCGGCACCGCGGCGATGTTCCTGCAGGACGGCGCCGGGAACGATGGCGGCTCAGCCGGTGAGACGGTCTTCGCGAAGGGCGGTCCCGGAGCGCTCAGCGCCGCGCTCGCGGCGGCGGCGAAAGCGAACGGCGTCGAGATCCGTACCGGCGCGGAGGTTGCGCACATCACGTCGAAGGACGGTCGCGCCACGGGCGTCATCCTCGCGTCGGGCGAGCAGATCGCGGCTCGGGCCGTCGTCTCGGGCGCCGATCCCAAGCGGACGCTGGTCGACCTCGTGGATCCCGTCGAGCTCGGGCCGTCGCTCGGGTGGCGCGCCGGCAACATCCGAACGCCCGGCGTCGTGGCCAAGGTCAACCTCGCGCTGTCCGCGCTCCCGACGTTCCCGTCGGCGGGCGGTGATGACTCGCTCCTCCGTGGCCGCATCGTCATCGCGGCCGGCATCGACCCGATGGAGCGCGCGTTCGACGCCACGAAGTACGGCCGCTTCAGCGAGCACCCGATCCTCGAGGCGACGATCCCGTCCCTCGTCGACCCGTCGCTCGTCGACGGAGCGAAGGCCGGCACGCACGTCATGAGCGTCATCGCGCAGTACGCGCCGTACGACCTCCACGGCGTCGATGGCGGCTGGGACGGCCCGGGCGGACGCGAGGCGTTCGGTGATGCGGTCGTCGCGCAGCTCGAAACGGTTGCGCCGGGCATCGGGACGCTCGTCTCGCAACGGCAGGTCCTCACGCCGATCGACCTCGAGCGCGACTACGGCCTGACCGGCGGTCACCCGCTGCACGCGGAGCCCGGGCTCGACCAATTCTTCGTCTGGCGGCCGATGCTCGGCCACGCTCGCTACCGGCTCGCGCTGGAGCGGCTGTACCTGTGCGGCTCGGGCGCGCACCCGGGCGGCGGCATCACCGGCGGCCCAGGCCAGAACGCGGCCTCCGAGATCCTGAAAGACCTCAAGCAGCGCGGCGGCGCCTGAGCGAACACGCGGCGCAGACCTTGGGCGCGATCCGTCCCAGTGCGTTCGCTGGAGCCACCGATGTCAATCCATCGCCTCACCGCCGGCCTCGCTCTTGTTGCGATGCTGGGCGCATGCCAGTCGATCGAGACGCCGTCCGCTTCACCTGTTGACCTCGCCGCCGCCACTCCAACCGCATTTCCAGACCAGTCGGCGGCGCCGCTCCAGCTCGATTGGGCCGCCGTCGAACTCCCACAGGTCGCCCACAACACCCGACTCAATGGCGTGCTCGCGACCGTCGACGGGTTCGTCGTCTTCGGCAACATGGATCGCCAGCCGATCGTGTGGACCTCGGCGGATGCAGCGGCATGGGCCGTCGTGCCGCTCCCGAAGTGGGACGCGACACCCGTGCGCGGAGCTGCAAACGCCGAGGCTGCGGTGCTGCTCGGCGGCGGCAGCACGGACCGATGCGCACATCCGGACGGCGAATTCCTCTGGCGGCGGGTGAACGGCCACGCTGACTGGGTGGCTGTGCCATTCAACCAGCGCCTCTTCTGTGCGGGCGGCGGATCCGACATCGCCTCCGGAGTGGACGCGTTCGCTGTTGCCGGCACGGGCGCGGGTGAGCAGCCCTTCGCCTGGTGGTCGCCCGACGGCATGAGCTGGCAGGACGCTGGGATTGGACTCACCTTCGATGCGCCGCCCTGGCTCCTCGCACCGGCGATCGATGGATTCCTCGAAGTCGGGCGTGGCTCGGTGACGGACGTCCGACTGCTTGGTGGCGGTGGCTGGGGGCCGGTGGCGGCGCCGGCGGTCGCGCCGGCGTTCAACGGCGAGAACCCCGGGATGGAGCCAGCCGTGCTGCTCGCGACCAAGGCGGGCACGCTCGCCGTGTTCCAGTCGGACGACGCAGCACGCACATCGGCCTGGCTGCGAGACGGCAGCGGCACCTGGCGTGAGGTCTCGCTCACCGGCATCCGGCCCGGATCCCTGCCGAGCGGTGCGGTGATCGATGGGCTGCCGTTCCTCGTTGGCTTCGACGGCGTGCGGGCGCACCTGTACGTCACGCCGGTGTACGAAGGCTGGTTCGAATTCGAAGTGCCGCAGGTCTCGGCGATCCTCGGCCTCGCGCAATTCGACGGGCGGCTGCTGATGCTCGCGAACACCGCGCCCGCCGACGCGGACGACGTGACGCCCGCTGTGTTCGTGGCCGAATATCCGCCGAAGTAGGGGCGATGCAGATCTACTCGGCGGGGGCGGCCTCGACGTCCTTGTCGACCGTCGGATCGGGTTCGCGCGGCTTCCGGATCACTCGACCCTGGCGCTGGGCGGCGCGGGCCGCCGCTCGATCGGCAACCGGCCCGTCGCTTCTGCGGCCGGACAGCATGTGCAGGAACAGCGCCGAGATGACCGCCGCGATGGGGATCCCGAAGATCGCTCCCGGGATGCCCGCGATCTTCAGGCCCACGAACACAGACCCGAGGACCACGATCGGATGGATGCGGAGTGACGTCGACATGATCCGCGGCTGGACCCAGTTCATGACGAGCAGCCAGCCCACCGCAACCACGATGCCCACACCCACCAGGGCGTCCGGCTTGAACAGCATCGCGACCAGCACCGGCGGGACCCACGCGACGAACGGCCCGAAGAACGGGATCGCCATCAGCAGTGCCGCGACTGCCGTCGTGACCGCGATGAAGTCCAGTCGGAACGCGACCGAAGCCACGAAGCACACCGCCCCGAACAGCACGCCCGTGACGACCTGGCCACGGATGAACCCACCGAATGACCGGCTGACTGCCTCCTCGAGGAGCTTCGCCTCGGTCTTGTAGCCCTTCGGGACCAGCCAGAACCCGAACGCCGTCAGGCGCTCGCGGTCCGCGACCATGTACAGCGAGAGCACGACCACGAGCAACAGGTTGCCGATGGCGCCGAGGCTGGCGACCGCGATCTGCTGCAGGGGCGCGGCAAGCTGCACCGCGTACTGGTTCAGGTTGTCGAGGAACGTCTGCGCCTGCGCGAGCAGGTCGACCTGACCGATGCCCAACCCGTTCAGGCGCTCCTGCCAGGGCGCGACGATGCTCGGCAGGTTCGCCCGCAGGGACGGCAGG
>DATFHO010000018.1:0-39420 GCA_035248345.1 Candidatus Limnocylindrales bacterium
GCCCGGCGACAACGTCGAGATGGGCGTCGAGCTGATCACCCCGATCGCGCTCGAAGTCGGCCAGCGCTTCGCCATCCGCGAGGGTGGCCGCACGGTCGGCGCCGGCGCCATCACCAGCATCAGCGCGTAACGAGATGGCAAAGCAGCGGATCCGCATCCGTCTCAAGGCGTACGACCACCGACTGCTCGATCAGTCGGCGGCGCAGATCGTCGAGACGGCCCAGCGAACGGGTGCCGACATCGTCGGCCCCGTGCCGCTGCCCACCCGGATCGAGAAGTTCACCGTCCTGCGCTCACCGTTCATCGACAAGGACTCGCGGGAGCAGTTCGAGATCCGCACCCATAAGCGGCTCGTCGACATCCTCGATCCGTCGTCGAAGACGGTGGACGCCCTGATGCGACTCAGCCTCCCGGCTGGTGTCGACATCGAGATCAAGATGTGATGACAGTAGGTTTGATCGGCCGCAAGGTCGGCATGACGCAGGTCTTCGAGAAGGACGGCACGATGGTTGCCGTCTCGGTGCTCGAGGTCGCCCCGAACACGGTGACCCGCCTGCGCACGACCGATCGCGACGGCTACACCGCGGTCCAGCTCGGGACCGACGAGAAGAAGAAGATCAACAAGCCGCAGGCCGGCCAGCTCGGCGACCTGCCGGCGCTGTCGACCCTGCGCGAGTTCCGCGTCGACGACCTCGGCACGTACGAGGTCGGGCAGACGATCGCGGTCGGCGACGTATTCGCCGATGGCGACCTCGTCGACGTGACCGGCGTCTCGAAGGGCAAGGGCTTCGCGGGCCACGTGAAGCGCCACAACTTCAGCCGCGGTCCCAAGACGCACGGCTCGGATCACCACCGCGAGCCCGGCTCGATCGGCCCAGGCACGACGCCGGGACGCGTCTACCGCGGCGTGCGCATGGCCGGCCACATGGGCGACGAGCGCGTCACCACCAAGAAGGTCAAGGTCGTGCGCGCGGATAGCGAGCACAACCTCCTGCTCGTCAAGGGCAGCCTCCCGGGTGGCCGCGGCAGCCTGATCCTCGTGAAGAAGGCATAGCGCGATGGCATCCACCACCCTGTTCGACCGCACCGGCGCCTCCAAGGGCACCGTCGAGCTCCACGACGAGCTGTTCGCCGCGCCCGTGAACGAGGCCGTCCTGCACCAGGTCGTGACGGCCCAGCTCGCCGGTCGCCGTACCGGCACCCATGACACGAAGACCCGCGGCGAGATCCGCGGCGGCGGCAAGAAGCCATACCGCCAGAAGGGCACCGGCCGCGCCCGCCAGGGCACGCCGACCGCGCCGCACTACCGCGGCGGCGGCACGGTGTTCGGTCCGCACCCGCGCTCGTACGAGCAGCGGCTGCCCAAGAAGATGAAGCGCCTGGCGCTGCGCGGCGCACTCACCGCGAAGCTCGGCGACGAGGCGATCCGCATCCTCGACACCTTCGGGCTCGAAGCGATCAAGACCCAGGACGTCGCCGGGGTGCTGACGGCACTCAACGCGACGGGCCGGGTGCTGGTCGTCGCGCCCGCCGGCGACGAGAAGCTCCGCCTGTCGGCGCGAAACCTGCCGACAGTCGAGGTCATCCTCGCCGACTCGCTCAACGTGGTCGACATCCTGAATGCCGACACGGTCGTGATCGAGCAGCCCGCGCTCGCGCGGATGGAAGAGGTCTACCTGTGAGCGCCCTGACCGCGCCCGAGATCATCCTGCGCCCGGTCGTGAGCGAGAAGTCGATCGACCAGTCGACGCACGGGCGCTACACGTTCCGCGTCCACCCGGATGCGAACAAGATCCAGATCAAGGCGGCCATCGAGACGCTCTACGCGGCCGACAAGGTCACCGTGGTCTCGGTGAACGTCCTGACCACGAAGGCCAAGGAGAAGTCGCGCGGCACCCGCCGCGGGCGGATCAAGGGCGCAACCTCCCCCTGGCGCAAGGCGGTCGTCACGCTCGCCGCGGGCCAGAAGATCCAGTTCTTCGAGGGCGTCTGAGATGCCGTTGCGAACCTACAAGCCGACCTCGCCGGGTCGACGCGGGATGACCCGCTCGACCTTCGAGGAGATCACGACCACCGAGCCCTACAAGCCGCTGCTCGAGCCCCAGAAGCGCGGCTCCGGCCGGAACAACCAGGGTCGCCTCACCGTGCGCCATCGCGGCGCCGGCGAGAAGACGCACTACCGGCGGATCGACTTCAAGCGCGACAAGCACGACGTGCCCGCGCGCATCGCGACGGTCGAGTACGACCCGAACCGCTCGGCGCGCATCGGCCTGCTCCACTACCGCGACGGCGAGAAGCGCTACATGCTCCTGCCGCACGGGCTCAAGGTGGGTGACGTGGTCGTCGCCGGTGCGTCTGCGGAAGCGCGGGTGGGAAATGCCCTCCCGATCGCGAACATCCCGCTCGGCACCACGATCCACAACATCGAGCTCATCCCCGGCAAGGGTGGCCAGATCGTCCGCTCCGCCGGCACCGCAGCCCAGCTGCTCGCGAAGGAAGGCGACTACGCCACCCTCCGTCTGCCGTCCGGCGAGGTCCGCAAGGTCAGCATCCGCTGCATGGCCACCATCGGCCAGGTGGGCAACCTCGATCACGAGAACCAGAACCTCGGCAAGGCCGGCCGCGCCCGGCACATGGGCCAGCGGCCCGAGGTCCGAGGCGTCGTCATGAACCCCCGAGACCATCCGCACGGCGGCGGCGAGGGCAAGTCCCCGACGGGGATGCCGCCCAAGACGCCATGGGGCAAGCCTGCCATGGGCTACCGCACCCGCCGCGGGAAGACGAGCGGCCTGATCGTCCGTTCGCGGCGCAAGAAGTAGCAGGGAGGCTGAGGAATGTCCCGTTCGATCAAGAAGGGCCCGTTCATCGAGCCCCGCCTGCTCGGCCGCATCGAGCTGATGAACAAGAAGAACGAGAAGAAGGTCGTGAAGACCTGGTCGCGCGCGAGCGTGATCTTCCCGTCGTTCATCGGCCACACCGTGGCCGTCTACAACGGCCGCAAGCACGTCCCGGTCTACGTGACCGAGAACATGGTCGGCCACCGGCTCGGCGAGTTCGCGCCCACCCGCACCTATCGCGGGCACGGCCGGAGCACGGACCGCGCCACGGCGCCGAAGTGAGCCTGAGATGAAAGCAACCGCCACCGCCAAGTACGTCCGCGGCTCGACCCGCAAGGCCCGCCTCGTCGTGGCCGCGATCAAGGGTCGCTCCGTGGAGGAGGCCGCCGCCCTGCTCAAGTTCATGCCCCAGCACGCCGCCAAGGACGTCGCCGGGGTGCTGAAGAGCGCGGCTGCGAATGCCGAGAACAACCTGAATCTCGCTGCCGACGAGCTGCGCGTGATCGACGCGCGGGCCGATGAGGGCCCGACGATCAAGCGCTGGCGCCCGCGCGCCCAGGGTCGGGCCTTCCCGATCCACAAGGGCGTCACCCACATCACCGTCACCGTCGGCGACCAGGAGGGGTAGGCAACCATGGGACACAAAGTCCACCCCTACGGCTTCCGCCTCGGGGTGACCCGCACGTGGACCGCGAAGTGGTACCACGACAAGGAATACACGCAGCTCCTGAGCGAGGACATCGCAATCCGCCAGCTGGTGGACAAGCGCCTCGCGAACGCGAGCGTCTCCGGCCTCGAGATCGAGCGCAACTTCGGACAGGTCACGGTCACCGTGCACACGGCCAAGCCGGGCATCGTGATTGGCAAGGGCGGCCAGAACGTGGAGATCCTGCGCCAGCAGATCGGGGCGCTCACGAAGCGCAAGGTCAAGCTGGAGATCAAGGAGATCCGCCAGCCAGAGCTCGACGCGTACCTCGTCGCCACCAACATCAGCCAGCAGCTGTCGCGCCGCATCGCCTTCAAGAAGGCGATGAAGCAGTCGATCCAGCGGTCGATGAAGGCCGGCGCGAAGGGCGTGAAGATCATGGTCTCGGGGCGCCTCGGTGGCGCCGAGATGAGCCGCCGCGAGTGGGACCGCGAAGGTCGCATCCCGCTCGGGACGCTGCGCGCCGACATCAGCTACGGCCAGGTGCACGCGCACACGACCTACGGGCGCATCGGCGTCAAGGTCTGGATCTACCGCGGCGACGTGGTCCCGCAGGTGCAGCGCAACGCGCAGCAGCCCGCGGTCACCGCGGTCGGGCAGGGGGCGTAGCCGATGCTGCTACCGCGACGCGTCAAGCATCGCAAGGTCATGCGCGGGCGCATGTCCGGGCAGGCCAAGGGCGGCCACTACGTCGCCTTCGGCGACTACGGCCTTGCCACGATGGAGCCGGCCTGGATCACCAGCCGGCAGATCGAGGCCGCCCGACGCGCGATGACCCGCTCGGTCAAGCGCGGCGGCAAGATCTGGATCCGCGTGTTCCCGGACAAGCCGGTCACGAAGAAGCCGGCCGAGACCCGCATGGGCTCCGGCAAGGGCGCGCCCGACCATTGGGTTGCGGTCGTGAAGCCCGGCCGGATCCTGTTCGAGATGGCCGGCGTTCCGCAGGAAGAGGCGGCGGAGGCGATGCGCCTCGCCAGCCACAAGCTCCCGGTGCAGACGCGCGTCGTCGCCCGCGAGGGCGCCGTCGAAGGGAACGCGTGATGACCGACATCGCCAAGGTGCGCGAGATGTCCGACAAGGAGCTCGTGGATGCGCTCGCCCAGGCCAAGCAGGACCTGTGGAGCGCCCGCTTCGCCCTGTCGACGCGCCAGCTGAACGACACCAGCAGCATTCCCCAGACCCGGCACACCATCGCTCGGATCCTCACGGTCCAGCGCGAGCGGATCGGCCGCGAAGCAGCGAAGACCGGAAAGGCGTAGGCGATGGCCGTGAATGAAGCCCCTGCGGTGCAAGGCAAGCGCAAGACGAAGGTCGGGCGCGTCGTGAGCGACAAGATGGACAAGACGATCGTCGTGTCCGTCGAGCGGCTCGCGCGCCACCGCCTGTACAAGCGCGTCATCCGCCTGTCCACGAAGTTCAAGGCCCACGACGAGACCAATGACGCCCACGTCGGCGACACGGTCCTGATCGAGGAGTCGCGACCGCTGTCCGCGACGAAGCGCTGGCGCCTCGTCGAGGTCGTCCAGCGAGTCGGCGAGCACGGTGGCCCGGACCTCGTGAACGAGGAGGCCGCGGTCTCCGAGGCGATCCATTCCGCCGCCCACCCGGGTCGTGCCAAGCACGACGACGAGGGTGACGAAGGGGCCGACGCGTGATCCAGCCGCAGACCCGCCTGAAGGTCGCCGACAACACGGGTGCCCGGACCATCCAGTGCATCCGCGTGATGGGCCGTTCGACGAAGACCACCGCGGTCATCGGCGACGTGATCATCGCGAGCGTCAAGCAGGCCATCCCCAACGCAGCCGTCAAGAAGGGCGACGTCGTCCGCGCGGTCGTGGTTCGCACGGCCAAGGAGTACGGGCGCCCCGACGGCAGCTACATCCGCTTCGACGAGAACGCAGCAGTGCTCATCAACAACCAGGGCAACCCGCGCGGCACCCGGATCTTCGGCCCCGTCGCGCGCGAGCTCCGTGACCGCAACTACATGAAGATCGTGTCGCTCGCCCCGGAGGTGCTGTGATGGCCCTCCGCCACACGCGCGTGCCTGAGATCCGGAAGGGCGACACCGTCGTGGTGCTGTCCGGCAAGGACGCGGGCAAGCAGGGCGTGGTCGACAAGGTGCTGACGAACCCGGCAGCCCAGCAGCGCGTCACGGCGCGCGGCCAGGCCAAGGGCGAGACGAAGATCCGGACCGGCTTCTGGAAGGCCGCGTCGTCCCGACCGGTCTCGGTCGTGATCGACGGGATCAACGTCGCCAAGCGCCACACCAAGGCCCGCCAGACCCAGGGCGCGAACGATCGCGTCCCGAAGGTCCAGCAGGGCGGCATCCTCGACCTCGCGCAGCCGCTCGACATCAGCAAGGTGATGCTCGTCTGCCCGAACTGCAAGGAGCCGACCCGCGTCCGGCACGCCGTCCTCGAGGATGGTCGTCGGGTGCGCGTCTGCAGCCATTGCGGCAAGGCGATCGAGGTGACGGCATGACCGAGACCGAGATGACCGAGCAGGAACCCACCATGACCGACGAGACCCAGACGGCCGCCGCCGAGGCGCCCGAGGCTCCCGTTGCCGAGGCGACCGACGCTGCGCCCGACACGACCGAGGCTGCATCCGAGGCGCCGGCGAAGGCCGCGCGCGCGAAGGCCGCTGCACCCAAGGCCGCCAAGGCCGCGAAGGCCGCGGCTCCTGACGACGCGCCCGAGGCTGCTGCCGAACCGGCTCCGCCGGCGATGGCCGCGGCCACCGAGGCACCGGCCGCGGCTGCCGCCCCAGCGCCGAAGCAGACGGGGCCGCGCGGCCTGCGCGCCAAGTACCACAGCGACGTGGTGCCGGCGCTCGTGAAGCAGTTCGAGTACGGCAACCCGAACCAGGTGCCGAAGCTCAGCAAGATCGTCGTCAACATCGGGCTCGGCGAGGCGCTGTCGAACGCGAAGGCGATCGATGCCGCATCGGGCGACCTGACCCTCATCACCGGCCAGAAGCCGATCGTGATGAAGGCGCGCCGCTCCATCGCCCAGTTCAAGATCCGCACCGGCAACCCGATCGGGCTGAAGGTGACGCTGCGCGGCCAGCGCATGTGGGACTTCCTGGAGCGGCTCACGCTGCTCACGCTGCCCCGCATCCGCGACTTCCGCGGCGTTCCGAGCCGCTCGTTCGACGGCCGGGGCAACTACTCGCTCGGGATGCGTGAGCAGATCGCGTTCCCCGAGATCGACTACGACAAGGTGGACCGTCTCCGCGGGCTGGAGATCAGCGTCGTGACGACGGCGAAGACCGACGAGGAATCGAAGCGAATGCTCGAGCTCCTCGGCATGCCCTTCGCCTCGTAGGCGGGGAGGGGAGACCATGGCCAAGAAATCGATGATCGCGAAGTCGAAGCGGACGCCGAAGTTCGGCGTTCGTGGATACCACCGCTGCACCGTGTGCGGCCGGCCGCGTGCGTTCATGCGCCGCTTCGCCCTGTGCCGCATCTGCTTCCGGGAGCGCGCCCTCACGGGTGAGCTGCCGGGCGTGACCAAGTCGAGCTGGTAGGTCCGAATGAACATCTCTGATCCGATCGCAGACATGCTGACCCGCGTCCGGAACGCGTCGCGGGCCCGCCATACCGAGGTCGTCGTGCCGGCGTCGCGCACCAAGCGCGAGATCGCCCGCATCCTCAAGGCCGAAGGCTTCATCGCCGACGTGTCCGAGGAGCAGGCGGGTCCGGGCCGCGTCCTCAAGCTCCAGCTGCGCTACGTCGACGGCAAGGTGCCCGTCGTCTCCGGCCTGAAGCGCGTCAGCAAGCCCGGCCTCCGGGTGTACGCGGCCAAGACCGACATCCCGCGCGTGCTGGGCGGCCTCGGCATCGTCATCGTCAGCACCAGCCAGGGGATCATGACCGGCGCGCAGGCTCGCAAGGCCCAGCTCGGCGGCGAAGTCCTCGCCTACGTCTGGTAAGTCGACATGTCACGAATCGGACGCCTGCCCATCGCCGTGCCCGCCGGAGTCGATGTCTCCATCGACGGCCAGAGCGTGACGGTGAAGGGACCCAAGGGCACCCTCTCCCGCGACCTCCATCCGGAGATGTCCGTCGCTCGCGACGGCGACCAGATCGTGGTCACTCGCCCGAGCGAGGCCAAGACGCACAAGCAGCTGCATGGCCTCACGCGGACGCTGGTGAACAACATGGTCGTCGGCGTGACCACGGGCTACCGCAAGCCGCTCGAGATCACCGGCGTCGGCTATCGTGCTGCGCTCGCCGGGCGCAAGCTGCAGCTGAACCTCGGCTACAGCCACCCGATCGAGATCGACCCGCCGGCCGGCATCAGCTTCGAGGTGGAGAACCCCACGAAGCTCGCCGTCGTCGGCATCGACAAGGAGCTCGTCGGCCAGATCGCCGCACGGGTTCGCGCCACTCGCAAGCCGGAGCCCTACAAGGGCAAGGGCGTCCGCTACGCGGGCGAGGTCATCCGCCGCAAGGCCGGCAAGGCCGGCAAGATCGGCGGCAAGAAGTAACCCGCCGAGCGAACGAAGGAATCAACGCATGACTGCATCGATCAGCCGCGGGGCCGCCCGCCAGAAGCGCCACGAACGCCTCCGCCTCCGGGTGGAAGGCACGACGTCGCGCCCGCGACTGGCCGTGTTCCGCAGCCTGAACCACATCTACGCCCAGGTCATCGACGACACGTCCGGCCGGACCCTCGCCGCGGCCTCGTCGCTGGAAGCCGCCCTCCGGTCGGCCAAGGCCACGAAGACCGCCGAGGCATCCACGGTCGGCCGCATCGTCGCCGAGCGGGCTCGCGCTGCCGGCGTCGCCCAGGTCGTGTTCGACCGCGCCGGCAATCGCTACCACGGCCGGGTGAAGTCCCTGGCCGACGCCGCCCGCGAAGCCGGCCTGGAGTTCTGAGGAGCGACCGTTGCCACGAATTGACGCCAACAAGCTCACGCTCGAGGAGCGGGTCGTCCAGATCAACCGCGTCGCCAAGGTCGTCAAGGGCGGCCGGCGGTTCAGCTTCAGCGCGGTCATCGTCGTCGGTGACGGCGCGGGCCACGTCGGGGTCGGGCTCGGGAAGGCCGGCGAGGTGCCCGAGGCGATCCGCAAGGGCGTCGAGGACGCGAAGAAGCACATCATCCGGATCCCGATGGTCGGGACGACGATCCCGCACGAGGTCCGCACGGTCTTCGCGGCGAGCGACGTCCTCCTGAAGCCCGCCAGCCAGGGCACCGGCGTCATCGCCGGCGGCTCGGTTCGCGCGGTCGTCGAGGCCGCGGGCATCCGCGACATCCTCTCGAAGGTGTACGGCTCGACCAACCCGGTCAACGTGACCCGGGCCACGCTCGAGGGCCTCCGCTCGCTGCATTCCGCGGCCGAGCTCAGCGCCCGCCGCGGCGTGCCGGTCCGCCTGCACATCGCCGGCCAGCCGGCCGCGATGGAGGCCGCGAATGGCCGGTAAGCTCAAGGTCACCCAGGTCAAGAGCTCCATCAGCCACATCGCTCGGAACCGGGCGACGCTGAAGGCGCTGGGCCTGCACGGGATCGGCTCGTCGGTCGAGGTCGTGGACAACGACGCGACCCGGGGCATGGTCCGCCAGGTCCGATTCCTCGTGTCCGTCGAGGAGCTGGCCGCCACGGGCGCGCGCGCCAAGGGCGGCGACGAGGAGAAGGCATGAAGCTCCACGACCTGAAGCCCGCGCCGGGCTCCAAGAAGGCCAAGCGGCGCGTCGGTCGCGGCATCGCCGCAGGCCAGGGCAAGACCGCGGGCCGCGGCACCAAGGGCCAGAAGGCGCGAGCCGGCGGCACGATCCCGGCCTGGTTCGAAGGCGGCCAGACGCCGCTCCATCAGCGCATCCCGAAGCTGCACGGCTTCAAGAACCCGTTCAAGATCGAGTTCGAGGTCGTGAACGTCGGCGACATCCAGCGTGTCGCCGAGGCCGGTGCGTTCGCGTCGGGCGACATGCCCGGCGCGAAGCCCTCGAAGAAGGGCGCCGCGCCGGTCACGGTCAACCAGGAGATCCTCCGCGCCGCGGGGCTCGTTCGCCGGCTCGACCGGCCGATGAAGATCCTTGGGAACGGTGAGCTCTCGACCGCCCTGTTCGTCGTTGCCGACGCGTTCACCGGGAGCGCTCGGTCCAAGATCGAGGCCGCCGGCGGCACGGTCTCCGTCCTCGAGGTCCCCGACGCGAAGCGCGCCGCTCTCGGCATGGATGACGACCATGTCGATCACGACGACGCCGTCGCCGAGTCGACCGAGGCTCCGGCCGCCGCGTCGACCGCGGAGGCCGCCCCGGCCGCCGAGGCGTCGAAGGCGCCGAAGGCCCGCGGGTCGAAGGCAGCCAAGACCGACGACGCCGACAAGACCGACGACGCCGAAGCGGACGCGTAGCGACCGTGTTCGAATCGCTGCTCAACGCCTTCCGCGCGCCGGACATCCGGCGCCGCATCCTGTTCGTCCTGGGGATCCTGGTCGTCTACCGGATGCTCGCCCAGGTGCCCCTCCCAGGCATCGACCGGCAGGCGCTCGCGCAGTTCTTCCAGAACAACTCCGCGTTCGGGATCCTCGACCTGTTCGCCGGCGGCGGGCTGTCACAGCTCTCCATCGTCGGCCTGGCGATGAACCCGTACATCAACGCCTCGATCATCATGCAGCTCATGACGGGCGTGATCCCGTCGCTGCAGGCCCTCAGCCGCGAGGGTGAGTACGGCCGCCAGAAGATCAACCAGTACACACGCTACCTGACCGTGCCGATGGCGATCCTGCAGGCGTTCGGCATCCTGTCCGCGCTGAACGCGCAGAACGTCATCATCGGCAGCGACTTCGGCCTCGGGAACCCGATGAGCTGGGTGCAGATGATCACCCTCGTCGCCGGTGCCGTCGTGCTGATGTGGCTCGGCGAGCTCATCACCGAGAAGGGCATCGGCAACGGCATCAGCTTCATCATCTTCGCGGGCATCGTGAGCCGCGCCCCGGCCGGGCTTGCCGGTCTCCTTGCCGCGCCGTCGGCGCGCGACATCGTCCTGTTCGCCGTGATCGCGATCGTGGCGGTGATGACGATCATCTACATCCAGGAAGGCCAGCGCCGCATCCCGATCCAGTACGCCAGCCGCGTCCGCGGCCGGCGCATGTACCAGGGCGGCCAGACGTTCCTCCCGCTGCGGGTCAACCTCGCGGGCGTCATCCCGATCATCTTCGCGATCAGCATCCTGGCCTTCCCCGGCCAGCTCGCCGCGTACTTCTCCTTCTCGGAGAACGAGGGCGTCAAGAACGTGGCGATCTTCATCGGCCAGGTGCTGTCGTCGACGTCGATCCAGTACTCGATCCTGTACTTCCTGCTGACCGTCGGCTTCACGTACTTCTACACCGCGTTCACGTTCAAGCCGGACGAGACCGCGGAGCAGCTCCGCAAGAACGGCGGCTTCATCCCGGGCATCCGTCCGGGCAAGCCGACGCAGGAGTACCTCGGTCGCGTCGTCAGCCGCATCACCCTCGCGGGCGCGCTGTTCCTCGGCATCGTGGCGGTCGCGCCGGTCCTCGCCGGCGTGCTCGACCCGAACCTGCAGGGGATCGCGATCGGCGGCACGGGCCTCCTGATCGTCGTCTCCGTCGTCGTCGAGACGATGAAGCAGATCGAGGCGCAGCTCATGATGCGGAATTACGAAGGGTTCATCAGGTAGGGGCATCGGCCCGACCATGACTGTCGCAATCCTTCTCGGCGCACCCGGCGCAGGCAAAGGCACCCAGGCACCCCGCCTTTCGGAGCGCCTCGGCGTCCCCGTGCTCGCCTCCGGCGACCTGCTGCGCGCCGAAGTGGCGAGCGGCAGCGAGATCGGCCGCGAGGTCGATGCGGTGATGCGCTCCGGGGAGCTCGTCTCCGATGCCCTGATGGCGCAGCTGTTCCTCGCCCGGCTCGACCGCGAGGACGCAGCGAACGGCGCGATCCTCGACGGGTTCCCGCGGACGCGGCCCCAGGCCGAGGCCCTCGATGCCGCCCTCGCGACGTCGGGCCGGCCCGTCGATCGCGCGTTGCTGCTCGAGGTCCCGGAGGAGCACCTCATCGGGCGCTTCGCGGGCCGGCTGATCTGCCGAGCCGGCGGGCACGTCTACAACGAATGGTTCAAGCCGCCGAAGGTCTGGGGGATCTGCGATGTCGACGGGTCGGAGCTCGTCCATCGCGCCGACGACGCGGAGGCGACCGTCCGGGCCCGCATGCAGCAGCAGCTCGGCCCGCTCCACGATGTCGCCGACTACTACCGTGCGCGCGGCATCCTGACCCCGGTCAACGGGCTGCAGCAGATCGAGGACGTCACGACGGAGCTCCTCGAAGCCCTGGGCTGGGCCGTCGCCGAAGACCGGTGATCACGCGGAAGTCCGCCCGCGAGATCGAGCAGATGCGCGGCGCCGGCCGCATCGTGGCCGAGGTCCTCGCGCTCGTCGAGTCCGAGCTGAGGCCGGGCGTCACGACGGGCCACCTCGATGCGCTGGCAGAGCGCCACATCCGCAACTCGGGCGCCATCCCGTCGTTCAAGGGCTACCTCGGTGGCGGTCGCTACGGCAAGGGCCCGAAGGCCTTCCCGGCAAGCACCTGCATCTCGATCGACAGCGAGGTCGTGCACGGAATTCCCGGTGACCGGGCGATCAAGGCCGGCTCGATCGTCAAGGTCGACACGGGCGCGATCCTCGACGGCTGGCACGGCGACGGGGCGCGGACGTTCATCGTCGGCGAGGTCTCGAAGGAAGCGCAGCAGCTCGTCGACACCACTCGGCTCGCGATGATGGCCGGCATCGCCGCGGCGAAGCCCGGCGCGCGCGTCGGGGACATCTCGGCGGCGATCGAGGACATCGGCCTGCGCGCCGGGTACGGCATCGTCCGCCCGTTCGTCGGTCACGGGATCGGCACGGACATGCACCAGGACCCGCAGGTCCCGAACTACCGCACGGGTTCGAAAGGCGCCGAGCTGCAGCCCGGCGTGTGCCTCGCGATCGAGCCGATGTTCACGCTCGGCGACGGCGACGTGTACGTCGAGGCCGACGGCTGGACGGTCGCGACCCAGGACGACGCGCTGGCCGCCCACTTCGAGCACACGATCGCCATCACGGCCTCCGGCCCGCAGATCCTGACCACGGTCTAGGAACGCTCGCCGCGATGCCGCCTCGTGCGAGCGATGACCCCGCGGTCGCGGCCCTCGGTCGCACGCTCGCGTTCATCGCGCGCCCGGACTTCCGACTTCGAGACTTCCTTCAGTCCGTCGTCGAAGAGGCGGCGGCGCTGTGCCGCGCGGATTCCGCGAACATCGCCATCAGGGACGGCGCGGCATTCCGCATGTCTGCGTTCACCGGCTTCAGCGCCGAGTTTGAGGAGCTGGTGTCGGGCCTCTCCTACCAGCCCGGGCCAGGCTCCGTCGTCGCCAAGGCGCTCCGGGACGGCCAGGTCGTGCACATCGAGGACATGCTGGCCGATCGCGACTTCGTCGAGCTGGAGGTCCAGCGGGCGGGCGGCTTCCGGACCGATCTTGGCGTGCCGATCAGACACGGCTCCGAGGTGATCGGTGTGATCGCGGCCGCTCGAAGCGAAGTGCGCCCGTTCTCGGAACGTGAGATCGGCCTCGTCGAGCATTTTGCCGACCAGGTCGCCATCGCGGTGGTCCTGGCTCGTCTCCTCGAGACGATCGAACGCCAGCGAACGGAGCTCGCGCGCTATGCGCCGCAGGCCGCCGAGCTCCTGTCGTCGCCGGAAGGCCAGCAGCTCCTCAGCGGGCATCGACGCGAGATCACGGCCCTGTTCGCCGATCTCCGCGGCTTCACCGCATTCGCCGAGAAGGCGGATCCGGAAGAGGTGCTCGGCGTGCTGCGCGACTACCACGCGACCGTTGGGGTGCTGGCCGTCGCGAACCAGGGCACGGTCGAGCATTTTGCGGGTGACGGGCTGATGGTCTTCTTCAACGACCCCACGCCCGTGGCCGATCACCAGCTTGCGGCGGTGCGGACCGCGTGTGCCATGCGCGACGGGTTCGCGCGCCTCGCCGGCGACTGGCGCCGGCGCGGCTACGAGCTGGGGCTGGGGATCGGCATCGCGACCGGGTACGCAACCGTGGGCCGCATCGGGTTCGAGGGCAGGTACGACTACGCGGCGATCGGGACGTCCGTGATCCTGGCCTCGCGCCTGTCATCGGCGGCGAAGGCCGGCGAGATCCTGATCAGCCAGCGCGTCATGGCCGCGGTCGAGGAGGCCGTCGAGCAGGACGGGACGCGGGAGCTGGAGCTCAAGGGCTTCAGCACCGGCGTGACCGCCTTCGCCGTTCGCGGCGTTCGTGGTGGCGCTGCGGCCGGCAATTGACGGTGGTTGCCACGAAATGACCATTTCTGCTACGCTGCGCGTTCGTGTGTCGGCCCGTCCGGGCCGGCATTCAATGTGAGAAAGGGACCCAGCACCGCCCGTGGCGAAACGAGATGCGATCGAGGTCGAAGGCACGGTCGTCGAACCGCTGCCCAACACCATGTTCGCGATTGAGCTGGAGAACGGGCACCGCGTGCTGGCGCATATCTCCGGGAAGCTTCGGATGAACTTCATCCGCATCCTGCCCGGCGACCGCGTCCGAGTAGAGCTCTCGCCCTACGACCTCACGCGCGGTCGGATCACGTACCGACTGAAGTAAGAGCTGAAATCTGGCCGCCCGCACGGGTGGTCGCGAGCGACGAGGAAACGTTGAAAGTCAGAGCCTCCATCAAGGCCCGCTGCGACAACTGCAAAGTCATCCGGCGTCACGGCACCGTGATGGTCATCTGCACCAACCCGAAGCACAAGCAGCGGCAGGGGTAGCGGACCGATGGCACGCATTGCAGGCATCGACATCCCCCGTGAGAAGCGGGTCGAGGTCGCGCTGACCTACATCTACGGCATCGGGCTTCCGACTGCCCAGAAGATCCTCGTCCAGACCAGCGTGAACGCGGATACCCGCGTCCGGGACCTCACCGAGGACCAGGTGAACCGCCTGCGCGAGGTCATCGACCGGCGCTACAAGGTCGAGGGCGACCTGCGGCGGGAGGTCTCGCTCAACGTCAAGCGACTCCAGGAGATCGGCTCGTATCGCGGCCTCCGCCATCGGCGGAACCTGCCGGTGCGCGGCCAGCGGACGAAGACCAATGCGCGCCAGCGGCGCGGCCCGAAGCGCACGGTTGGCGCTCGGAAGAAAGCCACGAAGTAGGGCGGGGTAGCGAACCGACATGGCTGAGCGCAAGAAGGCCGTCAAGACGCGGCGTCGCGAGAAGAAGAACGTGCCGGTGGGCCACGTCCACGTCCAGGCGTCGTTCAACAACACGATCATCACGATCACCGACCTCGGTGGTGCCGTCGTGAGCTGGGGCTCGGCCGGTGTGGCCGGGTTCAAGGGCTCGCGCAAGAGCACTCCGTACGCCGCGGCGCTCTCGGCCGAGATGGCCGCGCGCAAGGCGATGGAGCACGGCATGCGCCAGGTCGAGGTCTTCGTCAAGGGCCCGGGCGCGGGGCGCGAGCAGGCGATCCGCTCGCTGCAGACCGCAGGGCTGGAGGTCTCCGCCATCACCGACGTGACGCCCATCCCGCACAACGGCTGCCGCCCGCCCAAGCGGCGCAGGGTCTGAGCCATGGCCCGCTACACCGAGTCCGTCTGCCGCCTGTGCCGTCGTGAGGGCGCGAAGCTCTTCCTGAAGGGCACCCGCTGCTACACGAAGAAGTGCTCCTTCGAGCGCCGGCCCACCCCGCCCGGTCAGCACGGCGTCCGGCGCCGCAAGATGGGCGAGTACGGGATCCAGCTGCGCGAGAAGCAGAAGGTGCGCCGCGTGTACGGCGTGCTGGAGCGCCAGTTCCGCAACTACTACAACGAGGCCGAGAGCCACACCGGCGTGACCGGCGAGGCCCTCCTGCAGCTGCTCGAGACCCGTCTCGACAACGTGGTCTTCCGGCTCGGCTTCGCGACCTCGCGCGCCCAGGCGCGCCAGCTCGTCGCCCACGGCCACTTCGCGGTGAACGGCACGCCCACGGACGTCCCGTCGTACGCGATGCGCCCGGGTGATCGGGTCGAGGTCCGCGAGAGCCACCGCAGCCGCGAGACGTTCAAGGTGATCAAGGACACCATCAAGGGCCACCAGGCTCCGGAGTGGCTGTCGCTCGACGCCGCGAAGCTCGCGGGCTCCGTGTCCACCCTGCCCCGCCGCGACCAGATGCCGCTCGACCTGTCCGAGCAGCTCGTGGTCGAGTACTACTCGAGGTAACCCGCCGACATGATCGAACTCGAAACCCCGCAGATCGAGCCCGTCGAGGAAGTCGGCACGTACGCCAAGTACGAGGTCGGACCCCTCCAGGCCGGCTACGGTGTCACCCTCGGCAACGCGCTCCGGCGCGTGCTGCTCTCGTCGCTCGAGGGCGCCGCGGTGACCTCGCTCCAGATCCGCGACGTCTACCAGGAGTTCTCGACGATCCCCGGCGTCAAGGAAGACGTCACCCAGATCGTCCTGAACGTCAAGAAGCTGCGCATGAAGAGCTTCGCGACGCACCCGGTCCAGCTTCGGCTCACCAAGAGCGGCGCCGGGCCCGTCCTCGCCGCGGACGTCATGGAGTCGGCGGACGTCGAGATCGTGAACCGCGACCTCGTGCTCATGACGCTGGACTCGGACGACGTGACGATCGACATGGACATGACGGTCGAGCGCGGCGTCGGCTACCTCGGCGTCGAGCGCACCGAGGCCCTGCCGATCGGCGTGATCGCGGTCGACGCGATCTTCACCCCGGTCCGCAAGGTCAACTACTGGGTGGAGAGCACCCGCGTCGGCCAGGTCACGAACTTCGACAAGCTCACGATCGAGATCGAGACCGACGGCACGATCGGGCCCGAGGAGGCGCTCAGCCGCGCTGCCTCGATCCTCATCGAGCAGTTCCGGCCCTTCGTCACGATCGGCCAGGCGGCCATGTCGCCTGATCGCGCCGCCGCGGGCATCCCGCAGCTGCCGCCGAACATGCTCGACATGCCCATCGAGGAGCTCGATCTCCCGATGCGCGCCTACAACTCGCTCAAGCGCAACAACATCGTCAAGGTCGGGCAGCTCCTCCAGCTCAAGGACGAGGACCTGCTCCGCATGCGCAACTTCGGCAAGAAGTCGCTCGACGAGATGAAGGAGCGGCTGCGCATGCGCGGCTTCATCCTCCCCGAGACCGAGCCCAGCGAGTTCGACGGCGACGAGTCCGACGACGAGTCGCCCTTCGACGACGAGGACGAGGCGTAGCCGATGGCTTCCCATGGCGTCGACGGCCGCAAGCTCGGCCGGAAGATGGGCCCTCGCCTCGCGCTCTACAAGAACCTGACGGTATCGGTGCTGCGCTATGAGCGCGTCAAGACGACCGAGGCGAAGGCCAAGGAGATCCAGGGCCGCGTCGAGAAGGCGATCACGCTCGCCAAGCGGGGCGACCTGTCGGCCCGCCGCACGATCGTCGCGCAGTTCCCGAACGAGCCGCTCGTCGTGACCAAGCTGTTCGACGAGATCGCGCCCAAGTACAGCGACCGAACCTCGGGCTACACCCGCATCGTGAAGCTTGGCCCCCGGGCCGGCGACGCCGCGGAGATCGTCCAGATCGAGCTGGTCTAACTAGCGATGCCCGAGAGGGCACGACGTGGGGGTACCGGCAGCCGCCGGTTCCGGGCCACGGTTGAATATGACGGCACGGAGTTCTCGGGCTTTCAGTCACAGACGAATGCCCGGACTGTCCAGGGAGAGCTCGAGGCCGCGCTGGCCCGCCTGACCGGCGGGACTCGCCAGCCGGTCCAGGGCGCCGGACGGACCGACGCCGGGGTGCATGCCTCGGGCCAGGTGATCGCATTCACCTACCCGGGCGAACTCCCGGTCGAGGGCCTGACGGATGCGCTCAACGGGACGCTGCCACCGGATGTCGCGGTTCGCGACCTTCGACCAGCGCCCCCGGGGTTCAACCCCCGCTACGCGGCCCGCTACCGGGAGTACCGGTATTCCATCTGGAATGGACCGCGCAGCCCGCTCCGAGAGCGCACGACGCTCTGGGTGCGAACGGGACTGGATGTCGCCGCGATGGCGGAAGCCGCATCGGCCTTCGAGGGCCGGCACGACTTCAGCGCCTTCGGCGGGGCCGATCCGCAGCCGG
The DNA here is from genome assembly GCA_035248345.1 of Candidatus Limnocylindrales bacterium. Classification (GTDB taxonomy): domain Bacteria; phylum Chloroflexota; class Limnocylindria; order Limnocylindrales; family CSP1-4; genus UBA5189. The sequence continues at coordinate 17,662 of DATFHO010000018.1, forward strand.
TCCGGACCGTCCATCGGATCCGGGTCCGGAAGGTGGGTCAGGCGGTCGAGATCGACGTGCGGGCCGATGCCTTCCTCAGGCGCATGGTGCGACGGATCGTCGCGACCCTGCTGGCGGTGGGCAAGGGCCAGCTGGAGCCGGCAGCGGTGCCGGGGCTCCTGGAGGCGCGAACGCCGGCCCTTCGCGGGGCAGCGGCGCCGGCCCGGGGGCTGTGCCTCCGGCGCGTCGTCCTCGGGCGACGACAACGAACGACATGAACGGAACGAACCTGGGACACGAGGAACGATGAACGACAAGACGTACACGATGCGAGCAGGCGATATCGAGCGGCAATGGTTCGTCGTGGATGCGACGGACGAGACGCTCGGCCGTCTCGCCACGCGTGTCGCCCGTGTCCTTGCCGGCAAGCACAAGCCCACCTGGTCGCCGAACCTGGACGGTGGTGATCACGTGATCGTGCTGAACGCCAAGAAGATCTCGGTGTCAGCCGCGAAGCTGACGACGAAGGCCTACCAGCGTCACTCCGGCCACCCGCAGGGGTTCAAGGAGGAGTCGCTGGGCAAGCTGCTCGAGCGCCGGCCCGAGGAGGTCGTGCGCCGCGCGGTCAAGGGCATGCTGCCGCACAACCGCCTCGGCACCCAGCAGCTGCGCAAGCTGAAGATCTACGCCGGCTCCGACCATCCCCATCAGGCCCAGCGGCCTGAGCCGCTCGCCTGACGGAGGACCTCGACGCATGGCAACCACCCAGACCTACAACAGCGGAACCGGCCGGCGGAAGACCGCCGTCGCCCGCGTCCGGCTGCTGCCGGGCGAGGGTGAGATGGTGATCAACGGCCGCTCGTTCGTGGAGCACTTCGGTGCCGCGATCGACGAGGCCGAGGTCCGCATGCCCTTCCGCGTCACGAACACGGACGGCAAGTACAACGCGATGATCAAGGTCGAGGGTGGCGGCGTGAACGGGCAGGCCGGCGCCGTGCGCCACGGCATCGCGCGTGCGCTGCTCGAGATCGACGAGGCCAACCGCGTGCCCCTTCGCCAAGCCGGCTTTCTCAGCCGCGACCCGCGCATGAAGGAGCGGAAGAAGTACGGCCTCAAGCGCGCCCGCAAGGCGCCGCAGTACACCAAGCGCTAGTCGCGCAGTACCCCCGGCGGTAGCCGCTCGGCCGCAGGCCGCGGTAGGCTCCCCGGCGTGACCGGATCGCTCTTCGACCAGTACAAGGCCGCCCTGCGGCGCGGGCACGTCGCCGCGCTCGCCGGCGAACTGGACGACGCCCTCGAGGCGTACCGCGAGGCAGCGCGCCTTGTGCCCGAGCGGACGCTCCCGATCGCCAGCCAGGGCACGGTGCTGCACCGCATGGATCGCTGGGCCGATGCCGCCGAGGCGTTCGATCGCGCCCTCCAGATGGCACCCGACGACGAGGCAGCGCTGCGCGCCCGCGCCCGCGCCCGCGACGAGCGCGGCCTCCGGTCCGGCGCCGCCGCCGACTACGAGCGGCTCGCGTTCGTGCTCGACATTTCCGGTCGCTCCGCCGACGCCGCCGAGGCAGCCCGCCGCGCGGCGCGTCTCGAGCCGTCGCCGTCACGGGACGCGCTCGCCGACCGCCTCCAGATCGCGGCGGCGCAGCAGGCAGACCTGGCGCCCGCGCCAGCACCGCGCTCGTTCGGGGGCATCCAGGTCTCCGAGCTCGACGCGGGCGCCGATGACGTCGCTGACGAGGACGCGACGGACGTCGAAGACGCCGCGCCGATCGGGGCGGGCGCCGAAGATGCGGACGCGGACGAGGAGCTCATCGATGAGCCCCAGGCCACGCAGGCGTCGCTTGCGCTCGCGGCACGGATCGCGGAGCTCGGCACGCAGCCCAAGTGGGTCGACATGGACGGTCGCGCCATGGGCGACGGCGAAGGCGGCGCCTGGCCGGCGATCGACCTCCCATCGATGCCGGACGAGCTCTACGCGGGGCCCCGCCCGGATCCCGAGACCCTGCTCGCGGTCGCGGCCGACCAGCTCGAGGCCGGTGACGCCCAGAGCGCGCGCGACCTGATGCTCACCGCCGTCATGGTCCACCGCGAAGAGGGCCGGCTCGACGCGGCGCTCGAGATCTGCCTCCGGCTGCTCGGGGTTGCTCCGGGCGACCCGAAGGTCCACCTCGCCATCGCCAACCTCCAGCTGGACCGCGGCTGGACCCAGGTGGCCACCGAGAAGATCGAGCTGCTGCTCCGGCTCACGTCCCTGAGCGGCGACACCCAGGCCGAGGCAGACGTCCATTACCTCGCCTCCGAGCGTCTCCGCGAGGGCGTGCCGACCTAGTCGGAGACCGGCTTCCCCGATCAGGCGGAGGCGCTCCACCGGCAGATCGGCGGAACCTCCGCGGTACACTCGCGGCGCATGCCGCAGCTCCTCGCGTCGATCCTGGACCAGGTCCGGCTGCCGACGACCCTCCTGGACATCGGGATCACGGCGCTCCTCATCTACTGGCTGTTCAGCCTCATCCGGGGCACGAGCGCGGTTCGCCTCGTCATCGGCGTGACCGTGGTGTTCCTCGTCTACTTCGCCGCCCGGCTGCTGAACCTGCGCCTCGTCACCCAGATCCTCGAGACCGGCGCCGTCGTCGGCCTGTTCGCTCTCGTCGTGGTGTTCCAACCGGAGCTCCGGCGTGCGCTGGACCGGATCGGGCGGGTCGGGTCGCTGGCATGGCTCATCTCGGCGGACGATCGTGCCGTCGAGACGGTTGCAACCGAGGTCGCCCGAGCGGCGGCCGCGCTGTCGGCCGAGGGCCACGGCGCGCTGATCGTGATCGAGCGGGAGACGGGCCTCGAGCAGATCGCCGAGAGCGGCGTGATGATCCACGGCGACCTCACGGCGGACCTGCTGCGGACGATCTTCTCCCCAAAGTCGCCCCTCCATGACGGCGCCGTGATCGTTCGCGGATCGCGCATCGTCGCCGCCGGTGCGGTGCTGCCACTGGGCGAGACGACGATCCACGCGGAGCGATTCGGGACGCGGCATCGCGCCGCGCTGGGGACCACCGAGCAGACTGACGCCGTCGTCGTCGTCGTGTCCGAGGAGAACGGGCACGTCAGCCTCGTCCAGCGCGCGCGGATCGTGCGCAACCTGAACGAGGGCCAGCTCGCCCGCGCGCTTCGCGGCGTCCTGGAGCCGAACGCCGACCGGGCACGGATCCGGATCCCGACCGGGCCCGGTGGCAGGTCCGCCCGCCTGCCGGACCTCGGGCGTGCGATGCGAAACGGCCGCCTCGCCGGCTCGCGGGCACGACCGGGCGAGCCGCTGCCCCCCTCCGAGCCGATGGTCCCGGACGTGTCGGCCGGTGCGCCGATGACCGAGCCCGACACCGAGCCAGTCCCGACACCGGGTGACGCGTCGACGACCGCGACGAACGGCTCCGCCCCGACGGACGCCGTGCCGCCGCGACCGCGGCGCGCGAAGGAGCCGGCAGGCAGCCGCGGCCCGCGGACATGACGCGGTACCTCAGCTTCGTCTTCCACAACTGGCCGCTCAAGCTCGCCGCGATCGGCCTCGCCACGCTGCTGTATGGCGGGCTCGTGCTGTCGCAGACCACGCAGACGTTCCCGGGCAACGTCCAGATCGAGCTTGCGCATGCGCCGGCCGACGTCGTCGTCCTGTCCAACCCCGGCGCGGTGACCAGGATCCAGTACGTCGCGCCGCCGGACCTCGGCCTCCGGATCAACTCGGACGCATTCCGTGCGACCGTGGATCTCGCCGGCGCGCAGGCCACGGGCGGGCGAGTCACCCTGGACGTCTCGGTCGATGCGGTCGACCCGCGCATCCAGGTCCTCGACTTCGAGCCGCGCGCGATCGTCCTGACGCTGGACCACGTCGGCTCCGCGTCCGTGCCGATCCAGGCGGTCCTGGGGCCGATCCCGTCCGGCCTCGACATCGGCGAGCCGGTCGTCGACGCGACGACGGCAACCGTCACGGGCCCGCAGTCGGTCGTCGCCAAGGTGACCGAGGTGCACGCGAACGTCGTCGTGGACGCCTCCGGCATCGACGTCAACCAGATGGTGACCCTCGTGCCCGTCGATTCCAACGGCAACAAGCTCGAGCTCGTGGACGTCGAGCCGGCACAGGTCAGGGTGCGCGTCCCGGTGTTCACGGACCGGCGCTCCAAGACGCTGCCCGTCACCCCGAATGTCGTCGGCACGCCGGCGGCCGGGTTCGAGATCGCGTCGGTCACGGTGGATCCCGCCGTCGTCTCGGTCGAAGGCGACGCGAACGACCTCGCCGGGCTCGACCGAGCGGACACGCAGCCCGTCTCGGTGTCGGGCGCGTCGTCGCAGGTCACGCAGACCGTGGCGCTCGCGCTGCCCGACGGCGTCCAGGCGCTGGGTGGTGGCACGGTCCAGGTCACGGTGACGCTGCGCCCCGTGACCGGCACGCGCACGTTCGAAGCCGGCCTGGTGCTCTCGGGCGCCCGATCGGACCTCGTGTACACGCTCTCGACGGACCACGTGCTCGTGACGATCGGTGGCTCCCTGGCCGATCTCGACCGCCTGTCGGGCGTCTCGCTCACGCTCAGCGTCGATGTCACCGGGCTGGAGCCCGGCACGCATGCGGTGGCCGTCTCGGCCAACCTCGCGACCGGACTCACGCTGGTCAGCGCGAGCCCCAATCCGGTCGACGTGATCGTCACCAGTCCCGCGACCGCGCCGGCCCCGACCCCCGGGCCGTCGCCCGGGCCGTCGCCGACCCCCTGATCGAGGAGCAGCGTGCCACGACTCTTCGGCACTGACGGCATCCGCGGCGTCGCCAACGTCGACCTCAAGCCCACGATCGCGTTCGCGCTCGGGCGGGCCACGGCATTCCGGCTCGTGGGACCGGGCGGCTCGATCGTCGTCGGGCAGGACACGCGGCGGTCCGGCGACATGTTCGTTGCCGCGATCGCTGCGGGGGCGACGAGCCTCGGCGTCTCCGTCCACGTCGTGGGCGTCGTGCCGACGCCGGCCCTGGCGTTCCTCGCGGGCGACGGCGAGGACGCGGCCGGGATCATGGTGTCGGCGTCGCACAACCCCGCCGACGACAACGGGCTCAAGGTGCTCGACGCCGACGGGCTGAAGCTCGACGACACGGTCGAGGACGAGCTCGAGCAGCTGATCTGGCGCTCCGACGAGCTCGCCGGCTCCGCACCGGCGACGCTCGGAACGATCATCGATGCTCGCGATCGGCTCGGACGGTACGTGGCGCATCGCGAAGGCCTCGCGGCGTCGATCCACGGACGCGGCCTGCGGATCATCGTGGATGCGGCGAACGGGTCGGCGTCGGCGGTCGCCGGCCGGATCATCGGCGCGACGGGCGCGTCGGTCGAGGTGATGAACGACCGGCCGGACGGGCTGAACATCAACCTGCGCTGCGGCGCGACGGATCCGGCCGCGTTGGCGGCGCGCGTGGCCGCGACCGGCGCGGACCTCGGATTCGCGCTCGACGGCGATGCCGACCGATGCGTCGCAGTGGACGGCTCCGGCCAGGTCGTCGATGGCGACCGGCTCATCGGTCTCCTCGCGCTCAACCGGCTCGCGCGGTCGGGCGCGGATGCCGCCGATCCGGCGATCGGGACGGTCGTCGTGTCGGTCCTGTCGAACGGTGGCCTGCAGCAGGCTGTCGAGGGCGCCGGGGGCACGGTCGTGCGGACGCCCGTCGGCGACAAGTACATCCTCGAGGGGATGCAGGTCTCCGGCGCGGGCCTCGGCGGCGAGAAGAGCGGCCACGTGATCGTCCGCGAGCACACGACCTCCGGCGACGGGCTGGTGACGGCGCTCGAGGTGCTCCGGGTCGTCACGACGACGGACGTCTCGCTGGCGGAGCTTGCGGCGCAGATCCCGCTGCTGCCCCAGGAGCAGCGCGCGGTTCGCGTGCGCCACAAAGAGCAGTGGGAGGGCGATCCCGTGCTGCGCCGGGCGATTGCGGATGCCGAACGCCGGCTCGGCGACGGCGGCGGCCGGGTGCTGGTGCGGCCGTCCGGCACCGAGCCATCGCTACGCGTGATGATCGAAGGCAGTGACATGGCCCTGGTGCGCGAGCTGGCGGATGGGTTATCGGCGCTTGCGGAACAGCGCCTAAACTGACCGCCTTCCAGGGGAGACATCGAGCACGTGTGTGGAATCGTCGGGTATACGGGGCCGCGTGAGGCCGGGCCGATCCTCATGGAGGGCCTGCGGCGCCTCGAGTACCGCGGCTACGACTCCGCCGGCATCGCGCTCGTGGACGACCAGGGCGACCTGTTCGTGGAGAAGCGCGCCGGCAAGCTGAGCAACCTCGCGACGGCGATCGCCGAGCGAACGCCGCACGCCGCGGTGGGCCTCGCGCACACCCGCTGGGCAACGCACGGCCGGCCGTCCGACATCAACGCGCACCCGCAGGTCGACTGCAGCGGCCGGATCACGGTCATCCACAACGGGATCATCGAGAACTTCCTGGAGCTTCGCGAGGGCCTCCAGGCGCGCGGCCACACGCTCGTGTCCGAGACGGACACGGAAGCGATCGCGCATCTCATCGAGGAGTCCTACCAGGGCGACATCGCCGAGGCGGCGCGAGCGGCCCTTCGCCAGCTCCACGGCGCGTATGCCCTCGCGATCATGCATCGCGACGAGAACGACCGGCTCGTGGGGGCGCGCAAGGACGTGCCGCTCGTCGTCGGGCTCGGCGACGGTGAATCGTTCCTCGCCTCCGACGTCTCGGCGATCCTTGCCCACACCCGCAAGGTGATCTTCCTGGAGGAGGGCGACGTCGCGGACCTGCGCCCGGGTGGCGTCGTGATCACCGACGTGGAGGGCCGGCCGATGGAGCGGGTGCCCGAGACGATCGAGTGGACGGTCGAGGCCGCGGAGAAGGGCGGCTACGACACGTTCATGCTCAAGGAGATCCACGAGCAGCCCCAGGCGCTGCGCCAGTCGATCACCGGGCGGATCACCCGCGCCGGCCACATCGAGGTTCCGGAGCTGGAGCCGGTCTGGGGCGCGGTGAAGACGGCGACACGGGTCGAGCTGGTCGCCTGCGGGACCGCGTCGTACGCGGCAATGATCGGCGCCAAGGCGATCGAGGAGCTCGCCGGCATCCCGGCGCGGGTCACCGTGGGCTCGGAGTTCCGGTATGACCCGCCGCCGCTCGACGAGCACACGCTCGTGATCGCCGTGACCCAGTCCGGCGAGACCGCGGACACGATCGCCCCCACGCGCCTCGCGCGCGAGCGCGGCTGTCCGATCATCGCGGTGACCAACACGGTCGGCTCCGCGATCACGCGCGAGGCGGACGCGGTCCTCTTCCTGCAGGCCGGCCCGGAGATGGCCGTCGCGGCATCGAAGACGTTCGTCACCCAGGTCACGACGCTGGTCGTGCTCGCCGCCGGGATCGCCAAGCTCCGCGGGACGCTGTCGGAGGCGACGGAGCAGGAGCTCGTGGCGGCCCTGCGCGCCCTCCCGGACGGCGCCGAGCGCGCGATCGAGGTGAACGAGCCGGTCGCCGCCGCGCTGGCGCGCCGCTACGTCAACTCGCGTGGCTTCATGTTCGTCGGTCGCGGCGCGACGTACCCGGCGGCGCTCGAAGGCGCGCTGAAGCTCAAGGAGATCTCCTACGTCCACGCCGAGGGCTACCCGGCGGGCGAACTGAAGCACGGCCCGATCTCGCTCCTCGATGCGGAGTACCCGCTCGTGGCGGTCGCGACACAATCGGCGACGTACGACAAGCTCATCAGCAACGTGATGGAGGGTCGGGCACGCGATGCGAAGGTGATCGCGGTCGGCACCGAGGGCAACGACGGGCTCGGTCGCGTCGTCGACGACACCGCGTGGGTCCCCCCAACGCACGAGCTGCTCAGCCCGGTCCTCGCGATCATCCCGCTCCAGCTGTTCGCGTACGAGATGGCCGTCGCGCGCGGTACGGACGTCGACCAGCCGCGCAACCTCGCGAAGTCCGTCACGGTCGAGTAGGCCGCGCTGTGACCGGCCCGCTCACGCCACCCGAGGGCACGACCGAGCTGGGCATCGACATCATCAAGGTCGCCCGGATCCGCGACACCCTCGCGAAGTTCGGCCGCCGGTTCTCCAACCGCGTCCTCACCGCGAGCGAGGACCGCTACGTCCGCGATCGGCCCGAGACGTTCGCCGGCCGATGGGCAGCGAAGGAAGCCGTGTCGAAGGTGCTGGGCCTGGGCGTCCGCGGGATCGGCTGGCGCGACATCGAGATCGTGCGAGTGCCGACCGGCCAGCCATCGATCAAGCTCCACGGGCGCGCGGCGGCACGGGCCGAGCAGCTGGGCATGGGCCGGATCGCGGTGTCCATCACGCACGAGGCGGAGTACGCGGTCGCGATTGCGTTCGGGATTCGGTCGGCGGGTGGCGCATACCTGTTCCCACCAGACATCGAGGCCCGACTCGATGACCGCGAGCGGCGCATCCTTGCCCGCATGGAGCGCCTGCGCGACATGGCCGAGGAAGCGTCCCGTGGCTGAGGGATTCCATGGCTGACCGCCGGCCGCTCGGGTTCCAGCATCGTGATCCCGAGCCCTCGGCCGCGCCGGAACCCGCCGCGAAGCACGACGCCACGACGCTCGACGACCGAGCCGTCGCCGCCCTCCTGCCGGAGCGGCCGGTCCGCGGCCACAAGGGCACGTTCGGGAAGGTCCTCGTGGTCGCGGGATCGCTGGATTACGCCGGCGCCGCGCTCCTCGTGTGCCGCTCGGCGGGCCGTGCCGGGGCCGGCCTGGTCACGCTCGCGGTCCCGGAGTCGCTGCAGCCCCTGTTCGCCGCGAAGGTCGTCGAGGCGACGACGATGGCCCTGCCCGAGGACGACGTCGAGGAGGTCGATCCCGAGCCGTCGCTCGCGCGGATCCTGGACCACGAGCACGACGCGATCGTTGTCGGCCCTGGGTTGCGTCCGGGCCTGGCGACGGCCGAGCTCGTCCGGATGCTGCTCACGGCATCGGATGGCGACGCGGCCCTGCCGCCGATGGTGCTCGACGCCGAGGCGCTTCGATCGATGGCCACCCTCGGCGAATGGTGGACGTCCGCGACGCGAGCGTGCGTCCTCACGCCGCACCCGGGGGAGTTCGAGCGGCTGCGCGAAGGATCCGGGCTGGAGCCGTCGGAGCCCGAGGACCTCGCCGGGGACGACGCCGCGCGGCGTGCGGCCGCAACGGCTGCGGCAGCCGCCTGGAAGCAGGTCGTCGTGCTGAAGGGCGCGAAGACGGTCATCGCGGAGCCGGACGGGACCGTCACGACCGCGCCGTTCGAGAACCCGGCGCTCGCCACCGGCGGCACGGGCGACGTGCTCGCCGGGATCATCGGCGCGCTGCTTGCGCAGGGTGTCGCGCCCGGACCCGCCGCCAGGCTCGGCGTGTACCTCCACGGCAGTGCCGGCGAGCTCGTGCGCGAACGCCTCGGCGACGCCGGGCTGCTCGCGTCCGATCTTCCCGACTCGGTCCCGACGGTCCGCAAGCGGCTCGTGAACCTCGCCGAGCGGCAGAGCTCGAGCAAGAAGGTCGGATTCGCCGTGCGTGACCAGTCCGGAGCGCCTGCCGGTCCCGCCGCACCGGGAGCCGGCTCCTGAGCGCCGGCCCCGGCTCGCCGATCGACGAGCGACTCGCCGCTGCCGGCCTACCGCCCCTGCCGCGCACCGCCTGGGCCCAGGTCGACCTCGACGCGCTGGCGAGCAACCTTGCGGTGCTGCGGCGCCTCGCGGGACCCGGCACGCCGGTTCATCCGGTCATCAAGGGCAATGCCTACGGGCATGGCGTGCTCCCGGTGGCGCGCGCGCTGGTGGCCGCCGGCGCGGACGGGTTCTGCGTCGCGACGTTCGACGAGGCGCTGCGCCTCCGACGGGCAGGCATCACACTGCCCCTCCTCGTCCTGTACGGCATCCCGGCACCGCTCGCGAAGCTGGCGGCGCGCGAGCGGATCGCGATCACCGCCGACGATGCGGCGCTCCTCGACATCCTGTTGGCGCAGCTTCGCGGATCCCCGCCGGACCAGCCGCTCGAGATCCAGCTCGAGGTCGAGACCGGCCTTGGTCGCGGTGGCTTTCCGGTGGATGCCGTCGTCGATGCGGCGCGCGCCATCGCCGGCGTCCGGGCCGCGCGCCTCGTCGGCGTCTGGACGCACTTCCAGGCACCGGAGGACGCTGCGAGAACCGCCGCGCAGGTCGAGCGCTTCGAAGCGGCCACGGATGCACTGGCCGCCGCCGGCTTCGGCCTGCCCCGGCACATGGCCGCGAGCGGCGGCCTCGTGCTCGTCGGCGACGTCGGGCTCGATGGCGCCCGACCCGGCCTCGCGCTGTACGGGCTCCTCCCCGATGAGCTGCTGCTCCCGGGCGCGCCGCCGCTCGCGAATGGCGCGGACGAGCTGCGTCCCGTGCTCTCGCTGTGCGCGAGACCGGTTCGCGTGCTCGATGTCCCGGCGGGGTGGGGGATCAGCTACGGGCCCACGTTCATCACCCAGCGCGCGTCACGGATCGCGACGCTGCCGCTCGGGTACGGGGACGGCTGGGCTCGTTCGCTATCGAATCGGGCGGAGGCCCTGGTCCGTGGGATGCGGGTCCCGCTCGTCGGCAATGTCGCCATGGACGCCGTGATGGCCGACGTGACCGATGTCCCGGGCGCGCCGGTCACGGTCGAAGACGAGTTCGTGCTCATCGGCGCGCAGGGCAGCGACCGGATCACCGCCGCCAAGGTCGCCGCGGCGCGCGGGACGAACTCGTGGGAGGTCGTCACAACCCTCTCCGCGCGGCTGCCCCGGGTGTACGATGCCGCGGCCGTTCCGCAGGGCCTCCTGACCCTGACGGGCGACGACAGCGCCGGGAGGTCGTGAGCGTGAGCCAGTCCCGCGGCCTCGGTGACGAGCAGCGCGACGAGCTGGTCGAAGAGGTCGCCCGCGAGATCCAGCTGCGCGGGCTGACGGCATCAGCGGTGCATTTCCTCCAGGCGTCTCGACCCTATCGACCGCTGAACTCGAACGCGATGCTGTTCTTCGATCCCGTGCTCCACGGGCTGTTCGGTGGCGAGCTCGAGAGCGCGTCCGCGCTGCTCGCGGACGAGGACGGCATCGAGCAGCTCATCGAACGGCTCGAAGATCTGTCCGAGGAGACAGGCTGGGACGCTTAGGCCTCGGCCGACGCCGCACGATGCGTGCGTTGGCGCCTCTGCGCGCTCGCTCACGCACCTGAGGTGCGCTCGCTCGCCCGCTCGATGCCGCCTTCGCCTCGCTCGGCGGCGTGCCGAAGGCAGGAGAGCCGGTAGGATTTGCGGGTGACGACCGTTCCCAGGGCGCTCCTCGCGATCGACGCCGGCGCCGCGACGACCTCGGTTGCCCTCCTCGGCAAGCCTGCTGATCGGTGGCGCCTGCTCGGCTCGATGTCGGCACCCGCCGGGACGCCCGCGGACGCGCTGGCGATGATCCTCGCCGACCGGCTCGTGCGTGCGGACCTCGCGCTCGCGGATCACGTCGGGGTCACCCACACCTCGGTCGAGGAGCTTCCACGGCTCGAGTCCCGGAGCAGCGTACCGGCAACACTGGCGGTCCTCGGTGCCTCGAAACGGGCCGTCGACCTGCTCGCCGCAGTGGCGGCGCGCACGCCGTGGCACGTCCGCGCGGCCTCGCCCGAGACGCACGACCCTCGCGAGATGACGGAGCTCGCCCTTCGCCCGGAGATCGCCGCGGTCCTCGTGGGTGCAGGCGATCCACCGGGACCGGACGAGCGCGGCTGGCTCGATGACCTCGCGGCGCTCGTCGGTGCCGTGGCTCGGCGCCGGCCCGACATCCGCGTCGTGCTCGCCGGCCCGGTGGCGGCCCGCCCGGAATGGGCGGACGGCTTCGGTGAGCCGGTCGAAGGGGCCTCGGAGCGGGTGCTCCAGGCGCCGCCGCTCGGCATCCGCAGCGGGCCGGACGAGCCGCTCCGCGAGGTCCTCGAATCCCTGATCCCGCACACGACCGACACGCGCCACGGCGCCGTCCGTGCCGTCCTCTCCCTTGCCGACGCACTCGATCGCCGCGTCGAGGTGATCGACATCGGGCTGGACGGGGGCCTGCGCGCGATGGCCAGCCCCGGCGTCGCCGACCAGGGCCCCTCCGCGATCGCCGTCCGGACGGCGCAGGCGGCGCTGGTGCCCGCCGAGCTCGACGATGCCGCCGTCGATGCGGTGCTCGCGTGGACCACCGGGAGCCTGGATCGCCATCGGATGGGCGATCGCCTGCTCGACCTCCGGGCGCAGCCCTGGGCGGACGCATCGGGCGACGGCGCGCGGCTGCGGCTCGCGGCAGCACGGGCTGCGCTCGCTCGCCTCGCGGCACGAAGCACCGACATCGGCAACCTCGCCAGCCCGGACATCACGATCGTCGCGGGCGGCGCATTCGCCGTGGCGCCGCCACGCGCCGTGGCCCTCGCGGTCGCGGACACGATCCGGCGGCCCGGCGCGACCCAGCTCGCGAGCGACCACGCCAGGCTGCTGGGACCGCTCGGGACGATCGATGACCCGGATGAGCGACGCGGCCTCGTGGCGGACCTCGCGGATGACCTCCTGGCGCCGCTCGGCAGCCTGCTCGTCGTGGCCGGCGTTCCGGGCGCCCTCCGCGGCGGCGGCCGCGCGGGCCGCCTCACGCTGGACGGCGACCTCCACGGCCGACATGACCTCGCCGCCGGCGAGATCTCCTTCATCGACCTGGCGCCAGGTGATCACGCACTGGCCACGCTGGAGTTCCGTGATGCGGCCCGCATCGGCCACCGGGCTCGCCGCGTCGCCGTGCCGGTTTCCGGCGGCATCGCCGGGATCGCGGTCGACCTGCGCGACGTCCCGCTCCGGCTGCCCGAGCGACGCGACCGCCGCCGAGCCGCGCTGGCCGGCTGGAGCGAGCTCGCCTGGCCCGGTGACGAGCGATGACCGCGACGATGGACGGCGCGTCGAGCGCCGCGATGGGCATGGAGCTGGTTTCCCGCCGCAACCTGGCCGCGCGCCCGGTCGACGTCTTCTTCGCCCTCCGCCCGGGCGACCGCCCGCTCGTGCATGCCGGCGAGGCCGTGAGCCGCGGCCAGGCAATCATCGAGCGGTTTCGCGACGTGCGGACCATCGTCACCGACGTCGCGCCGACGGGCGAGGCAGCCCAGCCTGGGCAGCATCACGCCGAGACCGCGGGCCGCGTGCTCCGGAGCGGCGACCCGGCAACGAGCGGTGAGCTCCTCTTCCGTAGCGGCGGAAGGTGGCGGCTCGCAGGTGGCGAGCGCCCCGAACCCGTCGAGGCCCCCTTCGCCGGGGTGATCGAGCAGGTGCAGCTGGGCGCCGGCGTGACCGTTCGAACCGCCTCGAGCGCGATCCACGGCCGCGCGGTCCTCGCCGGCCCTACGTGGGGCCGCCTCCAGGTCGCGACCGACGCCGACGGCGAGCTCCGCGCGCAGCATGTCGACGTCGGGATGGCCGGCTCGATCATCGTCGCTGGCGCCCGCATCGACGCGGAGGCGCTGACCCGCGCCCGTGCTGTCGGGATCCGCGGGATCATCGTGGCCGCCCTCGGCATGAAGGAGCAGCGCGACTTCCTCGCCTCGGAGCGTCGCGGCAGCGCGGCCGTCCACGGGCTGCCGCCGTTCGGGATCCTCGTGCTCGACGGCGCCGCCCGGCGCCCGATCGCCTCAGCGCTGATGGCCATGTTCGAGGCGCTCGAGGGCCAGATGGTCGCGATCGTCGGGACGCCGCCCGCGCTCATCGTCGACGACCCGTCGATCGAGCTCCCTTCGCCGCGCGCGGACCTGTTGCGCGTTCGGTCCGGCCCGCTCGCGGGCGCCGAGGGATCGTGGGCCGGGCTCGCGGGACCGAGGCGCTTTCCCGCCGGGGTCACCCTCGAGGCCGCATTCGTGCGCTTCGGCGGCCGGCCGCCGGTCGCGATCCCGATCGGGGACCTCGAGCGCTTTGCCTGACACGCGCGTGGCAACCGATCGCGGCGCCGCCCTTGCGTTGGTGACCCGAAGCCCGGAAGCGACTCGCGCCTTCGCCGCGAGCCTCGCCGCCGTGGCCGCGCCCGGCGACTTCCTGTGCCTGTGGGGCGATCTCGGGGCGGGCAAGACGGTGTTCGCCAAGGGGTTCGGCGCGGGTCTCGGCGTGCGCGACACGATCCTGTCGCCGAGCTTCGTGCTGATGGGCGAGTACGCGGGGCGGCTCCCGCTCTTCCACATCGACCTCTTCCGGCTCGCCTCGGCGACGGAGGCATTCGACGGGGGCCTCCTCGACGACCGGCAGGCAGCCGGCGTCGTCCTGATCGAATGGCCGGATCGCCTCGCCGATGAGGTGCCGCCGGACCGGCTCGATGTCCGCATCGACGGCGGCGGCGACGACCCGCGCGCGATCCGGATCGAGGCGCACGGAGCGGCCCACCAGCGCTACGTGGCCGCTGCGCGCGGAGCCGGCGCCGCATGAGCGCGCCGTGGCTGCTCGCGGTCGATACCGCGACGACGCGCATCGTGGTTGCGGTCGGGACGCCCGATGGGGCCCTCCTTGCCGCGGATGCGTTCGAGGGCCGGTACCGCCATTCGCAGGAGCTCATGCCGGCGGTTGTGCGGCTGCTCGACGCGAACAGCCTGGCGGTCAGGGACCTCGCGGGAATCATCGTCGGCACCGGGCCTGGCGCCTTCACCGGGCTGCGCGTCGGGATCGCGACGGCGAAGACGCTGGCGCACGAGCTCGGGACCCCGATCGTCGGGATCGGGACGGATGCGGCGCTCCTCGCGGCCGCGGGGGTCGACACCATGACGTTGTGGCTGCCGTCAGGTCCGCGCGACTACGTCCGCGTTCGGCGCAGCGCGGAGCCCGAGGTCGTGCACGGCGCCGGGCCGGAGGTGATGGGATCCAACGACGCCGCCGTGGATCTCGACGGCCGTGCGCCGTCCCATGCGTTGGAGCGCGGGGCTGCGGCCGTCGAGCAGCTCCCCGCGAGCCTCGTGCGGCTCGGTGCAGCACGCCTTGCGGCGGGCGATGTCGACGACCCGGAGCGGCTCGTGCCGCGCTACGCGAGCGCGCCGCGGGGCATGCCCGAGGGCCAGCCCGAGGGAGGTGTCGCGTGGTCGCGCGACCCCCGGTAGCGCTGCGCGTCGAGCCGATGACATTCGCGGACATCCCGGCGGTCCACGCCATCGAGCGGGAAAGCTTCGCGGTCCCGTGGCCGGACGACGCCTATCGCAGCGAGCTGGCCACGAACCGGCTCGCGAGCTACGTCGTGGCCCGCGCCGACGACGCGGTGGTGGGTTTCGCCGGGCTGTGGGTGATGGTCGACGAGGCGCACGTGACGACGTTCGCCGTCGATCCGCGCTGGCGCCGCCGCGGGATCGGGGAGCGGCTGCTGCTCGGCCTGATCGACATCGCGGTCGCGCGACGGTCGCGCGAGGCGACGCTCGAGGTCCGCCTCTCGAACGTGCCGGCGCGTCGGCTGTACGAGAAGTTCGGCTTCCGGCCCGTGGGCATCCGGCCGCGCTACTACTCCGACAATGGCGAGGACGCGCTGATCATGACGACGGACCCACTCGACAACCCGGGGCTCCTGGCGCGTCTCGCGGCCATCCGTGACGCGCTCGACGCGCGCCCGATCGACCCGGATTCGATCATCGACGACCTTCCGCCCGCGGAGTACCGCGGGTGACCGAGGGTCGCGCCGGCGCTGCCGGTCCGCTCGTGCTCGCGGTCGAATCGTCATGCGACGAGACGGGCGTCGCCCTGGTCGAGGGCGGAAGCCGGATCCTGTCGAACGTCGTCGCGAGCCAGGTCGCGCTGCACGCGCCCGCCGGCGGCATCGTGCCCGAGGTCGCCGCGCGCGCACACCTCCGCTGGATCCTGCCCGTGCTCGACGAGGCGTGGCAGGGTTCCGGTGCGTCGTGGGACGACGTCGGCGCCGTTGCTGTCACCCGCGGCCCGGGGCTCGCGGGCTCCCTGCTCGTCGGGATCAATGTCGCGAAGACCCTTGCGTGGGTCCATGACAAGCCGTTCGTCGGGGTGAACCACCTCGAGGGCCATGTCTATGCCGCCTGGCTGAAGGACCCCGGCCAGGACGGGAAGCCGGAGCCGGTGTTCCCCCTCGTGGCGCTCGTCGTGTCGGGCGGCCACACGTTTCTTGTCGAGATGCAGGACCACCTCACGTATCGACTGCTCGGCAACACGGTCGACGACGCCGCCGGCGAGGCGTTCGACAAGGTCGGCCGGCTTCTCGGTCTCGGCTATCCGGGCGGGCCTGCGGTCTCGAAGGCGGCCGACGGCGCTTCCCGGCATGACGCGAAGTTCCCACGCGCCTGGCTGGGCGAGTCGTACGACTTCTCGTTCTCGGGGCTGAAGACGGCGGCGCGCCGGACGATCGAAGCCGCGCGTGCCGACGCAGGCCTCCGTGAGCCCGAGGAGCCGCTCCCGCATCCGGTCGTCGCCGAGCTGGCGTGGGGCTTCCAAGACTCGGTCACCGACGTGCTCGTCTCGAAGACGATCCGGGCTGCCCGGGCGGCCGGCGCCCGCTCGATCGTGCTCGGCGGCGGCGTCGCGGCGAACGCCGCGCTGCGTGGCCGCCTCGCAGGCGAGGCCGAAGCGCTCGGCGTTCCGCTGATCGTGCCGCGGCCCGGCCTGTGCACGGACAACGGCGCGATGATCGGCGCCGCGGGCGCACGTCGGTTCCTCGCCGGCGACCGGTCCGGCCTCGACCTCGAAGCGACGCCCTCGCTGCCGCTCGCGCGGTGAGCGCCGCCCCGCGACTCGATCCCCTCGAGGTCCGGCGAACCCTGCGCCGGGAAGGATTGCGCGCGAGCCACGCCCGCTCGCAGAACTTCCTCGCCGACCCCGAGGTCCTCCAGTCGATCCTCGACCTGGCGGAGGTGTCGGAGGGCACCCGTGTCCTCGAGATCGGGCCGGGGCTCGGGATCCTCACCGGCGGGCTGCTTGCCGGCGGTGCGCGCGTCACGGCGATCGAGCTCGACCGCGGGCTGGCGCGCTACCTGCGCGAGCAGCTCGGGGAGGCGATCAGCGCGGGCAACCTCGACCTCATCGAGGGCGATGCGCTCGACCAGCCGCTGCCCGACCTGCTGCCGCCGCCATTCCGAGTCATCGCGAACATCCCGTACCACATCACGAGCCCGATCCTGCACCGCTTCCTCGAGCGGGCGCCACGGCCGGAGCGACTCGTGCTGATGGTCCAGGGGGAGGTGGCGGACCGGATCGCCTCGAAGCCCGGCGACATGAGCTATCTCTCGGTGTTCGTCCAGTACCACGCCGAGGTGCGCGTGGCGCTTCGCGTGCCGCCGCAAGCGTTCGAGCCGGCACCCAAGGTCGCGTCGGCGGTCGTGGTGATCGTGCCGCGCGCGAATGCCGCGCTCCCCGCCGCGGAGGAGGAGCGCCTCTGGGGCCTGGTGCAGTCCGGCTTCCGCGAGCGCCGCAAGATGCTCCGCAACGTGCTGGCTCGGCAGCTCCACGCGGGCGCCGACGGCGCGAGCGGACCGTTCGTGGGCCAGGCCCGCGTGGATGCCGCCCTCGCTGCGGCAGGCATCGCGGGTGACCGCCGGCCGCAGACCCTGAGCATCGACGACTGGATCCGCCTCCTCGCCGCGCTCGGAGCGGCAGCATGAGCGAGCTGCTCACCCCGATCGTCCGCCTCGCGCCGGCGAAGCTGAACCTCACGCTCGCCGTGATCGGGCGACGCCGGGACGGCTTCCACGACCTGCACTCGGTCATGGTTCCGCTCGCCCTCGCCGATCGCCTCAGCTTCGCTCCGGCGGCGGGCCGGCACGACACCCTCCACGTGACCGGCGACCGATTCGGGACGAGCACCGTTGATCCGGCTGGCTTCGGCTCCGTGCTGCACGGGATCGCCGAGGCGCGCAAGGTCGTCGGACGAGGGGCGAATACGTTTCCGCTCGCGGTTCGGCTGGAGAAGCGGATCCCCGTCGCCGCCGGGCTCGCCGGCGGGAGCAGCGACGGCGCGGCGGCGATCGACGGCGCAATCGCAGCGTGGGGCGCGGACGTCGACCGAGCGGGCCGCCTCCGTGCAGCCGCGGCGACCGGCTCAGACGTGCCCTTCTTCCTCGCTGGCGGCCCCGCGCTCGTCGAAGGCCGCGGCGAGAAGGTGACACCGCTTGCCGGGATCCAGGGCACCCCGCCGGGCGTGCTCCTCGTCACGCCCGCTGTCCCGAAGTCCACGCAGCAGGCATTCAAGGTCTTCGACACCGATCCCGCCGCGGCGCCCGGATTCCGTGGCTCCACGCGCCTCAGCTCGGAGCACCTCGCCCAGGAGCTGGGGCCGACGTACACCCCGATGGATGCGCAGGCGCTGGCGAGCCGGGCCGGTGTCTTCGCCGTCTCGAACGACCTCGCGAAGGCCGCCGACATCATCGTTCCCGGGCTCCGCGACCTCCGGCGTGCCCTGACGCGCCTGCTCGGCGTCGCGGTCGGCCTGTCGGGCTCCGGACCGACCCTCTGGGCGCTCTATCCTTCGGTGGACGGCGCGGAAGCAGCGGCGGCGAAGGTCCGCGAGGAGCTCGCAACCGGCACGCTCGACGCGCCGGGCACGGAACCACCGTTCGTCGCCGCGACCACGATCGTCAGCCCGCCAGCGCCTTCGAGGAGGACCGAATGACCCGTCGAGCGATCAGCACCGGCAATGCGCCGGGCGCCGTCGCGTCCTACAGCCAGGCGATCGCGACCGACAACCTGCTGTTCTGCGCGGGCCAGATCGGCCTCGATCCGGCTACGGGCGAGCTCGCCGACGGGTTCGACGCGCAGGCCGAGCAGGTCCTGAAGAACCTGACCGCCGTGCTCGACGCTGCGGGCTGCACGTGGGCCGACGTGGTCAAGACGACCTGCTTCCTCGCCGACATCAACGACTTCGCGGCGTTCAACGCGGTCTACGGGCGGTTCATGCCGGAACCGCCCCCGGCCCGGTCCACGTTCGCCGTGGCGGCGCTGCCGAAGGGCGCGCGGGTCGAGATCGAGGCGGTCGCTACAATCCCGCGGTGACCCCGTCACGTGCCGAGCCGTCCGCGAGGACGGCTGCGGTCGTCCTCGCAGCGGGACTCGGGACCCGCATGCGCTCGAAGACCCCGAAGATCCTCCATCCGCTGTGCGGGCGGCCGATGCTCGCCTACGTCCTGGATGCCTGGGATGGCGCCGCCGCCGAGATCGGCCCGGCTGCCGCGCCCGTGGTCGTCTTCTCCCCCGCGACGGAGCAGATTCGCGAGGTCGTTGGGGACCGCGGAGCGATGGCGCTCCAGGACGTGCCCCGCGGGACGGGTGACGCCGTCCGCGCGGCACTGGACCACGTGGCCGCCGACGCCGCCGAGCTCGTCGTCCTCTCCGGCGACGTTCCGCTGATCGCACCTGAGCAGCTCGTCGCGATCGTCGAGCAGCGGCGCCTGGACGATGCGGCGATCACGCTGGCGTCCGTCTACGCCGCGGACCCCGGGGAGCTGGGCCGCGTCGTCCGGAGCGAGTTCGGATCCGTGGAGCGGATCGTCGAGGCCCGCGATGCGACCGGCGAGGAACTCGAGACCAACGAGGTGAACGCGGGGATCTACGCGTTCGATGCGGCCTGGCTGCGCCGCCGGATCGGCGCGTTGCAGCCATCGAAGTCGAACGGCGAGCTGTACCTCACGGACCTCGTCGCGCTTGCGCGCGAGGACGGCCGGATCGTGAGCGCGGTCGGGTTCGAGGACGATGGCACCCTCGATGGCATCAACGATCGCAGCCAGCTCGCACAGGCCGAGTGGGCGCTGCGTGTGCGGATCAACGAGGCGCACATGCGCGCCGGCGTCACCATGCGCGACCCCTCGACCGTGTACATCGACTGGGGGGTCGAGATCGGCCAGGACGTGACGCTCGACCCGGGCGTCCTGCTCAAGGGCGCGACCACGATCGGGGAGGGGAGCCTCATCGGGCCGGAGACCACCATCGTGGACTCCACGATCGGCCGTGCATGCGCCGTGCGCCGGAGCGTCGTCGAGCAGTCGACGGTCGAGGACGGTGCCTTCGTCGGGCCGTACAGCCACCTCCGCCCGGGCAGCCACATCGGCGCCGGCGCGGAGATCGGGAACTTCGCCGAGATCAAGAACTCCAACCTCGGCGCCCGGGTCAAGCAGCATCACATGAGCTACCTCGGCGATGCCGAGATCGGGGCCGGCACGAACGTGGGCGCCGGCACGATCACGGCCAACTGGGACGGCAGGGTGAAGAACAGGACGCGGATCGGCGAGAAGGTCTTCCTCGGCGTCGACACGATGCTCGTCGCGCCGGTCGAGGTGGGCGAGGGCGCAAAGACCGGTGCCGGCGCCGTGGTCACGAAGGACGTCCCGGCGGGCAAGCTCGCCGTCGGCGTGCCGGCACGGATACGCGAACCGCGCGTCCGCCCTGACGCCGAGGACGGTGCCTCGTGAGCTTCCCGCTCGGTGAGATCCTGTTCCTCGTCTTCCTCACGTTCCTCGAGGCGTTCTTCGTTGCCGCCGAGATCGCGCTGGTCTCCGTGCGCCGGAGCCGGATCGACCAGCTCGTCGAGGAGGGTCGGGCCAGCGCGCGCCGCGTCCGGCGCCTCATCGACGACCCCGGGCGCTTCCTCGCGGTCAGCCAGCTCGGGCTGACGTTCATCGGCTTCTTCGCTTCGGCGTTCGCGGCAGTGAGCATCACCACGAGCATGGAGCGCCTGCTCACCGGCTTCGGGATGGAGGCGACCCTCGCCTCGAACATCTCGCTGATCGTGGTCACGCTGCTCCTGGCGCTGTTCACGATCGTGTTCGCCGAGCTCATCCCGAAGTCGATCGCGCTCGCCAGCCCGGAGCGGTTCGCGCTCGTGCTCTCACGCCCGATCGATCTCCTGATCCGCCTCTTCGGGCCCATCGTGTCCGTGCTGAACGGCATCACCAGATGGGTTGCCCGGTCGATGGGCGTCGACATGAACGCGGAGGCACAGATCAGCGCCGACGAGCTCCGCCTGATCGTCGAGCGCGGCGGTGAGCAGGGCGTCCTCGAGGCCGAGGAAGAGCAGATGATCAACGCGGTCATCGAGCTTGGCGACCGGCGAGTCCACGAGGTGATGATCCCGCGCGTCGCGATCGCGGCGATCTCGGCGGATGCGAGCCTCGAGGAGGCAATCGACCTCGTGGTCGACGTCGGCCACTCCCGCATCCCGGTCTACCGCGACTCCATCGACGAGGTCGTGGGCATCCTCTACGCCAAGGACCTGCTGCCGTACCTCAAGACCAACGCCGGCCCGCGACCCGCGCTCCGCAAGCTCCTGCGTCCACCGGTGCTCGTCCCGGAATCGATGACGATCGACGACCTGCTCCACGAGCTCCAGCGCCGCAAGGTCCACATCGCGATCGTGCTCGACGAGTACGGCGGGACCGCCGGGCTCGTGACGATCGAGGACCTGCTCGAGGAGATCGTCGGCGAGATCCAGGACGAGTACGACACCGAGGAGCCGATGGTCGTCCGTCTCTCGGAGGACGAGGCGCGGGTCGATGGCCGGGCCGACATCGACGACCTCGCGGAGCTCTTCGACCTCAGCGATCTCGGGCTGGAGGACGCGGACGAGTACGACACCGTCGGCGGACTGATCTACCACCGGATCGGCGGGGTGCCGTCACCCGGCGATGAAGTGGATGTCGACGGGCTCCATCTCACCGTGGAGTCGACGGACGGCCGACGAGTGGGCAAGGTCCTCGTTGTGCGCCGACCTGGTGAGCCGAGCGACGAGCCGCGACCCGACGAGGACGGCGACCGTTAGCTCGGTTCCATGATGACG
>DATFHO010000019.1:0-23164 GCA_035248345.1 Candidatus Limnocylindrales bacterium
GGGTCCCGTGGCGCAGGCGAGCGATACACCCGTGCCCGCGACGACCCTGCCAACCGCCGAGGAGACACCGGTTCCGGCCGCGTCCGTGCTGAACCCCACCGACAACCCGAGCTCGACATGCATCGGCTTCAACACGCCGACCGAGTACACCCAGAACGCCGGCACGCTCCCGATCACGGTCACGGTCCCTGCGTCCGCGACGGAGGGGTGGTCCGGCTTCAAGGACACGTTCCGCCTCGTCGGCGCGCCGTGCGAATCGGATGGCAGCCCGGACGTCGAAGCGGAGCTGCTCGCGCATCTGAACGCGGATGCATGCAGCTGGCGGGGCTCGTCGATCGAGGAGCCGACCGCCGTCGACCTCGCGCACCGGCTCGGGCTGCTCAAGAACGTCGATACGACGACGGCGGTCGACACGTACCTCGGCGTGTTCCGAGCGACCCGCATCGACGTGTCGGTGCCGGCGAGCTTCGATGCCTCGGCGTGCGATGACGGCGCGATCACGCTGTGGGACGGGATGGTGCTCGACCCGGGCTGGACCGTGCAGGTCTACGTCGCCGAGGTCGACGGCTCGACGGTCGTCCTCACGGCGAACTACCCGACGAACCTGGCGACGTCGTCGCGCGTTGTCGCGATCCAGTCGATCATCCAGAGCCTGCGCATCGTCATGTAGCCGGGCGCGGTGCCTGTATGTTGACGCCCATGGACGTCTTCGACGGCACCGAGCTCGAGTTCTGGCTCGGCGAGTGGGATGCGACGTGGGAGGGCGGCCACGGCACGAATCGCCTGCGCCGCGTCCTGCGCGACCGCGTGATCCTCGAGGAGTTCGACGAGGTCGACGACACCGGCGGGACGGACGCGCTGCACGGCCGGAGCTGGTCCGTGTACGACGCCGAGCGTCACCTCTGGCGCCAGACCTGGGTCGACGACCAGGGCAGCTACCTCGACCTCGTCGGCACGCGCGTCGATGGATGGTTCGCGTTCGAACGGGCCGCGCCGGAACGCGGCCTGCAGGCGCGGCAGCGGATGGTCTTCCGCGATGTCACGGCGGACGCGTTCCACTGGACGTGGGAATCGAGCCCCGATGACGGCGCCACGTGGGTGACGCGCTGGGCGATCGACTATCGCCGGCGACCCGGCTGACGGCGCGCGGCCGAGGGCGCCGGCGCGACCACCCGGGCTGCCGGCGCGCCCCCGCTGCGCCGGGAGTAGCCTCCGCGCATGGATGAGCATGCGACCTTCGAGACGCAGGCAGTCCTGGCGCCGCGGCGTCGACGCAACGACGCCCTCGCCGCCCTCGTCGCCGGCGTCGCCGTTGCTCTCCTGGTCGGCGCGGGCGTGCTCGGCGGGCTCGACTCGAAGGTTGCGCCGCCGCCGGCCGCCTCGGAGGCCGCAGCGGGCGCGCCGTCCGCAGCAGACGTGGCGACGCCCAGCCCCACGGCAGAGCCGCAGCCCGCGTACCCGGCAGATGTCTTCGGGCTGCAGGTGTGGTCGGCTGCGTACGTGTCGCGCTACGGCATGGCGTACTTCGGCGGGTCGATCGCCGTCGCCGGCTGGTACGCCGCGCAGCCGGGCACGGGCTGTCCCACGCCGCGCATCGGCGAGGATCCGGCGCTCGCCCAGGAGTTCGGCGTCGCCGCCGATTCAAACACCTTCTGCCGCCGCGCCGGGGCGCTGTTCACCGCGCCGATGTTCGACGAGAACGTCACCCCGATCGACGTCACGCTCCGCCCCGGCGTCGCCGCGCCGTACCAGCTCAAGGATGGCGGCGTCGTGACGCCCGTCGTCTTCATCGGCAAGCTCGCCATGTCCGGCCCGGAGTGCCACGCGCCCGACACCTGTCCGCGCCAGCTGGTGGTGGACCAGGTCGCGTGGGCCGCGGGCGCCGGCGTGCCGCGGACCGAATCGATCCTGCCGCGGCTCCTCGATCACTGGCCACCGGTGAGCGCGACGACCCGTGATCAGGCGACGACGCGCGCGATCGGCTATCAGGCGACCGTGCTCATGGAGACGCTGGTCGACCCGGCGATGCTCGCGCAGATCGACCCGTATGCCGCGAAGGTGCTTGCCGCCGCCGCACCGAAGGCGAACCGCATCTGGTATCGCCGCGTGCTCGGCCCGGACCCGGAGCAGGACTCCATGCGCTGGATCACGATCGACGACACCACCGGCGAGTTCATCGCCGGCGGCACCGGCGCCTAACTCCGGCGACGCCGCGAACTACGGCGTGTGGAGCAACTGCATCAAGGTGGTGGCACGAGGATCGCGCCGCTGCTGATCACGTCGCTCCACGATGCGGCCCACGATCCCGCCCCGGCTGCGGCCCTGGTCGGCGCGCAGATCCATCCGCGGATCCAGGTCATGGGCTCCTTCGTCCAGCCGACCGGAACGGTCCAGGTGCTGCTCTTCAACGACGCGACGTGCACCAACGACTTCGGCGCGCCCATTGCGACGCTCGCCGAGGCGACCGCGGACAACGCATTCTTCGACGCGATCACGCGTACCTCTCCGACCGTGTTCTCGTGGCGTGTCGTCTATGGCGGCGACACGAACTACACGATGGCGAAGGGCGACTGCATGACGCAGCGCTGGTACGCGAAGCCGGACGTCGCGCTGGCCGTTCACAACGGCGCGCATGGGACGGTGACGAGCGTGATCGCCGGGACGAAGGTCCACCTCGCCACTGAGGTCACCGGGGCCTACGGGACTCCGACGAGCTCGGTCACGGTTCGCATCGCGGACAACTCGTCGTGCTCGAACGGGACGTCGCTGGGCAGCGGCACGCTGTCCGCGGGGGCGCTCGACGACACCTCGATCGACTACACGCCGAAGACCGCCGGCACGGTCTGGTTCCAGGCGACGTACAAGGGCGACGGAAGCTACGTCACTCGCAAGAGCGCGTGCGTGGCGCTGTCGGTCGCCGCGGTCGTCGCGAATCCCTCGCCGACGCCGACCTCGACGCCCGCCCCGACCGGCGCGCCGAAGCCGACGACGGCGCCGACACGGAAGCCGAGCGCGGGCGCGAGTGGTGGTCCTGCCGGCGGTCCGACCACCGCACCGACCGCCGGGCCATCACCGGCGCCGGACGCAAGCGATACTCCGGCGACGGCGCCGGTCGATCCGGGCAGCACGGCTGCGCCGACCGATCCCGCCGCGACGCCCGCGGCTGCACCATCGACCGCTCCGGTGACCGAGGCACCCGCCGCCGGCGGGCCGACGACCACCGGCACCGGCGCGGACAGCTCGAGCGACGGCCTGCCGATCGTCCCGATCGCGCTGCTGCTGATCCTCGTGGCGGTCGCCGGGTCCTGGTTCATCGGCGCCAGCCGGCAGCGGAATCCCCAGGCCGCTCGATAGGGCGGCGCGGGCAATCACGCAAGGGCGTGCCGTCGTCGGACCAGCGGCACTCCCCAGCACCATCACGGCCGCCGGCGCACCGCGCCGGCGGCCCATTCCATTTCCAGCGCTCGCTACGATCGGGCGATGACCCGACCGCATCCCAACGTCGTTCCGCTCGAGGAGCTCGACCCGACCCCGCACAGCCACGAGTTCGTCGGCGCCGACCACGGCGACGTGCCGTTCTCGATGATCCTGGTGCACTCGCAGCCTGGTGTCGGCCCGAAGCTGCATCGGCACGCGTATGCCGAGGTGTTCATCGTCGAGTCGGGTGAGGCGACGTTCCAGCTCGGCGACGACACCGTGGTCGTACCGGAAGGTCACGTCGTCGTCGGCCCGCCGAACGTGGCGCATGGGTTCACGAACTCCGGCAACGGCGAGCTCCGCCTCGTCGCGATCCACGGCGCACCGCGCTTCCAGACCGAGTGGCTCGCCGGCGACGACCCGACGTGGCGCTCGAAGCCGAAGGAGCGCTAGCGACCCACGGCGTAGGCAGCCATCGATCGGGGTGAGGCGCCGGCCTCCAGGAGTCCGGAGTCCGGCGTAATTCGCGCCATCGTCACCTGGCCGAAGTCCCAGTCGCCGCCGACCTTGACGTCGTGGCCCATCGACCGCAGCTGCTCAACCGTCGACGCCGGCACCCGCCCCTCGACCCAGAGCCCGGCCGGCTCCATGTCGTGCGGGTAGAACGAGCTGGGGAACGCCGCGGAGTGGAACAGGGGAGCGTCGAGCGCTTGCTGCAGCGACATCCCGAAGTCGACCACGTTGAGGAACGCCTGCAGCGTCCATTGGTCCTGGTTGTCGCCGCCCTCGGTGCCGAACACCATGTGCGGCTCGCCATCCTTGAGCACGAGCGACGGTGTCAGCGTCGTTCGCGGGCGCTTGCCGGGCGCAAGCGCGTTCGGGTGGCCATCGATCAGGTTGAACTGCTGCAGCCGCGTGCCCAGCGGGAAGCCGAGCCCCGGGACGATCGGTGACGACTGCAGCCAGCCACCGCTCGGCGTGGCCGTGAACAGGTTGCCCTCGGCATCGATGACGTCGACGTGGGTCGTGTCGCCCTCGGCTCGACCGTCGACGCGGCCCGACCGCACACCGGCAGGCGCGCCCGGACCCGGACGGAGCTCGCGGGACGCGCGCGCGGGATCGATCATTGCTCGGCGCTGGCGCGTGTACTCCGGCGAGAGCAGCCGTTCCATCGGGACGTCGACGAAGGCGGGATCGCCATAGAACGCGTCGCGATCGGCGAACGCGAGCTTCGCGGCCTCCGTCACGAGGTGGATGTACTCGGGGGAGTTGTGACCCATCGCGGCCAGGTCGAAGCCTTCGAGCAGCGCGAGCTGCTGCAGGAACACCGGTCCCTGGCTCCACGGCGGGCACTTGAAGACGTCGAGGCCGCGGTATCGAAGCGAGACGGGCCGTTCGACCGTCGATCGATGGACAGCAAGGTCATCGAGGGTCAGCGCGGCCGGCGGCTGGCCGTCCGGCATCCGACCCGGCGTGCGCGATGGACCGAGGAACGTGTCGATGATCTCTGCGATGGCGCCGCGGTAGAAGACGTCGGCGGCTGCCTGGAGCCCGGCTTCCCGACCCGCCGATCGATTGCGAACCTCCGCGTCGAGCAGCAGGGTCATCGCGTCCGCCCACACGTCGAAGCGCAGCCGCTGTCCGACCTCCGGGACTCCGCCGTCGAGGTAGAAGGCCGCCGAGGATGGCCACTGCGCGAGTCGCGACTCGACCGACGCGATGCTCGAGCGCATCGCCGGGTAGACGGCGCAGCCATCGCGCGCGAGATCCACGACCGGACCCAGCGTGTCGGCGAGGCTGCGGGTGCCGGCGTCGATCAGCGCAGTGATGAGCGCGCCGACCGTCGCCGGCACCGCAGCGGCGATCAGTCCCGTCCCCGGGATGTCGTCCAGCCCCAGCTCGCGCACGCGCTGGATCGTGAGGCCGCGTGGCGCTCCGCCCTGGCCGGAGATCACGAACGGCGCTTCGCCGCCTTTGGCGATGATGATCGGGCACTCGCCGCCGATGCCGCACTCGTGCGGCTTCAGGAGCGTGAGCGCGAACGCCGTGGCGACCCCGGCGTCGATCGCGTTCCCGCCGCGCGCGAGCACCTCGAGCCCGACCTGTGACGCCAGGTAGTGCCCCGACGTCACGACCCCGCGCCGGGCCATGATCGTCGGGCGCGTGGTGAACGTGGGCTCGAGCGTGTGGTGGGCCATCCGCTGCGAGCGTACCTCGCGGCAACTCTAGGATCCGGACATGCGGTTCGACCCACGGCGAAACCTCGCGGCCACGGCGGCAGGGATCTGGGGTGTCGTGCTGTTCGCGCTCCCGTGGCTGCTCGACGTGAACGCGCCGCTCGACGTCGCCCGGCTCGTGCTGCTGGCGGCGGGCGTCACGGCGCTGTTCGCCGGTTCGTGGCCGTCGCGCCGGGGTCGGTTCGTCCTGCTCGTCCCGGTCGTGCTGGCGCTGACGTTCGTGTCGATCCTGGCCAGCGAGGGCATCGGCCTCGCGATCATGGCGACCGACGTGATCGCGGCCTACGCGCTGTTCATCGAGTACGCGCGAGAACGAGGCGCGTAGGATCGTGATCGATGGTGCTCGATCCGCGACGGAATCTCGCAGCAACGGCGGCCGGGATCCTCGGGATCGCGCTGTTCGTCGCCATCGAAGCCTTCGAGCCGACGAACTGGCTCAACGCCTTCCGATTGCTCTTCGGCGCCGCTGCCCTCGCGGCCCTCGTCGCGGGGTCCTGGCCGTCCCGCCGTGTCAGGTTCTCACTGCTGCTCGTGGCCGCCCCGACGATGCTGCTCGTCGCGATCTTCGCCCTGTGGACCGTTGGCTTCCTGATGCTGCCGATCTTCCTGGTCTCGGGCGTGGGGCTGCTCGTCGAATACGCGCGCGAGGGCCGCGAGTAGCGACGGCTCCCCGGCGACATCGGGCGATCGGCCTACCCTTCCTGCGAACGACAAGGAGGCCGCGATGAACTTCAACAACATCATGATCGGCACGGACAACGCCAGGGCGATGGTCGAGTACTACACGAAGCTGTTCGGGCCGCCGCAGTTCAGCGAAGGCGGGTTCAGCGGCTGGCAGTTCGGCGAAGGGTTCGTCTCGATCGGCGAGCACTCCGAGGTCAACGGCAAGAACGCGCAGCCGGGCCGGCTCATCTGGAACATGGAGGATGACGACGTGCGCGGCACGTTCGATCGCCTCAAGGCCGCCGGCGCGATCGTGATCCAGGAGCCATACGAGCTCGACTCGGCGCCGGGCTGGGCGATCGCGACGCTGGCCGACCCTGACGGCAACTACTTCCAGCTGACCACGCCGTACGAGTCGGCGGGCATGGGCGGCGGCCAGGACGGCGGCGACTGACGCCATGCGCAAGGTCGTGGTCTACGAGCTGCTCTCCGTCGACGGCGTCGCCGAGGCGCCGGAAACGTTCTTCGGCTGGGCAGACGACCTTGATCCGCAGCTGGCGCGGACGATCGGCAGCCAGGACGCGGTGATCCTCGGTCGAACGACCTTCGACGAGTGGTCCCAGTACTGGCCGGGCCCGGGTGCCGAGAGCCAGCCGTTCGCGCCGTTCATCAACTCCGTGGCGAAGCACATCGCGACCTCGACACCGCTCGATCGCGAGTGGCGGAACGCGAGGAAGATCGAGGGCTCGCTCGTCGACCACGTGCGGATGCTCAAGGAGCAGCCCGGCGGCGATATCGGCGTCCACGGCAGCATCAAGGTGGCGCAGTCACTGCTCGAGGCGGGCGTCGTCGATGAGCTCAAGCTCGTCGTCGGCCCGATGGTCGCAAGCCAGGGTCGCCGGCTCCTCGACGGGATGCCGCCGGGGATGCTGGAGCTGGCGCACAGCGAGGTGTCGCCCAGCGGCTATCTCGTCCTCGACTACCGCGTGACCGGAAAGCCGGTCGAGCCGTTCCCCGAGGATTCCGGGCAGACCGCCTGATCGCTCGCGGGATCGCGTCGTGAATCGACGCGCCGTGGATCGATGCGCCGTGAATCGAGAGGCCGGCCCCATCGGGACCGGCCTCCGTGCAGCCACTGGACATCGGGGCGGTGCCCCGAACCGGTGATCAGGGCAGGTAGTAGTTCGGGTTCGGCATCTTGAAGGTCCGGTCGGCGTAGCCGCCGGTGAGGTCGCTGTACTGGTCGCCGAAGTTGGCGACGATGTCGTAGCCGAGCGACTCGATGTACGCCCGCGTGCCCGACTTGTACGCGATGGTCGCGCACGAGGAGCCGGCGTCGATCGCTGCCCCGCAGAACTGCGGAGTGTCGAGGTACGACGGGTACGAGCCCACGGGCGGCTTGGTGAAGAGCCCGTCCGCGAACCCACCGTGGCCGGTGTCGACCGCGGTCGGCATCGGGTAGCCCGCATCCACTTCGTCGACCTGGGTGCTCAGGGCGCCGCTGGTCGTCGTGGTCAGGTCGGTGAAGCCGGCCGCCTCGTCGTTGACGAGGTTCGCGATCGTGACGAGGTGCTGGGAGTCGCCGCGGCCGGTCAGGAAGAAGACCGCATAGCCCGCGTCGTGGGCCTTCTGCGCCAGCTCGACCATGCCCGGCGTCGCCGGGAAGATGTTGCCCGTGAACGAGCCGTTGGTGAGCCCGACGAAGTAGCCGTTCGTGGTCGGGTTGTAGTCCCAGTTGCTGTACAGCTCGTAGTCGTATGTCGTGAGCGTCGTGTCGTCGACGTCGAACACGACCGCCTGCATCTCGGACTTGCCGGCCTGCGCCTTGAGCCAGCTC
This sequence comes from Candidatus Limnocylindrales bacterium, assembly GCA_035248345.1. GTDB lineage: Bacteria > Chloroflexota > Limnocylindria > Limnocylindrales > CSP1-4 > UBA5189. Next base: position 8,155 of record DATFHO010000019.1, read on the forward strand.
CAGCCTTCGGCCGCGACCTTGCGGGCTTCGTCGGCGTAGTTGCTGCCCTGGTCGAGATCGAGGGTCCAGCCCGCGGTTGCGCCGGATCCCGTGGAGGCACCGGGGGTGCCGTAGTAGTTCTTGATCTCGCTCCGCAGGATGTCGATGTTCGTGATCTGGTCGGCCGTCTGCGGCGTGATGATGTGGATGGCCGTGGCGCTGGCGCCGATCACGGCACCGGCCGTCACGAGCACGAGGACGACCGCCAGGACGGCGGCGCGGGGGGCGCGAAGCGCGCGCGACGTGCGAAGCGCGCGCGAGGCGCGAAGGGGCGCGGGTCCGGACATGGGACCTTCCTCCACCGACGGGTTGCAACGCGACCTTCCCGGCCGGCCGGCATCGCACCGGCCGTCTCCACCGAGAGCGGCAGCCCAAGTCGTCCGACCTTAGCGCCGCGCGCCGGATCGGGCCTTTCAGCCGATTCCGACCGCCGTGAGGTCCAGCCGTGCGAGGCGCTCCGGGTCGCCGAGGACATCGATCTCGATGATTCGGTCGCCGGCGAAGGCGAACGCGAGCACCGCGTAGGGCTTGCCCTGGTTGAAGACGACGAAGCCCGGCGCGCCACTCACCGTCGCCCGGCGGGCGCCGCCGGCGAGGTGGCGGAACGCGAGCGCGCCGCGGGCGGCGTCCGCCGGACCATGGAACACCGTGGGCACGTTGCCGCTCCCGAACGCCCCGAGCGTCCCGAAGTCTGCTCGCACGACGACCTCGGGATCGAGGATCCGCACGAGGGCATCGAAGTCACCGCCGCGCGCCGCCGCGAGGAACGCGTCGATGAGCTCCTGCTGTCGCCGCCGCGACACGCGGACACTCGGGGACTCGCCGCGGACCCGGCGGCGGGCGCGGCTCGCGAGCTGGCGCGTGGCCTCCGTGGATCGGTCGACGATCGGCGCGATCTCGTCGAACGGCAGGCCGAACGTGTCGTGCAGGACGAATGCCAGGCGCTCGGCAGGGGAGAGCTGCTCGAGCACGACGAGCATCGCGAGTCCGATCGAGTCCGCGAGCTCCGCCTGCTCGGCGGGATCCGGGCCGCCCGCGGGCTCGACTGCGTCGGCCGTCTCCACGATCGGATCCGGAAGGTGGCCTTCGGAGGTCTGTTCGTGACGCGCCCGAGCGGAGCGAAGTCGATCGAGGGCCAGCCGTGCGACGACCGTGGTCAACCACGCGCCGACGTTGTCGATCGCGCTCGCGTCTGTGCGCGAGAGCCGGAGCCACGCATCCTGCACCGCGTCCTCCGCTTCCGCAGTCGAGCCGAGCATCCGGTACGCGACCGCACGCAGGCGCGGCCGTTCGGCCTCGAAGCGGGTCGCAAGCCAGTCCTGATCGGTCACGTTTGTCCTTTGCGTCTCGTCGACCGGTTGACGAGAACAATGAACCGAACGTGACCGGAGTGAATTCGATGACCGATTCCCGAACCACGCCCCGCACCCCCGCCGGCGCCACCGCCGCGCGCCCCGCCCACACTGATACCGCGCCGTGGTTGGTCCGCGCGCCGAACCGCGTGGTCCGCTGGCTGCTCGCCAAGGGCGTCCCGATGGGCCCGAACGTGTCGATGACCGTCGTCGGCCGAACATCCAGCCAGCCGCGCACGTTCCCGGTCGCGATCTCGCCGATCGATGGCCGGCAGTACGTGATCGGGGCATATGGCGACGTGAACTGGACGCGCAACCTTCGCGCCGCCGGTGAAGCGACGATCAACGACAAGGGCGGCGCCCGCCGTGTGACCGCGCACGCGCTCTCCGCGGAGGAAGCGACGCGCTTCTACGCGGAGCTCCTCCCGGCCTACATCGCGCACTTCCCGAAGCTGGGCCAGGTGTTCGGCAAGCTTCTCTTCGGCTCGGTCGCGCCGGAGATCCTCAACGATCCGGCGAAGGCGGCCCAGACGCGCCCCGTCTTCGAGCTGCGATCCGAATAGGCCTCGAACCTTGGTGGCTGTCGGACCCCGCGCCACCGGGTAGATTTGTCGGCGCACAGGAGGCGACATGCCCGCGCTGACGATCGAGGACCGCACCGGGACCGGCCGGCCGACCGGCGGCATCACCCTGCCGAACGTGCCGGACCGGATCACGCTTCGGGAGCTGATCCGGCTGCGGGTCCGCGAGGAGGTCGCGCGGTACAACCTGCGGCCCTCGCGCCAGTTCCAGGGCCTCGTGCAACCGGATGGCTTCACGGCGACCGCCGAGGGATACGAGGCGCCTCGCCCGCGCCCGCTCGACTGGGAACGCCAGGCCGCCATCGCGATCGACGCGTTCGGGCGGAACGGCTTCTTCGTCCTCGTCAACGGCAAGCAGATCGTCGACCTGGACACGCGCCTGGCCGTCGCCGACACCCACGACGTCGGCTTCATCAAGCTCACGCCGCTCGTCGGCGGCTGACGGTGGGCGAGCCCGCACCGCGTGAACGCACCGTCGCGGACCACGAGCGCGTTGCGGGGGATCGTGTCGACGCCCTGGTGCGGCGTCTCGAAGGCATGCCGTACGCGGACCGGCGGCTCCCGGAGCTTCGCCAGCTGGAGTCGCTCCCCGAAGAGGAGCTCAGGTCCGTCATCGTGCTCCTGTTCCAGGTCGCCGCGAACCGCCCTGGGGTCATCGATCGGCTCCTGCGCCGGCTGAACCGGGACACGCCGTCGTACGCGGCGTTCCAGGCCCTCGGCGCGATCCCTGCGCGTTCGTTGCGCTGGACGCCTGGGGAAGCCGCGCTCCTCCTGCACGCGTTCGCATCGATCCTTGACGGACTCGAGCCCTACGACGAATGGCGCGCGGCGTCGGTTGCGACGAAGCCCCTGGCCGCGGCCGAGGCGGCGCTCCGCGAGGTGGGTGCCGAGGGCATGGAAGCGATGCGCCCGTCGCTCGAACAGGTCACCGATGGCCTCGCGCGATTCAGCATGTACTCCAAGACAGAGGCGGCGATGCTACGCGCGCGGTACGCGGCGCTTCTCGGTGGCGCGAAGACGCGCGTCGATCCGAAGCTCTTCGACACGAACGACACGTGGGGCGTCGATTGGTCCGACAGGGCCGCGGCCATCGACGGGCCACTTGCGTCCCTGGTGTCCGTGCTGGGCCTCGCCGCCGCGGTGACGCCGACCGCCAGGTGGCGACGCGAGGCCGCCGAGCTGGTCAAGGTCGACGGAGCGGGCGCGATGCTGCAGGCGATGCTCGGGATGTCCGTCGCATCGCAGGCCCTGCGCGAGCCCGTTCGCCACGTCTGGGGCGACCAGACGTTCATCTCGCCCTTCCCGCCGCTCGGCGACGCGAACGCGATCATCGTGCGAGGCGCCATCTGGGCCGCCGCCCTGCTCGGCGAGCCCTGGGTGCCGTCGCTGCTGGGCGAGATCGGGGTCCACTTCGGGACGTCCGGCGGGTCCAGCAACGTTGCGCGCGACGAGCGGCTCGCGAACGCGGCTGCGGCGGCGCTCGGCTCCATGACCGGCCGTGATGCCGGCGCGGCCCTCGGGCGGATGAAGGCCAAGGTCACGAACCGCAACGTGTCCAAGCAGATCGCCAAGGCACTCGAGAGCGCCGCCACGAGGTCCGGTATCTCAGCCTCGGAGCTGCTGGAGCTGGCCGTGCCGACGCTGGGCCTCGATGCGGGCGGCCGCCGCGAGATCCCGATCGCCGGCCACGTCGCGGTCATCGCGATCGATGGCGACACGGCCACCCTGCAGTTCCGCGATCCGACCGGCAAGACGTCCGCGCGCCCGGGTTCCGAAATCGCCGCCTCGTACAAGGCGGCGATCACTGCGGCGAAGCTCGAGCTCAAGGAGGTCCAGAAGGGGCTCGCGCAGGAGCGCGGTCGCGTGGAGGAGCTGTTCGTCGAAGGTCGCGAATGGGCGCTCGGCGACTGGCGCGAGCGCTACCTCGACCACCCGGTGACGAGCACGATCGGCCGGCGACTGATCTGGTCGTTCCTCGACGGCGGTGCGACGGCGACGGCGCTCCCGGTCGAGGGCGGACTCCGGCTGGCGAATGGCGAGCCGTTCGTCCCGGGTCCGCAGGCGCGCGTGCGGCTGTGGCACCCGATCGATGCGTCCGAGGCCGAGATCGCCGCCTGGCGCGGCGCCCTGATCGATCGCCGCATCCGGCAGCCGTTCAAGCAGGCGTTCCGCGAGGTCTATCGGGTGACCGAGGCGGAGCTGGAGACCGAGGTGTACTCCAACCGGTTCGCCGGGCACATCCTTCGCTACCCGCAGGCGCGTGCGCTGATGACGGCACGACGATGGGGCTCGAACTTCCTCGGGCCGTTCGACGGCGGCGACACCGGGATCGCCCGTCGCGAGTTCGCGAGCCATGGCATCCGCGCCGAGTTCTGGCACGGAGCGATCGTCCCGGAAGCCGGTGGGCTCGGCGGGGACGTCGCGAACTGCACGACCGATCAGGTCCGCTTCTATCCGATCCAGCCGGCCCGGAATGTGTTCGCGGCCCCGGATCCGATCCGCATCGCAGACCTGCCGCAGATCGTCTTCTCCGAGGCGATGCGCGACGTGGACCTGTTCGTGTCGGTGACCTCGGTGGGCGCCGACCGCAACTGGCAGGACGGCGGTCGGAACATCAATCGGCCGTGGGACGTGTACTGGCAGCAGTACGGCACCGGCGAGCTGACCGCCACGGCCAAGGTGCGGCGCGATGTGCTCCAGCGGATGCTGCCGGGCCTCGCGATCGCGGGCCGTGTTGCGATCCAGGATCGCTGGCTTCGTGTCCGGGGTGACCTTCGTGAATACAAGATCCACCTCACGAGCGGCAACATCATGATGGAGCCGTCGGACACGTACCTGTGCATCGTTCCCTCGCGCGGCGAGGGGGCAGACTCGGCACGGGTGTTCCTCCCGTTCGACGACGACCCGATCCTGACCATCATCCTCAGCAAGGCGTTCCTCCTGGCCGCCGACTCCTCGATCAAGGACCAGTCGATCCTGAGCCAGATCAGGCGCACATGAGTCGCGCCGGATCGCGGATGCCTAGGAGTTCGCGATCGCCTGCCACTCGCGGAGGCGAAGCGCGATGAGGTCGAGTCGCGCCTGCAGGTCCTCGCCCTCGAGCACGTCCATGTCGGCAGGGTCGGCGCGGAGGTACACGCCCGACGTGCGCTCGTGGAGCATCGGATCCGTCTCCGAGCGCGTCGTCCAGTAGCCCGAGGCCCGGTCCGCCGATTCCAGCCGGATCTCGCCGGTGCCGTCGTACTGCGGCGCGCCGAGGTGCCTGGGTCGCTCCGCGTTGAAGTAGTAGAAGACCGCCGGCGGATCGTGCCGCTCGCTCGCGGCGACGCTCCAGTAGCGCGCCGACAGCGTCCCGTCCTCCTGCCACGCGCGGCCCTGCACCCCGAGCGCCCCACTCCGGTCGCGCGCGATGCGGAGGAGGCTCACCGCCGACGGCTCCTGCGCGGTCCGCGCGGTCAACGAGTGCTGCCACCAGTCGCCTTCGATCCTGTTCAGACGTCCTTCGGCGTCGATCGCCTTGCGGAGCTTGTCGTTGATCGTGCGCATGTCCGCCGGCGTCAGCGGCGTATCCGGATAGCGAACGGCGGTCATCCCGAGCAGGTCCGTCGGCAGCTTCGCCCCGTGTGCGTGGAGGATGAACGTCCGGCGCATGCCCAGCGCGCCCCCGAACAACCCGGCCTCGAAGACGACGTTGTCGCGCGGGCTCGCCTGGCCGCTCGCCTGGCCCTGCGCGCCCGCGTCGGCAGCCGGCGCGTTCGATGTCCAGTCGTCCTGGGCGAACACAAACGCGGCGAAGTCGACCTCGTGCGTGAGCTCCACCAATCGATCAAGCGTCGACACGCCCGGATGGAACACCGACGTCCACGGTTCGACGTCGCAGGTCTCCGCCAGCCCGCGCGTCAGCGCCTGCACGAGCTTCGCCTGCTTGCCGGACGAGCCGAGGAAGATGCGCGGTTTCACGGGCAGAGGTTACGGCGCGCGCGTAGTCTCGGTGCCATGGCGTCCTACCTGGTGCTCCTGCGCGGGATCAATGTCGGCGGCAAGAACAAGGTCCCGATGGGCGAGCTGCGGGCAGCGTTGGAGAACGCCGGCTTCGAGAACGTCCAGACGTACATCGCGAGCGGCAACGTCATCGTCGACTCGAAGCTGAGCGCGGCCAAGGTGGCCGAGCAGATCGAGGACGTGCTGCCGAAGACATTCAAGCTGCACACGGAGCTCATTCGCGTTGTCGTCCTGTCGGCCGCCGAGCTGGAAGCGATCGTGAAGTCGCGACCCAAGGGCTTCGGTGACGAACCGACGAAGTACCACTCGGACGCGGTCTTCCTCATGGGCATCGACACGGACGAGGCGTTCAAGGTCTTCAGCCCGAAGGAGGGCGTCGACCGCGTTTGGCCCGGCAAGGGCGTGGTCTACAGCGAGCGGCTCTCGGCCAAGCGGACCGCGAGCCGCCTGAACCGGATCATGTCGTCACCGCACTACAAGTCGATGACCATCCGAAGCTGGCAGACGACCCTCGCGCTCATGGAGCTCATGCGGAAGCGCACATAGCCAAGGTCGACCGGAGCGTCGTTGCGCCGGCATTTCCTGCCAGATTCTTGTGACACTCGATCTGGGACGACTCCTTCCGCACCGACCGGCCACTTCGGCGCCGCCACCCCACACTCGGCGCGTCCACGGCATCGATCTGGCAGGTTTCGAACGCCCAAACGCGCCGGGAACGCTGTCGGTTATGCCGCAACCTCGCCGAGATCGCTCCTGGCTGCAATCTGGCAGGAAACCCGGCGGGCCCCATCAGACCCGCGCGCGAGTGCGCGGGCGTGACGAAGCGCCCCCGGGGACCGGAGGCGCTTCGATCTTCTAGCCCTTCACGACGCCCAGCGGCGTGAGCCGCTTGGTCGCGCGGACCAGTGTTGCCGACGCGGCCATGACCGAGTCGATGTCCTTGTACGCGTACGCCGCTTCCTCGGCGACCGTCTTCGGGTCGCCGGAGTGGAGCGTGACCCCGAGCGAAGCCATCTCATCGAAGACCTCGCGCGCCGTCTTGCCCTTCCGTGCCGCCGCCCGGGACATGGCCCGGCCGGCGCCATGCGGCGACGTCTCGAACGCCTCGGCGTTGCCGAGACCCTCCGCGACGTAGGACGCGGTGCCCATCGAGCCCGGGATGAGGACGGTCTCGCCCGCGCGAGCGCGAACCGCACCCTTCCGGTGCACGATCCCGTTCGAACCGAAGTGGTTCTCCCAGGCCGCGTAGTTGTGGTGGACGTCGACGAGCCGCTCGAACCGGCCGATGCCGGTGTGGCGCCCGAAGGCGTACTCGGCGGCATCGAGCATCCGCGAGCGGTTCACCTCGGCGAACCGCAGCGCGAACGTCATCGCAGCCCAGTAGCCATCGAAGCCGTCCGTACCGATCGGGAGGTACGCGAGCTCCTCGTGCGGGAGTGCCGAGAACCAGCGCTTGTTCTCGGCCAGCGCCCGCTTGTGGAACGCGTCGCAGATCGTCTTGCCCAGGCTCCGGGAGCCGGAGTGGAGCATGACGAACACGTGACCTGTCTCGTCGCGCTGGACCTCGAGGAAGTGGTTCCCCGAGCCGAGCGTGCCGAGCTGGTTGACGGCGCGCGCGAACCAACCCGGGTCGATCGACGCCGGAAGGTCGATGCCGATGTCGGCAAGCGCCTTCTCAGGATCGATCGTCTGCGGCTGGCTCCGCATGCCGACCGGGACGTCCCGCGCCATCTGCGCGAGCGCGGCCTTCAGCTCCGCCTCCGAAAGCGACTCGACCGTGAGGTCGGTCTCAACGAGGGCGACGCCACAACCGATGTCGACACCGATCGCGTACGGCACGACGGCGCGCTCCGCGAACAGCACCCCACCGATCGGCATGCCGTAGCCGGCATGCGCATCCGGCATGAGCGCAACGTGGCGGATCGCGAACGGCAGGTTCGACAGGTTCGTCGCCTGCTCGAGGGCCGAGCCCTCCAGGTCCTGGACCCAGCTCTTGATCGGCACGCGGCCGGGCTTGGTGACGCGCGGAAGCGCCTGCGTATCGGCCATCACGGCCGTTGTACTCGTCTCGAGCTCCGTCGACATGGTTGCCGCACCTCCGGGCGGCGCTGTGGGTTGGTGCCGGCTCACGTCGCCGGCGTTTGGCTGGTGCCGGCTCACGTCACCGGCGCGAAAAACAGAAGACCGGCCCTCGGATGAGAGCCGGTCGGAGTGCTGTGCTGCGCGAAGCGGGCGCTACGTCAGCTCATTCCTCCGACTGGTATCCCATCGACCGAGCCCATTCGCGGGCACGACGAACAGACCGCACACGTCCTGCGGATCGATCGCCATTGCTCGCTTGCGTTGCTCGGCCATCGAGGGCCTACCTCCTGCCTGGACACCTGCACCCACCGACCGTCCAGGGGGCGGTCATTGGCGCAGGCGGCGAACGATACGAGGGGTTGTCAAGTGAGCACGAAATGGCAGTGTTGGGGCGCGGTTTCCGGCAGATTTGCCCCTGGTGAAAGCTCGTCACGAACTTCCGGTCAAGACCGCGTCGCCGAGCAAATCTGACAGGAACCGGCCGGGGTGCTGAGCGGGGACCTGGGGCACCAGCCGGCTCGGTCCTGACGAAGTTGCACCCCGGGCAGATTTGACGGAAACCCGAAATCAGCACGGTGGCAGGTCGGTCAGATCGGCCCCTTCGGGGCCGAACCCGGCGCAACGGAGGGGCTTGACAAGGGTCCCTAATCTGACCCCCTGTCTCTGGGACGCAGTGGCGGGCGACCAGGCGTCGGAGACGATGTGAAGGGGTGGGTTACTTCCTCCCCTTGAGGGCCGAAAGGCTGTGGGGCTTGGAACCTCCACCGCGCGAATGCGTGCTCGTTCCTGCCCCGAGCGGTTCACGTCTCCGACTCCTGGCGACAGTTGAATCAAGCCGTGCCGTGGGCGCGGTGTGCAGGCAGGGGATCCTTCGGTGGCAGGCCCGAAAGGGCTCGTCGGTTCGAATCCGACCAGGCTTCGGCCTGAGAGCCTTTGCCGCCTCGTTCTCGCGTCCACGACTCGGCTCGAACAATCGAGACGGTGTGTCGGTCTGGGTTCCTTCGTCTTCCAAAACGAAGTCCGGCTTCTGCCGGGCTGCCCCGACCGGGTGGTTCTCGTCTCGGCAAACTAGTTGCTGGTCAGCGCGAGGCGTTGCGCAGGCCGGAGGTCCTTCGCGGAGCGGGTCTGCCTTGGGCTGCAAAGCCGGGGCGCACGCTGGCCCGCAAGGGCCAAGCTCCTCCGTCCGACTCGGTTCTCGCCTCGAGCTCGACCTGAAGAGGTGTCCGAAATGGTCAAGTTCGCCATTCGTCGAAAGAAGCCGAACGTCACGGCACCGGTCGCGTCGCGATCCGGTGAGGCCGACGCTGCCACGTACGAGGGCGGCGCCGGGTTCACGCGCGATGCGAAGTCGGAGCTGTTCCTGCTCGCGCTGACCAACATGGTCGGCGAGGCCACGTTCTACGAGTCCTCGCGCGACCGGGATCGCCGGTTCGCACGCCTCGTGGCCCAGGTCACGAAGGAGGATCCGGCGTGGATCGCCGCGTTCGTGCCGTTCCTTCGGCGCGAGATGCACCTGCGCTCTGCGAGCGTCGTGATGGCCGCCGAGTTCGCGCACGCCCGTCGGGCGGCCGCGAGCGACGGGGACGAGGCGACGGCAAAGGCCAAGGCCGGCACGGCCGCGGGCCCGAGCACTCGATCGGTCATCGCCAGCGCACTCGATCGAGCGGACGAGCCGGCCGAGCTCCTCGCCTACTGGCACCAGGAGCACGGCCGTCGGATGCCGCAGCCGGTCAAGCGCGGCATCGCCGATGCGGTCGGGCGGCTCTTCACGGAGCGCGCCGCGCTGAAGTACGACGGGCAGTCGCGCGTCTACCGCATGGCCGACGTCATCGACCTGGTCCACCCGGACCCGGTCGACGCACGTCAGTCGGCGGTCTTCAAGTGGCTGCTCGACAAGCGGCACGACCGTGAGGACATCGCGATCGACGCCGAGCAGCTGCCGATCGTGGCGGCCCGCGCGGAGCTCGAACAGATGCCCCTCGACGATCGCCGGGCGCTGCTCGGTGCTCCGGACGTCGGCGAGCGGTTCAAGCGCGCCGGCGTGACGTGGGAGTGGCTGTCGGGCTGGCTCAACGGCCCGATGGACGCGCAGGCCTGGGAGGCGGTGATCCCGTCGATGGGCTACATGGCCCTGCTCCGGAACCTGCGCAACTTCGACGACGCCGGCGTCAGCGACGCGACCCGGAAGGCGGTGGCCGCGAAGCTGGCCGACCCGGCAGAGGTTGCGAGCAGCCGGCAGCTGCCGCTGCGGTTCTACTCGGCGTGGAAGAGCCTGTCGACCATGCACTGGGGCGATGCGCTCGAGCGGGCGCTCGAGCTCTCGCTGCAGAACGTCCCGGCACTGCCGGGTCGGACGCTGGTGATGGTCGACGTCTCGGGCTCGATGGCGGCCGCGATGTCGAACAAGAGCAAGGCCCAGCGATGGGAGCTTGCGGCACTGTTCGGCGCCGCCCTCGCCACGCGCGCCGAGAAGGCCGACGTGTTCGCGTTCCAGTCGACCCACAGCCGGGTCGACATCCGGAACGTGAGCTCGGTGCTCCGCGGCATCGATATGTTCAAGCCGCTGGTTGGCGGTGGGACCAACACCTGGCCGGCCGTCCGGGCGAGCTTCTCGAAGCACGATCGGGTGGTCATCCTCACGGACGAGCAGGCGTTCTTCGATTACCGGAGCGCGACCGTCCCGGCCGATGAGATCCCGGTGCCGATCTACACCTTCAACCTCGCGGGCTACAAGACCGGCCACCTGCCGTCGGGCAGCCACCAGCGGTACACGTTCGGTGGGCTGTCGGATCGCGGGTTCGCGGCCATCACGCTCCTCGAGCGCGGCCGTGATGTCGGGTGGGACGACGTCCTCAAGGCTCGTCCCGCAGGTCCCGGCGCGGCTTCGGCTGCCGACGAGGCGGCCGACGCCGACGACGAGAGCTCGGAGGAGGGGGATTGAGCGCGCTCCCCCTCGAGCTCCCGTTCGAGCTCGAGACCGATCTCGAGCGTTCGATCGCTGCCGATTCGGAACGTGGTCTTCTTCCGGTGCGACAACGAGACCGGCTCGAAGGTGCAGGACTCACTGGCTTGGTTCGAGGAGTTCGCCGCGCGAGCTCGCTAGTACGCGGCGACGATTGCGTCGAGGTCGACGCGCGGGTGCCCGGACGTGCCGCTGACGACGATCGAGACCTTGCGACTGACTGCCGTCGACCACGAGAGCGTGACCAACACGCGCTTGCATGACGTTGTCGCGGCATAGGTCGAAACGGTCTGCGTGAGGACCCCGTTGACGTAGACCTTGACCGAGCCTCGGGCGGGTCCGACGCAGCCGATCAGCGCGTACGCGCGGCCCGTGAACGTGAATGACGCCTTGGCCCCCGCCGTCTTCGCGTACTTCTCGTAGCCGCCCCAGTAGGAGGAGCTGGCCGGCCGGTACCAGGTGCCCGTGTAGGTGATCCGAGAGGAAGTCTCCTGGTAGGACGTCACGGTGAGCGTGGTGCCGTAGACCCACACGCCGGTGAGCGCGGCGTTGTCGACTGCCCGCACGCGGAGCCGGTAGGTGTGCCCGCTCGCGAGGTTGCGGGTCAGAGTTGCGGAGAGCAGCGACGTCGAGATCGAGGCGTACGCGCCGCCATCGGTCGAGATCTCCGCCTCGTACCGGGCGACGCCGCTGGTGGCGTCCGACCCGGTCCAGGAGAACTTCGTCGGCGTCGACGTGGAGCTCAAACCAACGCCGCTGACGAACGCGTACGTCGGCGCCGTCGCGGTGGGCGCGACGGTGTCGAGGGTGATCGTGTCGCTCGAAACGGCAGACCAGTTCCCCGCGACGTCCTTCCATTTCACGTGGACAGTCTTCACGCCGTCGCCTGCGGCGAGCGTCCACGCTTGGTTCGCTCCGTAGGCGCGCGTCGTCCAGGTCGTGCCGTCATTCGAGAGCGCGACCTGGCTCAGGCCAGAGATTGCGTCTGTCGCCGCGACGGCAACCGTGACGACGGTCGACCCGGCATAGGTTGCGCCGCCGGAGATGAGCGCCGAGCCCGCCGGTGCTGTTGTGTCCAGCACGATCGTGTCGGTGGACTCATCGGACCAATGGCCCCGAGCGTCCTTCCACTTGACGTGGACCGTCTTCTCGCCATCGCCACTTGCGAGCGACCACGCGACGGACGGCGCATACGCCACGGTCGTCCACGCAGAGCCGTTGTTCGAGAGGCTGACCTGGGAAACGCTGGACCCGGCGTCCGTCGCCGGCACGGCGACGTTGACGGATGTGCTGGTCACGGAGCCCGCGCCGCTGGCGATGCTCACCTGGCCGATCGGGCCGAAGAAGTCGAGGAGGATGGAGTCCGTGGCGGTCGCGCTCGTGTTCCCGTACGGGTCGCGCCACCGGACGTACACCGTCTTGGTGCCGTCCGTGGCCGTGCCCCCGTAGTCGGGGTCGCACAGGTTCCAGCCATAGTCCGTCAGGTTGGACGGGTGCGAATACCAGGTGACGCCGTCGTTGGAGATGTCGGTGAACACGATGCCCGACGCGTCACTCGCGTTCAGCGTGAGTCCGACGGGTAGGGATGTCGCCAAGGCTGCGCCGCTGTTGATCGTGACGGTGCCGGTCGGCGCCGTCGTGTCGTACGGCGTCGAGCTGACCGTCTGCGGCTCGGAGTCGGATGACGGCGCCCAGTGCTCCGGCGGCGTCGGATTCGCCTGGCTGCCGAACTCCGCGCTGATCGTGTGAGCCCCTGGTGCACCCGGAACGACCGAAATGGTCGCGACGCCGTTCGGATTGAGCGTGGGCTGGCCAACGATGGAGCCATCGACCTTGACGACGACCTGTTTGCCGGTACCAGGAGGCGGACTCACCACGACCTGGACGTTCACCGGCTCGCCCCATTTCGAAGGGTCCGGCGATGCTGTGACAGTCGTCGTCGTGGGGCGATCGAACACGGTAAGGTCCACCAACGACGACGCGGCAGCCGTGTAGTACGTCGTCCCGGTCCAGGATGCCTGCAGTTTGTACGTGCCCGGTAGCTGGCCCGGGATCGCGATTGTCAGTGGCGACGTCCCGTTGAGGGCGGCGCTGCCGATGCCGTACCCAAGCCCTCCGAGCGTCATGTCGCGAACCTGGACGTAGCCCGACCCTGCCGGCGGGTTTCCGATCACGTCGACGGTGACGTTGAACGAATCGCCTCGACCCACGGAGGCTGGAACGTGCAGCGTGAGCGAGACGGGATGGTCGTTCACCTGCAAGTTCGTGCTCGATGGGCCCGAAGCGGCGTAATCACCAAATCCAGGGAACGACCCGGTGATCTGCCGGAGGCCGGCGGTCTGGAACGTGAACGTGAACGAAGCGACGCCGGTGGCAGGGTTGATCGCGTACAGCGAACCGTCGATATAGACCTGCCCGCCGCCGGGGTTCGGGCTGACCGTTGCCGTGACGGTCACGGACTGGTCCGACCATGCCGGGTTGGGCGTCGCGGCCATCGTGAGCGTCGTGGCGATCGCGGCTGAAACGCGTGGCGGGGCGACGAGCGCGGCCGAAATCTGCGCGACCACGGCTGTCGCAGCCACGATCAATCGCAGCCGGGACCCGTGCATCGCGGGAGCATGCGCGGTCGCCAGATACCTCGCAAGAGGCAAGTCCCGCACACGTTGCTGATGTGCATCGATGTCGGCAAGGGCACGCCCATCCTCGGTGCGACGCCTCGCCCGCGCGCTACGTCGGCGCGAAGCCGGTGAGGTAGATGGACACGAGCACGAGGGACACGACGGTGATCACGACGATCCGCCAGCCGTCGAAGAGCACGGCAAGGCAGCCGAGCTTGGGATGCTCCCGGAAGGTCACGTAGGTAGAGGCGGACATGTAGGTCGCGATCCCAAGTCCGACGAGACCTGCCGCGCCGATGAGCTGCACAGCGGCGTCGCGCGCCATCGATGGCACGAGGACCCCCATGGCGATCGACCCGATCGCGAGCAGGAGCGGCGTCAGCAACACGCGTCGCGGATGGCGCTCGATCCACCGCGCCTGTCGGTACAGACGGCCGTCCGGCAACACCTTCACCACCGGGGCCGCGGCCGGAGCGGCGCCCTTGGAGCCGCCCTGGCGCCAGAGGTCGGCGAGGCCCATCCGCGCGATCCACGGCGCCCCGCCGTCGATGTCGACGTCGACATCGAAGCCTCGATGGCGCTTGCCCCACGCGATCGCCGCGCGTCGATCTGCCAGCGCGTCGGTGCTGAACCAGATGCGGCTGAGGCGTCGCGCCTCGCTGACTTCCACCACGAGGTCAGCCCCGGGTGCGAACGCTGTCGAAAGCTCGCGAAGTGCATCCGGGACCTCGCGCCCCTCGGGTAAGCCGGGATCGACGACATCGCGATGGATGACGACCAGCAGGCCCGCCCGATCGACCGGGTCGTCGAGCGTCTTGCGTGCCGCGTTGAACCGGAGCGCGACACGTCGTCGGCGCTGGTCGAGGCGCCACTCGGTGACCCATCGATCGCCGGTCGCCTTCGATGTCTGCGTCTCGATCCAGTCCGGGAGCTCCCCAAGCCTGCGCCCATCGCGAAGCCCCGCCTCGAGCTTGACCGACCCGACCCACCGGTCGAGCATCTCGTCGCCGAGCAGCATCTCGATGGCAGGAACGCCGAGGGTTTCCGCCTCGGCCGCACGCAGCGCCGAGAACTCGGGATGCCAGAAGGCGACGTCGACCCGTTCGGTCACCTCGTCCCACGAAGGTCGCACGTGGATGTCGGCCAGCGCGATGCGCGTGACCTTGAGGCCGATCCCGCTGACCTCGGCGAGGTGCTGGACGATCTCGTCTTCGGTGGCATCGGGGTGGTCGGCGAGGAACTCCTCGTCGTCCTCGGCGTGGAGGTACTCGAGGATGTCCTCGACGAGGACGTGCTCGCCATCGATCGTCGTGAACTCCACCGTCTCGGTCACCGGGCGCGGCGGCAGGCCGATACCGAACTCCCACGACGCAT
>DATFHO010000020.1:0-21474 GCA_035248345.1 Candidatus Limnocylindrales bacterium
TAGCGGATGAAGAGCGGGGCGAGGACGAGCGTGATCGTGGCGAGCAGCTTGACGAGGACGTGGAGCGAGGGGCCGGCCGTGTCCTTGAAGGGGTCGCCGACCGTGTCGCCCACAACCGCCGCGGCGTGTGCCTCGGTCTTCTTGCCGATGACCTTGCCGTCCGGCTCGAGCAGGTGACCGGACTCGATGTACTTCTTCGCGTTGTCCCACGCGCCGCCGCCGTTGTTGAGGACGGTGGCGAGCAGGACGCCGGCGATCGTCCCGACCATCAGCATGCCCGCGACGGCCTGATAGCCGAGCAGGAGGCCGACGATGATCGGGGTCGCCACGGCGACGGCACCCGGCAGGATCATCTGCCGGAGGGCGGCGCGGGTGGTGATGTCGACGACGCGGGCGTAGTCGGGGCGCTGGCTGTAATCCATGATCCCGGGCATCTCCCGGAACTGGCGCCGGACCTCGACGATGATCGCCTGGGCCGTCGTGCCGACGGCGCGGATGGCGAGTGACGAGAAGAAGTACGCGAGCATCGCGCCGAGGAGGGCGGCGATGAACACGCTGACGTCGGCCAGGTTGACCGCCGTCAGGAGCTCCCGGCCGTTGTTCGTGCCGGCAGCGATCTGGCGGCCGAGGATCAGGTTGACCTTGTCGATGTAGGCGCTGAAGAGCAGGAACGCGGCGAGCGACGCCGACGCGATCGCGTAGCCCTTGGTGAGTGCCTTCGTGGTGTTGCCGACCGCATCGAGGCGGTCCGTGATCTCGCGCGCACCGGCCTCGGCGCGTGAGAACTCGGCGACGCCACCGGCGTTGTCCGTGATCGGGCCGAAGGTGTCCATCGCAAGGATGAACGCCGTTGTCATGAGCATGCCCATGGTCGCGACGGCGGTGCCGAAGATGCCGCCGACGTCATGGCCCTCGGCGTTCTTCAGGCCGGCCTGCGTGCCGAGCCAGTGGCTCAGGAACAGCGCGAGGCCGATCGTGATCGCGGTGACCGCGGTGGTCTCGAAGCCGACCGCGGTGCCCGAGATGATGTTCGTCGCGGGACCCGTCTTCGAGGCCTCGGCGATCTCACGCACGGGGCGGTACGACCCCGCGGTGTAGTACTGGGTGATGTAGACGAATGCCACCGAGGTCGCGAGGCCGACGAGCCCGGCGAGGAAGAACCATACCCACACGGGGATGTTGTTCGCGCCGAGCTGGCCGCCCGTGTTCATCATCACGTTGGTCGAGATGAGCAGCCCGACCACGGACAGGATCGTCGTGACCCAGTAGCCGCGGTTGAGCATGTTCATCGGGTCTTCGTCTTCCTTGCCGCGGACGAAGAAGATCGCCACGATCGTGGCCAGCAGGCCGAAGCCGCGGACGACGAGCGGGAAGAAGATCCAGGCCTGGGGGTTGGGCCACCCGGCGAGCGACGCGATCGTGTAGGCGCCGACGCCGAGGATCATTGCGCCGATGTTCTCGGCAGCGGTGGATTCGAAGAGGTCCGCGCCGCGGCCGGCGCAGTCGCCGACGTTGTCGCCGACGAGGTCCGCGACGACGCCCGCGTTGCGCGGATCGTCCTCGGGGATGCCCGCCTCGACCTTGCCGACGAGATCCGAGCCGACGTCAGCGGCCTTCGTGTAGATGCCGCCGCCGAGCTGGGCGAAGAGGGCGACGAACGAGGCGCCGAAGCCGAAGCCGACGATGAGGAACGGGGCGTCCTTCACGCCTTCCGGCGAAAGGCCGCCGAAGAGGGCGAAGATCCCGTAGACGCCGAGCAGCGACAGCGCGACGACGAGGAAGCCGGAGACCGCACCACCGCGCATCGCGACCTGCACTGCGCCGACGAGGCTGTGGCGAGCGGCTGCAGCGGTCCGCACGTTCGAGCGGACGCTGATGTACATGCCGATGATCCCGGAGGCCATCGAGCACGCGGCGCCGACGAGGAACGCGAAGCCGGTCCGGAGGCCGAGGTCGAACCCGAACACGCCGGTGTCGGCGACGTCCTTGGTCTCGAACACGGAGATGACCAGGCCGATCACCACCGCCCCGACGAGGGCGAGCAGCCCGATCGTCGTGTACTGGCGCTTGATGAACGCATCGGCGCCTTCGCGGATCGTGTCGGCGACGTCCTGCATCGCCTGCGGGCCCTTGTCGCGCGACAGGACGTCGCGGGCAAGCCACAGGGCGAACAGCACGGCGACGATGCCGGCAATCGGGATGATGAGCTGGAGCGCAGTCGCATCCATCGGGGCGGGTGTTCCTCCACTGTCCTCGGGCACGGACACCGGGCATGGCGTCGCACGTGCGTGACTCTCGGGAAACTCGACCCGGGCGACTCGATCGACTGGGCTGCGCCCACGACTCGACAGGCCCGCTCCGGACCGCGGCGGAGTCTACCACGGGTCCAGCACGCGATCCGCTCCTATACTCCCGACCCTGTGAGCCAGCAGCAGTGACACGGCGCGAGCTCCGCGCGGGGGAGAACTAGGCGCCGATGCAACGACTGCGCGCAGCCAATCGGAACGCTGGCAGCCTCGGCTGCCTCTTCGAGGTCGTCGAGACCCTCGTCCTCACGATCCTGATCTTCCTCGGCATCCAGACGTTCGTCGCCCAGCCGTACAAGGTCCAGCAGGGGTCGATGGAGACGACGCTGATGCCGGACCAGTACGTGCTCGTCGACAAGCTCACGCCCCACTGGGCCGCCTACAAGCGCGGCGACATCGTCGTCTTCGACCCGCCCGAGACGTGGAGCACCGGCGGCACGAACGTGCCGTTCATCAAGCGGATCATCGGCCTGCCCGGTGACACCGTGCTACTGCGCGACGGGCTCGTGTACGTGAACGGCGTGCAGCTCGACGAGCCGTACATCTACGAGGAGAACGGCGTTCCGCAGGCCACCGACCCGCAGGCGGGCGGTGCCTCGGAGTGGGTGGTTCCGCCGGACCAGCTGCTCGTCATGGGCGACCACCGCGAGAACTCCGCGGATTCCCGGACCTTCGGGCCCATCGAGATCAAGCACGTCATCGGCCGGGCGTGGCTGCGTTACTGGCCGTTCGACACCTTCGGGATCCTCGCCAATCCAGGGCACCCCGAGCTCGACGGCGCGATACCGGGCGGTTCCGTCCCCTCCCCGGCTCCCAGCCCTTCGTCATGAGCCTCGCCCTGGTCGCGGCCATCCTCGCGATCGGGGCCGGCGCCGTCATCGCGGTGTCGACCCGCGAAGCGGCTGCGGCCGTCATCGGCCTCGCCATCTGCCTCGTGGCGGCGAGCCTCGCCGCCGATCCCCTGCCCTCGGCCGCGATCCTCGGCGTGCGCGTCGTCGCGGCGCTGCTCGCGGCGGCACTGATCCGGTGGGCTGCTGCCGAGCGACCGCATCAGCCCTCGCCGCTCGGCTGGCCGGGGGAAGCGCTCCTCGCCGCGGCGGGCGCGGTTGCGGGACTCGGGATCGCCACTGCGCTCGCGTCCGTGAGCACCTCGCTCGGCGGGCCGGGCGGGCCGGCCGGCTCGGGCGGCGGCACGGATGGCCCGGCAATCGGCGCGGCCACGGGGATGTCGATGGGGCTGCTGCTGGCCGCGGGCACGATGCTCCTGACGCTCGGAACTGCGGCGGTGCTCCATCCGCGACCCGGGCTCCGACGCGCGATCGGGCTCGTGCTCGTGACGCAGGCCGTGCTGCTCCTGCGCGTCGGCCTCGCCGGACCCGCGCCCGCGCTCGAGGAGATCACCCGCGCCGCGCTGCTCGTTGCCGCCGCGGCGAGTGCCTCGGCACTGGCACGGGCGATCGCGACCACCGAAGGACCCGAGGCGCTCGAATGACCCTGCTGGCGCTCATCGCCGTTGCCCTCGCGACCGGGTTCGCCACGATGCTGTTCGGCGACCGGCCGCGTCGACGCCTGTCGCTGCTGATCGGCCTCGCGGGCTCGCTGATCGTGCTCGCGATCGCCTTCGCGATGCCGCACGAGGAGTCGGTGGTGATCGGCGACATCGCGATCGTCGTGACGCCGGTCGTTCGTGCCATGACCGTCGCATGGTCCGCAACCGTCGCGGTCCTGAGCCTCATCGAGCTCGGTGTCGGTGGGCGTCCGACGGTCGTCGGACCGTCGTTGCTCGGGCTCGCGGTCGCCGCTACGGCGCTGGCGACGCGCGACGCGGCGAGCTCGGTTGCCGCACTGGCTGCCGGCTCGGTGGCGGGCGTCGTGATCCCCGGCCTCCACGGCTGGCTCGAGGGCCAGACGCCGGCGCGACTCGCCACGACCCAGCGCGGCGCGCTCGCGGTCCTCGGCTCCGCGCTGATCGGACTGGTCGCGATCGCCTGGGGCGCGTCGCCGACGGGCCCCCTCGGCAGCGGCGCCGACCTGGGCGCGGCACCGGCGAACCAGGTCGGGATCGGGCTCGCGTTGCTCGCGATCGTGGCCGCGGTCGCCATCCGCTGCGGGCTCATCCCGGCCCACGTCTGGGCCGCGCGGTTCATGGAGGGCGTCAGTCCGCTCGCCATCCCCGCGGCGTTTGCCTGGGGCAGCGCGGCGTTCGTCCTCGCCGCGCTCGATTGGAGCCAGGTCGCGCTGACGCCGGACGCGGCCGGCGGCCCCGAGCGATTCCTGATCATCAGCCTCGGGCTCGTCAGCGTCGTGCTGGGCGGGCTGGCCGCCATGTTCCACGACGACATCGAGCACGTGCTCGGCTATTCGATCGTCGCCGATGCCGGTGTCGCGGTCCTCGCCTTCGCCTCGCTGGAACCGGCGGCTGCCGCGGCCGCGCGCAACTGGCTCGTTGCCAGCGCGACGGTGAAGACGGCGTTCGCGGCATGGTGCGGGGTCGTCCGCGCGACCTACGGCGGCCATCGATTGGCCGACCTCGGCGGCTGGGCGCGTCACGCGCCGCTGCTCGGGCTCGCGTTCGGCGGGATCCTCGTCGCCGCGATCGGCCTGCCGGGCATGGCGCTGTTCGACGCGCGCGCCGGCCTGATCTCGGGGTCGATGCCGGGCTTCGGTTCCGTGCTCGCGTTGATCGTGACCGCGATGCCGGCGGTCTACCTCGGACGCATCGCGCTCGCCGGCGTCGCGCCGATCTCATCCGCCGTCGGCGGCGGGCCGTCGGGGCGCCCTCGCCGGACTCGCGGTCGCGCGGCCGGGTGGTCCGGCGTCCCCTTGCGCCAGGCGCTCGTGGCGCTGCCCGCCGAGGCGCGCGCGAACCGCGCCCCGCTCATGGCACTCGGCGTGATGGCGCTCTCCCTGATGGCCGTCGCTACCTCGGCCGGCGGCGCCGGCGGCTGACCGCCGGCTAGTCGGCGGGGCCGATCACCCAGCGGTCGATCTCGCGGGAGTAGTCGAGCAGCTCGCCCGGCTTGAACCAGAGCGCGAGCTCGGCGGCGGCCGTGTCGGGGCCGTCGGAGGCGTGGACGAGGTTCTGCCCGGTCTCGATGGCGAGGTCGCCCCGGATCGTGCCCGCAGCCGCCTCGTGTGCTCGCGTCGCGCCGACCATGACGCGGACCGCGGAGATCACGTTCGGGCCTTCGAGGGCGATCGCGACGAGCGGCCCGGAGGTGATGAAGTCGACGAGGCCGTTGTAGAAGGGCTTGCCCGCGTGAACCGCGTAATGCTGCTCGGCGAGCGAGCGCTCGACCTGCATCAGCTTGAGGCCGACGGGCTTGAGGCCGCGCTCCTCGAAGCGCGCGAGGATCCGACCGACGAGCAGGCGCTGCACGCCATCGGGCTTGATCAGGACAAGGGTTCGCTGGGTCACGAGGCCTCCAGGCTTTCCGCTGCCGCGTCGTACGCGGCCTCGGCTTCGAGATGTCGGCCCAGCAGGCGCTGGGCGTCGCCGCGCAGGAGCGCGGCCTTTGCTTCACGACGCAGGTGCAGGACGTCGATGACGGCCGGCGCGCGAGTCGGATCATGGCGCAGGACGAGGGCGAGGCGCAGGAACGCCCTGTCGGGGTCGTGCTCCAGCTCCCCGCGGGCACGCTCCAGCTCCACGGACGGGTCGAGCTCCGCCTTTCGCCGGCGCGACGCGGGTGCCGCATCGGCTGCGGAAGAGCCGGCGGACGCCTCCGCCTCCGCTGCGGCTTCGAGCTCCGCGCGCCGGAAGAGCTGGGTCTGCGATTCGCCGCTCGATGTGCGGACGGGTCCCGGTCGTCGGGCCGCTTCGCGACCCCGGTCGGCCGCCCGTCGGAGCTCGTCCATGTCGCTGCGGTCAACCGGACCGGCGGGCCACGACGCCCGGCGTGGCATGCCGGCGAAGAGCGCGTCGAGCGCCCCTGCGTCCGCAGCCGGCAGGCGGTCCATCAGCTCGCGCGCCTCGTCCTGACGCCCGTCCAGCGCCGCTGCCTCGGCGGCGATGCACAGCGCGATGTCGTCCGAGCCGCCTGCGGCGAGGTGCGCGCCGGCTGCCTCAGCGGCACCCGCGCCATCACCGGTGCGCCAGCGTGCCTCGGCGAGCACGGCGAGGCTGGTGGTGTCGAGCTGGTCGCGGCGGAGCAGGTCCTCGAGCTCCGCCCGGGCGAGCGTGAGCTGGCCCATGCGGAGGTGCACGCGCGCGAGGCGCACGTCATCCGCGCCGCGGGTCACGGTCGATTCCGTCATGCCGGTAGTCTGAGGTGCCGGTCCAGCCCGCGCAGGGAACGCGCCGGCGCGACCACGGACAGGCGAAGCAGGTCGTGACGGAAGAGCTGTCGCGCGAGGCGCGCAACGTCGTCCGATGCCACACGTTCGACCGCCGCCAGCGCCTCGTCCAGCGTCAGCACGCGATCGTGGAGCGCCTCCTGGCCCCCGATCCACGATGCGAGGTGGCGCGTCTCCTCCATCCGCAGCTCGAGGCCGCCGGCGAGGTATGCCTTGGCCTTCGCGAGCTCATCGTCGGCGACCTGCTCGTCACGGAGCAGGACCAGCTCGCGCAGGATGGCGTCGATCGTCCGGCCGACGCGACCGGGGTCGACACCGGCGGAGACCTGCAGCGCACCGGCGTCGGCGTATTCGACGACGCCCGAGGAGACGTCGTACGCGAGCGCGTCGCGATCGACCATCGAGAGGAACAGCCGGCTGCTCATCCCGTCACCGAGGATCACGTTGAGGACCGCGAGCGCCCATGCGTCCGGGTGGTCCCGCTGGAGCGCGGGCACGCCGAGGGTGACCTGCGCCTGGGTCGTGTCGCGCTTGCCGGTGAGGATCCGCTCGCCCGCGGGTAGGCCCGGAGCGGCCTCGAAGCGACCGACTGCCCCGTTCCCACGGCCGAACGCGACGCCGGCGAGGTCCACGACCTCCGCGTGGTCCAGGTCACCTGCCACCGAGACGACAGCGTTCGCCGGCCGGTACGTCGCCGACCAGAACTCCCGGATCCCGGCCGCCGGCAGGGCGCGGACGTCGGCTTCCTCGCCGCAGATCTCGCGACCCAGCGCGGTCGCGCCGAACATTGCCTGCTGGAAGAGGATCTGGCTGTATTCGGCCGGGTCGTCGAGGTAGCCGCGGATCTCCTCGACGATGACCTCGCGCTCGCGGTCGATCTCACCGGGATCCAGGGTGGGCCGCGAGATCAGCTCGCCGAGCACGGACATCGCCCGTTCCGTCTCGCGGCGCGGGACGCGAGCCCAGTAGACCGTCGACTCGCGGTCCGTCGCCGCGTTGAACGACCCGCCGACGCCTTCGATCGCCTCGCTCAGCGCACGCGTCGTCGGGAACCGTTCGGTGCCCTTGAACGTGAGGTGCTCCAGGAAGTGCGCCATCCCGGTTTGCTCCGGCGCCTCGAGGCGAGACCCCGCGGGCACGTAGGCGGCAACGGAGACGGATCGGGCGCCGGGCAGGCGCGCGCTGATCACTCGCGGCCCGTCGGGCAGCCTCGTCCGGTCGAACATCGCCGGGATGGTACCCGCGGGGCCCGGATCGACCGGCGCGGTGCAGCGCCCGACCTGGAGTCGAACGGCCGGGGATTCGAACGGCCGGCGTCTTGCGACGCCGGCCGAACTCATTCGCGAGGAACGCGTTACTTGGCGGGGAGGATCCCCGGCAGCCACGCCTGGAGGAAGAACACGACGAACGCGATGGCCACGACCCACATCAGCGTCGGGACCTGCGCCATCTTGCCGCGGACGACCTTGATCACGACCCACGAGATGAACCCTGCGCCGATGCCCACGGTGATGTCGTAGGTAAGCGGCATGAGGATCATCGTGAGCAGCGCCGGGAGGCCGTCCTCGATGTCGGCGACGTTGATGTCCTTGACCTGCGTGAACATCAGATAGCCGACGAGCACGAGTGCCGGGGCCGTCGCGACGCTCGGGATGATGCCCGCGAGCGGCGCAAGCAGGACGGCAGCGAGGAAGAGCAGGCCGGTGACGACCGACGCGAAGCCGGTGCGCGCGCCTTCGCCGACGCCGGCTGCGCTCTCGATGTACGTGGTGTTCGACGACACGCCGGCGAGGCCGCCGATGGCTGCCGCAGCGCTGTCGACCAGGAGGACCCGCCCGACACCGGGCACGGACCCATCCTCGTTCGCGAGCCCCGCCTCGGCAGCGACGCCGGTGACGGTGCCCATCGTGTCGAAGAAGTCCGTGAGCATGATCGCGAAGATCACGAGGATCGCGGTCAGCGGCGCAAGCACGCTGAAAACGTTCGTGAGATCGAATGCGCCGAGCGTCGAGAAGTTCGGCGTCAGCGTCATCGTCGCCGGGATCTTCGTGACGCCTGCCGCGAGGGCGACGAGCGTGGTGCCGATGATCGAGATCACCAGGGCAGCCTTGATCCCGCGAACCCACAGGATGAACGTGATTGCGAGGCCGAACAGGAAGACGAACTGTGCCGGCGCGGTCGGGAACGACGGCGCGACGAGCGTGCCGACGCAGCCATGCTCGAGGCCCGCGAACGGCGAGCAGCCCGACTGGATCAGCCCGCCGTTGGCGAAGCCGATGAACAGGATGAAAAGGCCGATGCCGGCGCCGATCGCGCGCTTGAGCGCGAGCGGAACCGCGTTCATGACCGCCTCGCGGAAGCCGACGAGGACGAGCAGGAAGACGAGGATGCCTTCGAGCACGATCACGCCCATGGCGCCGGCAGGCGTGAGGCCGCGGCCGGTCAGGCTGAAGGCGACGATCGCGTTGATGCCGAGGCCGGCAGCAAGCGCAAGCGGGTAATTCCCGATCACGCCCATCGCGAGGGTCATGAGGCCGGCGATCAGTGCCGTCCCGGCCGACAGGGCGACGCGGCCAGGATCGTCAGGGGCGAGGCCGAAGCCGTCGCCGAGGATGCTCGCGTTGAGGAACACGATGTAGACCATGACCATGAACGTGGTCAGGCCCCCGCGAGCCTCCGTCCACAGGTTGGTCCCGCGTTCCTGGAACTTGAAATACGACGCAAGCGCGCTCACTCGGGGTCGTCCCTCCTCCACCAGCGCGCGGATCGCCCTGGGGCGGGCTTCATCCGCGCCTCCCACGAGGGCCCAGGGGCAGGCCCTCCTCCTGGCCGGATGGTACGCCGCGTCGAAGCGCGGATTCGACCGATTCGCGCGCGGTTTCGACCGGCCTCACCGAGGCTTGCGGCTACTCCTCGGACGGGGCCGAATCGAGCCCGAGGAGCTCCATCTGGACGAAGCCAGAGGTGTCGAACGCCAGCTGGCGCGGCTCGAACGGCGACTCGCCGTCGCTGCCGCCCGGGGTGAACTCGACGACCACGGATTCGTCGCCCTGGACGAGGGTGTACACGAGCAGCTGGTCCGGTCGGGTCTGGAAGTCGAGGTGCTCGAACGAGTCGACGTTCAGGGTGATCGCGATCGGCGTGAAGTAGGTCGAGACGTCGGGCTGGTCGACCACGATCCGCTCGACCCAGCCGGTGCCGTGCGCTTCCACCGAGCGCCCGCGCAGGTAGCGATACGACACGGTCTGCTTCAGCAGCGGGCGGAGGAGGTTCAGCATGTCCTCGCGGCTCGTGACGACGCCCTGGTTCACGAAGAACTTGGCAGGCGGCTGGGTCGGCACGGGGCACCTCCTCGAAGGCACGCGGGAGGGCGAGAACGGCGCCGATGGTAGCGCCGGGCCGGTGGCGGCGGAATACCGAAATCGGCCGCGTATGATCCCGCCATGCTCCTCGCGGTCGATGTCGGGAACACGAACGTCACGGTCGGGTCGTTCCGGAACGGTTCGTTGGTCGCGGTTCGGCGCGCCGCCACGCCGAAGGCCGGGACGGCCGACGAGCTCGAGCTGCTCGTCGAGGGCCTGCTTCGGCTGGACGACACGGCGTTCGCGGACGTCTCGGCACTGGTGGTTGCCTCCGTCGTCCCGCGCGTCTCCGGTGCGCTGGAGGCAGTGGCCGCGCGCCGCGACCGGCCGATCCTCGTTGCCGGCGCGGGCACCGTGCCGCTGCCGATCCGCGTCGACCGACCGGGCGAGGTCGGCGCGGACCGGCTCGTGAACGCGCTCGCCGCCTCCCGGCTCTACGGGAGCCCGGCGGTCGTGGTGGACCTCGGGACGGCCACGACCTTCGACTGTGTCGCCTCGGATGGCGCGTTCGTCGGTGGCGCCATCGCGCCGGGCATCGAGCTCGGGCTGGAGGCGCTCGCGACGCGCACGGCGAAGCTGCCCCGGGTGGAGCTCAGGACACCTGATCGCGCGATCGGACGGGATACGGCCTCCGCGATCCAATCCGGCGCTGTCCTGGGGTACGAGGAGCTGGTCGCGGGTCTCCTCCGGCGCATCCGTCGTGAGCTCGCGGACGCTGGCGATGTCGCGCCGGGTGACGTCCACGTAATCCTGACCGGCGGGCTGTCGTCGATGCCGTGGGCGGGCGCGCTCGACGGCGTGGAAGCGGTCGATCCCGACCTGACGCTGAAGGGCCTCGCGATCCTCCATGCCGAGGTCGCGGGTGGCCAGCCGCTGAAGCTGACGCTGTCATGACGCGCCGCCTCGACGGGCGTCTGATAGCCCTCGGAGTGACGGGGTCCATCTCGGCCTACAAGGCCGTGGAGCTGCTGCGGCTGCTGACTGCCGAGGGCGCCGACGTCGTGACGCTGCTCTCGCCATCAGCGCAGCGGTTCGTGGGCGCGCTCTCGTTCGCCGCGCTGTCGCGCCACCCGGTCGAGACCGACGTCCTCGACCTGCTCCCCGATGGCCGGATCGGCCACATCGTCGTCGCCGATTCCGCCGACGCCGTCGTCGTCGCGCCGGCGACGGCGCACTTCCTGGCTGCGATGGCGTCCGGCCTCGCCGGTGACGTGGTGACAGCGGCATGCCTCGCGACCTCGGCGCCCGTGATCGTCGCGCCGGCGATGGACGGCGACATGTGGACGCACCCTGCGACCGCGGCGAATGTCGCGCGGCTCCGCGACGTCTTCGGCTACGCGGTGATCGCGCCGGAGTCGGGGCCGCTCGCGTCGGGCCAGTCGGGCGTCGGACGGCTGGCGGAGCTGCCGTCGATCGTCGATGCGGTGGTTGCCGCCGTGGGCGACCGCCCCGTCCGGCAACCGGATGCCGCCGCGCGTCCGCCGCTCGCCGCCGAGCTGCCGCGAGAGTCCGACCTCGTCGGTCGGCGCATCGTGATCACCGCCGGGGGCACCCGAGAGCCGATCGATCCCGTGCGCTTCATCGGCAACCGCTCCACCGGGAAGATGGGCGTTGCGCTCGCCGAGGCGGCCATCGCGCGTGGTGCGACCGTGACGCTGATTGCCGCCGCGACCGAGGTCCCCCTCCCATCCGAGGCGCGGATCGTCCGGGTCGAGACCGCAGCCGAGCTCGGCGATGCGCTCTCGCAGGCGATGGCCGCGAAGCAGGCGCCGGACGCGCTCGTGATGGCTGCCGCGGTTGCCGACTTCACGCCATCCCGCGTATCGAACGGGAAGATCGCCCGGGCGGATGGGCTCACGCTCGAGCTCTCCCCCACCGCGGACCTGCTCGCGGGTGTCGCCGAGGCGGCGCGCGCCGCCGCGCAACCACCGGTGCTCGTCGGATTTGCCGCGGAAACCGGCAGCCTCGATCGGGCGCCCGGCAAGCTGGCCGCGAAGGGCATCGACCTCCTCGTCGGCAACGACGTGTCCGAATTGGGCTCCGGGTTCGGGACGGACACCAATCGCGTGACCATCTTCGATCGAGAAGGTGGGGCCGATGCCCTGCCGCTGATGTCGAAGCGCGCGGTCGCCGACCGGATCCTCGACCGTGTCGTCGCGGCGCTCGACGCCCGTGGCGCTTCGGCGCAGACTGCCTCGCATACCGCATCGCGCACCCGGGAGGGGTCGACCACATGAGCGCAACCGAGCAGACCCGCCGACTGACCGTCTCCGACATCGGCCGGATGTACGCCGACGGCGAGCGCATCCCAATGCTCACCGCGTACGACTTCCCGACCGCCCGCATCCTCGACGACAGCGGGATCCCGATGATCCTCGTCGGCGATTCGCTGGGCCAGGTGGCGCTCGGCTACGAGTCGACCGTCCGCGTGACGATGGACGAGATGCTCCACCACACGCGCGCCGTGGTGCGCGGGACGAAGCACGCGTTCGTGATCGGCGACATGCCGTTCCTCTCGTACTCGACGACCGAGGAGGCGATCGAGAACGCGGGCCGGTTCATGCGCGACGCCGGTGCGCAGGCGGTGAAGGTCGAGGGCGGCGTGCGCTCGGCCCGGATCATCGAGGCGCTCGTGCGCTCCGGCGTGCCCGTGATGGGCCATATCGGCTGGACGCCGCAGTCGCAGCACGGGCTCGGCGGCAAGGTCAAGGTCCAGGGCAAGTCGCGGGACGCGGCGCGCGGATTGCTCGCCGATGCCGTTGCCGTCCAGGAAGCCGGCGCGTTCGCCATCGTGCTCGAGCTCGTGCCGGAGCAGCTGTCCGCCGTCATCACGTCGCGGCTGCGGATCCCGACGATCGGGATCGGGGCGGGACCGCATTGCTCGGGCCAGGTGCAGGTCATCCCGGACATGCTGGGGCTCGGCGACTTCCGCCCCAAGCACGCGCGCGCCTACGCGGACCTCCAGGGCACCATCGCCGAGGCCACGAAGGCGTGGATGGCGGATGTGGTCGCCGGGTCATTCCCGGGCCCGGCCGAGACCGTTCGAATGGACGATGCGGTGCTCGGCGAGGCACTCGGCCGCCACGCCGACGACCAGGCGCCGGGCTCCGTCTCTGGCGCCGGTTCGCGGTCCGGGGCGGCGCCCGCGATGATCCCGCTCGACCGCGACCTCTAGGGCCTTCGGCGGCCCACCTACCAGGCGAGCGCGGCGCACTCCGCGTGGCGGAAGCAGGTCGGCACGTGGTCGTTGACCAGCCCGGCCGATTGCATGAACGAGTAGCACGTCGTCGGCCCGACGAACGCGAAGCCGCGTCGCTTGAGGTCCTTCGACATCGCGCGTGAAACGTCGGTCTCGGCCGGCATCGAACCGTCCTCGAACGTGTCCTCGATCGGTCGACCGCCGACGAACGACCAGACGTGGTCCACGAGGCTGACGCCGCCGGCTTCGAGGAGCAGGATCGCCCGGGCGTTGGCGATCGTCGCCTCGATCTTCGCGCGCTGGCGGACGATGGCTGGATCGAGGAGGAGCCGCTCGATGTCGGCTGCGCCGAATCCGGCGACCGCGTCGGGCTCGAAGTCGGCGAACGCCGCCTTGTAGCCGGCGCGCTTGCGCAGGATCGTGAGCCACGAAAGGCCCGCCTGGGCGCCCTCGAGCGTGAGCAGCTCGAAGAGGTGGCGCCGATCGCGGGACGGCACGCCCCACTCGGCGTCGTGGTGCTCGATGTTGAGGGGCTCGGTGCCGGCCCAGGCGCAGCGGATCACGAGCGGCATCCTAGCCAGGCCCGGATCGCGTAGCCTCGCGGCGTGACCACCGTCCTGCTCCGCACCCGCGCCGAGCTGCGCACTGCACTCGCGTCTGCGCCGCGCCCAATCGGCCTCGTCCCGACCATGGGCTGGCTGCACGAGGGCCATCGATCACTCATGCAGCGGGCGCATGCGGAGAACAAGACGACGGTCGTGACGATCTTCGTGAACCCGCGGCAGTTCGGCGACCCGTCGGACCTCGAGAAGTACCCGCGCTCCGAGGCGCGCGACCTCGCGATGTGCACAGAGGAAGGCGTGGAGATCGTGTTCGCGCCCGGGGTCGAGGAGGTCTACCCGCCGGGCTTCGATACGACGGTTTCGGTGGGCGCGATCGCCGAGCCCCTGGAGGGCGCGGCGCGACCCGGCCATTTCGACGGCGTCGCGACGGTGGTCTCGATCCTGTTCAACCTCGTCGGTGCCGAGCGCGCCTACTTCGGCCAGAAGGACGCACAGCAGCTCCTCGTGATCCGCCAGATGGCGCGCGACCTCGCGATCCCGACCGAGGTCATCGGCTGCCCCACCGTCCGAGAGCCCGATGGGTTGGCGATGTCGTCGCGGAACGTGCACCTGTCGCCAGCGGAGCGTGCGGCCGCGCCGGCCCTGCGCAGGGCATTGATGGCGGCGCGCGCGCGATGGGTCTCGGGCGAACGATCCGCGGATTCGCTTCGATCGGTCATGCGCTCGATCGTGGACGCAGAGCGGCTCGCCGAGGTCGACTACGTCTCGGTCGCTGATGGCATCTCGCTGAAGGAGCTCGACCGGATCGACGGCCCCGCGCTGCTCTCGCTCGCGGTCCGGTTCGGGGCGACCCGTCTCATCGACAACGAACACCTCGGCTGAGTCGACGCGTCAGCCGGCCCATTCCGTGGCGACGTCGAGGATGCGGTCGACGTCGAGGTTCGTCGCGACCAGCTCCTTGATCATCTCGATCTTCTCGTGGTCCGCGGCGTGGGTCTTCACGAGCAGGTCGTGGATCTCCGACGCGACGGTGTAGGTGTCATCCGGCACCAAGGTGGCAAAGAGGTCCGCTCTCCTGATCGCTTCGATGACGGGCTTGCGCGGCCGGTACCCGCCGGTCAGCACGAGGCCGATGGCCGCACCCGCGTGTGCGTCCTCCAATCTGAGGGTCGGCTGCGTCAGCTCTTCTGTCGTCACGGCCCGTGGCGTGCCCATCAGGTGCGCGGTGGTGAGCGTGAGGATCACGTCCTCGCGATCGCCGGGCACGATGACGAGCGTCCCGGGCCCCACTCGTTCGAGCATGTGGCCCGGCTCCATCGCGCCGATCGCAACCCCGTCGATGACGCGATCGAGGTCGGGGCCGCGATTGATCGTCTCGCCGTGGACTCCTTCGAGGATCATCTCGAGCGTTGGGTTCGACAGGATCGGCCGCACGGGCAGCACGCCGAGCAGCGGAATGCCGTAGGGCTTCAACCCGCCTTCGAGGACGCGGCGGATCCCGGGCTGCGCGACGACATCGACCTTGTTCACGATCGCGCCCGCGACCGTCACCCCATGCTTGGCGAAGAGCGACGCGTTGAGCACGATCTCGTCGATCGGACGACCGACGCCCCCTTCGCTCACGATCACGGCCGGCGCGTCGAGCTGGGACGCGACGGCGGCGTTGGACAGCCCGATCACCGCCCCGACGCCCGCATGCCCCGTGCCTTCGATCAGGAGCGCGTCGTGGTGGTTGAACGTCTCGTGGGCACGGGCGATCTTCGCCGGCAGGTCTTCGACGACCTCTCCGGCGATGTAGCTCTTGGTGAATCCACGGGGGATGTGCACGGGACTCAGGACCGAATACGGCTCCTGGAGCCCGAACGTCGCCCGGATGAGCACGGCATCTTCGTCGGCCGGCTGGCCCTCATCGATGACGGTCCGCTGCCCGACCGGCTTCATGAACCCGGCGTTCAGCCCTCGACGCAGGAAGCCATCCATGAGCCCGAGGCTCGCGGTGGTCTTGCCGCGGTTCTGCCCGGTCGCGGCGAGGTAGAGCTGGCGCACCGTGGATCAGTAGCCGCCGTGCGACAGGAAGAATCCCAACACCCCGAGGAAGGCCAGGTAGAGCACGGCGGGAAACGCGAGGGCGAGCGCGATGATGACGAGCCAGCGTCGCCAACGGACGCGAACGCCCATCGGCTCAGCCGCGGGTGCTGGTCGTCTTGCGCTCGATCAGCGCGACGCCGTCGCGCAGTCGGGTGACGGTCTCGGCATCGACGGCGTCCGATTCCAGGTACGGCCCGAGGCGATCCATGATGTCCGCGACGAGCCCGAGGAATACAGATGCGTCGGCGACGAAGAACTGCGGCTCGTTGTTGTATCTCACGAGGGTGAGGCGGCCCTGGAGGACTCGGCGCTCCTCGACGTGTGCGATCTGGGTCGCGAAGTTGTGGCCCTGGATGCCGTCGGGGTTGTTCAGGAAGTTCAGCGCGTTGTCGATCGCGAGGCCGAAGCGGGCCCGCCACGCGACCAGGCGCTCGTGGACCTCGGGCGGGATTCGCACCTCGGCGACCTCGTCGAACACCTCGGGGGCGACGGTGAGGAGGCCCACCAGGGTGGTTCCGGGTCGGGCGCCGAGCATTACCTGGAGTGAGCGCTCCAAGGTGAAGACCTCGCTGTCGAAGCGGGGGCTCGTGATGACGTCAGTCAGCAGGTCCTCGACGTTGTCAAGCGCGCCCGGCTCCCCCAGGGCATTCGACAGGGTGAGGATCTCCTCCTTGAAGAGGAACTTCTCTTCGTGATCAAGCACGGCCGGATCGTAGCACCCGCCCTCTGCGCAGCCAGATAAGCGCCGGCTTCGATAAGCCGCAGCTAAGCGCCCGACCTCATGCTCGTCTCGTGTCGACCCGTCAGACCGCGTTCGCCCGGGGCACGGAACGCGGCGCGACGATCGTTCGAGCGCTGATTCGGGAGGCAGAGGCGGCACGCGTGGCGCGCGGGACGAGCTACGCCGACGTCGCTCGGGCGCTCGGGTTGAGCCAGACGCAGGTGGCCAACATTCTTCGTTCGCAGTCTCCCGATCTTTCGATTGTCCGTGCAGCGCAGCTGCTTGCAGTCCTGGGTTTGAAGCTCTCCGCGAGCACGTTCCCCGAAGGTGGCACGGTCCGAGACGCGGGCCAGGTCGAACTGCTGGCGCGGCTCCGGGCACGAATAAGCGCGGCACTCGCTTGGACAGTGGAGGTGCCCGTGATGGAGATCGCGGTTCCCGGGATAGTCGACCACCGCGCATGGGACGCTGGCATCGACGGCGCAGGCGTTCGATGTCGTGTCGACGCGGAGACGCATGTTGGCGATCTTCAAGCGGTCGAACGGCGGGTCGCGCTGAAGCAACGCGACGGTCGCGAGCCCTGCGTGCTGCTCGTGCTTGCCGACACGAAACACCACCGCGCACTGCTAGAGCTAGCGGGCGATGGGCTTCGCTCGCGGTTCCCAGTGTCCCAGCGATCAGCGCTTGGTGCGCTCAAGGCGGGGAAGTCGCCCGGTGGTAACGCTCTCGTCCTGCTGTAGTCGCGCCCTGGAGGCGGCTGCGTGGTCAGGCTCAAGTTGAACTTGAGCTAGGACCAACGAATCCCCGAAGCGGGGTGTCAACCGGGCCCGCATCTGGGCCAAATCCGGCCGTCGGCCGTCGGAACCCAAGTTCGACTGCCGTTTCGACCAACGAAGAGCGACCTGGGCTTGTTCGTTGGTCGTTGCTCCAATTCAACTTCAGTCCGACGGCGGACCTGCGTGGCGACACCACCGCGCACACCCGGGCGGGAATCGGAAGGCCCGGCGAGGTGCCGGGCCTTCGAGAGGGTGCTGGTGAGGAGCGCGGAACGGGGCCGCGCGCGGGTGTGCTTGGTTGAGGCTTACGGGTAGAGGCCGCGCATCTCGGTAGCGTCCGCGACGCGCTGGACGGCGAGCAGGTAGGCGGCGGTGCGCATGTAGCACTGCTCCCGGCGGGCGATGGCGAGGGTCTCCTGGAAGGCCTTGACCATGATGCCCTTGAGCTTCTCGTTGACCTCCTGCTCGGTCCAGTGGTCGCGGTTGAGGTCCTGGACCCACTCGAAGTAGGAGACCGTCACGCCACCGGCGTTGCACAGGATGTCCGGGATCATGAAGATCCCCTTCTTCCAGAAGATCTCATCGGCGTCGGGGGTCGTGGGGCCGTTCGCGGCTTCGGCGACCAGGCGAGCCTTCACGCGATCCGCGTTCGCGGCCGTGATCTGGTTCTCGAGGGCCGCCGGAATGAGGATGTCGCACTCGACTTCCAGGACCTGGGCGTTGGTGATGTCCTTCGCGCCCGGGAAGCCCTGGACCGTGCCGTGCTCCTGCTTCCACTTGATGACCTTCGCAACCTCTAGGCCGTTCGGGTTGTGGATGCCGCCGGTCGAGTCGGAGACCGCAACGATCGTCGCCTTCTCCGCGGCCATCAGCGTCGCCGCGATCGAGCCGGCATTGCCGAAGCCCTGGATCGCGACGGTCGCCTTCGGCAGCTCGATGCCGAGGTGGCGGGACGCCTCGATGATGCAGAAGACCGTGCCGCGCGCGGTGGCCTCGTTGCGACCCTCGGAGCCGCCGAGCGAGATCGGCTTGCCGGTCACGACGCCCGGGACCGTGTGGCCCGCGTGCATCGAATAGGTGTCCATGAACCAGGACATGACCTGGGCGTTCGTGTTGACGTCCGGGGCCGGGATGTCCTTCTCGGGGCCGACGAGGATCTCGATCTCGGTGAAGAAGCGGCGGGACAGCGCCTCGAGCTCCTTCTTCGACAGCTTCTTCGGGTCGACGATGACGCCGCCCTTGCCGCCGCCGTACGGGATGCCGACGACCGCGCACTTCCAGGTCATCCACATCGCGAGGGCTTTGACCTCGTCGAGCGAGACGTCCTGGTGGTACCGGATGCCGCCCTTCGCGGGGCCGCGGCCGAGGTTGTGCTGCACGCGATAGCCCGTGTAGACGTTCACGGAGCCGTCATCCATCTTCACCGGGAAGTGGACGGTGAGCTCGCGGCGGGGCTCGCGCAGGACGCGGCGCATCCCCTCATCGAGGTTCAGGCGCTCGGCGGCGAGGTCGAACTGCTGCTGCGCGACCTGCCACGGGTTGATGTGCGGAGCCGCGGACTTGTCGGCAGCCTTTTCGGTGGTCATGGAAGTGTCGAGGTCCTCGATGCGGGATGCGGTAGGCATGGGTCGACTGGCCTCTGGCCGTTCGTGGCGGCGAGTATAGCGGCGCGACTGGATCGCCGGCCTGCTCTCGCAACCGTGCCGCAACCGTACTGCAACCTTTGCGCGGGGCCGAGGGGCCGAAGGTCCCCCGCGCCCGTGCCGCTCGTCGCGGCGATGGCCTGCCCGGAGGCGGCTAGGCGGACGCCTGCGCCACTGCGGCTGCGGGCCGCGCACCTTCCTTGTACATCGCGACCGCGCCGACGCAGCCCGGGCCGAGATGCGGCCCGACCGACGGACCGACGAGGTCGACCGTCACCTTCGACGGGTCGAGCCCGCCCGGGATGGCATCGATGAGCTGCGCCTCGAACTCCGTGACGTCGGCATCGGTCGTGTGCAGGATCGACAGCCGGTCCATCGGCGCCACGGCGAACAGCTCGATGAGCTTCTCGCGCGCCTTGCCGCGGGTTCGAACCCGCTCGGCGGTCTCGACCTTGCCGTCCTTGATCTCGATGATCGGCTTGACCGAGAGCAGCGTGCCGATCGCCGCCTGCGCGCCGGAGATCCGGCCGCCGCGCTTCAGGTACTCGAGGGTCTCGAGCGCCAGGTACACCTGCAGGTCATTCCGCCGCCGCTCGAGCGTCTCGGCGATCTCCTTCGCGGACGCGCCCGCGGCGCCCATGTCGACCGCCATCTCCGCGAGCATCCCCTCGCCCATCGATGCCGACATCGAGTCGACGACGTAGATCTCCTTGTCCTTGAACATCGCCCGGCCGATCTCGGCCGCCTTGATCGTGCCGGACAACGTGCCGGCGACATGGACCGAGACGACGCCCTCGGCGCCCTCGTCGAATGCCTTCTTGTAGGCGAGCTGGAAGTCGCCCGGGCTGCACGCCGCGGTGGTCGGGAACGGTGTGCCCGGGGTCTTCATGCGAGTCCAGAACTCGTCGGTCGAGAGGTTCACGCCCGCAGAGAACGTCTCGGACCCGAAGTTCACGATCAGTGGGACAACCTGGATGCCGAGCTCGGCGGCGCGCGCGGGGTTGAAGTCGGACGCGGAGTCGGTGACGACGGCGATGCGGCTCACGGGTAGCCCTCCCTCCTCGCTGCCCTGAACGGTTCCGCTGCCCTGAACGGTGCCGGGATGATACGGGCCGCGGGAAGGCCGTCGCGGCGCTGTTGCGGGGCTGGTGCGGCGCTGTTGCGATGCTGTTGCGGCGGCGGCGCCGGGTCGCAGGCGGCGCGCCGATGGCGGCCGGTACCCTGCCGCAGATGGATCGATCGCTGTGGTCCGTGCTCGCGGGCACCTTCACGCTGCGCTTCAGCACCGGCCTGACCGGCGCGATGCTCGCGACGTACCTCGCGAAGCTCCCCGACTACCACCCGGAGGCGCCGCCGGTCGACGCGGTCACCGTCGGGGTCATGGCGGCGACCTTCTATCTGGCCGAGCTCGTGTTCTCGCCGCTGTTCGGGGTCCTGTCCGACCGACTCGGCCACCACCGCGTGATGCTCTGGGGCCCGATCTTCGGCGCCGTTGCGGTCGTGATCACGGCCCTCACCGGGAACATCGTGATCCTGGGAGTGACGCGGCTGCTGGAAGGATCGTCGACGGCCGCCTCCGTTCCCTCGATCCTCGGGTACATCGCGATCGCGACTGCGGGTTCGGAGGTCCTGCGCGGCAAGGCCGCCGCGCGGTTCGAGGCCGCGACGCTCGCGGGCATCGGGGCGGGGTTCATCGTCGCGCCGAAGCTCTTCGAGACGCTCCACCAGGGCGCATTCCTGCTGAACGCCGCGTTCTACGCGGTGTCGCTCGCGATCTACTTCTTCGGCGTGAAGGACCCGACCGGCGAAGAGGAAGCCAGGGCACGCGAGCACACGCCGCTGCGCCGATACGTGGAGCTGGTCACGCACTCGCACGTGTGGCTGCTGGCGCCGACCTGGATCTGCGTGAACGGGGCGATCGGGCTCTGGTTCAGCCAGTCGCTGTTCCAGTTCCAGCGCTCCGACCCGCGCTTCCCGGACCAGTGGCTGCTCCAGGGGTTCTCGGCGAACCAGATCACCCTGGGTGCGCTGGCGATTGCCGTGGTCTTCGGTGCCGGGATCATCTGGTGGGGCAACCGCTTCGATCGATATCGGCGGACGACGATCATCCTGCTCGGGGTCTTCGGCGGGATGGCGTTGGCGGCGGCCGGCATGGTCGTCAATCACACCGCAGCCGGCGCGGGGTCCGATATGGTGCATGCCGGGTTGGTCGGGCTGTCGGCGGTCGTGTTCGCGGGCGGGCTCTTCGTGCTGGCCGGCGCCACGCCGGCTGCCGTTGGGTTGCTCGCGGACGTCTCGGAGCAGTTCCCGGGGGATCGCGGCGCGATCATGGGCCTGTACTCCGTGTTCCTCGGCGTCGGCCAGATCGGTGGCGCCTTGCTGGGTGGGCTCGCCGCCGAGTGGCGCGGCATGGACGGGCTGCTGCTCGGAACGGGGCTGCTGCTGGCTGTGGCGCTGATCCCGCTGCGCCAGCTTCGCCGCACGGAGCACCGGTTGGCCGGCCCCGGGAGCGCGGCCGCG
>DATFHO010000021.1:0-45773 GCA_035248345.1 Candidatus Limnocylindrales bacterium
CGGCGTGGTCGAGCACCTCGATCACATCCAGGAGCTCGGCGCCACCGCGCTGTACCTGACGCCGGTCTTCCAGTCGGCCTCGAACCACCGCTACCACACGTACGACTACCTGGCGGTCGATCCGCTGCTCGGCGGCGACGCCGCCCTGCGCGAGCTCATCGATGCGGTCCACGCGCGCGGGATGCGGATCCTCCTCGACGGCGTGTTCAACCACACCGGACGCGGATTCTGGCCGTTCCACCACGTGCTCGAGACGGGTGCGGGCTCGCCCTACCGGAGCTGGTTCCACTGGGATGAGGCGGCACTTGCCGCCGGGCGCCCGCCGAACGCCTATCCGGCCGGGCGGATGCGCTCCGGCGTCGCGGATGACGGCCCGGCGCCATGGGAGCAGGACCAGGGGCCGGATGCCGTGGCGGCCCGGGATCGGCTGGGCTATGAAGCCTGGTGGGGCCTGCCCGCGCTGCCGAAGCTGAACATCGCCGAGCCTGCGGTCCGCGAGTTCCTGTGGGGCGTCTCCGAGCACTGGCTCCGCTTCGGCATCGATGGCTGGCGCCTGGACGTTCCCGCCGAGATCCAGGATCGCTCGTTCTGGCAGGAGTTCCGGCGGCGCTGTCGCGCGGTGAACCCCGAGGCGTACTTCGTGGGCGAGATCTGGCACGTCGATCCGGATTGGGTGTCCGGCGACCGGTTCGATGCGCTGATGAACTATCCGCTCGCCGAGTCGATCATCGGGTTCGTGGGCGGGCAGTCGCTCAACGAGGCGCTGCTCCGGAGCCACCACGAATACGGGCGGGTCACCCGCATCGATGGCGCGACCTTCGCGTCGCGCGTCGGCGAGCTTCTGCGCTCCTACGCGCCGGAGACGAACGCGGTCCAGCTGAACCTGCTCGACAGCCATGACACGCCGCGTGCGCTGTCGCTGCTCGGTGGCGATCGCGAGGCGATGGAGCTCGCGACGCTGCTCCAGGCGTCGCTGCCCGGCGCGCCGTGCATCTACTACGGCGATGAGGTCGGCGTGGAAGGCGGCATCGATCCCGATTCGCGCCGGGCGTTCCCGTGGGATCCCGCGCGCTGGGACCAGGCGCTCCACGCCTCGATGCGGGGCTCGCTCGCCGCGCGACACTCGCTGCCCGAGCTCCGGTCGGATGAGGTCGACGTGATCTCGACCTCCGGCCGCGCCCTCGTCTTCCGGCGCGGCGCCGATGGTCGCGTCGCCGTCGCGCTGAACTCGAACGAGGAGCCGGTGACGCTCTCGCTGGGGAGCGGGACCGCGGGGGATCTCATCCATGCGGCCGGACGGGCGCGGGTCGCCGCCGCGGGGGCGGGTCCGGCTGCGGGTGTGGTCGTCGCGCCCGCGTCGGGTGCGGACGGCGGGCTGGCCGTGACGCTCCCGGCGCGCTCGGGCGCGATCATCGCGATCAGCTGATGTCGAACCTGCCGGTGTCGCTGCCGGCCGAGCTCGAACCTGCACTCGTCCGTGCGATCGATCCGACGGGCAAGGTCGTGGCGGCACTCGCGTCGCTCGGGCCGGTCGAGGGTCGCGATGTCGTGGTCATCGATGCCGATGGCGGGCCGTTCGTCGACGGCCTGCGTGCAGCGGGCGCACGCCTCGTCTCGGCGCCGCTGGGAGCGCCGCTGCGGCTGGGTGCTGCCGACGGGTCGGTCGATGTCGTCATCGGGCTGTGGTCGGCCTTCCGGGGCGTGGATCCCGCCGACATGGCCGAGGTCGATCGCGTGCTCAGGCCGGAAGGCCGCCTGCTCGTCGTGCATGACTATGGCCGCGATGACGTGTCGCACCTCCTCGGCGACCGGCCGGAGTACGGCGCGTGGAGTCACCGCTCCGGCCCGTTCCTCACCGGTGGATTCCGGGTGCGCGTCGTGCACTGCTTCTGGGAGTTCGGCGCGATGGACGAAGCCACCTCGTTCCTCGACGCGGCGTTCGGTGCCGCAGGCTCCGCAGTTGCCGCAACGCTGAAGCGGCCGCGCCTCTCGTGGAACGTGGCCGTTTACCATCGCACCCGACCATGAGCACGCAGCCGCCGCCCCCACCTGACGGAGTCGCGCCCACGATGCCACCCGCTTCTCGATCCCGCGGCCGCCGGATCTCGATGCCGGTCGTGGTCTTCGGGGTCGCGCTCCTGGCCGTGCTCGGCTACATCCTGTACGTCGTCCGGGAAGTCGAGGACAAGCAGATCGAGCTGTTGTCGTACGGCTTCATCGCGCTCGGGCTCGTCTTCGCCGCGATCGCGCTCGCGTGCGTCTTCGGAATGTGGCGCGCCGCGTCGCGCGCGGAGGGCGGACGATCGTTCGGGCTGGCGCTCATCGGGGGAATGTCGGGTCTTGCCGCGATTGGCTCGTTCAGCGTCGCCGCCCTGATGACGATGGTGCTGAGCAGCTGACGCCGGCCAGGCTGCGCAAAGCCCGTTGCTACACTCGCCATCCTTCCTGCCCCCATCGTCTAGAGGCCCAGGACGTCACCCTTTCAAGGTGAAGATCACCGGTTCGAATCCGGTTGGGGGTACCAGCAACCGCCAGCGGCTGCGCCCGCCGTGAGCACGACTCGCTACCATCCAGCTCGATGAGCCCGCTCGATTACCTCGGCGTCCACATTCCGACGATCGTCGCGGACAACGTCGCAATCCGATGCGATGGCTGCCTCGAGGTGATCGACGGCACGCCGTGGCGGATGAACATCCTCGATGTCGTCGCCGCGGAGACGCCGGCTGCATGGTCCGGCCGGGCGCCGATCAACCCGGGGCCGTTCGAGTTCCACGGCGATGCTTCGCACGTCCGCATGTGGATGGCCGCGCGCGACCTGCTCTTCTGCCGCAAGGGCACGGTGCGCGAGATCATGCGACCCATCCCGATCTCCGGCCCGGACGGCACGATCACGCGTTACGGCCTCTGCGACGGCATCCACCGGGACGACCACGAGCTGATCCCGGCCTGATCCCCGCCGGATCCCCGCCGGACCCCGGCCTGAACCAGTCCTGACCCCGGCGCGAACGGCGCTGGCGTTCGCCGGCCGATGTGCGAAATCTCGCCCATACGGCGGGTGAACCATCCGAATTGACGCTGATTCGGGCGCTCGTCGGTCGTCTGTCCCTGGGCGTCGCAGTAACAGCGGTTCAAGCTCCCGATCAGACCGCCGCAGGGGCGCTCGACCGCTGGACGGGCGAAATTTCGAACGTTTGACAGGCTCGGGAACCAGCCCTAACCTCCCGCCGTCGCGGGGGACGCAGCGATACCCAGATATACCTAGATTTCGCGCCTTCCCGCAGCATCGAAACCCGAGGACCGACCCGCTCCGTGCCCCACTCCGTCCCCGACGCAACGACCGGCTCGACCGCCGCCGCCGACTGGCTCGCCCTCGGGCCGGCCGCGAGCATGCTCGGCGTCGACCCGGACACGCTCCGGCGATGGGCCGACGCGGGGAGGGTCCGCAGCTTCACGACGCCGGGCGGCCACCGGCGATTCGCGCGTCCGGACCTGGAGCGGGTGCTGGCAGTGCGGCGCGCGGGTCGCCGCTCGCTGTCCGCGCTCGGTGGCACCCCCGAGAGGTTCACGAAGGCCTACGGCCGTGAGTACCGCGCAGAGGTCGCGGCGCCGGTCGCCGGCACGGACGACGCGGCGCGTGAAGCCTTTCGCAGCGAAGGCCGCCGGCTCGTCGAGACGCTCCTCGCCTACCTCGACGCCGACGACACGCTCGAAAAGGCCCGCCTCGAAGCCGAGGCGAACGGCATCGTCGACCACACCGCGCAGCGACTCGCCGCCACCGGCATGGGCGCGGCCGACGCGACCGCGGTCTTCGTGGCCGCACGCAGCCCGTTCCTGATGGCCCTCGAGTCCCTCGGGCGCCGTCGTGCGCTCGATGCCCCCGCCGTCATGCGGCTGTATGCCGAGGCGGCGACCCTGCTCGACCGCCTGCTGCTCCGCTTCGTCGCGAATGTCCAGCCATCCACCCCCGAACGAGGTACCCGATGACCACACTGCTCCCGTCCCTGACCGCCGTCCTCGCGCTCGTCATGGCGATCGCCCTGCTCGACCAGTGGCGCGAGCGGCGCCAGCCCTTCCAGCTCGTCTGGGGCATCGGCATGGCGTTCTACGGGATCGCCGCCGGCTGCGAAGCGCTCGCCGCCGCGGGCAGCTGGAACGAGGGCCTGTACCGCACCTGGTACCTGACGGGCGCGATGCTGACGGCGGGGTGGCTCGGCCTCGGCACGGCGCTCCTCCTGGCAAAGACGCGGTTCGGCTACACGTTCGCGCTGCTGACGTTCCTCGCCGGACTGTTCACGCTGCTCACCCAGAAGAAGTTCAACTACGAGGGCGCGGGCTCGACGCCGCTCCTGTACTTCATCGGTGCCGGGTTGTTCGCGCTGGCGATCGCGGTCGAGACGTACTTCCAGAACGAGCGCTGGCCCGCGATCGCGGCGCTCGGCGTGATCGTGGTCTCCGTGCTCGGGGTCGTCCTCGTCTACACGGTCCCGCTGCACCAGCCGTTCTCGCTCGACCCCGTCACGGGGCAGCCGGTCGGCGACCTGTTCGACCTCGGCGCGACCACGCCCACTGGAACGAACATCCCGGGCTCCGTCCGGCTGCTGACGCCGCTGCTGAACATCAGCGGCGGCCTCACCCTCGCCCTCGGCGCCCTCTTCTCCGCGTACGTGTTCATGCCGAAGCGGCGCGTCCTCGGCTACTCGCTCGACCCGAACCAGAAGGGCGACAACTTCCTCTTCAACCTGATCATCTCGCCGATCGCGCTCGTCGTGAACTTCTTCGCCTCCCTGCCGGGGGCGGCCAAGGCGCTCGTCCAGGGACGGCTCCACAGCCGCGTGCCGGCAACGATCCTCATCGCGCTCGGCGCGTTCGTGGCGTCTGCGGGCGACACCCTCAATCGCTTCGGCGTCACGGGGCCGTTCGCGGTCGCGAAGTTCGTCGCCGTGGTGCTGCTGCTCGCCGGATTCCTCGTCTCGATCGAGGCGTTCCGGGAGCTGCGCGTGCCGTTCACGCACATCCGGATCGGCGGCGCGCGCCGAGAAAATCCCGCGCCGGACCAGGAGCCGGTGGCCAGCGGGGCGAACGCGACCGCCTAGCATGTCGGGCATGCCCGATGCCCGGTCCCAGCTTCCGGCCGTCCTGATCGTCGTCACCGCGGCGTTCCTCTTCGGAACGCTGGGCATCCTGTCGCGCGCGGCGGACGACCAGGGTCTCCATCCGTTCGCGTGGGTCGCATGGCGCGCCGGGCTGGGCGCGCTGGGCCTGTGGCTGGTCATCGGCCGGCGCCGCGGCCTCCGGCAGATCCTCGACGGCATCCGCGCCGCCACCTCGATGGAGCGGCGCTGGCTGCTCGTCGCAGTCGTCGCGAGCGCCGGTCTCAACCTGTCGATCTTCGTCGCCTTCCAGCGCACTGCGATCGCGCTGGCCCTGCTGGGCTTCTACACCTACCCCGCCATGGTCACGCTCGTGACGGCCTGGCTCGGCCACGAGCGGCTCGACCGCATGCGCATCGCGGCGCTCGCGCTCGCGGTCACCGGCATGGTCGCCGTCGTCGCCGGCGGGCTTGCGCCGGGAACCGCGTTGTCCCTCGACGTCCTCGGGATCGGGCTGTCGCTCGTCGCCGCACTGTGCCAGACCGTGTTCGTCGTCGCGAACCGCGGCTACGCCTCCATCCGGAACGAGGAGGCGATGGGCGTCATCCTCGGCGGGTCGATGCTGATCGCGATCACGGTGACGACGCTCACCGCAGGCGCCGGCGCGCTCTTCCTGCCATTCGGCAACCCGGGGCTCCTCGCGCTGCTGGTGGGCGTCGGGCTGTTCGTGGCGGCACTGCCGTCGTTCATGTTCCTGACCGGCATCCGCCGGCTGGGGCCGGTACGGGCCGGGATCCTCATGCTGTTCGAGCCGGTCGTGGGCGCCGCGCTGGCCGCCCTCGTGCTCCACGAGGACCTCACCGCGCTCCAGCTTGCGGGTGGCGCGACGATCCTCGGGGCCGCGATCCTGGTGCAGCGCGCTCGCGCCGCGGCCCCGCGCCCGGGCACGACGCCATCGATCCCCGACGTGGAGGTCGCCGTTGCGCCGGCGCCGGGCGGCCCGTGAGCGAGATCACGGAACCCGCCGCGGAGCCGGGCATCCACTGGACTGTCGAGGGGCCTGCTGACGCGCCGCCGATCGTATTCGTCCACGGGGCGATGATGGGTCGATCGGTGTGGCGCCCCCAGATCGACGCGCTGTCGCAGCGCTTCCGGTGCATCAGCGTCGACCTGCCGGGCCACGGCGCGCAGCGCACCGAGCGCTTCACGCTCGACAAGGCCGTCGGCACCGTCACCCGGGCGATCGATGCCGAGGCTGGTGGCCGCGCCGTCGTCGTCGGGCTGTCCCTCGGCGGCTACACGTCGGTGCTCGTGGCCGGCCGCCATCCGGAGCGCGTGCGGGGTCTCGTCGTCGCCGGCATGACCCGCGAGCCGGCCGGGGTCAACCGCCTGGCGTTCCAGCTGTACGGCTGGTTCCTGCGCCTGACCCCGGAGCGCGCCGTGAGCCGTGTCGCGCTCGCCTGGTTCCGCCAGCGCTACGGCCGCGAGAAGGGCACCGCGATCACGGCGGGCGGGCACTTCGCGCGCGGCGGCGGGAACGCCGTGCTGGGGCTCGCGAAGGGCGCCTACCGCGAACCGCTGAAGGCTTACGGTGGCCCGATCCTCGTCATCAACGGCGAGCTGGACCTCGTTTTCCGGATCGGCCAGGACCGGTTCCTGAAGGGCGTCGACAAGGTCACGCGGCGCATGATCCGGCGTGCCGGCCACCTCTCGAACGTCGACCAGCCCGAGGTCTTCACCGGCCTCGTCGAGGAGTTCGTCGGGTCGCTGGAAGCGTAACGACACGCTCCCGCGGGGCGTCGCATCGGCGG
Source organism: Candidatus Limnocylindrales bacterium (assembly GCA_035248345.1). Taxonomy (GTDB): domain Bacteria; phylum Chloroflexota; class Limnocylindria; order Limnocylindrales; family CSP1-4; genus UBA5189. The sequence goes on from DATFHO010000021.1 coordinate 6,902, forward strand.
TTTCACGGGGACCCGGTGGTATCCTCCCCGCGGGCCAACTCCCGTTCCGGCCCCGTTCCCGAGAGGTTCCATTGCGCGTCCGAAAAGCCGTGTTTCCGGCTGCCGGCTGGGGCACCCGCTTCCTGCCGGCGACCAAGGCACAGCCGAAGGAGATGCTCCCGCTCGTCGACAAGCCGATCATCCAGTACGGCGTCGAAGAGGCCGTCGCGGCGGGGATCGAGCAGATCATCATCGTCACCTCGACCCACAAGGGTGCGATCGAGGACCACTTCGACCTCAACTACGAGCTCGAGAAGGTCCTCGAGGAGAAGGGCGAGATCGAGAAGCTGCGCCGGATCCGCGCGATAACGGACCTCGCCCAGCTCGCGTACGTGCGCCAGAAGGAGCAGCTGGGCCTCGGCCACGCGATCCTCATGGCCAAGGACCTCATCGGGCACGAGCCGTTCGCGGTCCTGCTCCCGGACGACATCGTGGTCGCAGACCGGCCCGCCATCGGCCAGCTCATTCACGCCTACGAGCAGACGCACGGCTCCGTGGTCGCGGTCGCGAACGTCCCGGCCGAGGAGGTCTCGCGCTACGGCATCGTTGCCGCGGAGATCGACGAGGATCACCGCAACGGCGGGCGCCTCCAGCGGATGACCGGCATCGTCGAGAAGCCCACGAAGGAGGACGCGCCCTCCACGCTCGCGGTCATCGGCCGCTACGTGCTCACGCCGAAGATCTTCGACAAGCTCGAGCAGACCCAGCGCGGCGCAGGGGGCGAGATCCAGCTCACCGACGCGATCGAGGCGCTGATGGCCGAGCAGTCCGTGTACACGTACGAGTTCGAAGGCACGCGCTACGACGCGGGCACGACGCTCGGCTGGCTCCAGGCAACGGTGGAGATGGCGCTCCAGCGACCCGACCTCGCGTCGCCGTTCCGAGAGCACCTCCGGTCGCTCGACCTGTAACACTGCCGGCGTGACGGACATCGGGGAGACGCTCGGCGGTCGATATCGGCTGGTCGAGCTGCTCGGCCAGGGTGGGATGGCCACGATCTATCGGGCGCGCGACGCGCAGCTCGAGCGCGACGTCGCAGTCAAAGTCCTCCGGCCGGAGTACGGCGCCGATCCCGACTTCAACCAGCGGTTCCGCCACGAGGCGCAGTCCGCGGCCTCGCTGAACCACCCGAACGTCGTCTCGGTGTTCGACTACGGCACGGATGACGTCGGGCCGTTCATCGTGATGGAGCTCGTCGAGGGTGAGGACCTGTCCTCGATCGTCCGGCGCAGCGGCGCGCTCCCGCCTCGGGCCGCCGCCCGGCTCGTCGCGCAGGCGGCGCGCGCGCTCGCGGCCGCCCACGACAAGGGCGTGGTTCACCGCGACGTGAAGCCTGGGAACATCCTGGTGACCCGCGACGGCCGGGTGAAGGTCGCCGACTTCGGCATCGCCCGCGCGCTGTCCGAGTCCGCGCTCACGCTCCCCGGCACGACCCTGGGGTCCGTCCACTACTTCAGCCCCGAGCAGGCGCGCGGTGAGGTCGCGACGCCGAAGTCGGACATCTACAGCCTCGGCATCGTCCTGTTCGAGCTGCTGACCGGCCGACGGCCGTGGTCCGGGGACACGGCCGCGGCGATCGCCACCGCGCGGCTCACCGGCGCAGTCCCGAGCCCGGCGAAGGCCCACGGCGGCATCCCGGCGACCCTCGATGCGATCACGCGCAAGGCGATGGCAACGAACCCGGACGATCGATACGCCAGTGCGTCGGACATGGCCGATGCGCTCGAGCTGTTCATCGGCGAGGAGCGCGCGGCGGAGCAGGCCCGATCGAAGCCGGCCGGCGCAATGGGCGCGGTGCCGCGCGCCCCGGGCGCCGCAGGTGTCGCGGGTGCCGCCGGGGCAGGCGCCGCAGCCGGCGGTGCAGCCGGCCTGGCCGTGGGAGCAGCGGGAGCCGGGGCGGCTGGCGCAGCGGGCGCGGCCGGTGCGCCGAAGCCGGTCGGTCCCGCACCGGTCGCGGGTGTGGCCCGTCCGAATCCCAACGCCGCGATCAACTATCCACGTGACGCGTATGCGGGCGGGGCCGGCCGCACGGCCAATGGGTTCCCGATCGTCGACGAAGAGGACGAGGACCTGCCCGAGCGGCGGGCCACCTCGCCGTGGCTCTGGATCTCGGCAATCCTTGCGATCGCGATCCTCGCGCTCGCGGCGTTCGCCATCATCAAGCTCACGGGCGGCCCCGGAGCGACACCGGCGCCGCAGGTCCTCGTGCCGAACCTCGTCGGCAAGACGTTCGCTGACGCGCAGACCGCAGCGCTCGCGGTCGGGCTCCAGGTGCAGCAGGTCGCCTTCGAGGTCACCACCAGCCAGACACCGGGCACGATCACCAAGCAGGACCCCGCCGACGGCGCAACCGTCGACAAGGGTTCGACGATCAAGGTCACGATGGCGCGCGGCCCCGACGGCGTCCCGATGCCGGACCTCCGCGGTCGCCCCGAGCAGGAGGCCGTGAACCTGATCGTGAGCTCGGGGCTGACGATCGGCGTGCGGAGCGAGGCGTTCGATCCGCTTTTCCCGGCCAATTCGATCGTCAGCACCTCGCCCGGGCCCAACGTGATCGTCGCGCTCGGCACGCCGGTCGACTACGTCGTGTCGAAGGGCCCCGAGCCGACGCCCACGACGCTGCCGACCCCGACACCGGCACCAACCCCCGTGCCCCCGACCGCGACCCCACCGCCGCCGCCGCCGCCGACCCCAACGCCCACGCCCGCGCCGCTCACCGTAAAGGACTATCGATGCGTGCTGCTCGCGCAGGCCAAGGCGGACATCGTGAACGACGGGTTCACCGTCGGCTCGATCAGCGGCCCGAACGACGATGCCTCGATCGTCGTGGCGCAGAACCCCGCGCCGGATGCCAAGCGGGCGCCGGGAACTGCCATCGACCTCACGGTGGAGGCACAGCCCGTCGCGACCTGCCCGGCATGAGGTCTCGCGCTAGGGCTCGATCTCGCCAAAGAGGCTGAACCGCGCCGAGTCCCACGGTTCCAGCGGGTCGACCGCCGCCAGTGGGATCTCGACCACCGGCAGTTCGACCACCGGCAGCTCGCGCGGCGCCGGCAGCTCGCGCGGCGCCGGCCGCCCACCGTCCACCGGGACGAAGCTGCGACCACGGGGCTCGCGCCATCCGGGATCGGGCGCCGTCGGCGGTCTCGGCGACGCGGGCGGCGGTCCGGCTGCCCCGGCCGGCCGTTCCGCCCAGCAGCCACGGAGCTCGAGGCCCGTCAGTGGCCGGCGTTGTCGGTCGAGCGCGCACCAGCCGACGTCGGTCGCCAGGGAGGTGCGGAAGTGCCGGCATGTCGAACAGGTGGTCGATGAGCGATGGCAAACCCAGCAGCGTGAAGACGCTGCCTGAGCGGCGCCGCAATGTGGGCACGACCACAGGGCCACGCCGCGATGGTAGCTGCGCGGCTCGCGTGGCGTTGCATCCCGAACGACGTCTGGATGTGCAGATTCGGGACCCAATACGACGAGGTTGGACCAGCAGAGCCGCCAACCACGTGCGTTTGTGCAGATTCGGGACCCAATCGGACGAGGTTCGAACTCCCGGAGCCCAGAACCGGCGGAAGTCGACCGATCCTGGTCATTTCTGGTGCCTGGGGTGACCAAAGGCACGAGGATTCCGGTTCCGCGAGGGGAACCTCGTCAAATCTGGTCCTCGTGGTGCACATCGGGCGCCGGTCGGCCACGCCCGGCCGTTGGGACGCGCGCCACGGACGGTGGACCGAGGAACTGGGCCGAATGCGCGCCGAATGCGCGCCGAATGCGCGCCAAGGGCGCCGCTACTTGACGAAGGTCAGGGTCACCCGGTCGGATGAGGTGCCGTAGAGGTCGCTCGTGACGAGGACCGTGCCGAGACCGCCGCCGACGGTGATCTGGCCCACGAGCGGCGTGGTGAACACGGCGCGGCCGTCGGCGCCGGTGACGAGGCTGTTCGAGATCGGGGCGAGGCCCGGGATCTGGAGCGTGAAGAAGGCGCTCGCGCCGACGAGCGGGGCGCCGCTCGGGTCGGTGACGAGGACCACGAGCTGCATCGACGCCGGGTGCTTCGACGCGGAGATCCGGTAGCTCGACGCCGTCAATCGGACGCCCATCTTGGCCGAGCCCTGGGTGAGCTTGAGCTTCGCGGTCCCCGTGTTGCCCGCCGGATCCGTGCCGGTGATGGTGATGGTGTTCGTGCCCGGCGCGAGCAGCATCCCGAACTGGAACTTGCCGTCCTTGTCCGCCTGGGACGCGATCGACGTGCCGTTCGCGTCGTCCACGGCGACGAGGCTCGTACCCGGCTGGGTCGTGCCCGAGATCGTCACGTCGGGAACGTCGACGACGGCACCGCTCTTCGGTGCCTTGACGGTGATCTTCGGTGGGTCCTGGTCGAGGATGTAGGTGACGACCGGCGATGGCTTCGATTCCTCGGAGCCTCGGAACAGGGTCGCGGTGATGTCGTTCTGGCCCTTCGTGAGCTCGAACGGCACGGTCAGCCGGCTCGTCGTGCCGACGGGCACGTCGACGACGGGTGCGGGATCGAGGCCCTCCAGCGCGAGGTAGATGCGGACCTTCGCGCTCGTGTCACCGACCGCTTCGGCGGGGATGGTGACGATGAGGTCGACATCGGCCTTGTTCGTGTACGGCTGCTCCGGCGAAGCGATGCTCGGAGCGCCGGCCGGCGGAAGGTTGGTGGCGGAGGGAACCGGCGTGGCCGTCAGCTTGCCGAAGGCGATGCCAAATCCGTCGGCGAGCGAACCCAGGAGGGGACCCATCGCGCCGCTGACGAACAGGAAGGTCACGACTGCGAGCGCAACGACCGACAGCCGGAGCACGGTGCGGCTCACGAGCGGCGCCTGGGGCCGGCGGGCGTCCATGCCCTGGTATTGGCGCACGCGGCGGCGGTCCGGCGCAGCGACTTTCACGGCGTCAGCCGTGGGCCGACCGCGCGACGGGGGACGGGGCCGCACGTGCGAGCTGGATCGTCGGGATGGCATGCTCGGCGCCTATCGTCGCATGCTGTGACGGGCGCCGCGTCGTGCGGTGTACCTTTGGGTGGCGCGGCGAACGAACGCCGCACCGGAGTGGGGGAGCTCGTGACGCCTGGCGGTCCGAAGACGGGTCGCACTGTTCGCGTTGCCGGACGTCCGGCGTTCGGCCTGGGGCCGATCGCCCGCGTCTCGACCGTGCCCGCGCCAGGCGCGGACGCCGTGCCGGACCGCATCGTCCCGGCGCAGTCGAGCCGGCCACCGGCGCCGCGCTTCGGGATCCCCGTCGGTGGCGGCCGCTCCGGCTACGGTCCGCGACCGGCCGATCCCGCGCGGACCCGCGCCTTCGGGTTGCCGAACCTGCGCAGGAACGTCTGCCCGCACTTCTACGTGACGGGCTCGCGCGGCGCGCTCCCCATCCACGCGCCGCATCTTCTCAAGGGCATCGTCCGGCAGGACAGCGTGATCTCGCGTTGCCAGCTCCGTGGTGGCGTCCACCTCGAGCAGAGCTACGTCAACGACGTGTGCCTCTCGCCACGCTTCAACCAATGCGTGTTCTACGAGGAGGAGCTGAGCGGGCGTTGAGCCCGACTCGCTCGTCGGCGCCCGACGCGGCCGCGCGATCGGCCGGGGCCACCGAGTATCAGGACGCCGTTGCGGCACTGACCGAGCGCGGCAGGTTCGGGATCCGCCTCGGCCTCGGTCGAACACGCGCCCTCCTCCATGCCGTCGGTGATCCCCAGCTGTCCATTCGTGGTGCGCTCGTGGGTGGCACGAACGGCAAGGGTTCCGTGCTCGCGCTCGCCGGAAGTGCGCTGCGCGCCGCCGGGATCCGCACCGGGACCACGCCAAAGCCGCATCTCGTCAGCTACCGGGAACGGCTGGAGATCGACGGCCGGCCCATCGATCCTGCGACGTTCGCGCGACTGGTTCGGGACGTCATCGGCGCGGCAGACCGCGTCGAGCGCCGTCACGGACCGCCGACGGAGTTCGAGCTGCTGACGGCGATGCTCTTCCGGTGGTTCGCCGAGGAGGGCGTGGAGCTCGCCGTGGTCGAGGTGGGCCTCGGCGGCCGGCTCGACGCCACGCATGCGTGGGACGGCGGGGTCGCAGCGATCACGAACGTCGCGCTGGACCACATGGCCTGGCTCGGCGACACCGTTCCGAAGATCGCGAAGGAGAAGGCCGCGATCATCGAACGCGGTGACGTGGCAGTCACCGGCGCGACCACAGACGCGCTCGCGGTCATCCGGCGGCGCGCGAGACGCGTCGGCGCGTCACTGACCGAGGTGGCCGAGCCGCCCCTGCTCGGCTGGGATCGCGACGGTCTCGACGTGGAGCTGGCGGGCCTCGGGGCGACGCGCATCGGTCTGCGCGGCCGGCACCAGGCGGGCAACGCCGCCGTCGCCAACGCCGTGCTCGATGCGCTGGAGGCCCAGGGAATCGCGACGATTCCGGCATCGGCGAGGCGGGAGGGCTTCGCCTCGGCGCGCTGGCCCGGCCGCCTCGAGCTCCTCCGCGTCGACGGCAGGGACGTCCTGCTCGATGGCGCGCACAACCCCGCCGGCGCCGCGGCGCTCGCGCAGGCGATCGACGACCTGCGGGCGTTCCTCGTGGGCGGTCGGGACGAGGCGCCGCCGCCCATCACTCTCGTCACGGGTTCGATGCGCGACAAGGACGTGGACGGCATCATCGCCGCGCTCGCGGCATCGAGGGCGCTCGCCGATGCGCGGATCATCGCGACGCAGGTCGCAGGCGATCGCGCGATGGCCGCCGACGCGCTCGCGGCGCGCTGGCGCGCGGCTCGACCGGAAGCGATCATCACAGCCGTGCAGGACATCGATCGAGCGCTCGACGAGGCCGTGGCTGGCGCGCCCGGACCGGTCGTGGTTGCCGGCTCGCTCTACCTCGTCGGGGAGGCGAGGAAGCGCTGGGTCGACGATCCGCTCGTTCGGGACCCGGAGCCCGTCACGTGAGCCAGGCGCGGCACCCGCCGCCGACCCGCATCGGGTCGCGGACGTTCACGTGGGGCGAGCGCACATTCGTGACGGGCATCCTCAACGTCACGCCGGATTCGTTCTCGGGCGACGGGCTGCTCGGAGCTGGGGACAGCGTCGCCGCGGCCGTCGCGCAGGCGGCGGACATGGCGCACGAGGGCGCGGACCTGCTCGACATCGGCGGCGAATCCACCCGGCCCGGTCATGCCGAGGTGCCGGAGACCGAGGAGCTCCGGCGGGTCATGCCGGTCCTGCAGGCGGTCCGGGAGGCACTGCCGGACATGCCGATCACCATCGACACCACCAAGCCGGGCGTCGCCATGGCGGCGATCCTCAAGGGCGCCGATGCGATCAACGACATCTGGGGTGTCGGCGACAGCGACGCCCGGATCCGGATCGCGGTGGAGACCGGGGTGCCGATCATCCTCATGCACAACCGCGCGGAGCCCCGCTACGAGAACGTCGTCGAAGAGGTGGTCGCGGACCTCCGGCGGGCGATCGACCGCGCGGTCGGAGCGGGCGTCCCCGCGGCCAACGTGATCGTCGATCCGGGGATCGGGTTCGGGAAGACCGCGGAGCAGAACCTGGCGGTGCTCCGGGACCTCGCGGCGCTACGCACCCTCGGCCGGCCGATCCTCCTTGGGACCTCGCGCAAGTCGACGCTGGGCAAGGTGCTGGACCTGCCAGCCGACGAGCGCGTGGAGGCGACGCTGGCCACCACGGCGCTCGGAATCCAGGCAGGCGTCGACATCGTGCGCGTGCACGACGTCCGCGAGAACGTGCGCGCGGCGCGCATCGCCGACGCGATCGTCCGCGGCACGTGGCACGATCCGAGCGCATGACCGATCGCGTCGTCCTCGCGAACATGGCCTTCCAGGCGCGCCACGGCGTCAACGACTGGGAGAAGGTCGAGGCGCAGCGGTTCGAGGTCGACGTCGAGCTCCTGTTCGACGTGCAGCCGGCGGGCATCGATGACGACCTGTCGAAGACGATCGACTACCGCGCCGTCTACTCCACCACCCGGCAAATCGTGGAATCGACGACGTTCAACCTGATCGAAGCGCTGGCCGAGGCGATCGCGCACGAGCTGCTGCTGGAGCACGCGCTGGTGCGCGAGGTGGTCGTCCGCGTTCGGAAGCCCGAGGTGCAGCTGGACGGCCCGCTGGCGTACTCGGGGGTGGAGATCCGCCGGACGCGGGGGCGCGGCGGCTCCTAGCAGCTGCGGCCGGCGACCACCGGCCTAGGGCTTCTCCGGCCGCGTGCCGAGCGTGACCTTGACCTGGAGCGTGTCCTTGCCGCGGAGGACGGTCAGCGTCACGGTCTGACCGGGCTGGAAGCTCGTGAGGTCCGCCTCGAGCGGGTGCTCGGCGTCGATCGTGGTCCCCTCGATCTGGGTGATGATGTCGTCTTCCTTCAGGCCCGCGGCCTCGGCCGGGCTTCCGGGCGTGACCCCGGGCAGCGACGACCCGTCGGCCTGGGGCGCCGGCCCGATCAGGGCCCCATTGGCGACCGGCAGGCTCTTGGCCTTCTGGAGCTTCGCGTCGATCGCGGTGAACCGGATCCCGATGTACGGGCGGCTGAGCGGCTGGCCGGCGAGCGCCTGGGCCATGATCGGGCGGGCAATGTCGATCGGGATCGCGAAGCCGATGCCGGTCGAATCGCGCTCGATGGCCGTATTGATCCCGATGACCGCGCCGGTCGCGTCGAGCAGCGGGCCGCCGCTGTTGCCCGGGTTGATCGCCGCGTCGGTCTGGATGAGGTTGGAGAGCCGGGTGTCGGCGTCGATCTCGACCGTGCGGCCGGTTGCAGAGATGATCCCGGTGGTCACGGTGCTCGTGTACGTGCCGAGCGGCGAGCCAATCGCGATCGCCAGCTGGCCGACCTTGATGTCCGAGGACTGCCCGATCGGCGCGGCGGGCAGGCCCGTGGCGTCCACCTTGACGATCGCGAGGTCCGTCAGCGTGTCGATGCCGTAGACGGTACCGGTGTACTCCGTCCCGTCCTTCAGCTCGACCTTGAGCTCCGATGCGGTCGTACCGCTGGTCGTCGTGACGACGTGGCGGTTGGTGAGGATCCAGCCGTCCGGGTCGTAGATGACGCCCGACCCGATGCCCGTCTCCGGCAGCGTCCCGCCGAGGCCATCGGTCGAGGTGCCGGTCGCCGTGATGCGGACGACGGCGGGGCTCACCTTTGCAGCAGCCGTCACGACCGCTGACGAGTCGTCGATGACGATCGTGCCGCCGGATGGGACGTTGCCGGCGGTCGACGAGCCCGGCGCCGCGGGGCGGACGAGCGCGCCGCTCGATTGCAGGAGGACCACGGTTCCGCCTGACGCCAGGACGGCCGACAGCGCGGACGCGGCCACGATCGTGCCGAGGCCGACGCGACGCGGCTCGCGGCTCACGGTGCCGGCCGGGCTCGGGCCGCCCGCGGCGACAGGCTGGGTCGCAACGGCCTCGGCCCCCGAGGCGCCTGGAGCGGCCGGTCCGGGGTCGCCGGGCGCGGGATCGAGCCAGGCCGAACGTGCCCAGTCGGGGCGACGCTCGGGCTCCGGCGTGTAGGCGACGGTCTCGGGTTCGTCCGGCTGGGACGCGGGCGATGGCGGCTCGAAGGTCATGTGGCGCTTATGGTGCCGGTTCAGGGTTCAGGTTCTGCGGCCCGGTCGATGAAGTTTCCGCCACGCGCGCCGCCGGCAGCACGACCCGGAAGGTGGTGCCCGCGCCGACGCGGCTCTCCACGGTGACGGTGCCGCCGTGCATCTCCACGATCCCCCGCACGATCGACAGGCCGAGGCCGGAGCCGCTGCCGCGTGCCTCGCTGGCCCGGGATCCGCGGAAGAACCGGTCGAAGATCCGCGGCAGCTCGGCGGGATCGATGCCGATCCCGGTATCGGTGACCGTGATGGTCGCACCGCCGTCGGATTCGGGGCGAACCGTCACGTCGACGCGGCCGCCCTTGGGCGTGAACTTGATCGCGTTGCCGACGAGGTTCGTGACGACCTGGCCGATACGGACGGGGTCGTGCCGGAGCGGGATCGGGGCGTCGCCGCGGTCCACGCGCAGGTCGACGCCGCGCCGCTTCGCGGTCGCTGCCGCCTGGTCGACCGCCTGCTCGACGGACGAGCGCAGGTCCTCGCGGCGCAGGTCGAGCAGGACGAGACCGGAATCCAGCTTCGACAGCTCGAGCAGGTTCTGGGCCAGCCAATCGAGGCGCTCCAGCTGTGCGCGGCTGGTCTCGAGGAACTCCGCCCGGGTCGTCGGGTCGTTCGCGGCGCCCTCGGTGAGGAGCTCGTTGAACGTGCGCAGCGCCGCGATGGGCGTGCGCAGCTCGTGGGAGACGTCGGCGAGGAACTCGCGGCTCCGATCGCGGTCACGGCGGATGATCTCCACGCTCTCCTGGAGGCGCTCGGCCATCGCATTGAACTGGTGCCCGAGCTCGGCGAGCTCCGCGGGCCCGTCCTCCATCGTGTCCTCGGGCACGCGCCGGGCGAAGTCGCCCTCGGCGAGGTCGCGGCTTGCCTCCGTGAGCCGCCGCAGCGGCGTGGTGATCCGGCGCGCGAGCGTGGCCGCGAAGATGATGGCCACCGCGAGGGCAATGAGGCCGATCACTGCGAGGAGCCCCGAGACGTTCGAGATCGCGATCAGTCGATCCGTGAACGGGTTGAGGAGGGTGACCTCCACGCCGTAGGGGATCGCCGCGGATTCGACGGGGACGATCACCGGCTCGCTCGTCAGCTGCTCCTGGAGCTGGCCCGGCTGCTCGCTGATGCGCATCGTGTCCTCGAACGTGCCGTTCGCCGCGACCCGGAACCCCGCCGAGCTTCCGTTCGCGAGCAACCCGAAGCGGAGCCGGACGCTCGCCTGCGCCAGCTGGTCCGTGATGATCCGCTGCTGGCGGTCGCGCGACAGCTCGGCGACGACGGCCGGATCCACGATGCCGTCGGCCGAGACGACCGCCCGACCGGAGAGCACCTGGCTCTCCGCCGCGTTGATGACGTACTGGCCGACGGTGATCGCCCGGGCGGTGAGGTCGTCGCGCTGCTGCTCGTCGAAGTAGGCGCCGAGGCGGTTCACGACCACGAGCCCGACCAGCCCGAGCGTCACCGTGACGAGCGCGACGAACGCGAGGGTCAACCGGCCCTGGAAGGTCCTCGGGGCGACGCCCGCCGGAAGCCTCTCAGCGCTCGGCGAACGCGTACCCGACACCGCGGATGGTCTGGACGTAGGCCGGGTGCGTCGGGTCGTCCTCGAGCTTGTCGCGCAGGTGGCTCACGTGGACGTTGATCGTCTTCTCGTCCTGGTCCAGGGCCTCGTAGTCCCGCAGCAGGTCAAGGAGCTCTGCCCGGGTATACACGCGGCCCGGCTTGCTCGCCAGGTGGCGGAGGATCTCGAACTCCGTCGGGGTCAGGGAGATCCGGCGGTCGCCGCGCTGGACGCGGCGTCGGTCGAGGTCAATGAGCAGGTCTCGATGCCGGATCACCCGCCCGCCGACCGCGTCCGCGAGATCGCCGTACGCGCGCCGGAGCATCGCCTTGATGCGGCTCAGGAGCTCGCGGAGCCCGTACGGCTTGGTGAGGTAGTCGTCCGCGCCGAGCTCGAGGCCGATGACCTTGTCGACCTCCTCGTCGCGGGCCGTGAGCATCAGCACTGGCGACTTCATGCCGGCTGCGCGAAGGCGGCGGAGGACCTCGAAGCCGTCCATGCCCGGGAGCCGGACGTCGAGCAGGATGAGGTCCGGCGCCTCACGGGTCGCGACCTCGAGGCCTTCCTCACCCGATCGGGCGAGCGCGACCTCGTAGCCCTCCTGCTGCAGCGCGTACTGCAGGCCGCGCGCAACCGCGTGCTCGTCTTCTACGACCAGGATCGTGGCGGCCATCGTCGGTCCATCTTAGGGCGGCGCGGCCCGAACGCCCTCTCGTGGTACCGTACGCGCCCAACGCCCATCCGGAGGCCCTGTTCCGCATGTCCGCCGCTCCCGCCCGACCCAAGCTCGCGGCCACCAGCCGCGCCGTCACCGGCAAGAAGGTTTCCTACCTGCGCAAGGACGGCAAGCTGCCCGCCGTGGTGTATGGCCGCGGCATCTCGTCCGACAACGTCACGATCGACGCGCATGAGTTCGAGCTGCTTCGCCGCCACGCAGGCGCGAACACGCTGATCGATCTCTCGGTCGACGGCGGCAAGGCGACGCCGATCCTGGTCCACGACGTCCAGCTCCACCGGGTGACCCGCCAGGCCCTCCATGCCGACCTGTACGTCGTGCGCATGACCGAGGAGCTCACCGTCGATGTGCAGCTCGTGGCCGAGGGCGAGTCGGAGGCGATCGAGAACGCCGGCGGAACGCTGATGCGGTCGATCGAGCACGTGCGCGTTCGCGCCCTCCCCGATCACCTCCCGCAGTCCATCCACTACTCGATCGAGTCCCTGAAGACATTCGACGACGCGATCCACGTCCGCGATCTCGAGATCCCGGCCGACGCGACGCTGTTGACCGACGGTGACGAGGTCGTCGCCAAGGTGCTGCCGCCGCGCGTCGAGGAAGAGGTCACGCCGGCCGCCGAGGCCGCCGAGGGCGAGGCCGCCGAGGGCGAGGCCGCGACCGATGCCGCGGAGGGTGGCGAGTCGGGCGGCGACGCCGAGGCTTCGGAGGGCTGACCTCCGCGTGCTGCCGGCTCAGCCGGCGGCACGACCCATCGCGTAGACGATCGGCAGCCGGAGCGTCAGCTCGGCTGCCGTCAGCTTCTCGAGACCGTCGAGCATCTGCGCCTCGATGTCCGCGCGTTCGGCTGCGTCGAGCTCGGCGAACAGGCTCTCTTCGTCGAACTGGGTGAAGAATGCGAGGTACTCGCGCGCCGTCCACGGGTGCGCGACCTCGTCGCTCCACGCGGTGACATCGCGGAACCCGGCCTTGCGCATGGCGGCGGCAGCGGCCTTCGGTGAGGCGATGTCGCCGTTCCGGCCCTCGGGCTCAGGCGGATCGAAACCGAATCGGTCGAGCACGTCGTTCACGACCCGGTCCGGCGCGTACGGCTCGCTGGAGCGCTGCCAGGCGACCCACGCGAACGCCCCGCCGGGACGAAGGACGCGCCGGATCTCCTGCAGCGCCGCGTTCCGGTTCGGGACGAGCTGGAGCACGAACGAGGACACGGCGAGGTGGAAGGCGGCATCGTCGAAGTCGAGCTCGTCGGCCCAGCCCTGCGCGGTGTCGTAGTTCGCAGCGGCGTCCGGGCCGAGCTGCTCCTCGGCGAGCCGGCGCGCCACGTCGAGCATGCCGGTGGAGGGATCCACGCCGGTCACGTGCAGGCCCGGCCAGCGCCGCAACGCATCGATCGCGAGGGCGCCCGTTCCAGTGCCCACGTCGAGGAGGTCGACGTGGTGATCGCCCGCCGCACGGTCCGCCTCGGCCATGCAGGCCTCGACGTGATCGAGCACGCGTTCGGCGGCAGGTCGGATGACGGGGCCCCAGTGGCGCGCGTAGCCCTCCGCAAGCCGGTCGTACGGCGGTTCAGCGATGTCGTCGCCCTTGTCGTCCGCGCGTTCGTCCACCACGTGGCGCATGGTAGGGAGGGCAGAGCGCGGACCGTGGCCACCTACCATGCCCGCGATGTTCCTCAGCGGCACGCTCCTCAACGTGGCGACGGTGGTGCTGGGCACGACGCTCGGGCTCCTCGCGGCCCGTCGGGTCGGCCCGAACGTCCGCGAAAGCCTCACCACCGGGCTCGGCTTTTTCGTCGCCGTGCTGTCGATCACGCTCGCGCAGGGCGTGTTCAACGACCCGGATGCCCACTCGGGTGATGCGCTCGCGGTCCTGGGCGGGCTGCTGCTCGGCGTGACCGTCGGTGAGTGGCTCGGCATCCAGGCCCGGCTCGAGGCGCTCGGCGGCTGGTTCCAGCGGCGCCTCGCGCGCGACGATCAGCCGTCACGGGTCGCGGAGGCATTCGTCACCGCCAGCCTCGTGTTCTGCGTCGGGCCGCTGACGATCCTCGGCTCGATCGACAACGGGCTGCGCGGCGACGTCACGCTCCTCGCCACCAAGTCCATGCTGGATGGTGTCGCCAGCATCGCGTTCGCCGCCGCGCTGGGTCCGGGGGTCTACCTCTCCGCGATCACGGTGCTCGTCGTCCAGGGCCTGATCGCCGCGGGCGCGTTCCTGCTGAAGGACGCGCTCGATGCGCGAACCATCGTCGCGGTCACGTCGACGGGTGGGTTGATGCTGATCGGGACGGCGCTGCGCCTGCTCGACCTCAAGGCCGTGCGCGTCGCGAACTTCCTGCCCGCACTCGTGATCGTGCCGTTGCTGCTGCGGCTGGCCGATGCAATCGGGGCGGCGCTACCGACGTAGGGGGGTGGCCGCCGGGCAGGACGGGTGGGGCTAGTCCTTCGACTTCCTCGAATCCGGTTTCGAGGCCATCTTCTCGAGCTCGGATTCGCTCATGCCGGTCTGCGTCTTCTTGCCCTCGCGCTTGCGCTCAAGCTCGGCGCCCATGAAGCGGCGCTGCTTCTCGGTCTTCGCAGGCATCGCCGTGCCTCCTGCTACCAGAGCCAGCCGCGCCGCAGCTGGTACGGCGTGACACGGGCGGCGCCGAGGAAGCGGCGAAGGCGCGTTGCGCGACTGGTGGGCACAACGGCCCGGACGGTTCGCTTCGGATCCCTCGCGGCATCCGCAGCCGGGTGGCGCCGGTGCAGCCGATCGGCCAAGGCGCGCCCGATGTGCTGGCGTTCCATGCGAGCACGATGCCCCCACCGGGATCAAACCCGCATTGCAGAACCGCTGGTCCGTCTCACCGTTGCCGTTCGAGCATTCGTTGCGCGTCGTCGGATACCGTGGCGCCATGGAGCTGCCGTTCGAGCCACCGATCAAGCCGATGCTGGCGAAGGCGGCCGATGCGCTGCCCGAGGGAGACGGCTGGCTCTACGAGCCGAAATGGGACGGGTTCCGCGCGCTCGTCTTCCGCGATGGCGACGAGGTGCTGATCCAGTCGCGCGACCTCAAGCCGCTGGACCGCTACTTCCCGGAGCTGCGCGCGCCGCTGCTCGCGTCGATCCCGGAGCGGTGCGTCCTTGACGGCGAGGTCGTGATCGCGGGCGATGGCGGGCTCGACTTCGAGGCGCTCCTGCTGCGCATCCACCCCGCCGAGTCCCGGGTGAAGATGCTGGCCGAGCAGTCGCCGGCGTCGTATGTCGCGTGGGACCTCCTTGCGCTCGGCGATGACGACCTTCGAGCGACGCCCCAGGGCGAGCGGCGTGCCCGCCTCGAAGCGGCGCTGGGCCCCCTCGCCAAGCCGCCGGTCCACCTCACGCCCGCGACGCGGGACCGCGCGCTCGCGGCGGACTGGTTCGATCGGTTCGAGGGTGCGGGCCTCGACGGTGTCGTCGCGAAGCGGCTCGAGGGCACGTACCAGCCCGGCAAGCGGGCGATGATCAAGGTGAAGCACCAGCGCACCGCCGAGTGCGCCGTGGCCGGGTTCCGGTGGCACAAGAACGGGCCCGGCACCCACGTGGGCAGCCTGCTGCTGGGCCTGTTCGACGACGCCGGGAAGCTCCACTCGGTGGGCGTCACCGCCTCGTTCTCGTGGGAGCGCCGGGCCGCGCTGCTGCAGGAGCTCGAGCCGCTGCGCGCCAACGCGCTGGAGAACCACCCCTGGAAGGAATGGGCCGAGTGGGCGGACCAGGGCGCGGCCGACGCATCCGGCCAGCGCCTCCCGGGCGCCACCTCGCGCTGGAACCGTGGCAAGGACCTCTCCTGGGAGCCGGTCCGCATCGAGCGGGTCGTGGAGGTCGCCTACGACCACTTGCAGGGGGATCGCTTCCGGCACGCGACGACGTTCCTGCGCTGGCGGCCCGACAAGCAGCCGGAGGACTGCCGCTACGACCAGCTCGAGGTGACGCCCGCCTACGAGCTCAACCGCATCTTCGGCGGTGGCACGAGCGGCTGAGCCGCACCGGGATTCATCCGCCGGATGACGGCCTTCGTATGATCCTTGCCACGTGAAACCTCCCGAGCGCGCCTGCCTCCTCATCGCGGACATCTCCGGCTACACGAGCTACCTCGCCGGCGTCGAGCTCGACCATGCGCAGGACATCCTCGCCGACCTCATCAACACGGTCGTCACCACCCTGCGACCGACGTTCCGCCTGGCGAAGCTCGAGGGCGACGCGGCGTTCATGGAGGCATCCGAGGCCGACCTCGACGGCTCCCTGCTTCTCGACGTCATCGAGCGCTGCTACTTCGGCTTCCGCCGTCGCCGCCGGGACGTACGGCAGGCGACGAGCTGCGAGTGCGACGCGTGCGTCCGGATCCCGGACCTCAACCTGAAGTTCGTGGCGCACACGGGGCCCGTGGTCCGCCAGTCGATGGCCGGGCTGGAGGAGCTCATCGGTCGCGACGTCATCGTCGTCCACCGGCTTCTCAAGAACTCCGTCGTCGCGTCCGCGGGCGCCGAGGCGTACGCGCTGCTGACGGATGCCTGCACGACCGCGCTCGGGATCGACGCGGCGGCCCTGGGCATGCAACCGCACGCCGAGACCTACGAGGTCGTCGGAGAGATCCCGAGCTGGGTCCACGACCTGGAGCGCCGCTGGCACGAGGAGGACGCCCGCGCCCGGGTCCGTGTCACCGCCGAGGGGGCAGGCCTCACTGCCGACTTTCCGACGAATGCGCCGCCACAGCTGGTCTGGGAGGCGATCACGACGCCCGGCGGCCGCATGGGCTGGTCCCAGGGCGTGACCGGTGTGACGACGGATGGAGCACGCCGAGAGGTCGGCGCCACGAACCACTGCATGCACGGCCAGGATGAGATCCTCGAGCAGATCCTCGATTGGCGGCCGTTCGATTACGTGACCCAGCGCTCGACGATGCAGACCCCCGCCGGCCCCGTGAGCTTCAACAACACGATGGAGCTCGAGCCGACGCCCGACGGCACGATCGTGCACATGCGCTTCGCGCCGCCCGATACGGAGCGCGAGCTGGCGATCCTGACGCAGATGCAGCCGATGTTCGAAGGCATGTTCGCCGCCGACCGCGCGGCACTCCGCGCCCTGCTCGATGCCCGGGTCGCCGAGCGCGCCACGCGGGGCGACGAGCCGGCACTCCCGTGTCCACGCCCGGACGGGGATTTCGCGAACCTGCCCGCTGCGTGACGGTCCGGCGCACTACGCTGTGCGGGCATCGCACCGCATGTGGAACCGGAGGGACTCCAGATGACCGACGAGCAGGCACCCACCGCGCCCGTCCCGACACCCGCACCTGCGCCCGCCGCGGCCGAGCCGATGGTGCAGTGGGCGCCGCCCCCGGCACCGGTCGTCGTCCCGGGTCGCCGCTCGACCCTTGCCGCGGCTGCCGGCGTCGTCCTCATCGTGCTCGGCGTCCTAGGCGGGATCGTCGCGCTGGCCATCCTCACCATCGGCCGCAGCATCATCGACCAGTTCGACTTCTCGAACCTGCCCGGGATGCAGGACGTCCAGGATCCCGGCGGCGTCATCAACAGCGTCTTCAACTTCGTCGGCATCCTGCTGCTGGTGTTCAGCGCCTTCTACGTGATCGGCGGCGTGGGCGCCCTCCGGACAGCCGGCTGGGGTCGCGTGATCGGGATCATCATCGGGATCGTCGGGACGCTGTTCTGGCTGCCGGCGATCGCGGGCAGCGGCCGCGTCGCAGATGCCAACCCGGTCTTCGCCTACGTGCTCCTCGCGGCCCACATCTACGCGTTCGTCGTGCTGGCGTTCTTCTGGAGGAACAAGCCCTCAGTCGCCTGAGGGCTCGGCGGCCTTCTTTCGTTTCGGCGCCCGTTCGAGCTGGCCGGCGCGGTCCGGCCATTCGTATTCGGCCCACGGGTCGTAATCGGGATCGAGCGGCTCCTGGGGCGGCCGATCCGCCTCGGGCACGTGGGTGAGATTCACGCGGATCCGGTACCAGAGCGATGAGCGGCCGCGCATGCCGTCGACAAGCACATCGGCGACGTCGAGCGCCGCTGCAGCGTTCGGGTGACGGACTTTCCAGCGCTCGAGCCCTTCGAGCGCCTCTGCCTTCGTCTTCGCACGGGAGATCTCGATGACCGGCACGTTCGACTTCCGCCGACCGGTCGGGGTGGGGCGCGTCGCGGGTGGCTCCTCGCCGGCGGCCTTCGCGGCGGCACGGCGCTCCAGCTCCGCGGTGAACCGGCGCTCCATCGCCGCCCGGTTCTTCTCGCGCTCCGCTTCCGCCTCGGGCGTGGAGTAGTCGGCGGTCGCGCGGCGCTGCTTCGACGGCTGGACACGCGGCGGCTCGCCCTCCTGCTTGCGGTAGTTCGGCGGCCACGGCGCGTCCCCCTGGCCCTCGGCCTCGTCGCGGCGCGAGAGCTCCAGCACGGCCTCCAGCGAGCCGACGGCCTGGTCGATCCCGGCGCCCGGGTCGCCGATCGTGACAAAGCGGGCCGGCACGGTTTCGATCGTGAACGCCTCGGCCTCGGCGGTCGGCAGCTCGTCCCATGACAGCGGCGTGGAGACGCGCGCATCCGGAAGGGGGCGCACGGAATACGCCGATGCGACCGTGCGGTCCTTGGCGTTCTGGTTGTAGTCGAGGAAGACGCCGTGGCGCTCCTCCTTCCACCACTTGCTCGTGGCAATCGCGGGCGCCCGACGCTCGACATCCCGAGCGATCGCGAGGGCCGCCCGCCGGACCTCGGGATACGTCCATTTCCGCTCGATGCGGACGTTGATGTGGATCCCGCGCGAACCGGAGGTCTTCGGGAAGCCGGTGAGCCCGAGCGCTTCCAACGATTCCTTCGCGACCATCGCAACGTCGCGGATCTGCGCCCAACCGACACCCGGCACCGGGTCGAGATCGACGCGCAGCTCGTCCGGGTGGTCCAGGTCATCGGCGCGAACCGGGTGCGGGTTCAGGTCGATGCAGCCGAGGTTCACGATCCAGGCGAGGCCGGCCGCGTCATCGACGACGATCTCGTCCGCCGTCCTGCCCGACGGGAACGAGAGCGTGACGGTGCGCAGCCACTCCGGCCGGTTGTCCGGCGCGCGCTTCTGGAAGAACGCGTCGCCTGCGGCGCCGTTGACGAACCGCTTCAGCGCCATCGGCCGGCCACCTGCGCCGGCGAGCGCCCCGGGCGCCACCGCGAGGTAGTAGCGCACGAGGTCGAGCTTCGTCGCGCCGGTCTGCTCGAAGAAGACCTTGTTGGGATTGGTGATCACGACCTCGCGATCGCCGATCCGGAGGACTTCCTGTTCCTTCGGCATGGCGCGATGCTACCGTGGCCCGCCCGGCGACCGGTCGATGTCGATTGCGTCGATCGCCGTTCGTCGTCCTTGCAGAGCGGCCGAACCGATGCCGCGGCAACGAGGTCCGATCCGATGCAGTACCTGATCCTGATCTACAGCGAAGAGGGCTCGGGCCCGCCCGACCCCGAGCGCATCGGCGGCGTGATGGTCGAGTACGACGCCTATACGAAGATGCTTCGAGATCGCGGGGCGTTCGTCGCCGGCGATGCGCTCTGGCCGACGAGCAGCGCCACGACCGTTCGGATCCGCGATGGGAAGACCGTCATGACGGACGGTCCGTTCGCGGAGACGAAGGAAGCGCTCGGCGGCTACTACCAGGTCGAGGCGAAGGATCTCGACGAGGCGCTCGAGATGGCCGCGGCGTGCCCGGGCGCGAAGTGGGGCTCGGTCGAGGTTCGCCCCGTCGTCGATTTCTCCGCGGGACAGACGCCCGGCTGACGCCGCTGACGACCCAGCCCAGGCCGAACGACGCCGCGCGCGACGCGGTCGAGCGCGTCTTCCGCGAGGAATCCGGCCGGGTTGTCGCAACCCTGATCCGCGTCCTTCGCGACTTCGACTCCGCGGAGGAGGCGGTCCAGGACGCCTTTGCGAGAGCGCTCGAAGCCTGGGCCGCGGCCGGCGTGCCGGCCAACCCGGGCGCGTGGATCACGACGACAGCCAGGAACGCGGCGATCGATCGCCTTCGGCGCTCGAAGCGGCTGGTCGAGAAGACCCAGGAGCTCGGCCGGCAGGCGGTGATCGACGAGGAGCTCGCGGCAGGCGACGGAGAGGAGGAGGTCGACACGGACGCGATCGATGACCGGCTTCGCCTCATCTTCACGTGCTGTCACCCCGCGCTCGCACCGGAAGCGCGAATCGCGCTCACGCTGCGCACCCTGGGCGGTCTGCAGACGACCGAGATCGCCCGCGCCTTCCTGATCCCCGAGACCACCCTCCAGCAGCGGCTGGTCCGGGCGAAGAAGAAGATCCGCGACGCCGGGATCCCGTATCGGGTGCCGCCGCCGGAGCTGCTCCCGGAGCGGCTCGACGCCGTGCTGCGGGTCCTGTACCTGATCTTCAACGAGGGCTATTCGGCGACATCCGGCGACGCGCTCGTCCGGCGAGAGCTCACGAGCGAGGCGATCCGGCTGGCTCGCGTCCTCGCCGGGCTCATGCCCGACGAGCCGGAAGCGCGCGGCCTGCTCGCGTTGCTCCTGCTCCAGGACGCCCGACGCGACGCCCGCACGTCGGCGGACGGTGAGCTCGTGCTGCTCGAGGACCAGGACCGCTCTCGCTGGGATCGCGCCGAGATCGCCGAGGGACGAGCGGTGCTGGACGCGGCGATCCGCAGCGGCAGGGCTGGTCCGTATCAGCTCCAGGCCGCGATCGCGGCGCTCCATGACGGGGCGCTCCGTGCATCGGACACGGACTGGTCACAGATCGCGCTGCTGTACGGGCGCCTCGCCGAGCTGGACCGGTCACCGGTCGTGGAGCTGAACCGTGCCGTCGCGGTCGCGATGGCGGACGGGCCGGCGGCGGGCCTCGCGCTGCTCCAGCCGCTGACCGGCGACGACCGAATCGCGGAGTACCCGTATCTCCATGCGGCTCGCGCGGACCTGCTGCGCCGGCTGGAACGGTTCGGCGAGGCGGCCGCCGCGTATCAGCGCGCGATCGAGCTGACCTCGAACGAGGTCGAGCGGTCGTTCCTGGCGCGCCGGCTGGCCGAGGTGCAGGCGGGCGGTCAGCGGCTCCACTGAGTCCGGCCGCGCCCGGCGCATCCGCGAGGCAACTGCAAGGGCTTCCGGCTCGGTCGCGCCCGTCCGTGGACGCCGCGCGGCCGGATCATCGGGCCGGGTCGCGGCGTGCGCGTGCGCGCCGGTCCCGTGCGGAGGGTGGGATGCGCGCCGAGGCAGCCAGCTGGGTCGCCCGCGGGGTCGGGCTGGCGATCGGCGTCCTGCTCGTGCTCCTGCTCACGGCGCTCACGGTCAGCACCCGCGACGTCATCCTCCTGGTCTTCATCGCGGTGCTGCTGGGTGCCGCCCTCGAACCGGTCGTCGGCTGGATCCGCGGCCGAATCCCGATCGGACGCGGGATCGCGATCCTGGTCGTCTACGTCGCCTT
This sequence comes from Candidatus Limnocylindrales bacterium, assembly GCA_035248345.1. Taxonomy (GTDB): domain Bacteria; phylum Chloroflexota; class Limnocylindria; order Limnocylindrales; family CSP1-4; genus UBA5189. The sequence goes on from DATFHO010000021.1 coordinate 28,268, forward strand.
CCTCGCGCTCGTTGTCGCGATCTCCGTCTTCGTCGTGCCGACGGCGCTGGTGCAGCTCACGAAAGCGCTCGCCGGGCTGCCGACATTCCTGCAGCAGGTGCGGGGCTGGACGAACTCGCTCCAGCCCGAGGCGCTCTCGCAGGGACTGGCGTCGCTGCTCGATGCGGTCGAGGCGCCGTTCAAGCCGGGTCCGCCGCCGTCGCCCGAGAGCATCGTCGGTGTCTCGGTCATCGTCGGGCAGGCCGCCGCGGCGGTGGTCACGCTGCTCGCCCTCGTGTTCTTCTGGCTCACGGAGCGGCCGCGGCTCCAGCGCTATGCGCTCGCGTTCGCGCCGGCCGACCGACGCGGTGGCATCCGTGATGCGTGGAACGAGATCGAGTCGAGGCTCGGCCTGTGGGTGCGCGGGCAGCTGACGCTCATGGCCACGATCGGCGTCGCGACCGGGATCGCATATTCCGTCATCGGCCTGCCGGCGGCGCTGCTCCTCGCGCTGATCGCCGCGATCATGGAGATCATCCCCATCGTGGGACCGCTGCTCGGCGCAATCCCCGCGGTCCTCATCGCGACCACGATCTCGACCGAGACCGCGCTCATCACGATGGGCATCTACCTGCTGCTGCAGATCATCGAGGGCAACGTCCTCGTCCCGATCGTGATGCGCAACAGCGTCGGCCTGTCGCCGTTCCTGGTGCTCCTGAGCCTGCTCCTCGGCGGCACCGCGGGCGGGATCCTCGGTGCCGTGGTCGCCGTGCCGATAGTGGCGGGCATCACCGTCGTCCTCGAGCGGCTGCAGGACCGCGACACCCCGGTGCCCATCGATCCGACCGCCGTCACCTCGCCTGACGAGGAAACCAAGGATGAGATGGAGGAGCAGTCGCCGAGCTCGAAGAAGCGGAGCGCCGCTGCCTCGTCGTGACCCGGCGACGCCGGGGGCTGGGTCAGCCGCGCTCGAGACCCCTCGGCGCCTCGCGCATCAGCCCGATGTTGTTGCCGTCGAGATCGGTCACGAACGCGAGCCACAGGTCGTACGACTCGTCGCGGTGCGCGATCTCGGGCGCCTCGCGCACGGCGGCGCCGCGCGCCACGAGCCGGTCGAACGTCGCGCCGACGTCTTCGACCCGGAAGTAGATCGTGATCGGGCCGGCATACCCGGGCTGCGTGGGCTTGGCGAGGTAGATGCGCACGCCGTGCGCGTCGAAAAACGCGTTGCCCGGGTACTTGAAGAGGAGCGGCAGCTCGAGGACGTCCTCGTAGAACGCGGTCGCGCGCTCGACATCATCCACGGGCACGAGCAGCTGCATGACCGGTCCGAGCGTCGTCGAGGTCGGCGCCACGGCGTGTTGCTGGTCCATTCGTTTCTCCGTTCGCTCAGGCGGGGGTCAGGGAGCGGATGACCAGCACGATTGCCGCACCGAGGGCAGCCAGCGCCACGAGGCGCGGGCCGTGGCGCGGGTCGCGGTGCTGCGACTCGGGGAGCAGATGGCCCGCACCAACGGCGATGAAGACGCCGCTGAATGTCGCCAGCAGCAACCCGAGGGTCGGCGGGTCGATCGTGATCAGCACGCTCAGCAGACCCCCGATCGGCGCGGCGATCGCGTCGAGGAACACGAACGCCACGGCGAAGCGCTGCCCGCGCGCCGCGTCGAGCGCGATGGTCGCGATGTTCATGCCGTCGGCGAAGTCGTGGAACAGGACCGCCACGAGCACGATGAACCCGATCTCCGTTCCGGCCTCGAACGCGAGGCCGATCGCCATTCCGTCCATGGCGCTGTGGACGACCAGGCTGAGGGGCGGGAGGAGGCCGAAGATGCCGGTGCCCTTGCGAGGAAGCTCGACCGCCTCGTCGAGATCCTCGACGTCCGCGCCGTCGGGGGCGTGATCGGGCGCACGGTCGTGCCGGTGGTCGAGCGCGTGCTCGAAGCTCGACTGGTGGAGGAAGGCCTCCAGCAGGCTGAACCCGATGAACCCGATGACGGTCGCAATGGCCACTGAGAGCGCTCCGGATTCGCCGACGAGCGAATACGCCTCCGGCAGGAGCTCCGAAACCGCGGTCGCGACGACGATCCCCGCGGCGAAGGCCATGAGCGCGTGCAGCCGATGCTGCAGGCGGAGGGCGGCAAACCCGCCGGCGATCGTGGAGAAGACCGGCAGGAAGACCGCGAGGTTCACGCGACCGCCCCACGGCACCGCGCGCATCGGCCGAAGAGCTCGAGGCGGTGGGTCTCGACCTCATAGCCGGTGTCACGGCCGATCTGCTGGGCGAGCCGTTCGATCCCGGCATCGGCGACCGGCGTCGATGCCCCGCACGTCGAGCAGGTCACGTGGTGGTGATGGCGTGGTTCGCAGGCGACGAACGCATGCTCACCGCTGGGCAGGTCCAGCCGCTCCACCAGGGCAAGGTCGGAGAGCATGTCGAGCGAGCGGAAGATCGTGGCGCGCGTGACCCCGAGCCTGCGCCGCTTCGACTCATCGAGGAGCTCCTCCGCGGTGAAGCAGCCGCGCCGATCCGCGATCAAGGCCGCGAGGGCGCGGCGCGGCGACGTCAGCCGATAGCCTGCATGCTCCAGTGCGCCCGTGATCGAATCGGCGTCCACGCCGGCAAGCCTAGCGTTATCGAGACTGAGTCGCAATAGTGAGGATGCGTGCGCGACGCGAGCGTCCGACGCCGTACTTGCGGGGACGGCGCATCATGCCGTGCGACATCCAGCGGGCACCGACGCCCACGGGCTCCCGCTGGCAAGGGGGCGTTCCATGCACGCGGCGCGACGTTTCGTCCTTGCGGCATCGGTGGTTCTCGCGGTCGGGGCATGCGGCTCAGGCGGTGGCGCCCCGACGGCAACGACTGCAGGCGGTGGCGGCAGCACGGCGTCGACCGGCGGCGCGACGTCCGCGCCGGGCGGGACGTCGGGAGCGGCAGTCGGCGATCCCTGCTCGCTGCTGACCCAGGCCGAGGTGAGCACGGTGCTTGGTCAGCAGGTCGGTACGGGCTCCAACGGCACGGATTCCCACGAGTGCGACTGGCAGTACCCGGCCGACGGCGTCCCGAAGGCGCAGGCGAGCATCACGATCGAGACGGGCAGCGTCCTGTCGGACGTCTGCGACTCGACCGGCAACGGTCCGGGCTTCACCGTGACCGCGGTGTCCGGCATCGGCGACGGCGCGTGCTTCACGAGCGTCCCCGGCCTCGAGAGCGGCGACAACCTGACGTTCGCGGCGAAGGGCCACGTCTTCACCGTGACGGCGGACTTCGGGTCGAAGGACCCCGCCGCGATCCAGGCGGCCGACGAGGCCCTCGCCCGAGCCGCGCTGGTGCACATCGGGGGCTAGCCGCTCGCTCGACTTCATCGCGTCCCCGGGGCGGGGCGCACCGTCAGTCGTCGATGACGATCCGGAACCCGATGTGGTGGTCCGCGTACAGCGGTGGATCCTCCCAGTGGCGATACGCCGAGCGACCGACGTACGCGCCACCGTCGTTCGCGGGGCCCCACCAGCCGCCCTTCTCGACCTTGATCGAGCCGGTCGCCGGCCCGGTCGGGTCGTTCGCGGGACTCTGGCTGTAGTACACGCTGCTCCACCAGTCGGCGACCCACTCCATCACGTTGCCTGACATGTCGAGGGCGCCGACCCAGCTCTTGCCCCTGGGAAAGCTCCCGACCGCCATCGGGCCGGTGCCGCCATCGAGGTTCGCGAGGGTCCTGTCGTACTCGTTGCCCCACGGGTAGACGAGGGACTCCGGGCCACGCGCGGCGAACTCCCACTCCGCCTCGGTGGGGAGTCGGCCGCCGCGCCAGTGCGCGTATGCCTCGGCCTCGTACCAGGTCACGCAGACCTGCGGCTCATCGGGCGCCTGCTGGAGGCACGGATCCGGGAGTGCCTTCGTTCCCTGCCGCTTGCGCCACTGCCAGCCTTCGGCGGACCAGAGCGATTCGTCGTCATACCCGCCAGCGTTCTTGAACTCGGTGAAGGAGGCCACGGTGACCTCGGTGGTGTCGATCCAGTAGCCGCGGCTGAGGTTCACCTCGTGCGCCGGGCGCTCGGTTCGGGCCTCGTTGGCCGCCCACGGCGGCGGCGTCGCGTCGATGTCGTCCGAGCCCATCGTGAACGTGCCGCCCGGCACCCATACCTGGCCGACGCCGTGCGCGTCGGTTCGTGCCGTCCCGGGGTCGCGATCGGGTGATTCCACGGGCGTTCCTGGAGCCTCCGTCGGGTTCGTGGTCGTGGATGCCGGGGGGCTCAGGGTGGTTCCCTGCGGCCCGGTTGGGGCCGCGGTCGCGGGCGACGCGGACTGGCCGTTCGAGCCGCCGCATCCGGCAAGGGCGAGCACGGCGGCGAGGGCGGGCGCGATCGAACGCGTCGTTGCGGAACGGAGCATCTGGGTCCCTCCGTGGCAGCGGTGTGTCAGGCGACGCTGCCGTCGGTGAGCGACGTCAGCCTCGTCCAGCCCCGCTGACGGCCCAACATACCTATTCGTTCCCCTGCCGGCATCCGCGGATCTGCGGCGGGCGACGCTCAGCGGCGAGGCGAGCGACGGCGCGACAACGCGACGATGCCGATCAGGACGAGCACGACGGCGCCGACCAAGCCGATGATCGCCGCGGGACCGACCGATGTACCGGTGTTGGTGGTGTCGGGCGGCGCGGTCGGTGCGTCGGACGGCAGTCCACCCGGGCTCGACGCGCCGGGCGAGGCGAGGCCCGATCCCGGCGGCGCGCTGGCGGGCGGGATGGCAGTCGGTTCCGTCGTCGCGCCCGCGAATGCACAGGAGCGCGGGTCGCCTGGGGTGACGAGCGTCGGCGCGGGGAGCGCGACGCACGCCGGATCGACCTGCGTGAAGTTCGCCCAGAGGTACTCGCGGATCGTCAGCCCCGAGTCGTGGATCTCCTTGGCAAGCTCGCGTCCGAGATACCGGTAGTGCCACGGCTCGTAGTCGTAGCAGGTGAGGTCCGTCTTCCCGTCCGGGTAGCTCATCAGCCAGCCGTATTCCCAGCCGTGCTTCGCCAGCCATTTGCCCGTCGCCGTCTTCTCGTTCACGAACTTCGTCGAGCCGGCGGCGGCGAAGTCGATCGTCAGGCCGGTCTGGTGCTCGGAGTGGCCGGGTCGGGCGGAGAAGCCAACAGCGTCATCGAACCCGTAGCCCTTCACGTAGATGTTGAAGAGCTTCACCTGCTGCTGGTAGCTCCGGTAGGCGCTCACGCTGCCCAGCGGCACGCCGGCCTTCTTCGCGGCCGCCGCCATCGCCTTCAGGTCATCGAATGCAACCTTGCGGACCAGCCCGCCACCGGTCACGCCCGCGCCGTAGATGGACACGAGGTCCGGGGGCTTGTAGTCCGAGCCGAGCGACAGGATCCAGTCGACCTGGATGTGCTGCCAGTCGTCATAGCCGCGGGGCTCGGTGAGGATGTCGTCGAGCCGGCATTCCGGCAGCGGCCCGGCGGCGGCAACTGGCGGCGGGACCGAGACGGGGGCTGCGAAGAGTGCGCCGGCAAGCAGGGCGGCGGCGGCAATGGCTCGGACGAGCCCGGTCGAGCGCATCGACCGGAGCCTACGCGATCCCGGCTAGGATGCGGCCGTGCACCCTCGATCCCCGCGCAGCCGACCCGTGCGCGCCGGCCTTGCCCTCCTTGCCGCGACGGTCCTGCTCGCCGCCTGCTCGGACAACCATCCGTCGACGCCGCCGTCCGGTGGGCCGGGCGTGACGCTCGCACCCGGCGCGACGCCGACGGCCCCGCTCGGCACCGACACCCCGTCGTCGACCCCCGGGACGATCCCAGCGGAGTTCCCGCTCGCGGTGGTCACCGGCCTCGAGAACAACAAGACCGTCATCACGATGGACGAGCTCTCGACCCTGACGGAGAAGGGCGAACTCCTCTATCCGTGCGGCATCGTCGGCGTGGAGATGCCGAACCCGAGCATGCAGTGCGTTCCAGGAGACCAGATCGCGGCGACGGTCCAGGCCAAGCCCACGACGATCGCGCTGCTGCCCGTCGGGCTCGTCGAGCCGGCAACGAAGGTGCTCGCGTTCAAGGGCGACGGGCCGTTCGGCCTCTTCGGGCCGGACCTCTTCGGCGGGCCGGACCAGCGCGCACTCCAGTACCCCCTCCACGGTTCGCTGACCGGCACGGCGACGGTCGACCCGGCGTGGGTCAGCCCGGTGGATAGCGGCCAGATCTGGACCCTGAACGAGACGGGCAGCCTGTGCGCGGACCGCGGTGGCGCCAAGCAGGCGGTGACGCTCAAGAAGGGCTGGGACTGGGTCTTCAACGGCGGCACTGCGAAGTACACCGGCAAGCCGATCCCGAACCCGAACCCGCCGCCCGGCATCGACCGCCACCCGATCGTCCGCCCCGTCGAGACCGGGAACGACGGCGCGACGTCGAAGCTCATCGCCAGCTCGGACGTCACCCTCGGCAACCTGAAGTGCCCGGTACTGCCGACGAAGGACTGGCACCCCGCGAACCAGCAGGCCGGCCTGTCGGTCCCGGAGGACGTCCTCGATCGCTGGGAGAGCTTCCTCGGCATCGATGCCGTCTACCTCCCGGCGGACCACCAGAGCGACCGCGGCGTCCGCGGGATCAAGTCGACGCTCGACCTGCTGGAGAAGCATGGCTTCCCCGGCACCGGGCTCGGGATGAACCTCGACCAGGCGCTGGAGCCCGCGTATCTCGATGTCGCCGGCCTCAAGGTCGCGTTCGTGTCATGGGACAACGTGCCGGGGCCGACCCACGCGGCCGCGAACACGCCTGGGGTCGCGTGGATGACGAAGTCGAACATCAATGCCGCCGTCCAGCGCGCTCGGGACGGCGGCGCGGACCTCATCGTGTGCAACCCGCAGTGGTGGGCCGGCTCCGAGTACCGCGAGCAGCTGTTCCCGAACCAGCAGAAGGCGCTCGGATGGATGGACGCGGCCGGCTGCGACCAGGTCCTCGGCGGCGGGCTCCACGTGTCCGGCGCGGTGTACCTGCGGAAGATCGGCGCCGGCGCGCTCAGCGTCGTGGATGCCGGGCCGGGCAACTTCCAGTACGGCCAGGATTTCTGGCAGAACACCCAGGAAGGCGTCGTCGTGCAGCTCGTGTTCCGTGGTTCGAACCTCGTGAACGTCCGGCTCTACCCGTACGTGATGATCCTCGCCGCGCGCGCAGCGCTCCTCGACCCGGAGGCGGACGGCCACTACGTCCTCGACCGGATCTGGTCGTATTCCGAGCTCGACTACCGCAACTAGCCGCCAAGCAGCCCCGAGGAGCCGAGCCGCTCGTGACCCAGCCGTCGGACATCACCGCGATCGTCGACCGCCAGATCGCGGCCGGGCACTTCGCGGGCGCCGCGCTCGTCGTGCGCCGCGGCGACGTCTTGCTCCTGGAGCACTACGCGGGCAATGCAGGCACAGGTCTGCCGTCCGGGCGCGATGTCCTCTGGCCGCTGGCCTCGATCACCAAGCTGTATACGGCCGCGGTCGTGATGCGGCTCGTCGAGCTCGGCGAGGTCACGGTCAACACGCCTGTCTCGCACGTGCTCCCGGCGTTTCGGGGCGATGGCCGCGAGAAGATCCGGGTTCGGCACCTCCTGACGCACACCTCGGGCCTGCCGTACGAGTCCGCGGTCATGGATGAGCGCCTCGCCGCACACACGCCGACGGCCGGCCTGATCGACGAGGCGCTCGAGGCGAGCCTGCTGTTCAAGCCGGGCACCGGGTTCTCGTACAGCGACTTTGCGTACGGCCTGGCGGGGCGGGTCGCCGAGGTCATGACGGGCCTGGCGTACCCCGAAGCCGTTCGACGGCTGATCCTGGAGCCGATGGGCCTCGAGGACACCTTCATGCTGCCGTCCGATGGCGGCGTCGACCGGATCGCAACGGTTCGGGGCGTGTTCAACGACGGCACGGACGGCGCGATGTACAACTCGGCGTACGGGAGAACGCTCGCCCACCCGGCGTTCTCCGCGGTGGCAACGCTCGCGGATGTGGTGACGTTCCTGCGGCACTTCGCCCCGGGCGGCCCTCGGGTCCTCGCCGAGGCCACGGTGGGGGCGATGACGCGCGACCAGACGGCCGGTGTCCCCGGAACGTACCTGCTGCTGGACGGCTTTCCGGCTGATGCCCGCTATCCGTGGGGCTTTGGCTTCTGCCTCCAGACGAGCGCGAACCCGGGGGTGTTCAGCGAGCTGGCCTCGCCGGAGACCTTCGGCCACCCGGGTGCGAGCGGCTGCCAGATCCTGGTCGACCCGGCCGCCGGGCTCACGATCGCGCTCCTCACCAACACGCACATCCTGACCGGCCGCGACAACTGGCTGCGACGCCAGCAGGAGATCGTGAACGCCTGCTTCACGCTCTGAGGCGCTCTCGGACGTGGAATCACGAAGCCCGGCCTTGCGGCCGGGCTTCTTTGCGTTTGCGCGGTCTGCGCGCCCATTCACACGCTCGGCGGCGGCGTGCTCTGCGGCGCGGCCGCAGGCGCCGCAGCGGGCTTGTTGCGCATCGCCAGGAACAGCAACGCCGCACCGATCGCGGCGATCACGATGCCGGCGACGGGTTGATAGGCGTCCAGGAACTCCATCAACCGGAACTGCAGGTTGAACACCGGCAGCAGCAGCGAACCGACGCCGAACACGATGAGCAGCGCACCGATCCGGACCATTCCACCCTCCCAAGGCGAACGTTTCCTGCGACTGGGCTGTCGCGCGCGGGCAGTATGGATCGCCGCCGACCGTGCGGCAAGGTGTTTGCGCGACTGGCAATCCCACCCGATCCCACCGAATAAGCGGCAGATAAGCGGCCCTCTCTAGGGTTCGCGCGCGGGGCATCTTGGCCGACGTGGGAGGTGGCCTACCGCAATTTGCGTCGTTCGTCTCAGCCATTGAGGAGAACCACATGCGACGAAATCGCGTGCTCAGAGCCGGGGGTGTGGCGTTGCTCGCACTGTCGCTTGTCGCGCCCGGCGCGGCCGCAGCGGATGCCGAGACTCCTGCCCCTGACCTGACGATCGTGAGCGGTGCCCGCCAGCTCTCAGCCGATGAAGTTCGTGCCCACGACATCACGGACACGGATCGCGGAGCCAGAACCCTCAGGGACGCCGCATCTGACGGAACGGTCGATATCAACCGCCGGCCATACCGGGTGTTCGAGTTCGAGGGCCAGCGGATGGTCATCGATGCGAAGACGCCCGTGGCGGCAACCGTTGGTGTCAACGCCGTGGGGAAGACGGTGTACGACCTCGTGCCGACGGCGAAGCCGGTGGCCTCGACGGCCAGGCCGGGCTACGCAATTCCTCCGGCGACCGCATGGACGTACAACACGGACGGGTCGTCCGTGACGTTCGTCGGAACGTGGAAGCAGAGCTTCTTCTGGACCATCACGGCAGCGTGGAACTACAAGACCTGCTCCTCGTGCACCGCGTACCAGTACTTCCGCATCTACGGGAAGCTCATCGCGCAGGTCCTGACGGGGTCGAAGGCCGACGAGGGCTTCCGGAAGGCCTGGGTCGAGTTCGACAACAACGGCGCCTGGGGAGGCAACCCGATCGAATTCGAACCGCCGACGCCCGAAGAGAGCTACGCGGGCGCCAACAACACGACCAGGTCGTGGGGCTACGGCCAGACCTTCAACCTGTCCTTCAACATCGCGCCGCTGACGATCGGCGGAAGCGCGAACAACACGTACGGCGGCTCGATGAGCTCGTCGTCGGAGAACTGGCATCCGGTCGCGCGCACCGAGATCGCCTCGGGCGGTGTGATGTGGTGCTACTACAACATCTTCAACGAGTTCGGCGGAACGAAGTCCATCGCGACGCAGGTAGGCATCCGTCAGGCTGTCAACGCCCAGCTGGGAGGTTGGAACTTCCTGAAGGGCATGCGCGACGACAACTACAACTGCCCCTCACAGATCTAGCAGTCCGAGCAAGGAGGCCGACATGCGACGCGTTCACCGGCTCGCCCTGCTCGGCCTGCTCGGCCTGCTTGTTGGGGCCGCCGCCTGCGGCGGCCCCAACACCTCGCCAACGCCGCAGCCGCTGGCGTTCAGCCCCTGCGGTGAGGCGGAGGCGCCGACCGGCGAACAGGGGACGCGCCACAAGTTCTGTGCGCAGATCCATGTCACGGAGTCGAACGGCGCGGATCGCGTCGTCCAGGTCCTGGCCATCTCGAACAAGGCTTCGGACCCGATCGCCGGTCGAACCGTGCTCGTGTACCACCCGGGCGGGCCCGGGATATCCGCCGTCGAGCTGGTCGCCGAAGATCCGCTCGCCGTGGACATGGCGCGGTTCACGATCCTGACGTGGGATGGCACGACCGCGTCCCAGGTCCCGGGCGCATGCGGACCGGCCTCGAACGCGTTCGGCGTCAACCGCGATCCTGCGAAGCTCGCCGACGAGGCCCCGAAGGTCGTCAAGGAGTGCCTCGGCGGCTTCGGTGGCAAGGATGATGTCGGCGCCGCCGCTGCAGCTGCCGAGCTCGAGGCAATTCGCGTGGCAATCGGGGTCGACAAGCTCAACGTGCTCGCCGTTTCCTACGGCACCGCGATCGCCGAGGATTACATACGAATGCACGGCGAGCATGTCGATCGTGCCGTGCTCGACGGTCCGCTCGCCCTGGAAGTGCCGTGGTCGGCCAGGCTGCAAGCGGTCGGTGCGTCGCTCGCCCTGGGAACCGAGGGGCTCGTCGCCAGCTGCACGACCGAGCGATGCATGGCATTGGCGAACGGGACTGGTTCCCTGGCGTACGGTGCCCTGCGTGCTGCCCTGGTTGCACAGGCGCCGCCGGTCGGTGGTGGCAACACCGTGCTGACCGCCACGATGATCGACCAGGCGACGCTCCTCGCGCTGCGCAGCGACAACTACTGGGTTCCCTGGGCGACCGCGGTCGACGTGGCGCTCGGCGGTGACGGCACGGACCTCTGGGCCCTCGGCGAGAAGGAGTATTTCGACCTGGACCGGGCGGTCTTCTACCGATCCCTGTGCGCCGACATCAACGTGCCCCCGGACCCGGCCGCGTACGGGACCCCGCAGGACGCGCTCCTCCGGGCCTACACGAGCGCGCTGGCGCCGTGCGCCGGGTACCCGCATACGACGCTGCCGGCTGCGCGCGGAAAGCTCACCGGGTCCGTGCGCATCTTCGCTTCCGCGAAGGACCCACTCACCCCGTTCGGGCTGCTGGCGTCGGCACCGACGTTGCAGGCATTTGGAACGGTCTGCCAGACGGACGTTGCCGGGCACACGAGCCTGCGGGATGCCGTCTCCGGTCCACTCGAGCTGGCGTTCGTGACGGGTGCCGACCACGGCGACGGGTGCGCACCCTGAACGATCGGTCGAGGGGAGCTGGAGCCGACACTCGGATTTGAACCGAGGACCTGCTGTTTACGAAACAGCTGCTCTACCGCTGAGCTATGTCGGCCCGGGTCCGGGAGTATACCGAAGGCCGTTTTGGCGCCCGTGAGCCCGTCGGCGCCGCGCATAATCGAACCCGTGGCAGACCTCCTCATGCTCGGGATCATCGCCGGCTTCCTGCGCGGCGGGTGGTCGAGCGGCTTCGTGCGCCGGCTCGCGGGCCTGATCTTCCTGGGCATCTCGTTCCTCGCAGGCGCCTACCTGCGCGTGCTGGCCGGCGCGCTCGTCCACACGTTCCTGCCGAAGATCCCCGAGCAGTACGCGGAGACAGTCGGCTACTCCGTCGCGTTCAGCGCGCTCCTCATCGTCTTCAACCTGTTCTCGTCGAAGATCCTGTCGCGGGTGGCCACCACCGGCGTGAGCCGCGCGACGGACAAGACCCTCGGGGTCATCTTCGGCGGACTCGAGGCGATCCTCATCCTGTCGGCCGCGATCGTGATCCTGCATACGTACACGGATCCCGGAGCTGCCACGGGCGGCATCACGCAGCTCGGCTTCCTCCATGACCTGCGCAAGGCGGTCGACGACTCCACGATCGGCAAGCTGCTCGAGGACACGACCGTGCCGCTCGTGCTCCTGCTCCTGGGCCCGCTGCTGCCGACCGACATCAAGTCGATCGTCCCGACGACGATCCCCGGCGGGCTGCCCGGCTTCCCGAAGCCTTGAGCGTGGCGGCCGCTGCAGCCACGGCGCCGGCACTGGCAGCCACCCCTCCGGAGGGCCTCACCGAGGCCGAAGCGGAGCGCCGACGCGCCGCCGGGCTGGGCAATGCAGCGCTGCCGCCGACATCGCGGACGTACCTGCAGATCCTCCGCGAGAACGTCTTCACGTTCATCAACAACATCCTGTTCGCGCTCGGCGCGGCGCTCATCGTCGTCGGGCGTCCGACCGACGCCCTCGTGTCCGTGTCGGTCATCGCCACGAATGTGATTGTCGGCATCGCGCAGGAGATCCGGGCGAAGCGAACGCTCGACCACATCGCGCTCCTCACGCAGCCGACCGCCACGCTGGTCCGCGACGGCAAGGCGCGCGATGTGCCGCCGACGGAGCTCGTCGTCGGCGATCTGATCCAGATCGGGCCGGGCGACCAGGTCGTCCTCGATGGGCGGCTGGCATCGGGCGCCGTGGGGCTCGACGAGTCGCAGCTGACCGGCGAATCGGACGTCGTGCGCAAGAAGCCCGGTGACGAGGTCTTCTCGGGCTCGTTCGCGACGACCGGAACGGGCCGCTACGTCGCCGAGAAGGTCTCCACTGCGAGCCTCGCGAACCAGATCACGGCCGGCGCCCGCACCTTCCGCCGCGTCCTCACCCCGCTCCAGGGCCAGATCAACCTCGTGATCCGCGTCGTGCTCGGGATCGTGATGTACCTGGAGATCCTGCTCGTGATCCGCGGGCTGCTGCGTTCGGCGGCGCTCGGCGACGTCGTTGCCGACGCGACGCTGGTCGCCGGTCTCGTGCCCAACGGCTTGTTCGTGTCGATCGCCGTTGCGTACGCGCTCGGCGCGATTCGGATCCTGCGGTTCGGCGCGCTCGTGCAGCAGTCGAACGCGATCGAATCGCTCAGCCACGTGGATGTCCTGTGCCTCGACAAGACGGGCACGCTGACGGCCAACCGGCTCGAGGTCGAAGCCGTGGCAGGGCTCGGCGGCGTGTCCGAGGACGACGTCATCGCGGAGGTGTCCACGCTTGCCTCGAGCGCGACGGCGGCGAACAAGACCTCGGAGGCGATCGCCGCGAAATGGCCGGCCGCCGCGCGCCCCCTCGCGGGCGAGGTGCCGTTCTCCTCCGCCCGGAAGTGGAGCGCGGTCGCGGTCGATGGCGCGCAGGTCGTTGCGCTCGGCGCGGCGCCGTTCATCAAGCCCTATCTCGCCCGCGACGCGAACGGCGAGGTTGCCCTGTGGCCGGCGATCGAGGAAGCCGCGGCGGCGTGGACGTCGCGCGGCCTGCGCGTGCTGCTGGTCGCCACGCATCCGGACGCTGCGGCGCTCCCGCACGCCGACGACGAAGCGAACGCCGCGCTCCCGCTCGGGATGCTCCCGATCGGCCTCGTCGCGCTGCGCGATCAGCTCCGCGGCGAGGCAGCAGCGACGCTCCTGCGGTTCATCGAGGCCGGCGTCGCGATCAAGATCATCTCGGGCGACGACCCCGACACGGTGGTCGCCCTGGCCCGCCAGGCAGGCCTGGAGGGCGACCTGCCCTCGATCTCCGGCCCGGAGCTGGAAGCCGCGGATGCCACGGCAGTTGAGCGCCTGGCAAGCGAGACCACGGTCTTCGGTCGCATCACGCCCGCCCAGAAGGAGCGGCTCGTGGACGCGCTCCGCGCCGCCGGCCACTACGTCGCGATGATCGGCGACGGCGTGAACGACGTGCTGTCGCTCAAGAAGGCGAATCTCGCGATCTCGATGGGCTCGGGTTCGCAGGCGACTCGAGGCGTCGCCGACCTCGTGCTGATGGGCGACTCGTTCGCCGCAGTGGCGCAAGCCGTGGAGGAGGGCCAGCGGATCATCAACGGGATGCAGGACATCCTGAAGCTGTTCCTGACGCGCATCGCGACCGTGGGCCTCGTGGTGGTGTCCTCGCTGGTGGTCGTGTCCTTCCCGATCGAGCTGCGCAACGCATCAGCCCTGACGATCTTCACCGTGGGCATCCCGAGCGCGCTGCTCGCCGTCTGGGCCGCGCCCGGTCGCCGGCCCGCGGAGTCGCTCGCCTCGACGCTCGCGAGCTTCGTGATCCCGGCCGCGGTCGTGTCGTCGCTGCTCGGCCTTGCCGTCTTCTACGGGTCGATCGCCCTCGCCGGCGCCAGCGGCGAGGCTGCCCTGGCCGCCGCGAGCGCGCAGGCACGAACGGCGCTGACGACGTTCCTCGTGTTCGTCGGATTGGCGCTCATCGTCTTCGTGGAGCCGCCGACGCGGTGGTGGGCGGTGATCGAGCCGCTCACGAAGGACCGCCGGCCGACGTACCTGGCGCTCGTTCTGGCCGCGGGCTACGTGGCGACGCTCCTCATCCAGCCAATGCGCGAGTTCTTCTCATTCGCGGTGCCGACGCCCCGCGACGCACTGCTCGCCGTGGCGGCAGGGCTGATCTGGATCCCGCTCGTCCGCCTGTTCTGGATGAAGCAGCTGGTGCACCGCTTCCTCGGGCTGGGGTCCAGCCCGGCCTGACGCTCGGTCTCGCCTAGAGCTCGAGGGGGATCGAGGCGGCCTCGGGGCGGGTCTCGGCCCGCGGCGGTGCGATCTCATGGTGCCGGTTGCAGCGCGCCTCGTACGTCTCGACCGCCTGCGCGTCCATGCCCCCGATCACCACGAGCGGGTCGTCGATCGCGGCCGGGCGGCCGTTCACAAGGCGCTGGGTGCGGGTCGCGGTCTCGCCGCAGATCACGCAGATCGCGGTGAGCATCGAGACCTCGTCGGCGACCGCCATCAGCTCCGGCATGGAGCCGAAGGGACGCGCCGCGAAGTCCGTGTTCAGCCCGGTCACGATCACGTGCCGACCCGAGCGCCGAAGCGCCTCCACGGCAGCCACGACCTCCGGGACGAAGAACTCCGCCTCGTCGATGCCGACGAGGTCGGCGTCGGATTCGCGGGCGAGGGTCACGATCTTCCACGGGTCGTCGGTCGGGATAACACGCGAGGGGTAGCGCGCGAGGGAGCGGCTTTCGGCGTACTCCGGCGGGGTCCGGGTGTCCATCTCGGGGCGGACGAGCAGGATCCGGCGGCGTGCGTATTCGGCGCGGCGAAGGAGCCGGAGCAGCTCATCGGTCTTGCCCGACGACATGCAGCCCACGATGACGTGGAGCCACGGGTCGGCACGGTAGAACATCGCTCCCGAGGGTACCGCGAGGCCGTGCGGTCAGCCGCCTTCCTGCACGGTGAGCGTCGGCATCAGCGAGGAGTACCCCACGGCGAGCGTGCCCACGACCATGCGTGGCTCGAACGAGACCTCCACGGATTTGGACGGCGGCCCGTCGGTGGCCAGCATCAGGGGCACGCGACGGCTGTCCGCGGTGAGGAGGGTCGCCGACACCGAGTAGCGGGCGAGTGGGATGTCGTGCAGGTACGCCGTCTCCTCGATTGGGCCAACGTACGCGGACATGGCGCCAACGGAGCGCCGCATGGTGAGCGGTGCACCCGGGCTGCCGTCCGCGAGCGTGCCGATCGGCTCGAAGCGGAACTCGACCACGTCCTCCCGGCCGGCCGTCCCGAGTTGGGTCGACAGCTGGACGGCCGCGCCGTGGTAGAAGAGGTAGTTGTCGGGGTTGACTCCGCCGTCCTGGCAGCTCATGAGCCCGCGGAGGCGCAGGACGTAATCCTTCACGATGCCCTGATCGGACTGCTGCTGGTCACAGGTGCCGTCCGCCGGCGCGAGGTCGAACAAGTACGTCTGACCGCCGAACGCGAGCGGCCCTTCCGCGTGCACTTCGTAGAGACCTGGCGGAACTTCGTAGCGGTACGTGCCGTCCGCGCCCGTCGTCACGGTCTCGATCTCCTGGCCGAGGCTCGACCCCCCTGTGTACCCGACGATCCGGACGCTGGCACCGGCGATCGGGGCACCGGTTGCCGTGACCGCGCGGCCCTTGATCACGTTCGCCTCGGCAGCCGTGGAGGGCGCCGCTGGGCCGCCTCCCACCGGCGTCGCGCCGAGGCCCGACGAGGCTGCGGGCGACACCGGTCCGGCGGTGGCGGCGGGGCCAGCGGTCTGCGCCGGACTCGGATTGCACGCTGCGGAGACGAGGGCGGCGGCGAGAATGGCAAGGGCGGGCACGCGAATTCCGTGCGCAGGTCGAGTTCGTCCGATGGTGTGCCGCAAAGGGCTGCTCCTGCTCTGCCTCGTGAGGCGCTCGATGATCGGGCTCCGGTGTTTCGAGGGCCTGCGCCTATTTGTCGGTCAGGGTGAACTCGTCGACCCGCCACGGGTTGGCCTGCAGGCCGAGGGCCGTCATCTGAATCCGGACGTGGCCCACGCCCCCGTCCTCGAAGGTGACCGGGCCTTCGACGACCACGAAGCTTCCGCTGTCGTTGCTACCGTGCTTGAGCGGATCGAAGGTCCACGACGCCGGCGTGCCGGCCGCGATCATCTTCGCGGTGAAATCCGCGATCCCGTTGAACTTCTTCGGGGCAAGCCCTGTCGACACGATGGTCCATGCTTCGGTCGTGTGGCCGTCGCGAAGGGCGACCATGAGGCTCTCCGCCACCTGCTCGGCCGACACCTCGCCGATCGACGCCGCGGCCTCGCCGGTGCCACCAGGCGCAGTGGCAGCGCCCGGACTCGACGTGGTTCCGGGGCCAGCGGTGTTGCACGCGGCAACGAGACAGACGGTGGACAGGAGCGCAGCGCGAAACAGGGCAAGGCGCACGGGGGCATCCTCCACTGACGGGGCTATCGAAGCCGCGCCGCCAGCCGGCGCGGACGGGGCGGCGACGGGGGCGGACCTGCGCGCAGCGCTCGAGACCGGCCAGGCGACCATGCTGGACGGGAGGATGCGCGGGCGGTGGGATCGTAGCAGCGAGCGCGGCCGGGCGCGCTGCGCGCGTCTGCTGCTAGATCCCGAGCTCGCTCCGGACGGTCTTCAGCCCTTCGATGACGTTGAGGACGTGCTCGTCGAAGGGCACGCCGAGCTCCTCGGCGCCCTTCTCCAGCTGGTCGCGCGGAACCTGCCGGGCGAAGCCCTTGTCCTTCATCTTCTTGACGACCGACCGAACGTCGACCTCGTCCAGGCTCCGGTTCGGGCGCACGTACGTCACGGCGATCACGAAGCCGGTCATCTCGTCGCAGGCGTACACGCACTTCGCGAGCAGGCTGGTGCGCGGGATGCCGGTGTGGTCGCCGTGGCCGAGGATCGCCTCGACGACGTCCTCGCGGTAGCCCGCGTCGCGCAGGACGTCGGCGCCGCGCATCGGGTGCGTCTCGGGGTAGCGCTCGTAGTCGAAGTCGTGGAGCAGGCCCGCTGAGCGCCAGATCTCGAGCTCGTCGCCCGTGATCCCGAATTTGTGCTCGCCGTACCACGCGACGGCCGCCTCGACGGCGAGCCCGTGGCGGCGCAGCGCGTCGGTGTGGGTCCACTCGCAGAGCAGGTTCCAGGCGTCCTCGCGGCTCGGCATCCCGAGAGGGTAGCGGCCGGTCGGCGGCGCCGAGCC
>DATFHO010000022.1:0-16024 GCA_035248345.1 Candidatus Limnocylindrales bacterium
GTCAGGCGGTGCGGCCCAGGATGTCGAGCAGCATCCGGTTGAACTTGTCCTCGTCGGCGTCCAGGGCGAAGTGGACGTTCGCGGGCTTGCCGCTCCGGAAGCGCCGGTCGCAGACCGTCCGCCCGATCGAGAGGCTGGGCACGATCTCGACGTCGATCGGGATGAATTCGGTCGTGAGGATCGTCGGATCGATGATCGCGCACACGGCGAGCGCGTCGTGGACCGGCGCAGCGAGCGCTTCGCCCTTGCGCGGCATGGGCTGCGTGGCGTCGTAGCCGTCGATCCGCTGGAGGACGAAGCGCGCGGCGGCCTCACCGGCTGGCGTCCCAAGTGCCCGCAGCGCGGCGGCGTCATCGGTCGAGACGAGCGCGCGGTGCGTTGCGTCGAGCGGCACCATGCGGATCGGCGCGCCGCAGTTCACGACGACACGTGCGGCATCCGGGTCGAGCCAGATGTTGAACTCGGCCGACGCCGTGATGTTTCCGTGGTCGTGGGCGCCGCCCATGATCACGATCTCGGGGATCCGCTCCACGATCCGCGGCTCGCGCAGGATCGCCATCGCGATGTTCGTCAGCGGCCCGACGGGGCACAGGACGATGTCGCTGTTCGAGGCCATGTAGGTGTCGATCAGCCAGTCGACCGCGTGGCCTTCCTGGAGCTTCGCACCGTGCGAGACCTTCGGCAGGTCGAGCATGTCGCCGTGGATCCGCGCGGCCATGCCGCGCTTCACGTCGGTCCGGATCATCGGCCGGTCCATGCCGCGGTACACGGGCATCTCCGGCATCCCGATGAAGTCGAAGACGCGGAGCGTGTTTTCGGTCGTGTACTCGATCGAGGTGTTGCCGTTGACGCTCGTCGCGCCGATCAGCTCGAGATCCGGCGAGAGCGCGGCGGTCATGAGGGCGACGGCGTCGTCCGTGCCGGTATCGACGTCGAGGATCATCTTGGTAGGCATGCGCGCAGTCTGCCGCATCCGGCTGGCGCGAGGGGCGTATCGTCACGCCATGACCGATTCATCGAAGCCGGTCGGCTTCAGCCTCGATCTCGACCAGGTCCTCAAGGATCTCTCCGGCACCACGCGTCGTCGCCGAGCGCGCCCTGCGACGAACGACATGGATGCGGCGGTCCGACGGGCCGTCCGGACCGAGATGGACGATGTCGAGCGAGTGCTCAAGGCGCTCGTGGCCGAGGTCGCCCGACTCCGCAAGTCGAACGAGGACCTCGACGACAGGATCGCGCGCCTCCTGAAGCGCTAGACGAAAATTGTCGGCCGCCTCAGCCGTCCGTAGCCGAAGGCGGAGGCGAGCAGCGAGGCGAGCGCACGCGAACGTGCGGGCGCCGAGCAGCGGAGCCCAACAACGCCCGGATGCGGGCGGATCAGGCGGCCGACACCGCGGCGTAGAGCCAGAGCGCCAGCACAACGCCGATGATGATCGCGCCGACGAGCGCGACCGCGAGCCAGCGCTCCCACGCCGGCGGGATCGACGGGTCCATCACGAGCTCACTCCTGCGATCGTTGCGCGCTTCGCGGCGTCGAACTCCGCGTCGGTCAGGTCGCCTGCCGCGTGGAGTCGGGCCAGCCGCTCGAGGCGCTCCGCCACGTCCTGCTGTTGCGCTGCGGCGAAGGTTGCGCCAGCCACGGCCCGCGCCGCATCGGAGCGCTCGGCATTGCGGGCCGCGACGGCGGCCTGGAGCTGCTGCTGGAATTCGCGCATCTCCTCGAAGCCCTTGCGCGGTCCGACGAGCACGCGGCCGCCGGCGTAGGCGCGGTGCGAACCCGCGAACATCGCCGCGCCGCGCAGCCCGACGATCAAAGGGATCCCGCCCATCAGCACGAACACGATGCCGCAGAAGATCCAGTCCCACACGAGGTCGCCGCTCCCGTCCGGCGGGGCGAACCCGAACTCGAGGAAGTTCCAGCCGAGGCTGAGGAACAGCGCCGGCCAGCCGAGTGCGATCAACCCGATCCAACGGCCGCCGAGGTTCGCACCGCCCCACGCCGCGAGCCCGCCGAAGATGAAGATGCCGAAGATGCTCAGCGGCGTGAGCGCAACGACCGCGTCCGGGCACTCGACGGCGGGAACGTAGGGGCCGCCGCTTGCGCACGCGCCGCCGATGCCCATCACGGCGCGCATCGACAGCCACAGAATCGTGAGCGTGAACGCCAGCCCGCCCATGCCGATGAGGTAGGCGGTGATCGCGCCGATGCCGGGGCCGCGAGGCGCCGCCGCCCCGCCAATGCTGTTCACCGCGTCGTGCCGTCCATCTGCGCGAGGATGCCAGCCCGGACGCGGTCCGGTGACGCCGGCAGGCGCGAGATCCTGACGCCGACCGCGTGGTGGATCGCGCCGAGGATGGCGGGCGCGGTCGGAATGAGCGCCGGCTCCCCCACCCCCTTGGCGCCATACGGCCCGGACGGCTCGGGGTCCTCGACGAGCAGGCACTCGATGTCGGGCATGTCCCCGACGGTCGGGATCAGGTAGTCGTGCAGGTTCTCCGTGCGACCTGGCACGTACGCCTCCATGAGCGCGAACCCGAGGCCCTGCGCGATGCCGCCGTGGATCTGGCCCTCGACCTGGGTCGGGTTGATCGCGCGCCCGACGTCGTGTGCCGCCACGATCTTCCGCACCTGCACCGTGCCGAGCGCGGGGTCGACGTCGACCGACGCGATCTGCGCCCCGAATGCATACGTCTGGTACGGCAGGCCCTGCCCGTCGGCGTCGAGGGGTGTCGTGTCCGGGTCGAACCGGCCGCGACCGACGAGGACGCATTCGGTCTGGGCATCCGCCACCGGCACGCGCGGCAGCTCGGCGAGCTCGATCGGGATGCGGCGCCCGGCGGCGTCGATCACCGTGAGCGTGCGGTCGCCGACCTCGATCTTCGCCTCCTGCACCTCGGCGAGCTGCAGGATCTGGCGCCGCAGGTCCTCGCCCGCGAGCCGCGCCGCATTGCCGGACACGAAGGTCTGGCGCGACGCGGAGGACTTGCCGGCGTCGGCGGTTCGGTCGGTATCGCCGCTCACGAGCCCGAGGCGGTCAGCGTCAACACCGAGCGCATCCGCCGCGATCTGCGTCAGCACCGTCGAAGCGCCCTGGCCGATATCGACCGCGCCGCAGAACAGCGTGGGCCGTCCGTCGCGGGTGATGCCCATCTCGATCGTCGACGGATTTGCGAGCGCCGTGTTGCCGATGCCGTACCACATGGCCCCGATGCCGACGCCTCGCCGCGATGCTGCAGTGTCGCCGGCGCGCGCCGCGTTCCAGGCTGCCGCGTCGGCGCGAAGCCGCTGCCAATGCGGCCGTAGCGCTTCCAGGCAAGCGGGCAGGCCGGCGGAGGCCGCCAGCGTCTGGCCGCTGGCCGTGGTCGAGCCGGCACGAAGCGCATTCGCGAGCCGGAATTCCAGGGGGTCCTGGCCGAGCTGCGCCGCGAGGTCGTCCATGAGCGCCTCGTGCGCGACCGATGCCTGCGGCACGCCGAAACCGCGGAAGGCGCCCGACGGCGGGTTGTTCGTGTACACGGCGCGCGTGGTCGCGAGCACGGCGTCCCACGCGTACGGGCCCATCGCGTGGACGGGCACGCGATTCGCGACGGTGGGACCCCAGGACGCGTATCCGCCGGTGTCGAAATCGCCGTGGAATCGATACCCGGTGAGCCGTCCGTCCGCATCGGCGGCCGCGGTCGCACGGATCCGCGATGGGTGTCGCTTGGGGCTGGCGGCCATCGACTCCGGTCGCGTCCAGACCGCGCGAACCGGCCGCCCGGTGCGCCAGGCCGCGATCGCGATGAGCGCGTGGACCCCGAGGTCGAGCTTGCCGCCGAACCCGCCACCGCAGGCGGTGGGGACGATACGGACGTCCGTTGGCGGGATCCCGAGGATGAGCGCGACCTCGTCGCGATCCATGTACGGCGCCTGGGTGCTGACGAACAGCTCGATGCGATCACCCACGCGCTGCGCGTAGCCGGCCTCGGGCTCGATATAGGCGTGCTCGACGAACGTCGTCTCGACGTCGATCTCGGCAGTGGCGGCTGCGCCGACGAATGCAGCATCGACGTCCCCGGTCGCGAGGCGGCCGCGGATCAGCACGTTGCCGACCGATGCGTCGTGCAGGTCCGGCGCGCCGTCGGCGAGGGCGGCATCGATGCCGGTCAGTGGCGCCACCGGGGACCACGTGATCGGGATGTCGGCGTCCTGGATGCGCGCCAGGGTCTCGTCCTCACCGACGAGCGCGAGCACCGGCTCGCCGCGATGCCGCACGATCCGATCGGCGAGCGCGGGCTGGTCCTTGCCGGCCGGATAGATCCCGTAGCGATTCTGGCCGGGCACGTCCCGAGCCGTGAAGACATCGACGAGGCCGGGGTGTCGCGCCCGGAACGCCGCGAGGTCACCGGTCTCGAACGTCGCGCGTGGATATGGCGATCGGACCGCCCTGACCGTCAGCCACGCCTGCGGTCGTTCGTCCGCGCCGTACCTGGCCGTTCCGAGCACCCGCGGCAGCCCGTCCACCTTGGCGATGCGGCTCCCAACCGCGCCGCCGGCGTGCGGGGCCGCGGCGGCCGCAACTGACGTGCGGGATCGTCTCGCGTCTCGGGTCGCCGCGATCGCCTCGACGATCTTCGCGTACCCGGTGCATCGACACAGCACACCGCCGATGCCGTCACGGATCTCACGGTCGTCCGCGTCCGGGTTCGCGGCCAGCACGGCGTCTGCGGCCATCAGCATCCCCGGGGTGCAGATCCCGCATTGCGCAGCGCCGTGGGCGAGGAACGCCGCCTGCAGGTCAGACGGGCTCCCATCGACCGCAAGCCCCTCCACGGTCGTGATCCGCGCGCCGCCAACCTGTGCGATCGGGACGAGGCAAGCATCCACCTGGCGTCCGTCGAGTCGGACCGTGCAGGCCCCGCAGTCCCCTGCCTCGCATCCGACCTTGGTCCCGGTGAGGCCCATGTCGTCACGCAACACGTCGGACAGGCGACGCATCGGCTCGACCCCGGACACGCGGACGGATCGGCCGTTGATCCAGAACTCGACGCGTGCGTCGGCTCCGGCCTGGATCGTCATGCGAGCAGCGTCGCCAAGGCGCGCCGGACGAGCTCCACCGCTGCCTCGCGCCGATACGCGGCCGTGCCACGAACGTCATCGATGGGAGCGAGCCCCGCGCAGTGCTCCGGCTCCACGACGCCGGCGGCGCGCGGCGTGGCCGGACGACCTGAGAGGGCCGCCTCGAGGGCGGGGAGCCGCTGCGCGACCTCGGAGCAGGCGCCGACCGCGATCCTGGCTCGTTCGATCCGCCCGTCGGCGACCTCGACGACCGCGGCGACCATCGCGATCGAGATCACGAGGTACGCGCGCGAGCCCAGCTTCTGGAATGTCGAACGGGCATCCGCCCTCGGCAACGGATCCGGAATGAACAGGCCGGTCACGAGCTCGTCGGGTCGCCGGAGCGTCTTCCGATTGCCCGTGACGAACATCCCGATCGGCACGATCCGCGCCGCGCCGCGCGACGACAGCTCGACCTGCGCATCGAGCGCGAGCAGGTTCGGCATGCCGTCGGCGGCCGGTGATGCGTTGCAGACGTTGCCGACGACGGTTGCGCGCGCCTGGATCTGCAGGCCTCCGACGGCCCGTCCGGCGGCGCGGAACCCGTCGAACAGTGGCGGCAGGTCCGCCTCCACGAGCTCCGTCCACGTGCAGAGCGCGCCGATGCGCCAGCCGCCGTCGACCTTCGAGACGCCGCGGAGCGAGCCGATCGCGGTCACATCGAGCACGTCCTCGACGGGCGTTCGACCCACGCGCGCAGGGTAGTGATCGGTCGCGCCGGCGACGATCACCCACGGTGCCCCGCCTGGTCCGCCGTCGGCCAGCGCCCCCAGCGCGTCGGCGAGCCGGGCCGGTCGCAGGAACGCCACGGGCTATGCGGAGACGAGCGGCAGGACGCGCTCGGCGAGGATCTCGATCGAGGCGGGGTCCCAGTCGAGCGGGTTGAGGATCAGGTCGTCCACGCCTCCGAGCGCCTCGATCTTGCCCCGGATCCGCTCGGCCACCGCCTCGGCCTCGCCGAGCAGGTAGAACTCCTGCCAGTACGGCAGGTCCATCCCGGAATAGACGGAAAACTTCGCAGCTGCCGACTCGGGCTTCTCGCCCGGCTTGAGGATGTGGACGAAGTTCGAGTACACGCGACCCATCGTGCTCGGGTCGCGGCCGAACTCGACCATGAACTCCTGGATCCGCTCCCAGTCACCGGTCACCATCTCGGCGGTGGCGGAGCTGTGCGGGACCCATGTCTCGGCGTACTTCGCGATGCGGCGCAGCACGGGCGTGATCGTGTCGACGCCCTCGCCGTAGATCTTCTCTGAGGGCTGCGTGCCACCGCCGATCCAGATCGGCGGATGGGGCTTCTGGACCGGCTTCGGCTCGATGGTCACGTGTTCGAACTGGTAGAACTGGCCCTCGTACGAGACGTCGTCACCGGCCCAGAGCGCGGTGATCGATTCGAGCATCTCGTTCATCCGCCGGCCGCGCTCCTTGATCGGGATGCGCAGCGCCGCGAACTCCTCCTTGTTCCAGCCGACTCCGACGCCCAGGATCGACCGCCCGCCCGACAGCAGGTCGAGGGTCGCCCACTCCTTCGCGAATGCCACGGGATCGCGGAACGGCAGGACGATCACGAGCGTGCCGAGGCGGATGGTGCGGGTCACACCGGCGAGGGCGCTGAGGAGCGACACGGGCTCCAGCCAGGCCACTCGATAGGCCGGCGGCGCGATGAGCAGGTGGTCAATGAGCATCGCGCTGTCGAACCCGAGGTCCTCCGCATGGCGCAGGTACGCGCCCATCTCCTGGAGGCCCGCCGTGCGCTCGCCGAGGGCGTAGCTCGGCAGTCGAAGCCCGTAGCGCATCAGTGCCCTCCCCCACCCGGCCCGCCGCCGCCCACGACCTCGGCGGCTCGACCGGCCGGCGGGGTGTTCCGACTGCGGCCGATCACCACCGCGCCATCGATCAGCACCATCGAGACACCCGGAAGATCACCGACGCCAAGCGCCTCGAGCGCGGTGGACGCCGACGAGCCGACGGGGGCGTCGACGAGCGCGATATCGGCAGCCCCGCCCGCGGCGATGACGCCGACGTCGAGATTGTGGACGCGTGCCGTGTTGCCGGTTGCCATCGCGACCACGAGCTCCGGCGCGACGCCGCCGAGCGATGCGAGGTGCGCCATCGTCCGGAGGATCCCGAGTGGCACGACGCCGGTGCCCGACGGCGCGTCGTTGCCGATGACGATCCTGGCCAGCCCGCCGGAAGCCTTCGCCACGGCGAGCGCGTGGAGGGCCGCCCGGCCGTTGCCGCAATGGACGATCTCGATCGCCATGTCGCTCTGCTCGATGACGCGGGCGATGTCCGCGTCCGACATCGGGGTGGTGCCGCCGTTCACGTGCCCGACGATGTGCGGTTGCGCCTCGAGCACGGCATCCGCGGCGATGGGATTGGAGCCCGCGATCGATGGACCACCTGTGTGGAACGTCACCGTCATGCCGTGCTGCTTCGCCCATCCGACCATCGGCGCCGCCTGCGCGCCTGTCTTCACGCTCCCGAGGCCGATCTCGCCGATGAGCTTCACGCCGCCGGCGGCCATCTCGGCGAAGTCGGACTCCTCGAGACCGAGCTCCAGGATCGGCGCACCGCCGTGGACCTTCACACCGGCAGGTCGGAGGGCGCTCCACGACTTCGCCGCAACGATCGCCAGCGCCTTGAGCCCGACGACGTCCTTCGGGCGGCCGGGAAGGTGCACCTCGCCCGCGGAGACCACCGTGGTCACGCCGCCATGGAGCCCGGATTCGATGAAGCTCATCGTCTGTTGGCGCGGCGTGAAGTCGCCGAACACCGGGTGCGCATGGGAGTCGATGAGGCCGGGAAACGCGGTCGTGCCTTTGGCGTCGATTACTGTGGCGCCCCCAGCCGCGTCGAGCCCGCGCCCGACGGCGGAGATCCGGCCGTCCTCGATCAGGATCGAATCGGCGTCCGCGATGGGCGCGCCGATGTCGCCGGTGACGACCGTGCCGATGTTGGCGATGAGCGTCCGCATCGGTCGGGGCTAGTGCAGCCCGTCCTCGCCGACCGCGTCCTCGGCCTTCAGGCCACCGACGCGCGCGTGCGGCCGGCCGCCGTCCGAGACGGCAATCGCGAGGAGGATCTCGTCCGACGCGGGCGCGTCGGGGACGCTGATCGTCATCGCGTCGAAGTGCGATCGGACGAGCATCGCCTTGATGTGGTGCACGGGGATGTCGAGGGAGGCACCCATCGCAGCGCGCTTCTTCACCGACGGAAGGATCGAGACGCCACCGACCGCCGAGCGGGTCGGTGCGCCGAACTTCGGGTGGAGGCACGCGGCGACGTGCTCGAGCTCGCCTGCCTCACCGACGATGCCGCCCTTGCCGTACGCCTCGACCGTGGTTCCGAGCGCAGCCTTGGCGCGGTCCGTGAGCTCCTTGCCCAGCACCTCGCCGAAGTCGATCAGCTCGCTCAGGTCGTCCGGATTCGAACCGGCGTACGGGTTCTTCACGATGCAGGCGACAGCGACGCGGCGCAGCGGCTTTGCGAGCGGCTTGCCACCTTCCTGGTGGAGCTCCTCGATGAACGTCGCCCACTTGCGGATCGTGATCGCCACGCCGGTCTCCTCCTCGTCGATCGGCCGAGTCTATCGCCGCTCAGGCGCGCGATCAGGCTCCGAGGAACGCACCGGGATCCACGCCACAGAGCTTGCCGAGATCGGCCGTCGCCGCGGCGCGCTCTGCCCTGTCGGGCGTCCCTAAGCGCAGGAAGAGCGGGCGCAGGTCCCAGTCGAAATCTGACGAGGCCTTGCCGTAGAGGAACGCGAGTCGCGCGGCGGCATGAACCGACGCCTCGCTCTCGTCGCGCTGGGTCGCGCGCCACAGCGCCGCGATCATCGCCGGCGTCCGCAGCTCGACCGCGAGGTCGAACGCGTGCGTCAACCCTTCGAACAGCACGGCCGATTCGAGGCCGGCCACGACCGCAGCCTCGACATCACCGCCCAGCGCGGGATCGTCGGAGAGGCGACTCGCCGCGTTCAGCCGCTGCTCGAGCTTCCCGTGCTGAAGCTGCTCGACGACGGCCGCGCGACCCGTCTCGGAGCCGAGCGCGAGCAGGCCTTCGAGATCGCGCCAGTCATTGCCGGCTCGTGCCAAGAGCCACTGCTCGACCTCCGCGCGCTCGGCGCCCTGCAGCTGCCCGAGCGCATCGAGGTCGTAGCCGATGCCCTCGTGCCACTTCTCGTAGTCGATGTCCGTGCTTGCCATGAACCGGCGCAATACCTCGGTTGGCACGAGGGCAGCGTACCGGTGTGCCGGGCCGGGTCGTCGGTGCCAGCGACGGATCCGCGGCACCGGTCGTCATGTTCGTCGGCGGTGGCGACCGATGCGCCCGAATCTCCCGAGATTCGGCCACGAATCGAGGCACGGGCTTGGCATCTCGGTCGCTGTCAGCGACCGGATGCGGCCCAGGGTCGCGAAATCGGTCGCTCGGCGCGACCGCGGAATCGAGCGCCGACACGCGGCTGCGGCGGCGCGCGGCTCCGCCGTTTCCGAACTTGTCAGGTATCAAATCCGATCGGTTGCGGTGATTCCTGCACCTCCGAGGTGCGATATGACCTGGAATGGCGCTCACGGGGCCGAAATGCCGTCGTCGATTCACCTGCCAGGTGCGGGATTGATCTTGGAGCGCAGGATTCGGCACCTGCCAGGTGTGCGACTCGCTCGGGGCTCCGCGATCAGCCGCGCGCGGCGACCATCTTGTCGAGGATCGCGCGCTTGATGTTGTCCACCGGCACGCGCTCCTGCGTCATCGCGTCGCGGTCGCGGATCGTCGCGGCGCCGTCCTCCAGCGACTCGACATCGATCGTCACGCACCACGGCGTCCCGATCTCGTCCTGGCGCCGGTACAGCTTTCCGATCGCGGCCGTGTCGTCGTAGACCGCCATGACGTCCTTCGCGAGGTGGTCGCGCAGCTTGTTGGCGAGCTCCACGATCTCGGGGCGCTTCTTCAGCAGCGGCAGCACGGCGACCTTGTACGGCGCGAGATCCGGATGGAGGCCCAGCACGACACGGGTCTCGCCACGAACCTCTTCCTCGCGGTAGGAGTCGATGAGGAAGGTGAACGCGGATCGATCCGGCCCGCCCGCCGTCTCGATGATCCACGGGACGTAGTGCTGCTCCGTCGCCGGGTCGAAGTACTCGAGGTTCTCGCCGGACTCGGCCATGTGCCGCGACAGGTCGAAGTCGCCGCGGTTGTGGATGCCCTCGAGCTCCTTCCAGCCGAATGGGAAGCGGTACTCGACGTCGATCGCCTTCTTCGCGTAGTGCGCCAGCTCGTCGGGCGCGTGCTCGCGGAACCGAAGCCGCGCCGGCGAGACGCCGTAGCGCGTGTACCAGTCCCATCGGCGCGGCAGCCACTCCTCGAAGATCTCTGCTGCGCGGTCGGGCGGGACGAAGTACTGCATCTCCATCTGCTCGAACTCGCGCATCCGGAAGACGAAGTTGCCGGGGCTGATCTCGTTGCGGAAGCTCTTCCCGATCTGCGCGACGCCGAACGGCAGCTTCTTGCGCGATGACTGCTGCACGTTCTTGAAGTTCACGTACGAGCCCTGCGCCGTCTCCGGGCGCAGGTAGATGACGGACGCGTCCTCCTCGACCGGGCCCATGAACGTCTTGAACATGAGGTTGAACCGACGCGGGGCGGACAGCGGGCCGCCGTCGATCGGGCACCTCAGGCCGAGCTTCTGGATGATCTCCGGGTCGCGCAGCTCGGTTGCGGTCAGATTCTCCGCGCCGGGCAGCTCGTCGAGGCGGAACCGGCGCTTGTCGGTCGCGCACTCGACCAGCGGGTCGGAGAACGAGCCCACGTGCCCGGACGTGACCCACACCTGGGGCGCCATGAGGATCCCGGCGTCGAGCCCGACGATGTCGGTCCGCTCCTGCACCATCGCCTTCCACCAGGCGCGCTTGACGTTGTTCTTCAGCTCGACCCCGAGCGGCCCGTAATCCCACACGGCGTTGATGCCGCCGTAGATCTCGCTCGACGGGTAGACGAAGCCGCGGCGCTTGGCAAGTGACACGATCGTGTCGAGGTCCTTGACGGACGGGCCGGGGTCGGCGGCGGGAGCCGTCGTGGGCGCGGCGGCATTCGGGTCGGTTGCCGGGGGGTTCGACACAGAGGCTCCTCAGGGGCGGCCGGCCGTGGAAGGGACGGTCGCGGGGTCATGGCGCCGCGTTGCGGCGGGCGGCGATCCTACCAGAGGCTCAGGTCGCGGCTGTGGCGGCGCCTGCTCGCACCTCATCGAGAAACGCGAGCGACCGAGGCTTGCGATCCAGCGAGAACGCGAGGAACTCGCGCATCGCGATCTCGACCTCGCGCTCGACCTCTGGTCGGAGGCGCAGCGCGGCGAGCGCTTCTACGTCCTGGCGCTGATAGGCCTTCAGGAGCTTGAGCGCGTCGAGCGAGAGCCCAACCCGTTCGACCGGCGGTCCGGGGCATCGATCGCACAGCACGCCACCGAGCGGCGGCAGCCATCGATACCGCTCGTCGGCCTCGAGGAGCCGGCCGCATTCGACGCACCGGTCGACCTCGGGTCGAACGCCAAGCTCGTCCGCGAGGTGCATCTCGAACCAGCGCGCCACGCGCGCGGGCGCCATCCCGGCATCGAGGATCTCGTACGCCCGCTTGAGCAGCACGTACACGGAGTCCGCCGCGTGGCGTTCCTCGAGGGTTCCGTTCGCGAGCTCAGCGAGGTACGACGCCGTCCCGAACGAGACGAGGTTGTCGCGCATCCGCAGCCACGGATGCACCACCGAGACCTGCGTGATCACGTCGAACGTGCGGCCGTGCGCGAGCACGAGCTTGAGCTCCGCAAAGGGCTCCACGGAACCACCGATTCGCGAGTTCTGCCGCCGAATCCCCTTCGCGATCGCCTTGATCTTGCCGTCGCCCGGGGTGATCAGCGTGAGGATGCGATCCGCCTCGCCGTAGTCGAAACGGGACAGGACGATGGCGTCGGTGACGTAGCGGCGTGGAGCGGGCACGAAGCGACAGTACGCTGCTGGGAATCACTTGTCTTGCGGCCGGCGTCTGTAGGGCATGGAGGGAGCCACGACCGCATCGACCGCGATCGCCAGCGACCTCGTCGCGCGCGCCGCCGCGGGCGACGAGGCGGCGTTCACGCGCATCGTCGCGGCACATCACGTCGACATGCTGAAGGTCAGCCTCGCGGTCTGCGGGGACTCCCACATGGCCGACGACGCGGTGCAGTCTGCCTGGTCCCTGGCCTGGCGCAGGCTCGGATCGCTCAAGGACACGGAGCGACTTCGACCATGGCTCGTCTCGATCGCCGCCAACCAGGCCCGCGACGCCCTGCGCCGGCAACGGAGGCGCCCGGTCGTCGAGCTCGAGGTCGCTGCCGACGGGTCCGATCTCGGCTCCGGCGATCCCGCATCCCGCCCTGGGGACATCGACCTCCGCAACGCGATGGCACGCCTCGACCCGACGGACCGGACCATCGTCGCCCTCAGGTACGTGGCCGGCCTGGACTCCGGTGAGCTCGGACGGGCGCTCGGGATGAGCGCCTCCGGCACGCGCGCACGGCTCGCGCGCATCCTCGACCGCCTTCGAAGGGACCTCGGCGATGCATGACCTGACGACCTTCGAGCGCAGCCTCGCCGATCGCCTCGATGTCGAGGTGGCCGGGAGCATCTCGCCCTTCGACGCTGCTTCGATCGCGCGATCCGCGATGACGCGGCGGACACGTGGGGACACGATCCTGACAAGGATCGGGCTCGGGAACGCGCTGCCGCTTCCCGCCACGACGCGCCGGCTCATCGTCGGTCTCGTCGTCGCGGGACTCCTGCTCGTGACTGTCGCGCTGGCCATCGGGTTCGCGCACCTCGGTGGTGCGCGACTCGCGGTGGTCCGCCAGAACGGCGACCTCGTCGTCGCCAATGCCGACGGCACCGCGCCGCAGGTCATCGGCCACATGCCGACCTCCTCGATCTACCTGCAGGTCTCCATTGCTCCCGACGGGTCGCACGTCGCGTACGTCGGCGACGACTGGCTGCTCACGGTCGTCGACCTCTCGGGCGCGGTGGCGTTCCAGCGCACCATGGATCACGGGTTCTCGCACTTCGCCTGGTCGCCCGATGGCCGGGAGCTGGCACTGCTCGACGGCGCGTTGCTGTCGCGAGAAGGCCCCGACGACGCCGGCCCGCCGGTCGTGAAGCCACACCTCGACATCGTCCCGGTCGACGGGTCGCCCGCTCGGTCGATCGCGCTCCCGGACGGCTTCCGCTACGTGATGGGGCTCGGCAACATCGCATGGTCGGGCGACGGCGGGCGGCTCGCGATCACCGGGTTCGGTGCGAACCAGCAGCCGAGCCTGTTCCCCTCGTCGATCTGGACCGTCGACCTCGCGACCGGCGACGTGCGCGATCTCCGCAGCCCGGCGACGACCAGCGACTTCTATCCCCGCTGGCTTCCCGATGGGCGGATCCTCTTCTCCCGGACCAATCGCGGCCTCGCGGTGATCGACCCGACCACGGGCACCGACACGCTCGTCTTCGAGCCGCCGAAACCGTGGACCGGCTCGATGACCATCCAGTACCTCGACACATCCCCGGACGGGAAGCGCGTCGCGTTCGTGGCTCCCAACATCGGCCTCGCGATCCTCGACCTGGCCTCCGGGGCCGTGAGCGAGGTCGAGCTCGCGGCGGGCGGCGGGATGCCGCCGGTCCAGTGGTCGGCGGACGGACGCTCGCTCCTGAGCCGCTGGAGCCTGGACGTGAGCACCCCGTTCTGGCCCACGTCGATCGCCGCCGTCGACATCGCGACCGGCGTGCCGACGGTGCTTGCAGACGACGGGCTTGCGTTCGACGTGCGCCACTGACGCAACCCAGCACCGCGAACGCGCTACTTGCACCTCGCATGTTTCCGTCGTGGCCGGTACACTCGCCGCGATGGCCCTCTCGACGAGCCCGAACATCGCCCAGCTGATCGCCGACACCGAGGCGGAGATCATGCGGGTGGTCGGATCGATGGATCCGGTGACCGCCGGCGTCTACGAGATGGTCCGCTACCACCTCGGCCTGGACGGCTCCGGCTCGACCGGCAAGCGGATGCGCCCGCTCCTCGGCCTCCTCGCCTACGCCTCGATCACGGGCGAGCACGAGCGGGCGCTGCCAGGCGCCGCCGCGGTGGAGCTGGGCCACAACTTCAGCCTCGTCCACGACGACATCGAGGACGCCGACCGCGAGCGTCGCCATCGCCCGACCCTGTGGGCGATCCACGGCATCCCGCAGGCCATCAATACGGGCGACATGCTCTTCAGCCTCAGCCGCGTCGCGCTCCATCGGCTGACGGATCTCGGCTTCCCGGACCACACGGTCCTGCGCCTGATGCGCCTCTACGACCGAACCTGTGTGGCGCTGTGCGAGGGCCAGTACCTCGACATCTGGATGGCCGAGCACGACGACAGCCTCTCCGTGGACCTGTACTTCGACATGATCGGGCGCAAGACCGCGGCGCTGATCTCCGCGTCGATCGAAGCGGGCGCCGTGCTCGCGACCGAGGACGAGGACGTGATCGCGCATTACCGATCGTTCGGGTGGGACCTCGGGCTGGCGTTCCAGCTCAACGACGACCTGCTCGGCATCTGGGGCCGCGAGGACGCGACGGGCAAGGAACCGTCCGACGTCGCGCGCCGCAAGAAGACCCTCCCCGTGATCTACGCCTTCGAGCAGGCGACGCCCGAGGACCGGGACCAGCTCGCCGCGCTCTATGCCAATGGCGTCCTCACGACCGAGCACGTCGATCAGATCACCGCGATCCTCGAGCGCGCCGGCGCTCGCGAGTACACGCGCGATCAGGCCCGGTTGCACCGTGATCGCGCGCTCGCGGCGCTCGATGCCGCGGGTACGCTCGAGCGCGAGCCGCGCGAGCGCCTGGAAGAGATCGTCCGGAGCGTGATCAGCGCCTAGCGAGCCGCACTAGCGCTTCGGGCGCGTCGTGCCTCGCGGCGAGATCGGCCGCTTCGACGCCGATCGGACCTGCTTGACCGCCGGGTCGCCGTCATCGCCGAGGCCCTCCGTCCCATCGTCGGGGTCCTTTTCCAGGCGGCGCGTGACGAGCACCTTGCCGACCCGACGGCCATCGGTCGATTCGACGGTGAGACGGAGGCCGTCGACCTCGATCGAATCGCCGGGCGCCGGCACGCCGCCGACGCGGTGGTACATGAGCCCGCCGACCGTGTCGTACTCCTCGGCATCCTCGAGCTTGAGGTCCAGGTCGAACAGCTCCAGCAGCTCGTCGACGTCGGCGCGGCCATCGACGCGCGCCTCGTGGTCCGAGAGCCGAACGACCATCGGCTCCTCGACGTCGTACTCGTCCTGGATCTCGCCGACGATCTCCTCGAGGAGGTCCTCGATCGTCACGAGGCCCGCCGTCCCGCCGTACTCGTCGAGCACGATCGCGATATGGACCTTGCGGCGCTGGAGCTCGTGGAGGAGGTCGTCGATCGACATCGACTCGGGCACGAAGACCGGCGTCCGGAGGAGCGTCCGCAGCGCCGGCCGCGGATCGCCGCCGCCGTTCTTGAGGAACGGCAGGAGGTCCTTCGCGTAGAGGATGCCGACGACCTCGTCGACGGACTCCTCGTAGATCGGGATCCGGCTGTGGCCCTCCGCGATGATCGTGTCGATCGCCTCGTCGATCGTCGTCGTGACCGGCAGCGCGACGATCGCGATCCGCGGGACCATCACCTCGTGGACGCGCCGGTCGCCGAGCTCGATGACCGCGTGGATCATCTGCTCCTCCTCGGCCTCGAGGACACCCTGCTCCCCGCCCCGCTCGACGATCAGCATGAGCTCCTCGGTGCTGATCGAGGCCTCGCGCTGTGTCGAGACGCCGAGCGAGCGCGTGATGAGCGAGGTCACGCCGGTGAGCAGCGCGACGATCGGCCGGAGGACCCGCCCGACG
>DATFHO010000023.1:0-8275 GCA_035248345.1 Candidatus Limnocylindrales bacterium
GCCCGGCGACAACGTCGAGATGGGCGTCGAGCTGATCACCCCGATCGCGCTCGAAGTCGGCCAGCGCTTCGCCATCCGCGAGGGTGGCCGCACGGTCGGCGCCGGCGCCATCACCAGCATCAGCGCGTAACGAGATGGCAAGAGTCGAAGCGCGGCCCACGTTCCAGCTCGCCTGCACCGAGTGCAAGGAGCGGACGTACACGACGCGCAAGAACAAGAAGAACGATCCGAACCGGATCGAGCTGAACAAGTACTGCCCGCGCTGTCGGAAGCACACCCTTCACCGGGAGGCCAAGTAGCATCCACGGGCACCACCGCAGGGGTGTAGCTCAATTTGGCAGAGCACCGGTCTCCAAAACCGGCGGTTGTAGGTTCGAGTCCTATCGCCCCTGCCACACCTTGAAAGGCTGAAACGATCTCGTGAAGCGAATTCGCCGCTTCCTCGCGGAAGCGGTCTCAGAGCTCCGGAAGGTGTCCTGGCCGACGTTCGCCCAGACGCGCAACCTGACCGTGCTGGTCTTTGCCGTCAGCCTCGCGGTCGGCATCTTCGTCGCGACGTTCGACACGATCTTCAAGGGCGTGATCGGCTTCCTGTCCACGGGGATTCAATGAGCACCACCGTCACTTCCGATGTCATCGCCAAGGGCCCTGACAAGCGCTGGTACGTGATCCACACGTACTCGGGCTACGAGAACAAGGTCAAGGCGAACCTCGAGCACCGCATCGAGTCCATGGGCATGGAGGACAAGATCTTCCAGGTCCTCGTGCCGATGGAGGACGAGATCGAGATCCGCCAGGGCCAGCGGCACACCGTCCAGAAGAAGGTGTACCCGGGCTACGTGCTGGTCGAGATGATCCTCGACCCGGACAGCTGGTTCGTCGTCCGCAACACGCCGGGCGTCACCAGCTTCGTCGGCGGGTCGAACATTCCGGGCGTCCGCAGCGAGCCGGTTCCCCTCGACGAGACCGAGGTCAAGCAGATCCTGCGGCACATGGGCGTCGAGACGCCGAAGTACCGCGTCGCGTTCACCAAGGGCCAGAGCGTCCGCGTCACCGACGGGCCGTTCTCCGAGTTCATCGGGACGGTCGACGAGGTCAACCCGGAGCGCAACAAGGTCAAGGTCCTGGTTTCGATCTTCGGGCGCGAGACGCCCGTCGAGCTTGACTTCCTGCAAGTCGAGAAACTGTGAGCACCGCCCGGACGGCCCAGGCCGGCGTTGTCGGCTCCGCTCGCTCGCTCACGCACGGACGTGCGCTCGCTCCCGTGCTCGCCTCCGCCTTGGCCTGGGCGCGCCCAGCCGGCGCTCACTAGGAAGGATTCGCTCCCGTGGCCAAGAAGATCCGCATCATCCTGACCCTCCAGCTGCCCGCCGGCAAGGCGACGCCCGCGCCGCCCGTCGGCACCGCGCTCGGCCCGCACGGCATCAACATCGTCGAGTTCACCAAGAGCTACAACGAGAAGACCGCCGACAAGGCCGGCCAGATCATCCCGGCGCAGATCACGGTGTACGAGGACCGCTCGTTCACGTTCATCCTGAAGACGCCGCCGGCCGCGGACCTGCTTCGCAAGGCCGCCGGCATCGACAAGGGCTCGGGCACGACCAAGCGCGAGACCCTCGGCCGCGTCACCCGCGACCAGGTCCGCGAGATCGCCAACATCAAGATGGCCGACCTGTCGGCCAACGACATCGACGCCGCGGCGAAGATGATCGAGGGCACCGCCCGCTCCATGGGCATCGAGGTAGCCGGCTAGCACCGGCTGCAGGGGTCGCGACGGACCACGCGTCACGACACGCCACCTGACGTGGGAGACCGGCAACCCCGGTCGAAGGAGGATCCGATGGCACACGGCAAGAAGTACCTCGAGGCGATCAAGCTCGTCGACGCCGAGAAGCTGTACGCGCCCGTCGAGGCAGCGCAGCTCGCGAAGGACACGACCACCGTCAAGTTCGACGCCACGGTCGAGGCGCACCTTCGCCTCGGGGTCGATCCCCGCCACGCCGACCAGATGGTCCGCGGCACCGTCGTCCTCCCGCACGGCACCGGCAAGGTGGTCCGTGCCGCGGTGTTCGCCCAGGGCGAGAAGGCCCAGGAGGCCCTCCGCGCCGGCGCCGACGAGGTCGGGGCCGAGGACCTGGTGAAGAAGATCGAGGCGGGCTGGCTCGAGTTCGACGTCGCGCTCGCGACGCCGGACCTGATGGGCCAGGTCGGCCGGCTGGGCAAGATCCTCGGCCGCCGCGGCCTCATGCCGAACCCGAAGGCGGGCACGATCACGTTCGACCTCGACCGCGCAATCCGCGAGGTCAAGGGCGGCCGCGTCGAGTTCAAGGTCGACAAGACCGCGATCGTCCACGTGCCGGTCGGCAAGGCGAGCTTCGAGGCCGATGCGCTCGTTGCCAACCTGGCGGCGCTCGTCGACGCGATCAACCGCGCGAAGCCGTCGGGCGCGAAGGGCACGTACCTCCGCACGCTGACGATCGCCAGCACGATGGGACCCGGCATCCGCGTGGATATCCCGGGGGTGCTGGCCGCTGCCGCGGCCGGCTGACCATACGCCCGCCCGGAGAAATTCGGGCATACTTCGCGACCCGCCAGCGATGGCGGGAGCAACAACAAGATCGACGGAGACCTACCGAAGACAGCCTGCGCCCGCGGACCGCACGTCAGTGACGGTCGGGGCTTGATCCGCCGGACCGGATCGGGGCATCGCCCCGGGGACGCCGACGAGCATGCCGAGGCAGGAACGGATCGTTTGCCCTCATGGGCGGGCGTCCCCCCTGCAGTCAAGGTTGCGCCACGTGGCGCCCGTCGCAGGGGAGTGGAGGCCACACCGGCCCGAGCGCCCGCCGCCGCGCGCCGGCTGCGCGCCTGAACCGATGGAGGGCACCATGCCGACCGAGGCAAAGCAGGCAACGGTTGCCGAGCTGCGCGAGCAGCTCGCGAACAACCGCACCCTGATCGTCTCGGAGTACCGGGGTCTGACCGTCCGGGAGATCGGCGAGATCCGCCGCGCGCTGCGCAAGCAGGGCGTGTCGTACCGCGTCGTGAAGAACCGGCTCATGAAGATCGCCGCGGACGATTCCGTGCGATCTGCGCTCGACGCGCTGCTCGTCGGCCCGACGGCGATCGCCTTCGGCAATGACGAGGGCGCGACCGCGAAGGTCGTCATCGACACGATGCGACCGTTCAAGCAGGTGAAGATCACCGGCGCCGTCCTCGGCGACCGGGCGATCGATGGCGATGGCGTGACCCGCCTCGCGTCCCTGCCGTCGCGCGAGACGCTGCTGTCCCAGATCGCAGGTGCGATCGCCGCCCCGATGGCCACGACGGCCGGCCTGTTCGATGCGCCGCTGCGCGACATCGTCGGCCTCGTCGCGGCGCTCGAGGCGAAGCAGGCAGCGGCCTGATCACCGACCACCGACCCCGACCCAGCCAACCGATCCGATACCACCAGGAGACACAACGACCATGGCAACGATGACCGCCGACCAGCTGCTCGAGGCCTTCGAGAAGATGACCGTTCTCGAGCTCTCCGAGTTCAAGAAGAAGTTCGAGGACAAGTTCGGCGTGACCGCCGCCGCCCCGGTGGCGATGGCCGCCGCGCCGGCCGCGGGTGGTGCTGCCGCTCCGGCTGAGGCCGGCGCCTCGTCCGAGGAGCAGACCGAGTTCA
This sequence comes from Candidatus Limnocylindrales bacterium, assembly GCA_035248345.1. GTDB lineage: Bacteria > Chloroflexota > Limnocylindria > Limnocylindrales > CSP1-4 > UBA5189. Next base: position 3,671 of record DATFHO010000023.1, read on the forward strand.
CCGCGACCCTCACCGAGATCGGCCCGAACAAGATCCCCGTGATCAAGGTCGTGCGCGAGCTCACCGGGCTTGGCCTCAAGGAGGCCAAGGACCTCGTCGACGCGGCTCCCAAGCCGGTCAAGGAGGGCATTGCCCGCGACGAGGCCGAGAAGATCAAGGCCGCGCTCGAGGAGCAGGGCGCCAAGGTCGAAATCAAGTAGCGCTCGGCCGGACGGCCCTGGCGGGCGTTGCCGGCTGCGGGCGCCCGCTCACGCACATTCGAGTGCGCTGGCGGACGTCCTCGCCGGCGGCCTTCGCCAGGATCCGCCCAGCCTTCGCGCTGGCAACTCGCGCTTCTGGGGCCGCGCCCACGGCCTGCAGCGTCGGATTGCGGGTGGTTGACAGATCAACCGCCAGCGATAGACTATGCAGTTCTGTGAGCGCGGCCCTTTTCCTTCCTCCTGTCCTCCTCCAAGGGGTGGTCCTTGATGCTGTCTCCCGCTGAGTCGAGTGCGGGTGCGGCCGCTGCTGCGCGCAAGCGGTACGCCCGTATCCCCGAAGTCCTTCCCGTCCCCAACCTGATCGAGCTCCAGCTGGAATCCTTCCGCTGGTTCGTCGAGCGGGGCCTGCGCGAGCTGTTCGACGAGATCAGCCCGATCAAGGACTTCACCGGCAAGGTGATGGAGCTCCAGTTCCTGGACTACGAGTTCGGCGACCCCAAGTACTCCGAGGAGGAGTGCCGAACCAAGGACCTTACCTTCAGCCGCCCGCTGTACGTGAACGTCGAGCTCCTGATCAAGGAAACCGGCGAGATCCAGCGCCAGCGCGTCTACATGGGTGACTACCCGTGGATGACGGACCTGGGCACGTTCGTGGTGAACGGCGCCGAGCGCGTCGTCGTCAGCCAGCTCGTCCGCTCGCCTGGCGTCTACTACAGCGAGCTCGAGGATCCCGGCTCGGGCCGGATGATCTTCTCGGCCAAGGTGATCCCGAACCGCGGCGCTTGGCTCGAGTTCGAGACGAACAACAAGGACCAGCTCTGGGTCAAGGTCGACCGCAAGCGCAAGATCGCGGCGACGACCCTGCTCCGCGCCGTCGGCTACGAGACGAACGACGAGATCTCCGCGCTCTTCGCGCCCGTCGACGTCGATCCCGAGCACCCGTACATCGCCAACACGCTCGAGAAGGACGTCACCGAGACGCCGGCACAGGCGCTCATCGAGGTCTACAAGAAGCTTCGCCCGGGCGATCCGCCGACCGGGGACAACGCCCGCGCGCTCGTCGAGGGGCTGTTCTTCAACTTCCGCCGCTACGACCTCGGTCGCGTCGGCCGGTACAAGTTCAACAAGAAGCTGGACGGCGCGGCCGCCCGCATGGGCATCGAGCTGGACCGCGAGAGCCGCACGATCACCCGCGAGGACATCGCGGCGATCGTCGGGCACCTCATCGAGTGCAACCGCGGCCTGCATCCCAAGGACGACATCGACCACCTCGGCAATCGCCGCATCCGCGCCAACGGCGAGCTGATCCAGAACGCGTTCCGGATCGGCCTGCTGCGCATGGAGCGCGTCGTTCGGGAGCGCATGACGATCCAGGAGATCGACAAGGCGACGCCGAACGCCCTCATCAACATCCGCCCGGTCGTGGCGGCGATGAAGGAGTTCTTCGGCGGCAGCCAGCTCTCGCAGTTCATGGACCAGACGAACCCGCTGGCCGAGCTCACGTCGAAGCGCCGCCTGTCGGCCCTCGGCCCGGGCGGCCTGTCGCGCGAGCGCGCCGGGTTCGACGTCCGCGACGTTCATCACAGCCACTACGGGCGCATCTGTCCGATCGAGACGCCGGAAGGCCCGAACATCGGCCTGATCGGCTCGCTCGCGACGTACGGCCGCATCAACAGCTACGGCTTCATCGAGACGCCGTACCGCAAGGTCAAGCGCACCGTCGGCTGGGACGACCCCAACCTGGCGGCGTACGAGGCCGGCACGGACCTCATCGCCAAGGGCGGCGAGGTGGTCACGAAGAAGGGCGAGGCCCTCGCGGACGGCGCGGCAGCCGAGCTGAAGAAGCAGAAGCTGAACGCATTCCCGATCAAGCCCATCGTGACCGACCAGATCGAGTACCTCCCGGCGGACGAGGAAGAGGAGCACGTCGTCGCGCAGGCCAACGCCGCGCTCGACAAGACCGGCCACTTCGTTGCCGAGCGCATCCCGTCCCGCTTCCGTGACCAGTTCCCGGAGGCGCGCCCGGACCAGATCGAGTACATGGACGTGAGCCCCAAGCAGGTCGTCTCCGTGGCGACCGCGCTCATTCCGTTCCTCGAGCACGACGACGCGAACCGCGCCCTCATGGGCTCGAACATGCAGCGCCAGGCAGTACCGCTCCTGGAGCCCGAGGCGCCGATCGTCGGCACGGGCATGGAGGAGCGCGCCGCGCGTGACTCCGGCCAGGTCGTGGTCGCCAAGCACGACGGCGTCGTCATCTCGGTGACCGCCGAGCGGATCCGCATCGACGCCGACTCCGGCGACCTCGATGAGTACCGCCTCCAGAAGTTCGTGCGCTCGAACCAGGGCACGTGCATCAACCAGCGCCCGATCGTCGACCTCGGCCAGCGGGTCAAGGCCGGCGAAGCGATCGCCGACAGCTCGTCGACGAGCCAGGGCGAGCTCGCGCTCGGCCGGAACGTCCTCGTGGCGTTCATGAGCTGGGAGGGCGGCAACTACGAGGACGCGATCGTCATCAGCGATCGTCTCGTGCGCGACGACCTGTTCACGAGCATCCACATCGAGAAGCACGAGATCGAGTCCCGGGACACCAAGCTTGGCCCCGAGGAGATCACGCGCGACATCCCGAACGTCGGCGAGGAGTCCCTCAAGGACCTCGACGAGGAGGGCATCGTCTACATCGGCGCCGAGGTTCGCCCCGGCGACATCCTCGTCGGCAAGATCACGCCAAAGGGCGAGACCGAGCTGACGGCGGAGGAGCGACTGCTCCGCGCGATCTTCGGCGAGAAGGCGCGCGAGGTGAAGGACTCCTCGCTCCGCCTGCCGCACGGCGAGCGTGGCAAGGTGGTCGAGGTTCGCGAGTTCCGACGCGAGCTCAACGACGACCTCCAGCCCGGCGTCAACCGGCTGGTCCGCGTGTCGGTCGCGCAGAAGCGGAAGATCTCGGTCGGCGACAAGATGGCCGGCCGCCACGGCAACAAGGGCGTGATCGCGAAGATCCTGCCGGCCGAGGACATGCCGTTCCTGCCCGATGGCACCGCCGTCGACATCATCCTCAACCCGCTCGGCGTCCCGAGCCGCATGAACATCGGCCAGATCCTGGAGACGCACCTCGGGTGGGCGCTCCATGCGAAGGGCGAGTCGGCGGCCACCGCGGTCTTCGATGGCGCGACCGAGGAGCAGATCCGCAAGGAGCTCATCGACGCCGGTCTGCCCGACGACGGGAAGATCGAGCTTCGCGACGGCCGCACCGGTGAGGCATTCGATCGCAAGATCACCGTCGGCTACATCTACATGCTCAAGCTCCACCACCTGGTGGAGGACAAGATCCACGCCCGCTCCACGGGTCCGTACAGCCTGATCACCCAGCAGCCCCTCGGCGGCAAGGCCCAGTTCGGCGGCCAGCGCTTCGGCGAGATGGAGGTTTGGGCGCTCGAGGCCTACGGAGCCGCGAACATCCTCCAGGAACTGCTCACCGTGAAGTCGGACGACGTCCTCGGACGTGTCCAGACATACGAAGCCATCGTCAAGGGGGAGGAGATCCAGCCACCGCGCGTGCCTGAATCCTTCAAGGTCCTGATCAAGGAGCTGCGCAGCCTCGGGCTGAACGCGGAGATCCTCGACCAGAACGACGAGGAGATCCAGCTGGCCGAAGACGATGTCTCCGGCTACATGCTCCCGGATCTCGGCGGGATCAACCTCGCCGGGTTCGAGGACTGATCCGAATCCTGCTCATTCGCACCGGCCGGGTGGAGGCCCGGCCGGATCGGCCTCACGCGTCCTGAGGTCGCACCGCGTCGCCGGGCCAGGCGGCGGCGCTGAGGAGAACCATGCTCGAGGTCAACAACTTCAACGCGATCCGCATCTCGCTCGCCAGCCCGGACCAGATCCGGGAGTGGTCGAAGGGCGAGGTGACGAAGCCTGAGACGATCAACTACCGGACTCTCAAGCCCGAGAAGGACGGTCTGTTCGACGAGCGCATCTTCGGTCCCACGAAGGACTGGGAGTGCTACTGCGGCAAGTACAAGCGGATCCGCTACAAGGGCATCATCTGCGACAAGTGCGGCGTCGAGGTCACGCGCTCGAAGGTCCGCCGTGAGCGCATGGGCCACATCCAGCTCGCGTCGCCGGTCAGCCACATCTGGTACTTCAAGGGCACGCCCAGCCGGCTCGGGATCCTGCTCGACATCAGCCCGCGCAATCTCGAGCGGATCCTGTACTTCGCGCTGTACATCGTCACGAACGTCGACGAGGAGGCCCGCAAGCGGGCGATCGGGGCGCTCGAGGACGAGGCCGAGGGTCGCGGTGGCAAGGCCGGCGAGCAGCTAGCCGAGCTCGAGGACCAGCTCCGCGCCGACGTCAATCGCAAGAAGGACGAGCTGACCTCCGAGCTCGCGACCACGAA
>DATFHO010000024.1:0-3815 GCA_035248345.1 Candidatus Limnocylindrales bacterium
GCCGCGCTCTGGATCAACATGGCGATCATCTACGTCGTCTGGGGATCCACGTATTTCGGGATCGCCGTCGCGATCGAGACGATGCCGCCGTTCCTCATGGCGGCGATCCGGTTTGCGCTCGCGGGAGTGATCCTCATCGCCTGGGACCTCCTCCGGAATCCCAAGGCGCGGCGCGTGCCGACACGATGCCAGCTCATCGACAGCTTCATCGTCGGTGGCCTGCTGCTCGGCATCGGCAACGGGTTCGTGGTGTTCGGCGAGAAGACCGTGCCGTCGGGGATCGCCGCGATCCTCATCGCGATGATGCCGCTGTGGTTCGCGATCCTCGGCTGGCTGTACTTCCGCGACAAGCTGCCGAAGGTCGTGGCGTTCGCGATCGCAGTCGGGTTCGCGGGGACGGCGCTGCTCATCTGGCCGTCGGGCGCGGGCGCGAACTCGTTCGAACCCATCGGCATCGTCATCCTGCTGCTTGCGCCGCTCGGCTGGGCGCACGGCTCGCTCTACTCGATCAAGAAGGCGAACCTGCCGCCGAGCGGATTCACGGCGTCCGGCCTGCAGATGCTCGCGGGCGCGATCGTCACCGGCATCGAGGCAGTCATCGCGGGCGAACCGCCGCAATTCCACCCGGACCAGATCTCGACGGCGTCGATCCTGGCCGTCGTCTACCTCGTCTTCATCGGCTCGATGCTCGCGTTCACGTCGTACGCGTGGCTGCTCAAGAACGCGCCGCTGTCGCTCATCGGCACGTACGCGTACGTGAACCCGGTCGTCGCGGTGTTCCTCGGCAGCGTGTTCCTGCACGAGCAGATCACCGTTCGAACGATCATTGCCTCCGCGATCATCCTCGTCGCCGTGGCGATCATCGTCGCGGTCCGTGCGCGGCTCGCGAACGCCGCTGAGGGCACGGAGGCGTCCGACGAGGTCGGCAGCCCGTCGTTCAGGCCGGCGGTCGACCCTCGGCAAGCACCGTCCGACTGACCCGACGGGCCATCGTCATCACGCCGACCATCGGGTTGACCCCAATGCCGGTCGGGAACGTCGAGGTGTCGGCGACGTAGAGGCCCGGCACGACCTCGCCATCGATCGAGCGGCGAACGCGGCCGCGCGGGTCAGCGGGATGCGTCTTCGGGTCTGAGCCCATCCGGATCGTGCCCATCTGGTGCGCCGAGGCGATCGTCCCGCGGTGCGGGCGGAAGTCGGTCTTCGCAATCCCCAGACAGAACTCGAAGAAGCGCTTCGTCTCGCCAAGCGGCGGATTGATCCGATGGCGTCGCAACGGCGATCCGACAGCCAGGATCTCGCGTGCTCCCCCCGCCCGAGCGAGCTGGGCCATCGTTACGAGCGCGTGGCGAGCCGTTTCGATGCCGGCGCTGTCAAGGCGGTAGTCGATGCGGACGCGGCCGGCCCGGGTGAGGGTCGTGCGGCCCTCGCCGCCGTCGCGGGTCACGGCGATCAGCGGTGAGAAGTGCCGTGCCTGCGCCATCCAGTCCGCGTGGGCCGCGGCGCCCTCCCACGGCAGGATCAAGGCCATCAGCCCGAGGTGGCCCGGCGCCGACTCGATCACATAGCGCCGATGCTCGACGGCGTCGTGGCTGAATTGCATCGATCGGACGGCCTGCATCGTGCCCCGCCACATGTCCACCGGCTCGTTGTGGATCGCACCGATCACGGGCACGGGATGGAGGCGCAGGTAGCGACCGATCGACGGGTGGCCGATCGATGACCCCTGGAGGATCGATGGGCTGCGCAGCGCGCCCGCGGCGATCACGACCTGCGGCGCCCTGACCATGAACCAGCGCGGGTTGTGCGCGATCGGCGCTGGATCCTCCGCCGGCGCGAGCGTTCCGAGCACGCCCGTCACCGGGCCGCCTTCGTGTCCGCCGACGAGCACCTGCCGCACGCGGGCCTTGTCCAGGACCTGGGCGCCGTTCGCGACCGCCTCTGCGAGGTGCGCGCGAATCCCCGACTGCTTTGCACCACGCCGGCAGCCGAACGGGCACGAGCCGCAGTCGCCGCAGTCCGTGGCGTTGCGGTTGATCGCGTCCGATTCCCAGCCGAGCGCCTCGGCGCCGCGGCGGATCAGGTCGTCCTTCGGTGGGATGGCCGTGGCGCGCGCGACACCAAGCTCGCGCTCGATCGTCGCTAGGTCGTCGGCCCACTCCTTGCCGTCGAGGCCGTCGAGGCCGTGGTCGCGTGCCCACTCGGCGCGGACGTCGGCCGGGATGTCCAGGCAGGTCATCCAGTTCACGAGCGTGCCGCCACCAACCCCGGAGCCGGCGAGCATCGTGATCGCGCCGTCCCAGGTCGAGAGCAGGCCGTAGTTGAGGTAGAGGCGCCCGTACGCGTCGAGCTCGTCGCGCGGCATCGTCGACTCATCGACGAACGGCCCGGCCTCGACGACGAGGACCTTGCGCCCCGCCTTCGCGAGTTCCGCCGCCACGACACCGCCACCGGCACCCGAGCCGACGACGACCACGTCTGCCTCGAACTGGAGCGGCACGTCGCCGGCCGCAGGAGTCGCTCGGTCGATCTCGAGTGGGCGGATCGAGGCGAGCTTCGGCGGCAGCGGCGGGTCATCGCGCTGATAACCGAGCGTGGTCTGGAGATGGTTCGGCGTGCCAGGCAGGCCCGGATCCGCGTAGGCGATGAACGTCAGCAGCTTGCGGAACGCGTTGACGCCGGATCGCTTCAGCAGCAGCGGTGAGTTCGTCCACCGCAGGAGGAGCGCCTCACGCGACGGCGCATCCATGTCGCGGAACGCCTTGAAGCCGCCACCGGTCGCTCGATTGGCAAGCGGTTGCTCGAGTACGCGCAGCACGAGCCGCAGCTGGACGAGCTGCGACGGATCGACGGCTCGGAGCAGGCCGTCAGCGGCAATCGCGGCGACGCGCGAGGCGTCAGCGGCCGGGACGAACGTGGAGGCGAGCGCCCGAAGCGTCGCGAGCTCACCGTCGGAAAGGGTCGCCATCGATCCCCCCGGCTCGATGCGGATGACCGGCGGCTGCCGGGGCGGAGGCTAGGCGCGCGCCGCGGCCGCGGCGGTGGAGCTCGGCAGGCGATCGAACCCTTCGGCCGGCAGCGGCTCGCAGCGCAGCGGCCGGTCCTCGCGGTAGCCGAGCGCGTAGTCGGCCTGGATCAGCGTGTGCAGCTGCGAGGTGCCCTCGTAGATCACCGCGGCCTTCGAGTTGCGGAGGTACCGCTCGACCGGAAACTCGTTGGAGTACCCGTTTGCGCCGTGGATCTGGATCGCGTCGAGCGCTGACTGCACCGCGTGATCCGTGGCGAACCACTTCGCCGCCGACGTCTCGCGCGTGTTCCGGACGCCGTGGTTCTTCAAGAAGCCGGCGCGCCAGACGAGCAGCCGCCCGGCCTCGATCCCCTGGACCATCTTGGCCAGCATCTGCTTCACGAGCTGGTGCTTGCCGATCTCATCGCCGAAGGTCCGGCGCTCGTGCGCGTACTTGAGCGACGCGTCGAGGCACGCCTGCGCGAGCCCCACGTTGCCGGCGGCAACGGTGTATCGACCCTGATCGATGGCGCTCATCGCGACGAGGAACCCCTCGCCGTCCTCGCCGATCCGGTTCTCGACCGGGACGCGCACGTCGTCCATGTTGATCAGGCCGGTGTTGCCGGCATGGATGCCGAGCTTGCCGTGGAGCGTGCCGGTCGAGAGGCCCTTCATGCCCCGCTCGAGCACGAACGCGGTCACGCCGCGGTGGCCCTTCGACCGATCGACCGACGCGAAGACGAGGAAGTGATCCGCGATGTCCGCCAGCGAGATCCAGATCTTCTGGCCGTTCAGGACGTAGGAGTCG
>DATFHO010000025.1:0-8166 GCA_035248345.1 Candidatus Limnocylindrales bacterium
GCACGCGGGCCGTCGTGCCAGGCGCGGAGCGCGTCGAGCGCAACCTCGCCGACCGGCACGAGCCGCTCGCGGTCGCCCTTGCCGATCACCCGGACGAATGCGCCATCGATCGACAGGTCCTCGAGGTCCAGGTTGAGCGCCTCCGAGATCCGGAGGCCGGCCGCATACAGGAGCTCCAGTAGCGCACGGTCCAGGAGCGCCTCCGGCGGCGGAGCGGCGAGCAGCCGTTCGACTTCGGCCTGGGTCAGCGTTTCGGGGAGGAGTCGGGGCATGCGCGGCAGGTCCAGGTGCGCCGCCACGTCCGTGCCGATCAGGCCCTCCCCGAACGCAAACCGGTAGAAGCCCTTGATCGCCGCGGCACGACGCCGGAGGCTCGTCGGGGCGAGACCGGGATCGCTGCGCCGGCCGCGACGGGTGCGCGCGGCGAGGTAGCGCTGGGCCGCGTCTGGGCTCTGCGCCCAGTCGCGCGAGGTGCCGCGGGCCGCCGCGAAGTCGACGAGATCGCTGCGGTACGCGCGGATTGTCGCGGGCGACAGGCCGCGCTCGGCGGCGAGGAACGTCAGATACGCGTCGATGGCGCCGTCGATGGTCACAGCGTGCCGCCGATCGGTGTGAGCGATGAACTTTCCCCTACACGTGCGTCAGGGCGCCAAGGTCCGGACCCGAGCGCCAGGATCGCGGCCTGACCATCGGTGGGAGCGATCAGACGGTTGCGATGTCGTACGGAAGTGCGCGCAATCATCGCTGTGAGCGATGATCGGCCACGGGGTCGGGTCAGGCCGTCGCCGGGACGGCGGGGCGGCCCCGCCAGGCTTCGGCTGCGTCGAGCAGCTCGCGTGCCGAGGCGAGCGCCGACGAGCCCACCGGCGCCGGTGCGTGCTCGGCGAGGAGCTCCGATGGGTCGAGCTCACCGACATCGATCGGTTGGCCCGGGTCATCCGCCTCCGGTCCCGGGCCGACGCCGACGAGCCCGCGTCTCGTGACCAGCGGCGCGCCGCCGGCCGCCTGCGACGCCACCCCACCGAGCATCGCCGCGATCTCGACGATCCTGCCTTCGCGATCGAGCCGCTCGATCTCGGTGACCGTTCGCCCGTCGCGCTCACGCTTGGCGATGCGGAAGTGGGCGTCGGCATGGGCCGCGATCTGGGGCAGGTGCGTGACGACGAGCACCTGGTGGCTGCGGGCAAGGGCCCACAGGCTGCGACCAATCGGATCAGCGGTTCGGCCGCCCACACCGGTGTCGACCTCGTCGAACACGAGGGTCGGCGTGTCATCGGCGGCGGCGAGCACCTGCTTGATCGCGAGCGCGACGCGCGACAGCTCGCCACCGGACGCGATCTTCGCGAGCGGACGCGGCGGCTCACCGGCGTTCGGCGCGAACCGGAAGACGACCTCGTCCGCGCCGGTGGAGTCGAAGGCGACGGCGTCGCCATCGAGCTCGATGGCTGCCTCGGTTGGCCCGGCGGTGCGTCGTCCGACACCGACCGCGAACGCGCCGGCACGGAACCCGAGCGCCCGCAATGCTGCATCCGCTGCTTCGCCGAGACGCTCAGCGGCATCACGGCGCGCGCGCGAGAGCGCATCCGATGCGGAGGCAACGTCCAGCAACATGCGCGCGTCGTCGGCCTCGCGCCGCCGCCGCTCGTCAGCCAGGCCCTCGAGCCGCTCGATCTCCGCCGCGGCCCGCTCCGCGTGTGCGATCACCGAGGCCTCGTCGTCGCCGTACCGGCGCTCCAGCCCGTAGATCAGGGAGAGCCGCTCCTCGGCGGCGAGCAGGGAATGGGCGTCGTAGTCCACGCCCTCGGCGAGCTCGCGCACCTCGGACGCGGCGTCCTCGAGCTCTGCCTCCAACCCGGCGAGCCGCGTTGCGACGGCCTCGAAGCGCGGGTCGACGCGCGCCAGCGAGCGTGCTTCGGAGGTCGCATGGCCGACGATGTCGCGGGCCCCGCTTCCCTCGCCGTCCAGCGCATCGCGGATCGCCGCTGCGCCGCGGGCGATCGCCTCGCCGTGCCGCGCCAGGTCGAGCCGTTCGCGCAGCTCTGCCGCCTCGCCCGCGCGCAGCTTGGCCGAGCCGATCTCCTCGACCTCGTGGCGCAACAGCTCCAGCCGTCGCTCGACCTCGCGCGGGTCGACGGCAGCTTCGGCGAGACCAGCCCGGTTCTCGCTCCAGCGCTCGACGGCGCGCGCGACGTCCGCGCGAAGGTCCGCGTGCCCGCCGAACGCATCGAGCAGCTCGCGCTGCCAGCGCTCGTCCAGCAGGCGCCCCTGCTCGTGCTGGCCATGGATCTCGACGAGCGGCCCGACGGTTTCGGCGAGGCGCGCCGCGGTCACGGTCTCGTCGTCCAGCCGCGCGGTCGAGCGGCCGCTCGCGCTCACCTCGCGAGTTGCGATCAGCGGCTCCGGCGACCTGTCGAACAGTGCCTCGACGCGCGCGACCTCCGCTCCATGGCGCACGAGCGTCGTATCGGCGCGCGCGCCGATCGCAAGCCCGAGCGCATCGATGAGCAGGCTCTTGCCGGCGCCCGTCTCGCCGGTCAGCACATTGAGCCCCGGAGCGAGCTCGAGGCGCAGTCGCTCGATGAGCGCGAGATCGCGAACCGCAAGCTCCAGGATCCTTCCGCCTGCGGCACGCGACCCCCCGGTCGCACGCTCCGCGCTCATGACGGCAGCAGCTCCACCTTCTGGCGGAACAGGTCCCAGAACGCCTGCGATCCCTCGGGCTCGACGAGCCGCACCGGGCGTTCGATCGCGCGCACCTCGACGATGTCCCCGACCGCAAGCGGGATGTCCTCTCGTCCATCCACGGATACGAGCGCCTCGTGCGCGGCGACGATCCGGCAGCGGACCACCGCCTCCGGACCGACGACGACGGAACGGATCGTCGTGAGATAGCCGGCGATCGGGGTCACGACGAGATTGCGCGCGGTCGGGCCGAGGATCGGGCCGCCGGCGGAGAACGAGTACCCGGTCGAGCCGGTGGGCGTTGCAACGACGAGGCCGTCGGCGACGAACGACGCGAGGTGGCTGCCGTCGATGCTCGTGTCGAGCCGGACGACGCGGGCGAGCGACCCTCGGGCAATGACGATGTCGTTGAGCGCGACCATGCGATCGCCATACGCCTCGCCGTTGCGCAGGATCACGCCATCGAGTGCCATGCGCGGCTCGAGCGAGTAGCGGCCCTCGACGAGCAGCTCGAGCACCTTCTCGATCGCACGCGCCTCGACCTTGGATAGGAAGCCCACCTTGCCAACGTTGATCCCGAGCAATGGCACGTCGTCCTCGACCACGGCGGCGGCGGCGCGCAGGAACGTGCCATCACCGCCCAGGACGAGCAGCGCATCCGTGCCGGGAAGCTCGCGATGGAGCGCCTCGCGGTCTGCCGCGGTTGCGGCCCAGTGCTCCATCCCGTGGACCTGCGCCCAGCCCTGCGCGCGCTCGCGCAGCTCGATCGCCGGATCGCTCGTCGGGTTGTATGCGAACCCGATGCGCCGGACCTGCTTCTCCGCCATGTCAGGCCGCCGCCCGCGCTGGGACGCGAAGGTGGAGCAGGAACTCGCGGTTTCCCTCCGGCCCGAGAATTGGCGACGGGATGCGGCCAAGTGCGGCCAGCCCGGCGGCCTCCGCGGCCTCGGTCACCTCGCGCAGCACGCGCTCGTGGACCGCGGGGTCGCTCACGACGCCCTTCTTCGTCTCGCCCCTGCCCGCTTCGAACTGCGGCTTTACGAGCGGGATGAGGTCGCCGCCCTGGGGCCCGAAGGTCGACGCGATCGGGGCGAGGACGAGTCGGAGTGAGATGAACGAGACGTCGACGCTCGCAAGCGAGACCTTCTCCGGCAATGACGCGGCCGTGAGGCTTCGCGCGTTCGTGCGCTCCATCGAGGTCACGCGCGAATCTCGCCTGAGTGCCTCCGCGAGCTGGCCGCGGCCCACGTCGACCGCGTACACGTGGCGCGCGCCGCGCTGCAGAAGCACGTCCGTGAATCCGCCGGTCGAGGCGCCCGCATCCAGGCACACACGGCCAGATGGATCCACACCGAACGCGTCCAGCGCCGCAGCGAGCTTGTGGCCGCCGCGACTGACGTACGGCTCAGGCTCGGCAACCAACACGGGGATCGCCGCATCCACGAGATCACCGGGCTTGCGGTCGAGCCGCGCGCCGTCGCCTTCGCCGACCCGAACACGGCCGCCGAGCAGCAGCGCCTGTGCACGCGAGCGCGATTCGGCAAGGCCCCGATCGACGATGAGCTGATCGAGGCGGACCCTCGATGCGGGCGATCCGGTCACGGGCGCATCTTCGCACAAGACGATGCACTGCGGATCACCAGATCGAACAAGTGTTCGACGCTCCGACGGGGCGCCGGCCGGGACTCAGCCTGCCCGGTGGACCCAGTGGTTCACGCGCAGGGTCCGTCCCCCGTAATCGACCTCGCCGTCGCCGATCAGCTCGAAGCCCGCCTTGCGGCAGATGGCGTTCGATGCGCCGTTCGTGGCGCCGGGCGATGCGTGGATGTCGCCCCATCGATCGCCCGCGGCGGCTGCGCGCGCCAGCAGGAGCCGCACGCCGGCGCTGGCGTAGCCCTTGCCCTGCTCCGCCGGCAGCACCATCCAGCCCGCCTCGCTGACCGGTTTGCCGTCGTACTCGGAGTCCCACAGCACAATGCTCCCCAGCGCCGTGCCATCTGCCTGTCGCACGATCTTGAACCACCACGAATTGGTCTCGCGGACGGTGCGCAGCCGCCGCGCATGGGTCGCGCGCGCCTGTTCCTCGGTCCATGCGCCGCCGAGCTCGGCCATGACGACCGGATCGGTCTCGAGCGCGACCGTGAGCCATTCGTCCTCGGCCGTGACCGGCTGGAGCTCGACCTCGGGAGTCGCCACGCTCGAAGGACGCTAGACGGCCTGCGCCGTCTCCCGCTCGCGCCGTGGATGCGCCGGCGCGACGCCGACCGTGGCCGCGGCCTCACGAACCTGGGCCTCGAGGCCGTCGACATCGAGTCGAAGCAGTCGGCGGAGATCCGACACGGCGCCATGATCGACGAACCGGTTGCCCGGGATGCCGAGGATCCGGACGGATGTGTCCCGGAGACCTGGCTCCCCGAGCCGCGCCTCCTCGATCGCCTCGAGCACCGCCGAGCCGAAGCCACCCGTCACGACGCTCTCCTCGAACGTCACGACGAGCTTCTTGCCGCGCGCCTGCTCGATGATGACATCACGATCCAGCGGCTTCACAAACCGTGCGTTCACCACACCGATCGACCAGCCTTCGGCGCCCATCCGCTCCGCGACCTCGACGGCGCGATGCACGATCGGGCCGAACCCGACGAACAGGATGTCGTCGCCGTTCAGCACCACCTCGCCACGCCCGACCTCGATCGTCGGCGGCGCTGCGACCTCTGGCAGCCCGAACCCCGGATCACGCGGGTAGTGCAGCGCGAACGGGTGCTCCTGCGCGAACGCGGTGTGGACCAGCGACCGCAGCTCCTGCTCGTCCTTCGGGCTGGCAATCACGAGATACGGCAGCTGGCGCTGGGCCGGGATCGTGAACATGCCCTGGTGCGACGTCCCGTCCTCCCCCACGAGCCCCGCGCGATCGACCGCCAGCAGCACCGGGAGGTCGTTCTGGCACACGTCGTGGACGGTCTGGTCGAACGCGCGCTGGAGGAACGTGGAATACAGCGCGACCACTGGCCGCATGCCGGCCAGGGCCATGCCGGAGGCCAGCGTGACGGCGTGCTGCTCGGCGATGCCGACGTCGTAGAAGCGCTCCGGGAACTGCGCCTGGAACTTGGAGAGCCCCGTGCCGGTCGGCATGCCGGCGGTGATCGCCGTGATGCGGTCGTCCTTGCGAGCCAGCTCAATGAGCTCGGCCGCGAACACCGATGTGTAGTTGGGCGCCTTGGGCGCGGCGGCGACGGGCATCGATGGCCCGACGGCGTCGCCGTTCGAGCCGGCACCGTGGTGCGTGCCCGGGCGGATCGCGGCTCGCGGCGCGGCACCGGCAGCCTCCGGCAGGTCCATCGGCGGCAGGGCGGCGCCGTGGAACGACACCTGGTCCGCGATCGCGGGCTGGTAGCCGCGGCCCTTCTGCGTTCGAACGTGGACGATCGTCGGCCCATCGAGCGAGAGGACGCGCGAGAACACCTGGAGCAGCTCGTGCAGGTCGTGCCCGGGCACGACGCCGATGTACGTGATCCCGAGGTCCTCGAACAGCTGGCCCGGGCTCGCGAGGTTCACGACCGACCGCCGCAGCCGCTGGCTCCACATGACGACACCGCGCCCGATGAGCGGAACCGCGCCCCAGAACCGGTCCCACAGCGACTTGCTGGACTGCCAGGCGCCGCTGAGCTTGATCTTCGAGAGGTACGTCGAGAACGCCCCGACCGTCGCGCTGATCGACATCTCGTTGTCGTTGAGGACGATCAGCATCTTCGTACGCTTGTGGCCGATGTCGTTGAGCGCCTCGAGGCTGAGGCCGGCCATGAGGGCCGCGTCGCCGACGACGACCGCGATCCGCTCGTTCGAATGGCGGACATCGCGCGCGGCCGCGAGGCCTTCGGCGATCGAGAGCCCGGTCCCGGCGTGGCCGCCGTCGAACACGTCGTGCGGGCTCTCGCTGCGGCGCGGAAAGCCACCGACGCCGTCGATCGAGCGCAGCGTGCCGAACTTCTCGAGTCGACCGGTCAGGAGCTTGTGCGCGTACGCCTGGTGGCCGGTGTCCCACACGATCTTGTCGTGTGGGGAGTTGAGGAGCCGGTGCAGCGCGATCGCGATCTCGACCACGCCGAGGCTGGAGCCGAGGTGCCCACCGGTCTTCGCGACGGTGGTGATGATCGTCTCGCGGATCTCCTCCGCGAGGTCCGCAAGCTGCGACTCGCTGAGGGTTCGGAGGTCGGCTGGCCCGTTGAGCCGGGCGAGGATGGAGTCGGCCACGAGCGGGATGGTGCTCCTGCGGTGCGGTGCGACGGTGCGGTTGCGAGACGCCTCAGGTTCGATCTCGGTGACGCTGACCGGTGTCGGAGTGTAGGCGCGCCGCCTGTCACCGGCCTCCGGTTTGGACCATTATCTGATACTTCGGCAGCGCACGTTTCGCGGATCAACCACACGTCACGCTCGACTTCACGAGCAGGTTGTTGCTCGGATCTTGGGGGTCGTAGCAGACGTGGGCGGCGTTCACGGACTCGAGGCTCCACGCCCGCAGCGCCTTGCCGACGAATTCTCGGCCGCCGGCCTGGAACGAGTATCTGATCAGTTTCTGTGCGCTGATCGTGGGATGGACTTCCGCCGGCAGATCAACCGACAGGATCTTGACCTCGGCCGTCGCGACGCGCCTGCTGGCCTCGACCTGCCCCACGATTCCGACGATTGCCGCACCGACCACGAGTGCCGCCAGTGCGATCTTCAGGAAGCGCGGGATGAACGGTCGATCGGGTCGAAATCGATGTCGGGTCTTCTCGTGGAACCACGCGACGAGCCGGCTCCACGTGCTCGGCGACGCCGCAGGCTTGGCGGGTGGCGCTTCGTCGTCCGTCGCGTGCTCGTGGTGCGACGGATGGCCGTGCCCCTGATGCTTCTGACGCCTGGGCAAGCGACGCATGGCCGGAGGATACGGTCGGGGCTCTCGGACGATCAGCCGTCGTCGCGGGGCAGCTCGAAGATGAAGTCGGTCGGGCGATCGATCGATCGGTACTCGCTCTGCGGGATCCGACGGAAGCCATTGCGCTCGGCGACGCGCCGCGAGCGCTCGTTGTCGGGCGCCGTCGCCAGGCGCAGTCGCTGGACGCCAAGCTCCTGCGTTGCCCACGTCGCGACCAATCGGACCGCGTCCGACGCGAGGCCACGCCCGCGAGCGCTCGGTAGCAGCCAGTACCCGACATAGCGCGTCTTCGGCTCGTCACCGGGAACGTTCAGCCAGACGAGGCCGCGGCAGCTGCCGTCCGCTTCGGTGATGGCCCACGTCGGTGAGCCCTTGAGCCGCAGCTCGTCGAGGCGGTCGAACACCTCGTCGATCGGCCACGCCGGTCCGATCCAGCGAATGACGTCGGGATCCTGCGCGCCCGCGTCGATCGCACCGAGATCGCGAGGTTCCGTCGGCCGAAGCGTGATCCGCCCGTCGGTGAGGACCCGAACCTCGACGGCAAGTGACATCCCGGGCAGGTCAGTCAGCGT
>DATFHO010000026.1:0-30825 GCA_035248345.1 Candidatus Limnocylindrales bacterium
CTCGCGGAGCGCGCCGCCGCGCCGCCGTCGTCGTCGTCCGCTCCGCATGCGATCGACACCTCGTTCTACTCGACGGCGCCCGGACCTCCCAGTTCGAGCAGCACCTGCGCGCCGTGCTCGACTACCCGCTCGGCTCGACCGAGGCGCTCGCCCCGATCGTCGTGATGGCCAACGTGCTCGGCGCGGAGATCACCCCGAAGATGGGCGTCGACGAACGGTTGCACCACATGTTCGCCCGTTTCCCGGCCGCCCGGGTGCAGCTCTACGGCAAAGCCGAGCGCCCCGGCCGCAAGGTGGGACATGTCACCGTGCTCGGCGCTGACCTCGCCGTCGCGCGGCGCACGGCGACGCTGGCCGCGAACTGGTTGGCCACGGCCCGCTGGGCCGACGGCTACGACATCCACGGCTGATCAATCTTCCGAAGGGAACGCAAGTGGCTGAACAGGCCCCCAAAGTCGGCGTCATCATGGGCAGTGACTCGGACTGGCCGACCATGCAGGCCGCCGCGCAGATCCTCGCCGAGTTCGAGGTCAGCCACGAGGTCGCGGTCATCTCGGCGCACCGCACCCCGCAGCGGATGCTCGACTACTCCAGTGGCGCGGCCGAGCGCGGCCTCCAGGTGATCATCGCCGGCGCGGGCGGCGCGGCCCACCTGCCCGGCATGGTCGCCGCCGCCACCGTGCTGCCGGTGATCGGCGTGCCGGTCCCGCTGAAGTACCTCGACGGCATGGACTCGCTGCTCTCGATCGCGCAGATGCCGGCCGGCATCACGGTCGCGACCGTGTCCATCGGCGGCGCGCGCAACGCCGGCCTGCTCGCCGTGCGGATCCTCGCGGCCACCGACAAGGTGTTGCGCAAGCGGATGGCCGACTTCCAGCACGGCCTGGAACAGCTGGTCCTGGAGAAGGACGCCGCGCTTCAGCGCGACGTGAACAAGCGCTAACATCGTCCTCGGGACAAGCTACTGAGAGGTAACCACCATGGACGCCAGCTTCGGCACCTATCAGCTCGCCGACGAGCACGAGGCGCTGCGCGAGGCAGTGCGCGCCATGGCGGAGAAGGAGATCGCGCCGCACGCGGCCGCGGTCGACGAACAGGAGCGCTACCCGGCCGAGGCCCGTGACGCGCTGGTCCGCTCCGGTTTCCACGCCGTGCACATCCCCGAGGAGTACGAGGGCGAGGGTGCCGACTCGGTCGCCACCTGCATCCTCATCGAGGAGGTCGCCCGGGTCTGCGCGTCGTCCTCGCTGATCCCGGCGGTCAACAAGCTCGGCACCATGCCGATCATCCTGTCCGCGTCGGACGAGCTCAAGCGCCAGGTGCTGCCCAAGATCGCCGGCGGCGAGATGGCCTCCTACGCGCTGTCCGAGCGGGAAGCCGGCTCCGACACCGCGTCCATGCGCACCAGGGCCCGCCTCGACGGCGACCACTGGGTGCTCAACGGCACCAAGGCATGGATCACCAACGCCGGCGAATCCACCTGGTACACGGTCATGGCCGTCACCGACCCGAACGCGGCCAAGCCCGCCAACGGCATCTCGGCCTTCGTCGTGCACGCCGACGACCCCGGTTTCGAGGTCGGCCCCAAGGAGCGCAAGCTCGGCATCAAGGGCTCCCCGACCAGGGAGATCCACTTCAGCGACTGCACCATCCCGGCCGACCGCATCATCGGCGAGCCCGGCACCGGCCTCAAGACCGCGCTGCGCACCCTCGACCACACCCGCCCGACCATCGGCGCCCAGGCCGTCGGCATCGCCCAGGGCGCGGTCGACGCGGCGGTCGCGTATGTCAAGGACCGCAAGCAGTTCGGCAAGAGCATCGCCGAGTTCCAGGGCGTCCAGTTCATGCTCGCCGACATGGCCATGAAGGTCGAAGCGGCCCGGCACATGGTCTACGTCGCCGCGGCCAGGGCCGAACGCGGCGAGCCGAACCTCGGCTTCATCTCCAGCGCCGCCAAGTGCTTCGCCTCCGACGTCGCCATGGAGGTCACCACCGACGCCGTCCAACTCTTCGGCGGCGCGGGCTACACCCGCGACTTCCCGGTCGAGCGCATGATGCGCGACGCCAAGATCACCCAGCTCTACGAGGGGACGCAGCAGGTCCAGCGTCTCGTGATCGCGCGGTCCCTGCTCGGCAAGCCAACCTGATGGTGCGTCGCGACAACAGCCACGCACGGAGTCAGCGCCGGGACAGGACCCGGTAGCCCTTTCGGTAGCGGGACAGCCGGCGCAATGCGTCGGTAGCGTCCAGTGGCACCACGGCTCACCCGTGCCTGCCCCTGCACCTGATCCTCGGAGACCCAGTGCCCGGTCGCGCTCGCCGTTCACGGCGATGGCTGTCCTTCATCGCGTTTGCCCTGGTCTTCGTCGCTGCCGCGCCGGCGCACGCCGCTGAACCGGTGCAAGCCGCCATTCCCGAGGCCTCGGATAGCCCGAGGCAGATGGAACCCGGCGCCGCATCCGGCTACCGCCTGCCGTTCCTGGCCGGACGCACCGTTGCGGTCCGGCAGGGCTGGAGCACGAGATACAGCCACAAGGGACAGGCCCGCTTCGCCTACGACTTCGCACTCCCGATGCGGACACCGGTGGTGGCAGCCGCGTCGGGCGTCGTCGCGTTCACGCGGACGGGCAACAAGCACTGCGGCGGGTGGGAGGCGCGCAACTTCGCCAACCTCGTGACGATCTACCACACCGACGGCAGTGCCACCACCTACGGGCACCTGTCGACGGTCGCCGTGCGGGTGGGGGACGTCGTCCGGGCCGGCCAGGTGATCGGCAGGTCGGGAGATACGGGCTTCACGAACTGCCAGGCGCACCTGCACTTCGCTCGCCAGGTCCAGGGTTCCGCCGTGGCCCAGTCGATTCCGATCTACTTCCAGGGGTACGAGAAGCGCCGGTTGTTCCGCGGATCGGTCGTCGAGGCGCACGACGAGAGCTGCACCGAGGACCTGGTCGCCGCCGAAGCCCCGGCCGAGGCGACGAACGAGTTCTGCGGGGAGTACTACAACGGCGACTTCGAGGGCGCACCCCTGTTCGACCGCAACGACGGGGCCATCGATGTCGATCGAAGCGAAGGCGGCCCGGGCGGCTACTGGCTCGATTCGACTTCGACGTACTCGGTGCGATGGCGCGGGCGCTTCGACCTTGCCCGGTGGTGGTCGGCGATCCGGATCGAGGCCAGCGGCGCCGTTCGTGTCCGGCTCGACGGGGTCCTCCTGGTCGACGATTGGGTCGATGCCGAGTCGGTGCGTGTCATCGAGCTGACGCACTGGCCGCGCGCCGGGATCCACACGATCGAGGTCGAGCATTTCACGCGGCTCCCGGTCGACCACATCAAGCTGGAGTTCACGCCGCTCCCGCTCGAGAGCGAGCTGTTCAACGGCTGACCTGCCCCAGGCGCAGCCCTGCGCCGTGCCGTGTCAAGCAGCGGGCGACGCCCGGCCGCGGTTCGCGGCTACCCTTGTCGCGTGCAGATCGTCGTCCTGACCAAGCCCGTGCCGGACCCGGCGGCTGCCGCGGAACGGCTGGGTCCCGATGGCCGGCTCGAGCGCACCGCGTCGCCGGCCGTGATCAACGGCAATGACGAGTACACGCTCGAGGCGGCGCTCAAGCTGACCGACGCGCTCGGTGGCGAGGTCACGCTCCTCGCCATGTCGCCGGCGGCCGGCCTCGAGACGATGCGCAAGGGCCTCGCGATGGGCGCGCACCGCGGCGTGCTCGTGACCGACCCGTCGCTCGCCGGCTCCGATCACTGGACGACGATGCAGGTGCTCGCCGCTGCGCTCCGGACGCTCGAATACGACCTCGTCCTCGCGGGATTCGACACCTCCGATGGCGTCGGCGGCGTCGTCGGCGCGGGGTTGGCGGCACTGCTGAAGCTGCCGCTCATGTCCTCTGCCGCGAAGATCGAGCCCGATGTGGACGCGGGCACCGTTCGAGTGCGCCGGATCTCCGCCACCGGCTTCGATGTGCTCGAGGCGCCGATGCCGGCGCTCATCGTGGGGACCCAGCTCCTGGGCGAGCCGCGCTACCCGTCGCTCAAGGGGATCATGGCCGCCCGGTCGAAGGAGGTCGTGACGAAGTCGCTCGCGGATCTCGGGCTGGACCCGGCTGCGGTCGGCGGCTCCGTCGCCAGAACCAGGGTGACGGGATCGACGAAGCCACCCGCCCGGGGCGCGACGCAGGTCATCCGCGGCACACCCGAGGAGGGCGCCAAGGCCATCGTCGAGCTGCTCGCCAGCCGGAGGATCATCTGATGGCCGGCGGCGGGACGATCTGGGTGATCGCCGAGCTGAACGCGGACGGCTCCCTGGCGAAGTCGTCAGCTGAGGCCGCGACGCTCGCACGCAACCTCGCCGAGGAGGCGGGCGCCTCCGCGGCGGGCATCGTCGTCGCGGCTGATCCCGCGGTCGCCGCGAACGAGCTGGCTGGCTACGTCGGCCGTGTCGTCGCGGTCACGGATCCCGCCGCGTCGGACCATGCCTGGGCGTCGATTGCGGCGCAGCGCGCCGCGGCGGTGCTCACCGCGTCCGCAGAGGCGCCCGTTGCGGTCCTGACCAGCGCGGGCACGGATGGCCGTGATGTCGCCGGCACGCTGGCCGCGCTGCTCGAGCGGCCCACGCTCGTGAACGCGACCGCGGTCGATTGGGAGCACGGGCCCTCGGTCGCGATGAGCGTCTTCGGCGGCAAGCTGAACACGATGTCGTCGTTCACCGACGGGGAGTGGGGGATCGTCACCGTCCGCCCGAACGTGGCGACCGCCGAGCCGGCCGGCGCCGCCGGGACCGTCGAGCAGGTCGCCCCGTCGCGCGATCTCTCGCTGCCGACGGTGACGGTCGTCGATCGCATCCAGGAGGCGGCGGCAGCGCTCCCGATCGAAGAGGCCCGGATCATCGTGGCCGGCGGTCGCGGCGTCGGCGGCGAGGAGGGGTTTGCCCTCGTTCGCGAGATCGCTGCGGCGCTCGGTGGCGCCGTGGGTGCGACGCGGGCAGCCGTCGACTCGGGCTGGATCCCGTACGCCCAACAGATCGGCCAGACCGGGAAGATCGTCAAGCCGCAGCTCTACCTGGCGCTCGGGATCTCCGGCGCCATCCAGCACAAGGTCGGCATGCAGACCGCGGGCACGATCGTCGGCGTCAATCGCGACCCCGACGCACCAATCGCGGAATTCGCCGACCTGGTGGTCGTGGGCGACCTGTTCGAGGTCGGCAAGGCGCTCCTCGGGGAGCTCAAGGCGCGCTAGGGGCAGGCTTCGTCTCGAAGGAGACATCGACGCGGATCGCCGTCATGCCGACCACAGCGCCGGTGTCCGCGTTGACGGCGACGATCACCGGATCATCGTCCTGCGCGCACTCGGACGGCAAGGGGTAGACCGGCGTGGGACAGAGCGGCACCCGGTACAGCGTGATCATCCAGACGTCGAGCTGCTGATCCGCCTCAGTGCCGATGCGGTCGAGGCCACGAGCGAGGGCACCGAGCTTTCCCTGATGGGACGGCCCATTGGTCGCATCGTCGAGGCCGGCGGCTGCCTTCGCGATGGCGATGGCGTGCGCCTCGTCGATCACGAGCCCGGTGTCCGGGCCGCAGCCGGCCACGATCAGCGCGAGCACCAGGACAATGCGGAGTAGCACGGCTCGTTCATACCACATCGTAGAGCGGGCACATGTAGTGGTATGATTCGGGCACACCACAAGCAGTAGTGGTGGCGAGGAGGTCCTCAACCAGTGCGATGTCCCGTCTGCGGGGAGCGAGACACCCGCGTCGTCGATTCGCGCGATCTCGACGAGTCCGCGACCATCCGCCGGCGCCGTGAGTGCGCCGCGTGCAGCACGCGTTTCACGACCTATGAGCGGGTCGAGGCGGCGCGCCTCATCGTCGTCAAGCGCGACGGCACCCGCCAGGAGTTCGATCGCGACAAGCTCGCCAACGGCCTGCGCAAGGCGCTGACGCGCCGTCCCGTCGCCGATGGCGTCGCCGAGCAGGCAGCCGACGAGATCGAGGCGCAGCTCCGCGGCGAGGGCATCAGCGAGGTCCCATCCTCGAAGGTCGGCCAGCTCGCGATGGAGAAGCTCCACGCGCTCGACCAGATCGCCTACATCCGGTTTGCCAGCGTCTACCAGAGCTTCGAGGGCATCGAGGACCTCAAGCGCGAGGTCGACTCGCTGTGGGAGCAGAAGACCCCGAAGCCGCGGGCTGACCGCTAGCTGAACGCAGCCGCAAGGTCGCGTCCCGCGGACGCGGTGAAGTCGAAGCCCGGAACGATGGCCTCGTCGCGACCCCGGCGGTAGGTCTCGAGCGCTTCGTGCTCATCTCGATCATGCAAGAGCCAGTCGATAACGGACTCGGCCAGCAGGCGGGCCTCCGTCGCGGCGTTGTCCATGCCCAGCCCGGTCCATGGATCCTGGTGCAGGCATGCGTCGCCGACGAGGGCCCAGCCGGGCCCGGCTGGCGTTCGAATGACCGCATCCTTTGGGCCTGAGCCCAGGATTCTCCCGTCCGGTCGGGCCGCGGCGAAGCGAGCGGCGAGGCCCGGGTGCGCCAGAACGCGCTCCGCATACATCGCTTCCGGAGCCGCGCGGAATCGCTCGAACTCGGCGAGGTTGATCGAGATCGCGAGGCACGTCACGCCCTCGTCGCTCGGGAAGGCGTACGCGAGCTCATCGCCGGCGAGCGAGAACTCGGGGCCGTCCGCAACCATGCCAGGTGGCGCCGCAAAGTCGCGGAGATAGCGGAAATACATCGCACGGGTGGCCGGCTCGACGCGCTCGACAACCGCCTGAACGGATCGCGCCACGAACGACCCCCGCCCGTCCGCGCCGATCACGACTCGGGCATCGACGGTGCGGAGCTGGCCCTCCGCCTGGAGCACCAGGCCGGTCACGCGACCGGTGGCGTCGCGCGCGAGGGCCCGGACCGGCGTCCCTTCGCGAACGTCGACGCCCGGCGTTCGTCGGGCACGGTCCAGCAGGATCCGATCGAGGGTGATCCGGCGCACGGACAACGCAAAGCCGATCGCACCCGGGTCCTGTGGTGGCCCGATCTCGAACGTCGCCGAGCCGTCGGCGTAGTTGTACTCGCGGGTCAGCGGCGGCGCCCCGTGCGCCAGGACCTGGTCGAGGACGCCGATCTGCTCGAGCGCTCCGACAAGCCCCGCCCCGCGAAAGAAGTGCGTGGAGATGGTGTCGCTCGGGAACGTTGCCGCATCGACCAGCAGGACCCGCAGACCGGCATCGCCGAGCAACGAGGCCGTCATCGAGCCGGCTACACGTGCCCCGACGATCGCAACATCGAATTCGTCGGCGCTCACGCGGCCTCAGCGACCTCGCGCGCGCAGCGCAGGATCGCCTCGATCGAAAGGTCGACGTCCTGTTCGGTGGTGCTCCAGTTCGAGACCGAGATGCGCATCGCGGCCATCCCGTGCCACGTCGTTCCGCCGAGCCAGCACGTGCCGTCGGCCTGGACCGCGGCGATGACGCGACGGGTGAAGTCGTCAGCGGCGGGGGTATCGGCGCGGGCGCCGGGCGGGGAGAAACGCACGAG
Organism: Candidatus Limnocylindrales bacterium; assembly: GCA_035248345.1. Taxonomy (GTDB): domain Bacteria; phylum Chloroflexota; class Limnocylindria; order Limnocylindrales; family CSP1-4; genus UBA5189. The sequence continues at coordinate 7,539 of DATFHO010000026.1, forward strand.
CACCTGGTTGAGGACGACGTCGTTGAGGATCACCACGCCCGGCGCACCTCGCAGGCCATCCGCGAAGCGCCGCGCATGCGTGCAGCCCCGGTCGATCATCTCGGCCAGGCCGGAGCGACCCAGCGAGCGAAGCGCGGCGTAGATCGCGAACCCTCGCGCGCGGCGCGACGACTCCGGGACCCAGTTGTAGTTGTCCCGCTCGCCGCCCTGCGTCTCGACGTAGTAGCTCGCGCCGAGCGTCATCGCCGCGTGATGGCCGGCCGCGTCGGCGCAGATCACGATGCCGGAGTCGTATGGCACGTTGAGCCACTTGTGGGCGTCGGTCGTCCACGAGTCGGCTCCCGCGAGGCCATTCGTCAGGCCCTGGAGCGACGGCGTGGCGGCTGCCCACAGCCCGAAGGCACCGTCGACGTGCAGCCAGGCGTTCGGCTTCTCGCGAACGGCGGCGACGATCTCCGGCAGCGGGTCGAAACCGCCGGTGTTCACGTTGCCCGACTGCGCGGAGACGATGATCGGGCCGCCGAGGCCGGCGAGCGTCTCGCGCAGCGCGTCGGCGCGCATGCGGCCCTGTGCGTCGGCGGCGACGCGGTGCACCCGAGCGCGACCGAGGCCCAGCATCTGGAGTGACACGAATACGGTGACGTGTGCCTCGTCCCCGAGCACCACCTCGATCGCGGGGGCGCCGACGTAGCCGTCTTCCTCGACATTCCAGCCGGCCCGCTGCAGAACGCGATGGCGCGCAGCCGCGAGCGCGGTGAAGGTGGCCATCGTGGCGCCGGTGACGAACCCGACGCTCGACCCGCTCGGCAGCCCGAACAGCTCGATGAGCCAGCGCCCGGCAACCTCTTCCGCGACCGCAGCCGCAGGGGAGATCGCATACAGGGCGCCGTTCTGGTCCCACGTGCTGGTGAGCCAGTCCGCGGCCAGTGCTGCCGGAACGCCCCCACCGATGACGAAGCCGAAGTAGCGCGGCCCGGCGGTGCCGAAGATCCCAGCATCCGCGCCGCGCGCGAGGTCCTCGATCACCACGCCCGGGTCGACCGGAGCATCTGGGAGCGGTCCATCCAGCGCGGCGCGCAGCGCCGCCAGGTCCACGGGCTTCCCGACGGGCCGCTCTGGCAGGCTGTCGAGGTAGGCGGTTGCGAGCTCCGCGGTGCGTCGGAGGACGGCGTCTCGATCGGTCATGTCGGCAGGGTATCCGCGTGCGATCATCGGCCCTGCATGAGCGTCCTCGCCGACCGCGACATCCACGCCGCCATCGAGGCGGGCGAGATCGTCGTCCGCCCGTTCGATCCGCGCGACGTCCAGCCGGCGTCGGTCGACCTCCATCTCGATCGCAAGTTCCGCGTGTTCCGGAACAACCGCTACCCGTACATCGACCTTCGCCAGCCGCAGCCGGACCTCACGGAGCTGCTCGAGGTCCGCGACGACGAGCCGTTCATCCTGCATCCGGGCGAGTTCGTGCTCGGCCAGACCCTCGAATGGGTCGAGATTCCCGATGACCTCCTGGCGCATCTCGACGGGAAATCGTCCCTGGGCCGCGTCGGGCTGCTCATCCACTCCACGGCGGGCTACGTCGATCCGGGCTGGAAAGGCACGCTGACGCTTGAGCTGTCGAACGTCGCGAACCTGCCCATCGCGCTCTACTTCGGGATGAAGATCGGCCAGATCAGCTTCGTGCGGATGACCAGTCCGGTCGAGCACCCGTACGGCAGCCCGGAGCTCGGCTCGAAGTACCAGGGCCAGTCGGAGCCGACTGCGTCAGCGTTCCACCAGGATTTCTCGAAGCGCCCATAGCTCGAGGAGGTCGCGTGAAGCTCTCGAATGGAATGATCGGGGTGATCGCCAGCATCGTTGCGTTCGTCGTCCTGGCGGCGCTCGCCGGCGGCAGCGCAGCGGGCGCGAGCGGGTTCCAGGCCGGGCAGCAGTTCGGCTACGCCGCGGGTGGTCCGGCCGTCCTGATCGGCGTGGCGACGTGGGCCGTCCTCAAGTACGGCCTCAAGCGGCGCACCTAGGGATGCGGCCGAAGCGCGTCGGCGTCTATCTCGCGGCCGCGCTGCTTGCGCTCGTGGCGCTCTCGCAGGGCCTTGCGAAGCCGGGAGCGACGACGGGCGAGCTCGTCGGGGAGTTCCTCGGGGTCATCCTCATCTTCGTGATCGCGCGTTGGATCGCACGACGCTGGGATGCGGTCGATGGCGACTGAGCCCGACTGGTCGACAGACCTCGGAGGCGGGACCCGCGTCTCCCTCGTGCAGGCCGGCACATTTCGTTCCGATGCGGGCGCATTGTTCGGGCCGGTGCCGCGGATGCTCTGGGACCGCCTCGTCACCGAGGAGATCGACCACGAGCACCGGCTGCTGCAGGCCCTGAATTGCCTCGTCGTCGAGACGCCCGCCGGACGCGTCCTCATCGAGACAGGGATCGGCGAGCGGGTCACCGACAAGGTGCGCGAGATGCGCCGCTACGAGGGCACGCCGATCGTCGCGGCGATGGAGGCGGGCGGCTTCGAGCCCGGCTCGATCGACCTCGTGGTCATGAGCCATCTCCATTTCGACCACGCCGGCGGCCTGCTCCGCGCCGACGGCTCGAAGGCGTTCCCGCGCGCTCGCATCGTCGCCCAGCGCGCCGAGTGGGAGATCGCGCTCGACGACAACTCGCGCATCGTCGCGTCATACGACCAGCCGGAGCTACGGCTCGTCCACGAGTGGGGGAGCGAGGGCGCCGTCGACGGCGAACGGGAGCTGCTCCCCGGCGTCTCGGTGATCCTGACGGGTGGGCATTCGAAGGGCCACCAGGCGATCGTCGTTCGTGGGACCGGTCCCGGCGCGAAGACCCTGGCCTTCTTCGGCGACCTCGGGATGCGGCCGTGGAGCGCGAATCCGCGCTGGATCACCTCGTTCGACGACTTCCCGCTCGATTCGGTCGAGGTGAAGGGCGAGCTCTTTGCGCGCGCCGCGGAGGAAGGGTGGCTGGTCGCGCTCAGCCACGAACCCGTGACTCCCGTTGGACGGCTGACTCCCGATCGGGACCGCTACCGCTTCGATCCCGTCTAGCGCCATTCCGGCGGGCCGACGCCGACGCTTGGCTACCCTGACCGGCGTGACGGAGATGGTGGGAGCGGTGCTCACACGGCCGGCGGTCGACGCCGAGGCGGTCGCGGGACTGCTCGCGAGCTCGTGGCGAATCGTGGGCGAGCTCCGGCCGCTGCCGAGCGAGCGTGACCTGAACTTCGCCGTCCGGGTCGAGGGCGTCGATCGGTTCGTCATCAAGGTGTCGAACCTCAGCGAGGATCCGCCGTTCCTCCAGATGCAGCACGCCGCGCTGGCCTTGCTCGCCGGCGCGGGCGTGCCGTGTCAGCAGCCCGTGGCCTCGACGACCGGCGAGACGGTCCTCCGCTGGGCGCCGGTTTCAGGAGGAGTCGCGCTGCTCGTGCGGGTGCTCACGTGGCTACCCGGCAGGCCCTTGTCGGCCGTCGCGCCGGCCGCACGCTCCGCAACCTTGCTCGAGGACCTCGGGACGACGATGGGCCGGACTGCGCGGGCGCTCGGCGGCTTCGACCACCCCGCGGCGCATCGGACCTTCCAGTGGGAAGCGAGCCAGGGCCTCGACGTGGTGCGCGGCCATGCCGCGGCAGTCACCGACCCGGATCGGGCCGCCCTCCTCGCCCGATGGCAGGAGCGGCTCGCGTACCTGGTGACGGTGATGCCGGCACTCCGTCACGGGGTCATCCACAACGACGCGAACGACAACAATGTCCTCGTGTCGGACGACGGGCGATCGATCAGCGGGCTGCTCGACCTCGGCGACGCCGTCCACTCGATCGTCGTCAACGAGCTGGCGGTCGCAGCCGCGTATGCGGCGCTCGATGCGCCGGAGCCGCTCGGCGTGATCGATGCCGTTCGGCGCGGGTTCGAGCGCGAGCTTCCGCTGACGACGGAGGAATTCGCGTCCCTGGTCGATCTCGTGGCCCTCCGGCTGTGCACGAGCGTGGCCCTGAGCGCGCACCAGTCCCGGCTGGCGCCGGACGACCCCTATCTCACGATCTCGGAGCGCCCTGCGTGGAACCTGCTCGCCGAGCTGGAACGCCGGCAGGCAGCGTCGGCGTGAAGGTCGTGGAGGCTGCGGACGGACTCCTGGCGCGCCGCCGCGAGCGCCTCGGGCCGTCGCTCTCGCTCAGCTACCGGACACCGCTGCACATCGTTCGCGGCGAAGGCGCGTACCTCTTCGATCCTGAAGGCCGTGCCTACCTCGACTGCGTCAACAATGTCGCCCACGTCGGGCACGCGCATCCACGCGTCGTCGAGGCGGGCGCGGCGCAGCTGCGCCTCCTGAACACGAACACGCGGTACCTCCATGACAACGTGATCCGCTACGCGGAACGGCTCACCGCGCTCCTGCCGGAGCACCTCGAGGTCGCGTTCTTCACCAACTCCGGCTCCGAGGCGAACGAGCTCGCGCTCCGGCTGGCGCGTGCTGCCACGGGTCGGCCCGACGTGGCGTGCGTCGACGTCGCGTATCACGGCAACACGCAGCGGCTCGTCGAGATCAGCCCCTACAAGTTCAACGGGCCCGGTGGCGCCGGCAAGCGCGACGACGTCCAGGTCGTGCCGCTCCCGGATCCGTACCGCGGCGCGCACCGTGGCGCCGGCCCCGAGGTTGGCGACGCCTATGTCGCCAGCGCGCGGGCGGTGCTGGAGCGGGAAGCCGCGGCCGGACACGCCGCCGGCGCGCTGATCGCGGAGGCCATCCCGAGCGTGGCCGGCCAGGTCGTGCCGCCGCCCGGCTGGCTCGCGGGCGTCTTCGATGCAGGCCGCGGCGTTGGCGCGGTGCCCATCTCCGACGAGGTCCAGGTCGGGTTCGGCCGGGTGGGCGACGCCATGTGGGCGTTCGACGCCCAGGACGCCACACCCGACATCGTCACGATGGGGAAGCCGATCGGGAACGGCCATCCGCTCGGTGCGGTCGTGACCACGCGGGCGATCGCCGACGCCTTCAACAACGGGATGGAGTACTTCAACACCTTCGGCGGCAATCCCGTGTCCGCGGCGATCGGCCTCGCGGTCCTTGACGTCATCGAGGACGAAGGCCTCCAGGAGCATGCTCGCGTGACCGGCTCGCTGCTGCTGGCGGGACTCCGCGAGCTCCAGGCGAGCCACGACCCGATCGGCGACGTCCGCGGCGCCGGCCTTTTCGTCGGGTTCGAGCTGGTCGCGGATCGCGGGGAGCGCACACCTGACGCCTCGCTCGCGTCGGAGCTCGTCAACCGCGCGGCCGAGCGCGGCGTCCTGCTGAGCACGGACGGCCCGGACCACAACGTGATCAAGATCAAGCCGCCGATGGTGTTCTCCGCGGCGGATGCGGAGCGCCTCGTCGAGACGGTCGACACCGTCCTCTCCGAGATCGCCGGCTAGGAGCTCGGCGGGGTGGAGGGACCCGAGCTCGAAGGCGGCGGGCTCGCGGCGCCTGATGCGGCCGGGCCGCCCGATGCGGCCGACGGGAGCAGCGCCTCGAGATAGTCGGTCGCGCGCTTGTCATCGAGCGGCCCGTTCACGATCGCGCGGAGCTGCCCGTTCGTGTCGATGAAGAACTGGGTCGGCAGCGCGAAGACCCGGTAGGCGTGGAAGACCTTGCCGGTCACGTCGGCGCCGATCGTGTAGTGCAGGCTGTACTTCGCCGCGTACTCCTTGCCGACGTCGACCGTCTGCTGGACGTTGATGCCGACGATCACGAGACCGCGGCTGCGGTACTTCTCGTCCATCGCGCGGAGCGTGGGTGTCTCGTACTGGCACGGCGGGCACCAGCTCGCCCAGAAGTTGATCCAGACCACCTTGCCGCGCAGGTCGGCGAGCCGGATCGGTGTGCCGTTGATGTCGGTCAGCTGGACCGTTGCCCCGGTGTCGTCCGTGAAGCTGAGCTCCGGCGCGAGATCGCCGATGTTGAGCCCGGGCTCCGCCGAACCGATGATGAACGCGGACGGATCCGGCACCGGCAGGCTGGTCTTGATCGTGCCGAGCGGCTGCGTCGCGAGGGCGCCGAGGATGGCGGCGATCATCATCGCAACGATGGCGATCGTGACCTGGCGAAGGCTGAATGGACCAACGCCGCGCCGGCGAACGGGTCGGGGCGTCGTCGCCGGCGCTGCGGTCGCGGGCGGCTCCGTCATCAGATCTGGCTGAAGAACGGCACGTACTGCGGCAGAAGCCGCAGCAGGTCGAACAGCATTGCCAGGCCGATCGCGACGACGAGCAGGCCGCCGATGATCGAGACCCCGCGGCCGTGGCGGAGCAGGGGAGCGAGGAGCCGCGGCGCCCGGTCGTACGCGGCGGCGATGAGCAGGAACGGGATCCCAAGGCCCAGCGTGTAGGCGACGAGAAGGATCGCGCCCTGCACCGCCTGGCCGCTGTCCGCGGCGAGGGTCAGGATGCCGCCAAGGATCACCCCGACGCAGGGCGTCCAGCCGACAGCGAAGATCGCGCCGAGCCCGAACGACGCGAGCCAGCCGCCGCGCGCGCCGACGATCCGACCGCCGAGGCGATCACCGAGCCCCGGCCGGCCGCCGCTTCCGCCGCTCCCGCCGAGCGACATGGTTCCCGTCGCGGTCGCCACCGACGCCGCCGCTCCCGCTTCGAGCGGCCGCCACGTCCGATCGAGGACCGGGATCCGGAGGAAGCCAGCGAGGTTCAGCCCGAGCACGATCAGGAGGATCCCGCCGACCTGGCGCAGGATCGGCAGGTAATCGAACAGCGGCCCGGCGGCGTACGTCGCGGTGATCCCGAGGATCGTGAACACGGCGCCGAACCCGATCACGTACGCGATCGCGTGCCGGATCGCGAGCCAGCGTGACGGGGCGCCCTCGGCGCGGCCCACGACCGCGACCGCGGACAGCTGCCCGACGTACGCAGGCACGAGCGGCAGGACGCACGGCGAGAGGAAGCTGAGGAGCCCCGCGCCGAGTGCGACGGCGATGCTGAGGTTCACGAGACGGCGGGCTCGGCCGGTGCGTCGCCGAGTGCCTCGTTCAACAGGCGCCGGAGCTTGCCGACGGTGATGACGAGCTCGACCCGTCGGTCGCCGAGCTCGACAACCGGAATCCGGTCGAACAGGCGGCGCTGGAGGTCCGGGTCGGTCTCGATGTCGACCTCGACGACGGATGGAACGGCGAGGTTCCGCGCTGCCCGGTCCTCGGACACCAACTGGATCGCCTCGCGCGCCTCAGCGCACAGGCCGCAACCGGCGCGCGTGTACAGGATCAGCTCGGGGAGGGGAGTCACGCTCGGCATCGTACCGCGGGATGCGCCGAGGACCGGCTGTCGGTCGTTCGCAATCCGGAGCTTCCTCGTGGTGATTCGGCAGCGACCGGCTGCGGGGGAGACTTCGGTGCTCGGGCCGGCGCGCCTGCGGGAGCCCCCGCGCTGCGGGCAGAGGAGGACCATGGATCGACTTCGAATCGCGCTCGTCGCGCCACCGATGCTGCCCGTCCCGCCGCCGACCTACGCGGGAACCGAGCGCGTCGTCGCGGCGCTCGGTGACGAGCTCGTCGAGCGCGGCCACGATGTGACCCTGTTCGCACCGGGCGACTCGCGGTTCCGCGGCCGCCTGGTCGCCAGCCCCGAGCAGAGCCTCTGGTCGACCGGCTACCAGGACGATGTCTCGTCCTACATCAACGTGACGCTGGCAAAGGTGTGGGCGGAGATCGACCGGTTCGACATCGTCCACTCGCACGTCGAGACGCTCGGGTTCCTGTTCGCCCGGCACGCGCCCGTGCCGGTGCTGACCACGCTCCACGGCCGCCTCGACGTCGCCGGCATCCCGGAGCTCCTCGAAGAGTTCCGCGACATTCCGCTCGTGGCGATCAGCGACAGCCAGCGCCGCTGGTCGGCCGATGCCAACTGGGTCGCGACGATCCATCACGGCCTGCCGCTCAAGCGAATGCCCTTCTCTCCGGTGCCCGGGGACTACCTCGCGTTCGTGGGACGCGTGACGCCTGAGAAGGGCATCGCCGACTGCATTGCCGTCGCGAAGGCTGCGGGCATGCCGCTCCGGATGGCGGCCAAGGTCTACGACGAGCACGAGAAGGTGCATTTCGCCGAGGTCGTCGAGCCGGCGATCCGCGAGGGTGTCGTGGAGTTCCTTGGGGAGCTCGGGCAGCCAGAGCGTGACGCCTTGTACGCGGGCGCTGCCGCTACCCTCATGCTCGGAGCCTGGCCGGAGCCGTTCGGGCTCGTCGCCATCGAGTCGATGGCCACCGGCACCCCTGTGGTGGCGCGCCGTGCGGGTGCCCTGACGGAGACCATCCAGCACGGCGAGACCGGGTTCCTCGTCGACGACGAGCTCGAGGCGGGACTCGCGATCCGGTTCGTTCGCGATCTCGACCGGGCGAAGGTGCGTCGGCGAGTGGTCGAACGGTTCTCGCCCGGGCGGATGGCCGATGAGTACGAGGCTGCCTATCGGGCGCTCTTGGACGAGCGCCAACAGAACCGGCCGCGGGAGCTCAGCGCCAGCGCGTAGCCAGCTCGATGCCGGGAGCACGAACGCCTTCGGGTACGCTTCCGCCCGCGCGCCCCCGTAGCTCAGTGGACAGAGCGCAGCCGTCCTAAGGCTGGCGTCGGCGGTTCGAGTCCGTCCGGGGGCGCCAACACCTGCTCTCGGCGTCGGGCCCAAACGTCAAGTTCGAAGCACCTTCTCGAGCGGTCGGCCCTTTGCGAACTCGTCAACGAGCTTGTCGAGGTAGCGGATCTGCTGCATGAGCGGATCATCGATCTCCTCGACGCGAACACCACAGACGACGCCGGTGATCCGCTCGGCGCACTCGTTGAGATTCGCGCCGGCAAAGAAGTCCGCGAACGTCGTGGCGGCCTTGCGATGCCCGTCGACCTGCGCGGCGTCGTAGCCGGTCAACCACTGGACCACCGCGTCGAGCTCGTCCTTCGTTCGACCCTTCTTCTCGATCTTTGCGAGATACAGCGGGTACACGGATTCGAAGGTCATCCGATAGATCCGCGGGTTCGTTGGGTTCATGCAGCGATGCTAGCCACGGCGCAGGCGCCAGATGCTTTCTGCCGGCCAGCGCCTGGCCCAGGCGAGCTCTTCCGGATCGCGGAACGTGGATGCGGCGTTCGGGCCCGGTCGCGGCTCGATGAGGTCTTCGACGGTGAACCCGTTGGCGCTAAACAGGCGGATCCATTCCCCGTACGGAAGCTGGAAGAACACGTCGTCGCCGTCATCGATCCGGTGGAGTCCGAAGTAGTCGAGCGCCAGTCGGTCGCCGACCTTCGGCGCGCCGAGCGCCCAGCAGATCGTCTCGATCGGCGAGTGATGGCTGAACGCGAAGAGCCCGCCCGGTCGCAGCAGGCGCGCGACCTCCGGCACCGTCAGGTACGGATCGGCGAACGTCATCGCGCCGTGGTCGCAGAAGACGATGTCGAAGGTCGCGTCGGCGAGGGGTACCGAGTCGGCTGCCGCGTGCACCAGCGGGAACGCGACGCCCGCCTCGGCCATCAGGCGGCGCGCGTGGGCGAGCTGCCGCCCGGACACGTCCAGCCCGACCGGGCGAGCACCGGCTCGCGCGAGCCCGATGGACCACTGCGCCGCACCGCAGCCGAACTCGAGAATGTCCTTGTCGGCAACGTCACCGAGGATCTGCAGCGTCGACTCGGGGATGTGCGCCGCGCCCCACGCGAGGCCATCGCCGGCGTCCAGCGTCTTGGCGTGCCGTGCCTGGTACTCGTCGCTGAAGGCATCCCAGGCAGCACGGTTGCGTGCCGCGTCCGGCGTCAAGTCGCGATCGTCGAGCATGCGGAGACGATAGCGCCGGGCGAACGGCGCGAGCCCGCGGGACATTGCAATCGCAATGCGGTTGCAATGCCGACCCAACCTCCGCGCGGGCGTTCGAACCTCGCGTTCGGCACGCTTCTCCGGTGCTGGACGACGAACCGCTGACGACAACCGAGCTGCTCGAGCAATGGCGTGACGCCACGCGCGCCGCGGAGCTCGCCGAGCGCCTTGCGAAGCTGGCTCGCGTGTCGGTCGAGCGATCCGACAAGGATTCCGCGGCCGCGCAGGAGATCGCGAAGATCGCCGAGCGGGCGGCGAAGCACGCCGAGCGAACCGCGAAGATCGCCCGAGAAGCGGCCGATCGCGCTCTTGCGTACGCGAAGGAGAACCGAGGCGGCTACCTCGCGGAGGCCGAGACGACGGCCACCGAAAGCCGGGATGCCGAATCGGCTGCGCGCGAGCGCTATCACGAGGCAGAGCGCGCAGTCCGCGATCGGCAGGGAGACGGGCTGGCGAAGCCGTAGCGCCGACGCCCGCAGGATGGGCGCGGGGCGGCACAATGCGCGAATGCTGCTTGCCGGAGGAATTGCCGCCGCGATCGGTGCGGGGCTGCACGTCTGGATCTTCCTGCTCGAGTCCGTCTGGTTCGGCCGGCCGAGCGTGTACCGGCGATTCGGGCTGCGCTCCGATGACGAGGCGCGGGCCGTGCACGGATTCGCCTTCAACCAGGGCTTCTATAACCTCTTCCTCGCCGTGGGAGCTGCGCTGGGCATCGCGCTGATGGTGCGGAGCGGCGGCCCCAACGGTGCCGATTCGTCGCTGTTTGCTGGCGGCCGAGCGATCGCGATGTTCGCGTGCGCCTCGATGGCGGCAGCCGGCGCCGTCCTGATCTCGACGGATCGACGGTTCGCCCAGGCAGCGGCGATCCAGATCATCCCGGGGCTGACGGCGGTCGTCCTCCTGTTCCTCGCCTGAGCGGCCGTCGATGGCCCGGCGCTCGTCGCGATCTCCAGGTCGAACGTCGCGCTCGAAGCAGCGCGCGGTCGGCGTCGGCGTGCAGCGGCCGGGGACAGCGGCGCAACCGACCGATGCCGTGGAGACGCCGGCGAGCGAGCCGGCGGGCCTCGAGGCCCGGCTCGCGTTCGCGCTCGGCGTGATGGCGTTCTTCGCCCTCCCGATCAGCTACCAGTGGACCTTCCGGCCCTCGTCGAGGCCGGCCGGGACGGACGGGTTGATCCCGATCCTGGAGCTCGGCGCGATCATCGCGGCAGGCGCCGCCCTGCTGCTCGGCCGGCGTGCCCGGGCCGCCGGTGACCGTTCGACTGGAGCGATCTGGGGCCCCCGCCTCGGTGCCGCCGCGATCGTCGGCTACGTGATGGTGTTCTTCGTGCTGATGACGCGCACGTGAGCGATCGACCGCCGGTGCTCGTCGAGACCGCTGCGCAGCAGCGGGCCGAAGCACGCGCCGCGCGCGACTGGACGACCGCCGACCGCCTGCGCGGCCAGATCGAGGCCGCAGGCTGGAAGGTGATCGATGTCGGCATGCACTTCCGGCTGGAGCCGGCATCGCCGCCGGATGTCGAGGTCGGGGGCGAGATTCGGTATGGGCGCAGCGACGCGGTGCCGAGCCGCCTGGACGAACCTGCGACCGGTCTCGCGTCCGTGGTGCTGGTCGCATCGAGCGATCCCCCGGAGACGCAGCGCTGCCTCGACGCGCTCGTGCGCTTCGCACCCGACGGCACCGATGTCGTCGTCGTCGCCGATGGCCTGCCGGACCGCGCGCTCGACGGGCTCCGCGGCGACGCGCTTGCGGCGCGCGCAGGCCCGATCCCGGCGCAGCTCGTCCGGACCAGCGCCGTGCTCGGACAGGCGGCAGCGCTCAACGCCGGGATCCGTGCGGCGCCGGCCGGGATCGTCATCGCCATCGATCCGTCGATCACCGCAACCGGCGACATCGTGACGCCGCTCGTTCGTGCCCTCGACGAGCCGGACGTCGCGATCGCGGGGCCGTTCGGGCTGACGAGCCGCGATCTCCGAACGTTCGACGAGGCGATTGCCGAGGGCGGCGGGTCTCGGACGGTCGCGGCGGTGCAGGGGTACCTGATGGCATTCCGCCGCGCGGAAGCGGTCGCGCACGGCCCGCTCGACGAAGGCTTCCGCTACTACCGGAACCTCGACATCTGGTGGAGCCTGGTGCTCCGCGACGCGGGAGAGGGCGCACCCCCGCGCCGTGCTGTCGCGGTGCCCGGCGTTCCCGTCGCACGCGGCGAGCCCCGCGCCTGGGCAACCACGCCCGCCGCGGAGCGTGATCGGCTGTCGAAGCGCAACTTCTATCGGGTGCTGGACCGTTTCCGAACCCGCGTCGACCTCGCGGTCGACTAGCCGACCAGGCGCGCCTCGCTGGTCCCGTCGGCGGCGTCGACGACCTCCACGCCGAGGGCTCGAAGCGCGTCGCGCAACCGGTCCGCCCGCGCGTAGTCGCGGTTCTCGCGGGCGAAGGCGCGCTCCTTGAGCAGCTGGTACGCCTTCGGTGGCAGCGGGTAGGCCGCGTCCGCTGCGGGAGTCACCGTGGGGACGGACCGATCGAGATCGAGTCCCAGCACGAGGTCCGCGTCGAGCACCAGCCACCGCCGTTCGTCCGCAGGCAGGGGAGCCCGGACGATCTCGCGCACGATGCGCAGCGCGCGCGGCGTGTCGAGGTCGTCATCGATTGCCGCCGCGAACCGCTCGTGCAGCGCTCGGCCGACTTCGGACAGCGGCGCGGCCGGCGATCCGGCTCGGTCCGTGCCGTGGAAGGGAGCGTCGCCACCATGGCCGGCGACGCCGCTCGCGACCCCGACCGGCCGGGCTGGCGATGCGCCAGCGTGGAGCCGCGCAGGCTCGCGCCACGGGCCCTCCGCGGGTGCGGCACCGAGGCTCGCGACACCCTCGCGCAGGGACGCGAGGCCCGCCGCCGCCCCCGCCAGGGATTCCGGCGACAGGTTCAGCTTCCGGGCGTAGCGGGCGGTAAGGCACAGGTAGCGGAAGGCGAGGGGATCGGTGCCCTCCTCGACCAGCTCGGTGATGCGCTTGAAGTTGCCCGCGGACTTCGCCATCTTCCGGCCGGACATCAGCAGGTGCGCGCCGTGCACCCAGGCGCGCGCCGGCACGCCCCCGACGATCGGCGCCGATTGCGCGATCTCGTCCTCGTGATGCGGGAAGACGTTGTCCTCGCCGCCGGTGTGGATATCGAACGTGGGGCCGAGCAGGCGCATCGCCATCGCCGAGCACTCGAGGTGCCAGCCCGGGAAGCCATCGCTCCACGGGCTCGCCCAGCGCAGCTCGCGACCCGGCTCGGCGGCCTTCCACAGGGCGAAATCGGCTGGGTCACGCTTGTCGGATTCCACGGCGCCCTCGCTGCGGTGGCCCGCGCGGAGCGCATCGAGCGTGTTGCCGGACAGCGCGCCGTAGGACGGGAAGGTGGAGACCGCGTAGTAGACGTTGCCGGCGTCCGTCACGTAGGCGTGGTCCAGGGCCACGAGCCGCTGCGCGAGCGCCACCATGTCCTCGACGTAGTCCGTCGCGCGCGGGAACGCGTGGGCCGGGAGGAGGTTCAGGAGCGCGGCGTCAGCGTGGAAGGCCGCCTCGTACCCGTCCGCGATCTCGCGTGACGTGCGGCCCTCCAGCCCGGCGGCGACGAGCATGGGATCCACCTCGCGGCCCGCGGCGTCTTCGCGCATGTGCCCGACGTCGGTGATGTTCTGGACGTGGAGGACCTCGAGCCCGTGGTACAGCAGGGCGCGGCGGATCAGGTCGGCGAGGAGGAACGTCCGCAGGTTCCCCACGTGCGCGAAGCGGTATACGGTCGGCCCGCAGGAATACATGCGGACCCGCTGCCCGTCCGACGCGCCGACCGGGACGACGCTCCTGGTCAACGTGTCGCGGAGGCGGAGATTCATCGCCCGGAGCCTAACGACGGCCCGCGTTTCGCGTTATCAGACTCGGGGCTCCGCGGCTCCGCATCGTTCCCCCGGCGATGCGACGCGGGGCCTTCCCGTATTCTCCCGGTGATGCCTCACCGACCCCGCGGCCGAGTCCTTGCCGGCCTCGTCGGGGCGTTCCTGCTCCTTGGCGGCCTGGGCGCGGCGCACGCGCCGGCCCCCGTGGCCGCGCTGGACCGCAACGAGGTCCGCATCCTCGCCGGTGCGCCCAGCACGTTCGATCCCGCTGCCGCGGGGGACGTGACCGCAGCGGCCGTCACGGCACAGCTCTACGAGACGCTGACGACCTACGACGCATCGCTGAAGCTGCAGCCGGCACTCGCGCAGAGCTGGGACATCGCCGCGGACGGGCAGAGCGTCGTCTTCCACCTCCGGCCGGATCTCGAGTTCTCGGACGGCTCGCCGCTCACCGCGCAGGACGTCGTGGGCAGCTGGCTCCGGATCATCGACCCCAACGCGCCGGCGCCGCTCGCGGCGCTCATGCTCGACGTGAAGGGCGCCCGCGATCACATCACCGGCCGGGCGACCGATCCGGCCCTGGTCGGCCTCAAGGCGTCGGGCAAGGACGTCGAGGTCCAGCTCGAGGGACCGGGATCGGACTTCCCGGCGATCGTCTCGTCGCCGCTGTTCGGGATCGTGCCGCCGGCGGCGTGGCGCGACGGCCAGAAGGTGTTCGGCAAGGGCGGAGCCGTCAGCGGTGGGTACGCCGTCGACAGCATCTCGGACAAGGAGATCGTGCTCACGCGCAACGAGCGCTACTGGGCCGGCTCGCCGGCGATCTCGACCGTGCGCCTCGTGACCGACATCGACGGCCGCAACCCGATTGCCGCCTTCGCCGACGGCGATCTCGACTGGACCGAGGTGTCCACGCTCGACGCGCCGTGGATCCCGTACGACAAGGACCTCGGGCCGCAGCTCCGCCAGACCGAGTCGCTGGCGCTGACGTACATGGGCTTCGACACGAGCCGCGCGCCCTTCAACGACGTGCGCGTCCGCCAGGCGTTCGGCGCCGCCGTGGACTGGGATCGCGTCGTGCGGCTCGGTGGGACGACCGGCACGATCCCGGCGATCAGCATGGTGCCGCCCGGCATCCCCGGTGCGGGCACGGCGAACTGGCTGCCCGTCCACGATCCGGACAAGGCGCGGCAGCTCCTCGCGGCAGCTGGCTATCCGAACGGTGCCGGCCTGCCCACGATCCAGTTCGCCGCGGGCGGGCTCGGCATCGCCTCGGGCATCCAGGCGGACCTGGAGCGGGAGCTCGGCGTGAAGATCGAGATCGACCAGCTCGACGACGCGCAGCAGCGGCTCAACGCGGATCCGCCACAGATGTGGGCCACCGGTTGGATCGCCGACTACCTCGGCCCCAATGACTTCCTCGGCGTCATCCTCGGCAGCGACGCGAACGACAACTACGGGCGCTGGTCATCGCCCGCGTTCGACCAGGACGTCGCCGACGCGCTCGCCACGCGCGACCCGGCGGCCGCGCAGGCAGCCTTCGAGCGAGCCCTGGGCGAGGTCCAGCGCGACGTGCCGGTCGTGCCGCTGTACCTCGGGACGGACTATGCGCTGTCGCGCGACGGGCTTCTCGGCGCCGGCAGCAACGGCCTTGGCATCCTGCGCATGGCGGGCATGGCGTGGGCGCAGTGAGCCGGCGCAGAGCCTTCGTCCGGCGAATCGGCGCGATGCTCGGCGTCGCGATCGTGCTCGCGCTCCTCGCGGCGCCCTCGGCAGCCGCGGCCGACCCGGTGTTCAAGCCCATCACCATTGACGCCAGGTTCGGAAAGTGGGTCACGTTCACCGAAGCCGCCGTGCTCCCGGATGGGGTGATGCGCATCGAGGCGGTGGTCCGCGAAGGCACCGAAGGCCGGACGTTCCTCGCGCCGGTGCAGCCCGGCGTCAACACCGGCACCGGCAGCGTGGACCTCCGCTACGAGTACGAGACGCCGCTCGGATCCACCTACCCGAACACGAAGCTCTTCGTGGGCTTCCGGGTGACGCTTGCGGATGGCCGCGTGATCGACGGGCCGATGGCCTCGGTGTTCTACGAGGACGACCGCTTCGACTGGAAGACCCTGACGGGCTCGATCGTGCGCGTCCACTGGTACAAGGGCGATCAGGCCTTCGGGCAACGCGCGCTGGACATCGGCGAGGGTGCCGTCGAGCGCGCGCAGCAGCTGCTCGGCGTAACCGAGACGGAGCCGATCGACTTCTACATCTACGCCGACCGCGACGCGTTCTATGACGTGATCGGCGCGGGCCTGCAGGAGAACGTCGGCGGCCTGGCGCTCGCGCCGATTCGCACGCTCTTCGCGAACATCGGGCCGTCGTCCGTCGCCGACCCCTGGGTCGGGATCGTCGTGCCCCACGAGCTCACGCACATCGTGTTCGCGACCGCGACGGAGAACCCGTACCACGAGCCGCTCCACTGGCTGAATGAAGGGCTCGCCGACTACCTCGCGGCCGGCTACGACGCTTCGGCGCGAGCGAACGTGCGCGACGCCGTCGACAGTGGCGACCTGATGCCCCTGAGCGCGATCGTCGGCCAGTTCCCGTCGCCGCCCGACCTGTTCAGCCTCGCCTACGACGAGGCGGTCTCGGCGATCGACTACCTCGTCAGGACGTACGGCCAGGACGCGCTCGTGAAGCTGATCCGTTCCTACTCGGAAGGCGTGAGCGACGACCAGGCGTTCTCCGCGGCGCTCGGCGTCGACACGGCGGGGTTCGAAGCCGGCTGGCTCAAGGACATCGGGGCGGGCGCGCCGATCCCGTACGGGCCGAAGGACGCCCCCGGCGGCCCGGTGCCGCCCGACTGGGCCGGCGGCCCAGCGCCATCTCGCGGGCCGATCACCACGACGCGCCCCGGCTCGCCGGGATCCCCATCGGACACGGGCGACGTCTCCGGCCCGGTGCTGTGGATCGGCCTCGTCGTGTTCGCGTTCGTGATCGTGGCCGGGATCCTGCTCGCGGTCCGGGCGCTGAGCCGGGGCCGCTCGATCTCGGGATGAGCGTCGTCGTCGCGCGGCTGCGCGCCCTGCCGAGTGTCCAGGTGACGCTGGCGATCGCGCTCCTCGTGCTCGGATTCCTCGTCGCCGCGCAGATCGCGGGGGAGGGACCACGCATCCGGTACTCGACCGAGGAGCGCTCACCGCTCATCGAGACGGCGCTGAACCTGCAGTCCCAGCAGGAGTCGCTGAAGGCACAGATCGTGGCGGCCCGCGGGCGCATCGGGGACCTCGAGGCCCAGGATCCGGGCGCTGCCGAGTCGCTGCGACGGCTGTACGCCGAGCTCGAGGCCGCACGGCTGAGCGCGGGCCTGGTCGCGGTCACCGGCAAGGGGATCGCGTTCCGGCTCGAGGATGGGACGCAGAGTGGCGCCGGCGTGGACGCGCTCGTGTCGGCGCGCGACGTCCGCACGCTCGTCGAAGAGCTCTGGCTGGCGGGCGCCCAGGCGATCGCCGTCAACGGCGAACGGGTCGTCGCGTCGACCGCCGTGCTCGACATCGGCGGCTCGATCCTCGTGAACTCCGCGTACGTCTCGCCGCCGTATCAGGTCACGGCCATCGGGCCGGCGGACCTGTACGACCGGCTGAAGGCCTCGGTTGGGTTCGTGCAATTCGTGCAGGGGCGCGTCGAGCCCGCCGGGCTGCGACTGTCCGTGGCCCAGCTCGATTCCGTCGACATCCCCGCGTTCGCGGGCACCGTCAACCTTCGGAACGCTCGGCCGGTCGAGAGCGTGAACCCGTGACGGATCCCACGCGCCCGACAGCGCCGACGACCGAACCGGCGCGGATGGCCGATCCGGCTGCCCCGACGGCCGATCCGGCGCCGGCGGCCCCAATCGCCTCGACTGCGCCCGGGGCGAAGCGGCGGGCCGGCAGCCGGCTGTCGGTCGCCGTGGTCGCAGCGATCCTCGGCGTTCTGGCGATCGGGCAGCTGCGCGGCCAGGCCGGCGTCCCTGGCCTGTCCGGATTGTCCGCGACCGAGCTCACGCAGCTGATCGCGAACCTCAACGCCGGCAACGACAAGCTGCGCGATGAGGTGAGCGACCTCGCGCGCCAGGAGCAGAAGCTCAAGGACGCGCATGACCGCGGCCAGACGACGGTCGGCGACCTCGGTACGGACCTGTCCGAGATCCGTGGCTGGGCGGGCGTCACGCCGGTCACCGGCCAGGGGATCTCGATCCTGATCACCGGCCCTATCGGCGGCGACGGCGTCGAGGACCTCCTCAACGAGCTCCGGAACGCCGGAGCCGAGGCGATCGCGGTGGACGGGGTGCGCGTGGTGACGGGCACGGTGGTCGCGGGCGCACCGGAGGCGCTGTCGGTCGAGAACCACGCGATCGGGGACGCGTTCGAGATCCGGGCGATCGGGAGCCCGCAGATCCTGACGGGCACCCTGACGCGCACCGGCGGCGTGATCGCGCAGGTGACGGCCACGTACGACCTTGCCCAGATCACGGTTACGCCGCTCGATTCCATGACGCTCGCTGCAACGGAACGGGATCTCACGCTCACCGATGCGACACCGAAGCTTTGATAGAGTGCCGCCGATGCCAGCCCGCCCCGCGCTCGAGCTGCTCCTCGGCGATGTCGTCAGGCTCCGGCGAACCCACCCATGCGGCTCTACCGAGTGGCTCGTCGACCGCCTCGGCGCCGACATCGGGTTGCGCTGCCAGGGCTGCGGCCGGCACGTGATGCTGGAGCGGCGAACCCTCGAATCGCGTCTCGCGGGCTTCGTGTCGCGTGGCGACGCGCAGCTGAGTGCCGCCGTGGCGCCCCGCCCGGCCACGGAGGCGTGAGCGACCAGACGCCCCATGCCGAGGGCAACGGGCAGGCGCAGGGCCAGGGCTCTGCCGTTGCGGTGCTGCGGAACCGGCCGTTCCTGCTCCTCTGGCTCTCGCAGGTTGCGACCCAGATCGGCGTCAACATGGTCCTGTACGGCCTGACCGTCGTCGTGCTCGAGGCGACGGACCTCTCCTCGGCAGTCTCGGGGCTGTTCCTGACGTTCCTCGTGCCGTCCGTGCTGTTTTCCGCGGTCGCGGGCGTGTATGTCGACCGGATCGACCGGCGCGTCGTGCTGGTGGTCACGAACATCCTGCGCGCTGCGGTCCTCGTCGGGATCTTCGCGGTGGGCCGCGACGTGGGCCTGGTGCTGCTGCTGAACACCGTGTTCTCGATCCTGACGGTGTTCTTCGCGCCTGCCGAGGCCGCGATGATCCCGGTGCTCGTGCCGCGCGACCAGCTCGTCGCCGCGAACGGCATCTTCACGCTCACGCTGAACGGCGCCTTCGCGCTCGGCTACGCACTGCTGGGGCCGCTGGTCGTGACGATCGCCGGCAGCCCGGAGCCGCTGATCATCTTCGTCGCCGTGCTCTTCGGGCTTGCGGCTGTGTTCTGCCTGACGCTGCCGAAGGACCCACCGGTGCCGCGTGCCGGCAAGGGCGCGATCTCGGCGGTCACCGGCGCCGTGACGGGCGTCGTCAGCGAGACGGGCCAGTCGGTCGGGGGCGTGCTCGGCCAGCTGCGCGAAGGGCTCGCGATCATCCGGGATAACCGCACGATCGCGTGGTCGCTCGGGTACCTCGGGATCTCCGCCTCGCTGATCGGTGTCGTCGCGGTCCTCGGACCTTCGTTCGCGCGCGACACGCTCGGCCTCAGCCCCAAGGACCTCATCGTGGTGGTCCTGCCGCTGGGCATCGGGATCGTCATGGGCGTGCTCCTGCTGAACAACTATGGCAAGTACGTCGCGCGCCGGCGGGCCATCGAGCTCGGGCTGGTGCTGCTTGGCATCCTGTTGCTGATCTTGACGGTCGCGGGCCCCTTGTCGCGCGTCCTCACCGGGGTGGGGGAGCACCTGCCGATCGTGGATGTGAGCTCGCTGACGTCGCTGGTCTCGGTCGTGATCGCGATCGCGTTCCTTGCCGGCGTCTGCTACGGCATCGTCGCGATCTCGGCGCAGGTCCAGCTGCAGGAGGACATCCCGGCCGAAGGCCGCGGCCGCGTCTTCGGCGTCCTGAACATGCTCATCTCCGTCGCAAGCATCCTGCCGATCATCGTCGTCGGGCCGATCGCCGACCTCGTGGGCACGACGGCGGTCATCCTCACCATCGCCGGCGTGGTGCTCGTCGCCGGGCTCTTCTCGATCCTCGTCCGTGGCCCGATCCGCGACGACGAAGGCCCCGACCTCATCCCCGAGATCACGCCGGGTTCCCAGTTCGATCCGACGCGCGCGAACCTCCCGCCGGGCTGGCGCGATCCGCACGGCCACACGCATCGCGAGGTCCACCGCCGCCGCGAGGCGCACGAGCACGGTCCTGAAGGCGGTGGCCTCTGAGCCGGGTCGCGATGGTGTTCACGGGCGGGACGATCAGCATGGTCGCGAATGCCGATGCGGGCGGGAAGGTCCCGACGCTGGACGGTGCCGCGATCCTCGCCCGGGCGCCGGGCATCGATTCGATCGCCGAGCTGGAGATCGTCGATCTCGGGCGCACGCCCGCGAGCCACTTCACGTTCGAGCAGCTCTTCGAGATCGCTGAGGCGGTGCGCAACTGCCTCGAGGACCCTCGGGTCGACGGCGTTGTGGTGGTCCAGGGCACGGACGTGATCGAGGAGACGGCGTTCCTCTGGGACCTCGTGCTCGACTCGCTGAAGCCGGTCATCGTCACCGGCGCGATGCGCGCGGCGTCCGACCCGAATGACGACGGCCCGGAGAACCTGCGCAACGCCGTTCGATGTGCGGCGTCGCCCCGGATGCGCGGGTCCGGCGTGTGCGTCGTGCTCGACGGCACGATCAACGCCGCGGATGGCGCGACCAAGACGCACGCGAGCGCCCTGGACACGTTCCAGTGCCTCGATACCGGGCCGCTGGGACGGGTCAGCGCAAGCGGCGTGGAGGTGGACCGTGTTCGCGGCGCCCGCCGGCACGTCGCGACCGCCCGGGCTGCGGAGGGCATTGCGCTGATCAGCGCCCATGTCGCGATGGACGGGGCGCTGCTGGATGCGGCTGCCCGACTGCGGCCGCCGGGCATCGTGGTCGAGGCGACGGGCGCGGGCAACACCAACGCGGCCCTCATGGAGGCGGCCGGCCGGGCGGTCGGGCAGGGGATCGCGGTCGCGTTCACCTCGCGTTGCGCCGCGGGCGCGGCCTCCGGCGCCTACGCATTCCCGGGCGGCGGCGCGACGTGGCTGCGCGTGGGCGCGCTGCTCGCGGGCCACCTCTCCGGGCCGAAGGCGCGGATCTGTCTCGCGCTCGGCCTGGCTGCCGGGTTGGATCGCGAAGCGCTCGCTGACCTGCTCGCCGATCCGCCGGGCTGGGGTCCGGCCATCGATGCGGCGCCCCTGCCGCCAACCGCACCGAGGAGCGCCTGACATGCCCCTGGACACGCTCGTCACCGGCCGGATCGCCACGTTCGCGGGCGAGGGCGGCTTCGGCTGGGTGGAGGCGATCGGGATCCGGGACGGACGCGTGGCCTTCGCCGGCTCGGCGGTCGACCTCGAGACCAGGGCGGACCCGCACACGCTTCGCATCGAGCTCGAGCCGGGGGAGCTCGCGATCCCGGGCCTCACGGATGCGCACCTCCACGTGATGGATGCGGCACTCGCGATGCAGCAGGTGAACCTCGCGAACGCGGCAACGCGCGAGGAAGGGCTGGCGTTGATCGGCGCCGCGGCGAAGCGCATCCCGGCCCCCGGCTGGATCTTCGGCGGCTCGTGGGATCACCGCCGCTGGGGTGGATGGCCGACCGCGGAGGCGCTCGAGACCGTCGCGCCGGGGCGGCTCATGGTGTTCCGCTCCTTCGATCACCACGCGGTCTGGGCGAGCCGGGCCGCGCTCGCGCTTGCCGGCATCGATGGCTCGACGCCCGACCCGGACGGCGGGTTCATCCGCAGGACTGCGGACGGCCAGCCGGAAGGGGTCCTGCTCGAGAACGCGAGCGAGCTCATCGACCGGGCGGTGCCGCCGCCGGCGCAGGACGACGTCGCGGCCGCGGTGAAGGCACTCGGGCTCGAGCTCCTGAAGCTCGGCGTCGTGGGTGCGCATGACCCGCGCTTCCTCGCGCCGGATCCCACCAATCGCGCGTTCGACATGTTCCAGGGCCTCGCCGATGCCGGCGAGCTGCCGTTCCGCGTCCACGTGGGCGTGCGCCAGGAGGGCCTCGACGACGCGATCGCCCGGGGCTACCGGAGCGGCCAGCTGCTGGGCGGGGCCGCCGGTCGCGAGGGTGGCCGGCTGACGATGGGCTGGCTCAAGCTCTTCGCCGACGGCACGCTTGCGTCTCGGACCGCAGCGCTGCTGGACCCGGTCGAGGGCACGGACAACCGCGGCATCTTCACGACCCCGCCGGACGAGATGCAGGCCCTGGTCACGAAGGCGGCAAACGCGGGCGTCGCGACGAAGATCCACGCGATCGGCGACCGCGCCGTCCGGACGGCGCTCGACATCCTCGGCCCAACCGCCCCGAACCTCGCGCTGATGCCGCGGCTGGAGCACGTGCAGCTGTGCCATCCGGACGACCGAGCCCGGTTCGGCCAGCTCGGTGTTGCCGCGTCGGTCCAGCCGGTGCACATCCGCGAGGACGCGGAGACGGCGCGCCGCGACTGGGGCGAGCGCGCTGAGGCGAACGGGTACACGTGGAAACGCCTGCTTGATGCCGGCGCCGTGGTGGCGTTCGGGACGGACGCGCCGGTCGAGCCGATCGATCCGTGGCCGGGCATCGCGATGGCGGTGCTGCGCCGCGATCCGTCGTGGGGCGCGGACGCGGCTCCGTTCGGCCCGGACGAGGCCTTCACGCTGGAGCAGTCGCTCCGTGCCGCGACGGTCGGGCCGCACCAGACGGCGAAGGATCCGCTCGGTGGTCGCCTCGTGCCGGGCTCGCGCGCCGACCTCATCGTCCTGCCGGCCGCGCCGCGCGAGAGCGCCGACGCGGACGAGCGCGCCGCCGCGTTCGCCGAGGTTCGGCCGCGCATGGTGCTGCTCGACGGCGAGATCGTGGTCGAGCGCTAGGCGTGAACGAGGAGCTCGAGCCCGAACCCGGGACTGCGTCGGCACCCGCGCCGGTATCCGCGCCCCCTGAGGCCCCGACGAGCCCCACGACCCCGGCACCATCGAGCACCAGCCGCCGCGCCGGCGGCTGCCTGCTCGAGCTGGCGCAGACGCTCATCGCGACCCTTGCGCTGTTCTTCCTCATCCAGGCGTTCGTCGCGCAGCCGTTCCAGGTGCAGCAGACATCGATGGAATCCACGTTCTCCTCGGGCGACTATGTGATCGTCGACCGGCTGTCGCACCTCTGGAGCCCGTACACGCGCGGCCAGGTGATCGTGTTCCAGCCACCGGCGGCATTCCCAGATGGCGGGAAGCCGCTCATCAAGCGGATCATCGGGATCGCCGGCGACACGATCGAGCTGCGCGACGGTGCGGTGTACGTGAACGGCGTGCAGCTTGATGAGCCATACGTCCACCGCAATGAGGCCGGGTCGCAGGACCCCACCACGACGGTGACCGGAGCCTCGACGTGGCTGGTCCCGGTGGGGCAG
>DATFHO010000027.1:0-12657 GCA_035248345.1 Candidatus Limnocylindrales bacterium
CGCCCGGTCTTCTGGCCGAGGTGGCCCGCCTCGACGAGGTCGACCAGGATCTTCGGCGCGGGGTAGTGCTCCTCGCCGATGCCGTCGTTCAGCACGTTCATGACGTTGAGGCAGACGTCGAGGCCGATGAAGTCCGCGAGCTCGAGCGGGCCCATCGGGTGGTTCAGGCCGACCTTGGCGCCCGTATCGATGTCATCGGCCGTCGCGCTCCCCTCCTCGAGGATGCGCATCGCCTCGGCCAGCATCGGCATGAGGATGCGATTCACGATGAAGCCGGGCCGGTCCGCCGACACGATGAGCTTCTTGCCGAGTCCCTCGGTCAGCTGGCGGATGGCACCTTCCGTGGCATCCGTCGTCGCGGAGCCGCGGATGAGCTCGACGAGCGGCATGACCGGGACCGGGCTGAAGAAATGCATCCCGACGAACTTCGGGCGGCGGGGCGCGCTGACCGCGGCGGCGAGCTCGTCGATCGAGATCGAGCTGGTGTTCGACGCGAGGATGGCGCCATCGGGCGCGCGCTCGTCGATCATCGACCAGAGCCGGCGCTTCACGTCGGCATCCTCGTAGACGGCCTCGATCACGATGTCGGCGTCTCGAACGGCCTCGAGGTCGTCCGTCGCATTCAGCCGCCCGAGGGTCGCGTTGCGCTCCTCGTCGGTCAGGCGGCCCTTCGCGACGGCCCGCTCGAGATTGGCGGCGATGCGTCCGCGGCCCGCTTCCGCACGCGCGATGTCGGGCTCATAGAGCGTGACCTGCTTGCCGATCGCGGCATGCACCTGGCCGATGCCGTGGCCCATGAGGCCGGCGCCCGCGACGAAGACGCGCTCGATTGCCATCCCTCAAATCCTACCGCGGGTCATCGGTCGGCCAGATCCCCGAGGAGCTCGTCCGCGGCGGCGAACGGATCGAGCTCGTGCGCGGCGACCTTGCGCATCGTGGTGGTGGTTGCGGCCGTATGCGTCGGCTCGTGCAGCCGGGCGCGCAGGCGATCGGCGAGGATCGCCCACACCTGGGCCTCGGCGCGCACGAGCCGCGCCGGCGTGTCGGCAGTGTGGCGACCCGTTGCGCGGTGACGATCCAGTGCCGTCATCAGCGCCGGAATCCCATCGCCCGTGACGGCGGTCGTGACGAGGACCTCGGGTTCCTTGGGCCGCGGTCGGTTGGGATCCGCGCCGGCGCCACCGGCGCGCCCGACCGCCACCAGCATCGCCCGAAGCTGGGAGGCGGTGCGCTGCGCACCCGGTCGATCGCCCTTGTTCACGACCACGATGTCCGCGACCTCGAGGAGGCCCGCCTTGATCGCCTGGACCTCGTCGCCCATCTCGGGCGCCTCGAGGACGACGGTGGTGTCGGCGGCCGCCGCGACCTCGACCTCCGACTGTCCCGTCCCCACGGTCTCGATGAGGATCAGGTCGAACCCGGCCGCGTCGAGGACGGACGCGGCTGCGGTCGACGTGGACGCCAGTCCGCCGGCATGGCCGCGCGACGCCATCGAGCGGATGAAGACATCCCGGTCCGTGGCGTATGACTGCATCCGAACGCGGTCGCCGAGGAGTGCGCCGCCCGTGATCGGACTGGATGGGTCGACGGCGATGACGCCAACCGCGCGGTTGGCGGCGCGGGCGGCGGCGATCAGCGCCGAGACGAGCGTGGACTTGCCCGCGCCCGGTGGCCCCGTGATGCCCACGAGGTGCGCCTTGCCCGCCAGCGGGTACAGGCGCCTGAGGGCCGCTTCCGCCGTTGGCGTTCGATTCTCGACGGCGGTCAGGATCCTGGCGAGGGCGCGTCGGTCGCCGGCGAGCGCGGCATTGACCAGCGCGTCGGCGAGGCCCGTAATGCGGTCGGTCGCGAGGTCCGTACCGCGGGCCGTGGCGCGACCCGTGGCTCCCTCCGCCGCGGCCAGCGCCGAGCGGCCCGCCTCGGCCGCCATGCTAGTCGCGCGGTCGGGCGTTGGCCCTGATGTACTCGGCGACCTCGGCGATGGTCGTGCCAGGTCCGAACGTGGCCGCCACTCCAGCGTCCTTCAGGGCCGCCACGTCGTCGTCGGGGATGATGCCGCCGACGACCACGAGCACGTCGTCCATGCCCGCGTCCTTGAGCTTCGCGGTGACCTTCGGGACGAGGGTCATGTGCGCCCCGGACAGGATCGACAACCCGACGACGTCGGCATCTTCCTGCAGCGCCGCAGTCACCACCATGTCGGGCGTCTGGCGCAGGCCGGTGTACACGACCTCGAATCCCTCGTCGCGCAGGCCGCGTGCGAGCACCTTGGCGCCGCGATCGTGGCCGTCGAGGCCCGGCTTTGCGATGAGCACCTTGAGCGGTCGGTCGGCCATCTGCGCGGATTGTAGGGCCCGCCTCGGGGGCGGTCAGAGCAGGATCACGCAATCCCCGCCCGGATCCTCGCCCTTCACGAGCGCCGCCAGACCGCGGCGCTGCGAGATCGGGAAGCGCTGGCGCAGCTCCGGGAGTCGAGCGATCACCTCGCGGTTACGCCTCGTGTCCGCGACGAGCAAAATGAGCCGCCCGGCCCCGAGATCGCGCTGCTTTGCCGCACTCTTTCGCTCGACCAGCTGGATGTCGTCGAGGTGCGTCTCCGCTTCGATCAGCAGGTCTGCCGGACCATCCGCCGCCTTCACCGTGAGGACCGCGTCGCCGCTCCGAAGGTCGCCGGTGATCGGTATCGGGACCTCGGTGCGAAGTCGGGCGTCCGAGCCGAGCCGCTTTCGCAGCCTGTCGATCAGCGCGAGCTGTCCGCGGTCCCGAACAGGATCTCCATGCGGATGCAGCGATGCCGCCAGCTGCAAGCCCAGCACCTCACCGACTCGTGCGACCAAGTCGATCGCAAAGGCGCCATCCTCGCCTCGTTCCAGTCGCAGGATGGTGTCCGGGCTGACGCCTACCCGGCGCGCCACCTCGCGGATGCTCAGCCCGGCTGCTCGTCGAGCGTCAGCGAGCTCGCGCGCAAGCTTCGCCACCAGCTGGCGCGCTCGCCTCGCACCACGCGCGTTTGGCGACTCACGGGCTGGCATGCCCGCATCGTGACCTCAGGCGATTACCCGCGACTTACGTCGCCGCGAGGTCAACAGTGATGTTCGAAAAATCGGACGTCCGGCGCACGAAGCTGGGGCGCGACGGCCGAAGGGTGGCTGACCGTCGACCTCGACCGTTGAGCGTTCGACGGATCGCACGTTCGGCGGGCCAACGACGACCGACGGGCTCGCGCGGTCCGCTGAGCCGACGGATGTCCGAAATATCGGTCGGCGGCGCCGAATTCGGAGTCAGCCGGTCAGCGAAGCACCGTTAGCGGGCGCGAGACGAGCTGACGACCAGGTCGGCGGCGTGTTCCTCGTAATGGCCGTATGAGTTGCCCGCGATGATGGCCGCGGCCCAGCCGTCGTTGCCCAGGAGCTGCTCGTCGGTCAGGTGCAGGACCTCGCGCCGCAACCGCCGGAACGAGTCGTCGAGCTCGCCGAGGATCTCGCCCGTGGTTCGGCCGCCTGCGGCTCGCGCAGCGCGTTCGTTGACCACGTCCGTGTCCTCGTCGGCGCCGTTCGGAGCGCCGGTATCGAGGAAGATCGACAGTCGATCGGTCGTCATGTCGTGCCAGGTCCAGATGTGGCCGAGCATCTGCTTGCGCGTCCACTCCCCCTGCGCCACGGGATGCTCCAGGCGTTCGCGCGGCAGCGCATGCACGCGGTCGCGGAAGGCGGACCACGCGGCGTCCATCTGCTCGACGGTCTCGCGGACGGCGGGCTGGTCGGTCGGTCGCATGGCGGTCACCCCCCGTGACGGCCTGGGTGGCGCGGGCTGGACGCGGGCCCCGGCGACCTCCGGGCAGCTCGCGTATCGCGACGGGCTATTCCCCGGGCGGCCTGCGCTCCAGGTGGCTGAAGAACTCCGCCCGGGTTCGATCCCGCGACCGGAAGAGACCGAGCACTGCGGACGTGGTCATCACCGTACCCGGCTTGCGGATTCCGCGCATCACCGCGCACAGGTGGTTGGCCTCGACGACGACGCCGACGCCTTGCGGGTTGAGCCGCTCGTTGAGGAAGTCGGCGATCTGCTGGGTCATCCGCTCCTGCACCTGGAGCCGGCGCGCGTACATCTCGACGACGCGCGGGATCTTCGACAGGCCGATCACGCGTCCGCGCGGGATGTACGCCACGGACGCCGTGCCGAAGAAGGGCAGCAGGTGGTGCTCGCACAGCGAGTAGAACGGGATGTCCTTGACGACAACCATCTCGGAGTAGTCGACATCGAACACGGCGCCATTGATGAGCCGATCCGGATCGACGTGGTAGCCGGCGGTCAGCTCGGCGTACATCCGGTGCACCCGATCGGGCGTGCCCTGCAAGCCCTGGCGATCGGGGTCCTCGCCGATCTCGAGGAGGATCTCGCGGACCGCGGCTTCAACAGCGCCGTCAGGCGTGTGCAGCGAGCCCGAGCCGACGATCGGCTGCGTGAGCTCGGTGGAACCCTCGCCCATCTCATGCTCGATCTCGTTCACGAGCTTCCGGACGTGGTCAGGGAGCGTGTCGGTCATGCGGAGACTGTACGGCCGGCGGCGCCGTTGAGCCATGCAACGGCATTCGTTCCGAGTGCGGGTCGGTAATAGCCGCCTTCCTGGAGCACGACGAGCCGCCGCCCGAGCGCCGCGACGCGCCGTCCGATCTCGGCGTAGCCCTCCGTGGTGAGCGCGAGGTCGCCGATCGGGTCCTTCTCGTACGTGTCGAAGCCGAGGGAGACGACCACGATGGAACCCGGCCGCGCATCGATCCACTCCAGCGCGCGGTCCAGGTCCTGGATGTACGTGGCGTCGTCGGCGCGGAGCGGCTGCGGCAGGTTGAGGTTCGCGCCGCGCCCAGGTCCCTCACCCACCTCGTCGGCGTGGCCGAGGAAGAACGGATAGAGGCGCCTCGGGTCCGAGTGGAGCGAGGCGTAGCCGACGTCACCCCGGCGCCAGAAGATCTGCTGCGTGCCGTTCCCGTGATGTACGTCGACGTCGAGGATCGCGACCTGCTCGCCCGTCCGGTCGACGATCGACTGCGCGGCGATCGCCGCGTTGTTGAAGAAGCAGTAGCCGCCGGCCATCGCACGCGCCGCGTGGTGACCCGGCGGCCTGCACAGCCCGTAGGCGATCTGCGCGCCGCCGAGGACGAGGTCGACCGCCGTCAGCGCGACGTCGACCGCCGAACGCGCTGCGTCATTCGACCCTTCGACGAGCGGGTTCGATGAGTCGAGGCCCCACCACGCCACGCGTCCGCCGATCGCCTCGGGTTCGGGACGGGCGGCGATCGCCTCTTCGGACATGCCCTCGAACATGTTCCGGACTGGGTAGGTGTCGGCGACGAGGAAGTCGCGATCGATGTTCTGCGCGACGACCGCCGGCCACGCCTCCTCCATGAACCGGACGAGGCCGGCGTCGTGGACGGCGAGGATCGGATTCGTGCCGTGCTCGGTGGGTGCGGTCAGCTCGAAGCCGCCGTCGGCGACGAGCGCCTCGCGGATCTTCTCGGCTCGCTCGGGAACCTCGTTCGCGGGCACGGGAACGCCGAGATAGGTCTCGACATTCGGGTCGTGGAGGCGGTGTCGATCGGTCAGGACGGCTTTCACGGTGCGTGATCGTACGATGTCGGCAATGGCGAAGCGGCCGCGGGGCTCCGAACGTGGGCGGGCGCGATCAGCGGCGCGCGCGGCGTCGTTCGAACGCCTCGTGGACCGGGCGCTGGCGTCGATCCCCTCGCCCTATCGGGAGGCGCTGGGCGAGGTCGCGATCGTCATCGAGGACGATGCGACACCGGAGCAACTCCGCGAGAACGGGCTGGAGCCGTGGGACGCGATGTACGGGCTGTACGAGGGCGTGCCACGCACCGATTACGGCGCCGACTTCGCCGCGGTTCCCAACCGAATCTCGCTCTATCGCCGGCCGCTCGAGGAGGACTTCCCGGATCCCGCGGAGCTGGAGGCGGAGGTCCGAATGACCGTGCTCCACGAGCTCGCCCATCACCTGGGCATCGACGACGACCGGCTCGAGGAGCTCGGCGCCGACTAGCCACCCGCCGAAGTCCGCCGCGCGCACTCCTCCCCAGGCCGCCGCTACGGCAGCGGCGCCGCCTGCGCGATCAGGTCGCCGAGCTTGGTGATATCGACGTTCCCGCCGGATGCCACGACGCAAACGCGCTCGCCGGGCTGGATCGGCACCCGCCCGTACAGGGTCGCGGCGAGCGCGGCCGCTCCCGCGGGCTCGAGCACCTGCTTCATCCGCTCGATCGCGAAGCGCAGGCCGCCGAGGATGGTGGGGTCATCGATGCGGATGACCTCATCCACCAGCTCCCGAATCACGGCGAGCGTCAGCTCGCCGGCAAACGGTGCGTTGAGGCCGTCGGCAACGCTCTGGGGTGTGATCCGGACGCTCTCGCCCCTGGCCAGGCCCTGCGAGATCGCGTCCGAGCCGGTCGGCTCGACGCCGTAGATCCGGGCGCTCGGCCGCTTCGACTTGATCGCGGTCGCCACGCCGGAGATGAGCCCGCCACCACCGATGCCGACGACCACGACATCGACGTCGGGGAGATCTTCGATGATCTCGAGGCCCGCCGAGCCGTGGCCGGACATGACCGCGACGTCATCGAACGGGTGGCAGAACGTGAGGCCCTCCTCCGCGGCGATCCGATCCTTCGCCGCGAAGGTCTCGCCGACGTGGTCGCCCTCGAGGACGACCCGCGCGCCGTAGCCGGCCGCCGCTGCAGCCTTCGAAGGGTTGGCCGCCGCGGGCATCACGACGGTCACGGGCACCCCAAGGGCGGCTCCCGCGTAGGCGTAGCCCTGCGCGGCGTTCCCGGCTGACACGGTGATGATCCCCCGCCTCCGCTCGTCATCGGTCAGGGTCGAGACCTTGTACGTCATGCCGCGCGGCTTGAAGCTTCCAGTCTTCTGCAGGTGCTCCGCCTTGAGGTAGAGCGTTCCGTCCGCGACCTTCGCGCCGGTCACGCGCTCCACCACGGCAGCCGCCGCCTTCGACGACAGGATCGGCGTCCGTTGAACCCGGCCGCTGATGACCTCTCGGGCTGCCTGAATAGCCTTCAGATCGATGGGAAGTGCCATGCCCCGAGTCTAGATGCGGTCGGTGACGACTCAGGCTCGGATCCGTGCACGGGCGCGGCGCCCGCCCGCGCCTGCATGACCGTTTGCAGGTTGCTTCCGGCTTCGGTTAACCATCGGCGCGGAGCCCGAAATCGGCGGCACGGGATGCAGCTGTGTAGCAAACCCCGCGTCTTCCGTTCGCCGACCGGACACGGCAATCACCGGCGGCGCCGACGTTCGCGTCGAGCGACAAATCTGCGGCCTGGTGCGGCCAGAGCCCGGCCGGCGGCGACCCTGACGCCGCCGTGGTCCCGCCCGACCCGAGCTCGCAAACCCCGGTGAAGGCCGATGTGGCGCGGCGCCCATCGGGCCGCGGCGGCGATCGTTAACCGTGCCCGGAACCATCGTGCAAACGGCCGTGGTCGCTGCGCGAGTCCGGCGGCTGAGCACGAAACAGGGACCGAACGCGGTAGTTCGCGCCATTAGATGGACTTGCGAGATTGCGCAAGTTCTGAGAGAATGCACGCGATGGCAATCGAGGTCGATCGCGAGAAGGACTACCAGCGAACTGCCGTGGTCGGCAAGGCACTGGCGGATCCCAAGCGACTCTGCGTGCTCGAATCGCTCTCCGCCGGGGAGCTGTCCGTGTCCGAGCTGGCCGGGCGAGTTGCCTGCCAGGTCCCCAACATGAGCCAGCATCTCGCCGTGCTCCGCTCCGCCGGTCTCGTGACCACGCGGCGCGAGGGCAGCACCGTCTTCTACCGCCTCACGGACCAGAAGGTCCTCGAGGCATACCAGCTCCTCCAGTCGATCGCCCGCTAGGCCGGACGAGAAAGGAACATCCAGTCATGGCCATCAAAGTCGCGACCGACGCCACCTTCGAGACCGAGGTCCTCCAGAACGACAAGCCCGTCGTCGTCGACTTCTGGGCCGCCTGGTGCGGGCCCTGCAAGCTCGTCGCGCCGGAAATGGAGAAGCTCGCCGAGAAGTACGAGGGCGCGATCGACATCGTCAAGGTCGACGTCGACGCGAACCCCGGCCTGAGCCGCGCGTTCAACATCATGTCGATCCCGACCATCGCGTTCTTCGCCCCCGGCAAGCAGCCGATGGGCGTCGTCGGGTTCCGGCCCGCCGAGCAGCTCGAGGTGCAGTTCGGCCTCTCGTCCTACCCGAAGGTCGGGCCCGGCGCGGCCGCTGGCGCCGAGTCGGCCCCCGCAGCCGCGAGCGACGCCGCGTAACCCTCGCTCCTCCAACAGTCGTCGAGCCCGCCCTGCCCAGGGCGGGCTCTTCGATTCCGCGACGCCCGAGACTGCCCTACTCGCCGCCGAGGCGGTAGGCGAGCTCGAACCAGGCGGTGACGCGGTCAACAGCGTGCCCGTCGAGCTCGCGCGGATTGAAGCGAACCCACTCGGGGCCGCGCGATGACGGGCCGGCATCCGGCGTCCGCGAGGCGGCGGCGGCAATGGCGCGCTCGAGCCGGAACTCCACGCCGGACGCACCTGCCGCGAAGAAGGCGCGGCCGGCACGGGACCACGTCGTCAAGCCGTCGACCGGTGTCGCCGTGATGTCGTCCTCCGAGGCGGCCAGCTCATCGAGCAGCACCGCAAGCGACGGGATCACCCGCGCGCGGACTCCAGCACGGCCTCGAGGTCGGCGCTGTGCGCCTGGTAGTGGTCTGTCGATTCGTCGAGAAAGAAGCGGAGGAAGTCCGCGTGCTTGAGCCAGCGGGTTTCGGGGACCACCGTCAGGTAGCCGCGGTAGTCGCCTGGAACTTCGACCATGAGACTCCGAAGCTCAGGCATCGGCAGCTTCCGCCACTCGACGACGTAGTCGTCGTTGATCGCATCACCGCGTGCGTCCCACTCGCGGTCGGCCTGGTCCTTGGATGCTGACGTCGGGCCGACTGCGAGCTCCTTCGCAACCGCCGTGGCGTGCTGCAGCCAGACGAGCAGGTGGCCCATCAGATCTCGGCCCGACCAGCCGTGCGCGCCCTCGAGCGGGACGGACAACTGCTCGTCCGAAAGCGCGAGCAGCGCCTCGTACGGGCGCCATGCCTCCCGTTCCTCTTCGAGGAACTCGAGCGCGTTCAGGTACATGGGCCGAGTCTACTCAGCGACGAGCAGCTCGAAGGCGAGCACCGCATGCGTGTTCCAGACGGAGCTCGTGCCTTTCTCGTCGACCGAGACGGAACCGCCGGCGGCTGGGATCGCGATGACCGTGCTCGCCAAGGTGTTCGTCAGGTTGCCGCCGAACCCGCCAGCCATGTTGAACTGCGTGCTGCCGGCGATGCCCCCGGGGCAGTTCATGCTGGACTTCACCGTTCCCGGCGGCGCGGAGAAGCTCAGCGACAGCTTCGAGACGCCGTCGGGAGTCGTCTGCGTGCCAGTCACGTTGAGCGTCTCGATGCTGTCGTACGAGCCGGTGCACGGTGTGCCCGGCGGGAACACAGGATGCCCGCTGAAGTGGATGGTGCCCGTGCCGGTGATCTTCCCGGACTCGTCGACATTGAGCGGGAACGGGTCGACGGCGACCTTGAGGTCGGCGCCGAACGTCATCCCGCCGACCGCGGCCCCGAGCATCTCGGTGAACGTGCCATGGACCGCGAGCGTCCACTTGCCACGGATCGAGAACGTCAAGGTCTTCGAGGCAATGCCGCGGTTCGAGACCGACTTCAGCTCGACGCTGCCCGTGTCCCCGGAGCTCTCGCCCGCCGTGTAGACGTACTGGACCTTCGGGCCATCGGCCTCGGCCGGTTCGATGGTGCCCTTGCCCTGAACCGTCGCCTTGACCTTTTTCTGGACCTCCTCGTTGGTCACGCGGTGCTTCAAGGTGGCCGCGATGTCGATCTTCTCCTTGGCCGCGACTTCCTTGCTTTCGGGCGTGACGTCCTCGAGCTGGACGCATTTGTCGTTCCGCCAGCCGGAACGTGCGGTCTTCGTCGCCGACGCGACGGCCGGACTGAGGAAGACCGCGACGAACCTGGCCCAGTTGCCGGCGCCACTCCCGGCCGTCGCATCGCCTTCGATCGTCGCGGAGGTGATCCCGATATCGGTCGGGATGCCGTCGCTGCCGAGCCCGAAGGTCATCGCCGACTCGGCGCTTCCCTGCGTCTCCTCGCCGCCCGAGGTGGTTTTGGCGTCCGATGCCTCGGTTTCCGCGGTCACCGCCGTGCCGGCGATCTCGGCACTGTCATCCACCGTGACGAGGGCATGCATCGTGACCTTGACGTGGAGGATGGAATTGACCGTCGCGCTCGTGGTCGTCAGGTCCTCGGTATACGTGACCTCGATCGGGACCTGGCCCACGGCATTCGGGCACGGCGTGATCGTGGCCTGCAGCGTGAACGCCTCCGTCACGCTCTTCAGGTCCGGCGGCGCGCCCGTGTGCGTCGTGAAGGAGCCGTCGAACCCGGCACGCAGGAGCCCGCCGCTGTAGTCCGCAGTCCACGTGAACGTCCCGCTCTCGGGTCGGCCGCCCGCTGCCGGCTTGTCCTCACGGGAGGTCTTGTTGAATGGCGTCTTGCCCGAGTCGAGGGCAGCCTCGACCATCGGCTCCATGAAGACGGTGACCAGTCCGAGCGTCATCGGGCTTGCGTCGGCCGGATGTCGTGGGCCCGAAGGCCTGACGTAGCTCACGAGCGAGACCCCGGCCGATGCGGGCGGCAGGGCCCCCGGCAGGCCGCCGAGCGCCGTCTGGACGACCTCTGCCTCGAGACGGTCCAGCGCGGCGAGCGCCTCGTCCCCCTGGGGTCCGAGGAAGGCCGCGAGTCCCCGGTCCTGCCGAAGCTTCATCGTTGCCTCGAACGCCGCCTGTTGCAGTGCCGACGGATCCCCCAGCCGAGCTGCGAGGGCAACGAGGTCGGCTGGCGCCGGTGATCCAGCGGGCGTCGTCGGCGCTGAGAACGAGCCGGGCGCGCTCGAGGGCGCGGTGCTGTTGCCGCACGCGGCGGCAACGATCGACAGGAACACCGCAAGCACCAGCCAGCGTCGAACCCGCACCGACCATCCTCCCTCGAAGGCTCGGACAGGCCGCGAGGATACCGGTGCGAGACCGCGCGTGGGGCCCGATTCAGGCCCCGACCGGCTCCCGGTATTCGCCGAAGACGCCGCGGAGGACGCCGCACATCTCGCCGAGCGTCGCGTACGCGGCCGCGCAGCGGATGAAGTGCGGCATCAGGTTGGTGTCCGAGGAACCCGGCCGAGATGCCGCCTCGCGCAACCCGCGCAGCGCCGCCTCGACCTCGGAGGCATCACGTTCGCGGCGCGTCCGCTCCAGCCGGGCCATGTGGTTGTCGAGCGAACCCTGCGGCACGGACAGGACCGGGATCGTCGTGTCCTCGCGGGTATCGATGTACGCATTCACGCCGACGATGCGGCGATCGCGCATATCCACCTCGCGCTGGAAGCGGTAGGCCGCCTCCGCGATCTCACGCTGCGGGTAGCCATCGATGACGGACGCGACCATGCCGCCCCGTCGATCGATCTCGTCGAGGTAGACCCAGACCTGCCGTTCGACCTCATCCGTCAGCGCCTCGACGAACCACGAGCCGCCGAGCGGATCGATCGTGCCCGTGACGCCCGTCTCTTCGGCGATGACCTGCTGCTGGCGGAGCGCTAGCAGGGCCGCCTCGGCGGTGGGCACCGCCAGAGCCTCGTCGTACGCGTCGGTGTGGAGCGACTGCGTACCGCCGAGCACCGCGGCCAGCGCCTGGATCGCCACGCGCGTCAGGTTGTTCAGTGGCTGCTGCGGCGTCAGCGAGACGCCGGCCGTCTGCGTGTGGAACCGCATCCACGTCGAGCGCTCGTTCTCGGCGTGGTAGCGCTCGGTCATCAGGCGATGCCAGATCCGGCGCGACGCGCGGAACTTGGCGATCTCCTCGAAGAAATCCGAGTGGCTGTTGAAAAAGAAGGAGAGCCGCGGCGCGAAGTCGTCGACTCGGAGGCCGCGCTTTATCGCGTCCTCGACGTACGCCATGCCGTCGGCGATCGTGAACGCCAGTTCCTGGACGGCGGTCGAGCCGGCTTCGCGGATGTGGTAGCCGGAGATCGAGATCGTGTTCCAGCGCGGCATCTCCTTCGTGCCGAACTCGACGGTGTCGGTCACGAGCCGCATCGACGGTTCCGGCGGGAACAGGAACTCCTTCTGGGCGATGAACTCCTTGAGGATGTCGTTCTGGGTCGTGCCCTCGAGGGCCGCGCGCGGGTATCCCGCCTTCTCCGCGGCAACGATGTACATCGCCCAGATCGGCGCGGCCGGCGAGTTGATCGTCATCGACGTCGAGACCTTGTCGAGCGGCAGGCCGCTCAGCAGGACCTCCATGTCGGCCAGGGATGACACGCCCACGCCGCAAGTCCCGAACTCGCCCTCGGCTTCTTCGTCATCGGTGTCGTAGCCGTAGAGCGTCGGCATGTCGTAGGCGATCGACAGGCCGGTCTGGCCAGCGGCGAGCAGGTCCTTGAACCGCTGGTTCGTGTCCTCCGCCGCGCCGAAGCCAGCGAACATGCGCATGGTCCAGAGGCGCGAGCGGTAGCCCGACGGGTGGATGCCGCGCGTGTACGGCGGCTCGCCGGGCAT
>DATFHO010000028.1:0-11109 GCA_035248345.1 Candidatus Limnocylindrales bacterium
CGGCTTCCTCGGCGCGTTCCTGCTGATGCTCCTCCTCCTGAACCTCTTCGCCCGGGCCCTCCCCCGCACCGTGACGGGGATATTCGGCCGGCTGCAGCTCCTCTCCGCGGCCTGGATGGCCTTCGCCCACGGCTCGAACGACGCCCAGAAGACGATGGGCATCATCACCCTGGCGCTCGTCGCGGGTGGCGTGCTCACGGACCCGACGGTGCCGTTGTGGGTGATCCTCATGGCCGCGAGCGCGATCTCCTTCGGGACAGCGGCGGGCGACTGGCGGATCATCAAGACGATGGGCCAGAAGGTCGTCAAGCTCGACCCGGTCCACGGCTTCGCGGCCGAGACGACCGCGGCGACGATCATCTTCGGTGCGTCGCACTTCGGGATGCCGGTATCCACGACGCACGTCATCTCGTCGGCGATCATCGGCGTCGGCTCGAGCGACCGGTTCTCGGCGGTTCGCTGGGGGGTCGCCGGCAACATCGTGATCGCGTGGATCCTGACGATCCCGGCGTCCGCCGCGGTCGCGTGGCTCGCCTGGGAGCTGTTGAGCCGCGTCCTCTAGGAGCGCCTAGCGCGCGACGGCCGCGAGCCGGCCCGGCCGCGGCTTGCCGGCGTGGCGCCTCGGGCCGAACTCGCCGGCTCGTCGCTGCGCCAGGCGGAGCCACGTGATCGCATACGCGAGCCGCAGCGGGCTGTCGCACCCCGACTCGCGGAGCCAGGACGACAGCAGCCCCAGGCGCGAACGGATCGGCGCCAGCTGGCCGACGATCACCTCGACCTCGTGGCAGTGACTCGGCCGCTGCCAGAGCAGCGGCTCGGCGAGCTCGCCGCCGCGGACCCGGAGGAGGCGGGCTACCTCGGCGTCGAGCTCGCGAGCGCGATCCTCGGGCCGGACCGGTCCCCTGCCGGCTCCGAGGTCCGGACCGCCGATTCCCATGTCGACCGGGCGCCGTGCCTCGTTGACGTCGGGTTCGACCGGGGTCATCAGGTCCATGGCCGCAGCATCGAGCCGCGGCGTCAACACCTGATGTCCGGGGAGTGAACGTTCGCGCGATGCCGCGGTGGCGAAGCCGCGGTCAAGCCGGACGGCGCATCACGTAGCCGATGCCGCGCACGGTCTGGACGAGCATCGGATTGGCGGGATCGGCTTCGATCGCCCCGCGGAGCCAGTGCACGTGCACGTCGACCGTCCGCGTCTCGCCGGCGTAGTCGTAGCCCCAGACGCGCTCCAGCAGCTGGTCGCGCGAGACCACCTGTCCCGCGTTCCGGAGGAGGAACGCCAGCAGCTCGAAGACCTTCGGCTTCATCGGCACCTCGGCGCCATCGCGGAGGACGCGATGGCCGGCAAGGTCCACGCGGACCGCTCCGAGGTCCAGCAGCGGTGGCAATGGCGCGCCCGCCTGTTCGCCGCGCCGGAGCACGGCACGGATGCGGGCGGAGAGCTCGCGGAACGAGAACGGCTTCGTGACGTAGTCATCCGCGCCGAGCTCGAGCCCGACCACCTTGTCGACCTCCGCATCGCGAGCCGTGAGCATCACGATCGGCACGGACGAGTCCGCTCGAATTGCGCGCGTCACCTCGAGCCCGGAGAGCTCCGGAAGCATCAGGTCCAGCAGGACGAGATCGGGCTGCTCCGCGCGGAATTGTTCGAGGGCCGCGCGGCCGTCACCGGCCTGCACCGCGCGGAACCCATCAGCCTCGAGCGACTCCGCCAGGGTCTCGCGGAGCGTCGGCTCGTCCTCCACGACGAGGATCGTCTTCGCCATCTCCGCCGAGTCTACGGGGAATTGTTAACGCCGAATTGGCCTCGCGTCAGGACTTGCGCGGCTGCATGTAGTACTCGACGAAGTTGCGGCACTTGCCGGCGTCGTCGAACTCGAGCAGCCAGTTGTTGTAGTAGACGCGGGCGACCTTCGATCGCGACGTGTCCGTCCAGTACGTGCAGGTGCCGATGGCGACCGCCTTGTTGCCATCGACGGCGTACGGCGTCAGCTCAGCCTTGTACGTGCCCGGTTCGTCGCGCGAGCTCGCATTCCCGCCCGGGTTGAGCCAGCCGGTGACGATGGCCTCGATCCCCTCCTCGGGGTCGTCGTACGGATGCCAGCGGTACTCGGCGTCTTCCGAGAACAGCGCCCGGACATCGGCTTCGTCGTAGGTCTCCCAGGCATGGGCATACGCATCGAGCCAGCGCTGCACCGCCTCGTGCGTGAGCGGTGCCTTCTTCTCGTGGTGGGACATCAGGCAGCGTCCTCCGATCGTTCGAGGATGGAGATCGCGGCATCGAGCCGCGAGAGCACGCCGTCGCGACCGAGCGCGACCAGTGAGTCGAACAGGGGCGGCGTCGCCGTGCGGCCCGTGACTGCGACGCGCACCGCCATGAACAGGTCGCCGGCCTTCCAGCCGTTCGCGTCGGCAAGCGCCCGCATGGGCGGCTCCAGCTCCTCCGCCTCGAAGGCGACAGGGCCGGTGTCCCCCGCGATGGTGTCGCGGGCCGCGCGCAGCCCCGCGATCGTCGTCGCTCGGTCCCAGCGCTTCGGAACGACGGCGGCCGGGTCGACCGCCACGTCGTCCTGCCACAGGAACCCGATGAGGTCGCCGATGGCGCTCAGCGTCGGCAGGCGCTCCTGGATGATCGGCATGAGGGGCACGAGGTCATCGACCGTCGGGACACGATCGATCCGCCCAGCGTCGCGGTCGGCCTCGAGGAAGGGCAGCAGCCGCTGGGCGAGATCCTCGGGGGCGAGGCGGCGGATCCACTGCCCGTTCAGCCATTCGAGCCGGTCCTTGTCGAACACGGCGCCGCCCTTGTGGACGCGCTCGAGATCGAAGCGTGCGACGAGCTCGTCGTGGGACAGGATCTCCTCCTCGGTCCCGGTCGACCAGCCGAGGAAGGCGAGGAAGTTGAACATCGTCTCGGGCAGGAAGCCCTGGGCACGGTAGTCCGAGATCGCGGTCTGGGACTTGCGCTTGCTCATCTTCGTGCGGTCAGGGTTGAGGATGAGCGGCAGGTGGCCGAACCGCGGCACCTCGTGCCCGAGCGCCTCGAACAGCAGGATGTGCTTCGGCGTGTTCGAGATGTGGTCCTCGCCGCGAATGATGTCGGTCATGTCCATCGCCGCGTCGTCGACGACCACGACGAAGTGGTACAGCGGGTCGCCGTTGCTGCGGACGATCACGAAGTCGCCACCAAGGTTCGAGGTATCGATCTCGACGGTCCCGCGAACGAGGTCGTCCCACGCGACCTTTCCGGTCTTGACCCGGAACCGGAGCGCGCCCTTCTTGCCGAGGGCCTCACGGGCGGCTCGTTCAATGCCGCTGAGACCGGCGCACCTTCCGACGTAGCGGGGCGCCTCGTGGGCCGCCTCCTGCGCCTTCCGATCGGCCTCGAGCTCCTCGGGGGTGCAATAGCACGGGTACGCCAGGTCGCGGGCGAGCAGGTCGTCGGCCGCGGACTTGTATCGATCCAGGCGCTGCATCTGGCGGTACGGTGCGTACGGGCCATGGTCCGAGCCGCCGGCGGAATCCGGGCCCTCGTCCCAGTCGATCCCCAGCCAGTGCATGTTGTCGATCAGGTCCGCCTCGAACGCCACCGTGCTCCGGGCGACGTCCGTGTCCTCCATCCGGAAGACGAACGTGCCGCCGGTGCGACGGGCGTACAGGTAGTTGAAGAGCGCTGTCCGCGCAGTGCCGATATGGAGCGGACCAGTAGGACTTGGGGCGATCCGGACACGTGGTGTGGTCATCGCCCCGAGCCTACCAGAGGTGCGATAACCCGTCTGTACGCCTTAGCCGGTTACGGCATGATGACCTCGCCGGTGACGGCATCCATGAGGACCTGGGCGAAGCTCCACGGCGAGCAGTCCGTCGGTTGCGGATCTCCGCAGGTGACCGGGAACGAGCCGCTCAACGTGACGCTCCACACCGGCTCCACGTCCGTCCCGTGCATCGTGAAGTACATCGTGGTCGATCCGACCGTGGCGCCGGGATACTGACGGAGCGCGATGTCGACCGCCTGCGGCTCCGTGAGCAGCGTCGGGCTCGTGCCGTCACGCCAGCTCTCGGGCAGGATGCCGCCCACGAGGATCGCGGAGATCTCCGCGAACTGCAGGCTTTCGGCGCTCCCAGTGGCGCCGCCGCCCACGACCTGGACGCTGCCGCCCGGAATGGGCTCGTTGATGTTCGGTGCCGCGGCGACCAGCCCGTCGATCACGATTGCGATCGTTTCGTTGACGTGCGCGGCCGTGTACTCGCCGAACGCCCGGCGCGCCGCCGGCTTCAGCTCGAAATCGAGGGTCGTCATCGATTGCTGGTTCGTCCCCAGCGAGACGGACTCGATGCCGTCCCAACCGAACAGGGCCGGCTCGTCCTTGGGCAAGGGCTTACCGACGGACGGAGCCTCGGGATAGTCCGCGGGCGGGAGCGGCACGAACTGCACGTCGCCTGTCGCGGTGAGGACGCGCTGCGTCGACTCGTCGGACGGCCCGTCGACCGGCACCTCGAACCTGATCCCGAACCCGCCGAACGAGCTGAAGTTCTCGTACCCGAGCGCCCGCAGCCGCGCGGTGAGGACGTCGGTCGCCACCGTTGCCTCATCCTTGGAGAACCTCGCCCGATCCCAGCGCGGAAGGAGGACGAACCGCCGCTCGGTCGGTGGCGTGACGGTGGCAGCCGGGGCGGTGGGCGTCGAGCGTGGCGACGCCGGCCCGAACCCGTTTCGGACGGCCAGGAGCGCGCCGACTGCCACGACGACGGCCAGCGTCGCCCAACCGATCTGGAGCGCCCGCGGCCGGAAGGCGAACCGCACCTTCGTGGACGTTGTGGGCTCCATGCCCTGTCGAACCGTGGCAGCCAGGCCGACGGGAACCGGCGCGACATCGAACCGATCGTGCAGGCGCTGGGAGAGGCGAGCCTCGAGCTCCCTATCGTCCATGGCTGGCCTCCAGGCTCGCGCGCATCGAGCGCAGCGCGTGGTGCAGGCGCGACTTCACGGTGCCCGCGGGGATGCCGACGCGGTCGGCGATGTCATCGACGGTGCGGTCCTGCCAGTAGCGCAGGAGGACGACGATCCGGTGGTCCGCATCGAGCGCGTCGAGCGCCCGATCGAGGTCCGCGTCGGTGCCGGTGTCTGGCCGCGGGGCGGATGGATCGAAGCCGATTGGTGGCGCGGCGACGCGGACGGCCCGCCGGCGGCGCCGGAGCTGATCGCGGCACTGGTTGATCAGGATCCGGTCGAACCAGGGCTCGAACCGAGCGGGGTCGCGCAGCGAGCCGCGAGCACGCCACGCAGCGACGCTCGCTTCCTGGACCGCGTCCTCGGCTTCGGTGTCGTCCAGCAGGATCGCCCGGGCGAGGCGATATGCATCGGCGGCGCGAGCCGACACGAGCCCGACGACGTCGATCGCCCCCTCGGTCACGACCGCGACCTCCATCCGCCATCCCTCATCACCTCCGGGAACCTCCCGGACGCCCTAGATGACGACGACCTCGCGAAAAACGTTCACGAGCCGCGGCACGCCACGGAATCAGCGGCGCGGCACCTTGTGGAAGAGCGCCGGGTCCGCCTCGCCCGGCAGCACGAGGACGAGGGCGGCAGGCCGGAGTCCGAGCGTCGCGCGCCCGAGCGGTCCGTCGAGCGTGAGGGAATCGAGCGATTCGGAACGCGCGAGGATCGACACGTGCGCGCCGGGGCGCAGGCCCCGCGCCTCGAGGTACGAGAGCAGGCCCGCGTCCTCCTCGGCTGCCTCGGTGATCCGGTAGATCGTGACCTTGTTGCCGGCCTCGATCGACGAGAGCGGCATCCCGGGTGGCCGACGCCGGGCGGTCTCGGCATCGAGCGGGTTGCCGTGGGGGCAGGTCTCGGGATGCCCGAGCAGCTCGTCGAGCTGCGCCTCGACGCGCGGAGAGATCGCGGCCTGGAGCCGCTCTGCCTCGACATCGGACTCCGCCCAGCCGAGCCCGACGATCTCGGTCAGCAGCCACTCACACAGCGCGTGGCGATGGAAGATGCCGTCCGCAGCCGTGCGGCCGGGCTTCGTGAGCTGCAGCTCCCGGCCCTCCGCGAGGATCACGAGGCCGTCGTTCGCGAGGCGGCGGAACATCTCGCTGGCGGCCTGGGTCGACACGCCGAGCTTCCGCGCCACCTGCGATGCGGTGATGCGAGAGCCATCGCCGGCCATGATCCGCAGCGTGAGCAGGTACTCCTGCGCCGAGCTGGAGAGATCGTTCGACGGCTTGTGCCGGCTCTCGCTCACGTGGCGGCTCCCATCCCGGCCCCGGGCCGCCGGACCCGCTTCGCGAGGGCCCACGCGACGCCGACGAGCCAGGCAACACCGAGGAGCACGGCGAGCGTCGGCGCCGCCTGCGGTGCGCCCGTCGCGCCGAGCGTGACCAGCAGCGCCGTCACGGGAACGAGTGCAACCAGGACGGCGATGGCGCCGGTGACGAGCACGCGGGTGAGGCTCGGGACGAGCAGCAGGAGCCCGAGG
This sequence comes from Candidatus Limnocylindrales bacterium, assembly GCA_035248345.1. Lineage (GTDB taxonomy): Bacteria > Chloroflexota > Limnocylindria > Limnocylindrales > CSP1-4 > UBA5189. The sequence continues at coordinate 6,486 of DATFHO010000028.1, forward strand.
ATGACCGCCTGGGCGAGCCACGGCATCATGGCGTCCGCGCCGTCGCATTGGGCACCGAAGCTCGAGCAGCCCGTCGCGTCGCCGATCAGGGCGGCGGCGGCGAGCCCGATCGGCGGCCATGCGACGAGCGCAAGGCCGAGCCGATGCACGGGGTCGTCCGACGGCTGGCCGAGCCAGCGCAACGGCGCCGCGGCCGGCGGCTCCTCCGCAGCTACCGTGCGCGCGGCCTGGCGTGGCTCTGCCCAGCCGGATTCGGTCGCCGCCGCGGACCAGCGTGGCGTCGCGCGCGTCCGTCGGTCGGGAGCGGCGCCCGGGGTCGCGGCTTCGAACCGAGGAGCAGGCCCGGCATTCGTCGTGGACTCGGGTGGCGTGCCAGGCGGCGCTTCGGCCGCGGCCCTCGGCGCCTCGGTTTCGGGGCCCGGCGCATCCGTGTCCGGGCCGGCATTCGCCGCCGCGTGGAGCGGTCGCCGCGCGCGCTGCTGGTAGTCCGGCCCGTGCTTGCGCGGGTCGGCGTATTCACGCGGGTTGACGATCCAGTACTCGCCGGTGCTCGGGCCGTACCAGGAGGCGCCGCTCCAGGTCGCGTCGGCTGGGTCGCGGGCCTCGTCGTACGAGGTCGAGCCCATGGTCGCCTTGCGAGAGGCGCGCTTCCGGCTGCCCGATCCGCCACTCCCGCTCGTGCCGGTCGACTTCCTGCCGCCCCTCGCCTGTCCACCGCCGTCTCCCGCGCCGCTCGGCGCGCCCGATCCAGGCGCCCTGCCCGCACTGCCGGAGGCTGCGCCCGTGCCGTTCCTCCGCGCGCGTTCGCGTGCCGCACGAGCCCGATCGGGATCGGCGCGCCACGGTTCGGCCGTCGGAGCGGCCGATGACGCCGCCGCACGAGGCCCTCGGGCGCCGCTGAGCGTCACCCTCCCCGTTCGGATCTGCTCGTACGCCGCCTGGATCGCGAGGAAGCGCGGGACCGCCCGCTCTCCCGCAGAGTCCGGGTGAAACGCCTTGGCGAGCTGGCGGTACGCCCGCTTGACCTCCGCGGACGACGCTCCGGGCTCGAGACCCAGCGTTCGATAGGGGTCGATGAGGGGTTCGGGTCTGGCGGGCACGCGCAAAGCCTACGCGTGACGGGCGTGCGCGCGCCCCGGCGCGTCTGCCGCACCCGCGAGCGCGTCAGCGGTGGAGCTCACCCAACGGCGCGAGCTCGAAGGACGCGACTGCGCCGGCGACCTCGCGGCCGTGCGGGTCGGGCGAGATCGGGACGTGGTAGCGGCTGAGCATCCGCAGCGGCTGGCCGTCGAGCACGCCCGCCTGGACGAGCGCCTCGATCGATGCGGCAGAGGTCGCCCGATCGGCAGATCCGCCGTCCTCGATCTTGAGGGCAAGGCCCGTGGCCACGGACGAGCCGCCGCGCGCCCGCGGGCCGGCGAGGATGGCGAAGCACCGCAGCCCTTCTGCCCCGCCCTTCGCGGCGATCCGCCCCGGCAGCGCCTTGGCGACCGAGGTGTCGAGCCGCTCGCGCGTCCCGCCGACCATCTCGGGGTGCGCCAGCATCGCGTCGCGCACGACGGTCATGGATTCCGCGAGGGCAGCGCGAGGGTCGGACGCCGCGACCGCCGACGGATTCGCGAGGAACGCGTAGGCGCGCGCGATCTCACGGAGCGGGAACGCGTAGGTCGGGACCCCACACGCGTCCACGCCGGCGACGAGCCGCTCCGACGGCGTGCCGAACGCCGTCGCGATCGCCTTGCGCGCGGCGACCTGCGCGGGATGCTCGTCGAGCCAGTAGCCGTCGGGGTCCCAGCCACCGAGCCGCGAGAGGAGCAGGAACGACGCGTGGTAGCCGGAGCACATGTGCCGGATCTCGCCGGGGCGTTCGCCATCGCGCGCCAGTCGGGCGGCGGTAAGCGCATCGATCGGCGCGCCCTCGGTCGACAGCCGCAATCCGGACTGCGACACGTTCGTGCGGCGGAACATGCCCTGCAGGGTCCGGACGTGCAGGTCCTCGCCCGAGTGGCTGGCCGACATGACCGCGATCTCCTGCGGCTCCAGCTCGAACGCGTTGATTCCGCCGGCCTCGAGCAGCGCAAGCACGCCGAACGGCTTGACGGCCGACCGGAGGTTGACGAGGTGGTCGGGGTCGCCCAGGGCGCGGAGCATCCTGCCGCCGGCATCGACCTCGACGATGTCGCCGCGGTGGACGCTCTCCTCGACCCCGTTGCGCATCTGGCGGACGAGGACCGGCGGCGCGGTCTTCCGGGGCTTCGGCATGGCGCTGGAACCCGCTCCCGAACCCCGCGCGCGGACGGCGTCGACAGGCTGGGCGGGCACGGCGTGAGGGTACTCCCGCCGATGCTAGGATGCCGCTCGATGCCCCCCGCAGACATGCCCCCGACCCTGCACGTCTCGCAGCACCCGGCGGTGCTCCACAAGCTCGGCATCCTGCGCGACGAGCAGACGGAGCCCAAGAAGTTCCGCGAGGTCGTGCGCGAGCTGTCCTGGCTCCTCGGGTACGAGGCGCTTGCGGATGCGAAGGTCCGGTCGCGCACGGTGACTACGCCGATCGAGACGATGGACGGCCACGAGCTCGGCGAGCGCATCGGGCTGATCCCCATCCTGCGCGCCGGCCTCGGCATGGTCGACGCGATGCTGGAGCTCATGCCGACTGCGGAGGTCTGGCACCTCGGCCTGTTCCGCGACGAGCGGACGCTCCGACCGGTCGAGTACTACAACAAGCTGCCGTCGTCCTCGAACGTGGACCTGTGCCTGATCCTCGATCCAATGCTCGCCACCGGCGGGTCCGCGACTGCGGCGATCGAGGTGCTCAAGCGCTGGGGCGCGGTCAACCCGGTCCGGATCAAGCTCCTGCACCTCATCGCCGCGCCCGAAGGCGTTCGTGCGGTCGCGCAGGCGCACCCGGACGTCGAGATCCACTGCGCCGCGCTCGACCGGCAGCTGAACGAGAAGGGCTACATCATGCCGGGGCTCGGCGACGCCGGCGACCGCCAGTTCGGCACCGGCAAGGGCTGATTCACCCGGCTGCGCCCGTGAGGCGTTCCATCGGCGGCGGTGGTTGCAATGCGCACCCTTACGACACCTTCTCGTTGACCTGCAGCCTGGCCCAGGCGTAGAGCGCGTCGTACACAGGCAGCTCCAGCCGGAGCTGCTCCTGATCGTCGACCCCAAGGTGCATGAAGCCACGAGCGATCGCCTCGAGGCCGCGGGACTGGGGCGTCGCGTCGGCATCCTCCGACACGTCAGCGCCGTGAACGACCTGCGCGACGAGGGCGAGCGCCGGATCTCCACCGAGCTGGTGCTCCTCGACGAGGACCTCGAACGAGCACAGGCCGTCGCGGTGGGTATATCTCGCACCGGGCGCGTCGAAACTGATGGCGTCGTGCGTCGCGGCGTAGTCGAGCACCTGGTCGCGCGGGACGTAGACGATCTCGCCGTCGCGATCGATGAACCGCTTGATCAGCCACGGGCAGGCGATCCGGTCAGTGTGCGGATGCTCGCGGGTGACCCACTTCATCGTCATTCCTCCATCGACGCGAGCAACGTGCTCGAGAAGGCAAGCTGAGCAGCCTCGGTGAGCGTAGGTCGTTCCGGGGTGAAACGGCCGCGCGAGGCTCGCGCAATGGATTGCGCTCTTCGACCCGCGTGAGCGCGGGGGTTCGCACCGAGATCCTCCTCGACCTGGTTATTGCCGGGTACCTTGTATCTCCCGGCTCGAGCCCAAGCGGAGGCGATCTTGAGCAGCCGCACCCGCACGTCGACCTTCTGGTCCGTGATCGCACTCGGGCTGACGGTGAGCGTGGCCGCGGGCGCGTGTGCAACGTCTCCGGGGAATGGCGTGGCTCCGACGGGAGCAGTGAGTACGCAGCCAGGCGATCCGCTGGCGACGGCGACGGGGTCCGCCGCGGTCGGTGCATCGGAAGACACCGCGGCTCCGCCTGAGGCGACCTCTGCGTACGCGCTGACCAAGTCCGAGATTCGTGAGCGCTACGAGGATTGGGAGCTTGCCATGGCGGCGGCGGTCGCTGCCTATGGCACCGCGAGTGCGGTCGACCGGAAGGCACGAGCCGCGGAGATCGCCACGATTGCGGACGATGTCTTGCGCTGGCTGAATTCCCATCGCGATTACGACCCGAAATACAGCGTGCCCATCACACTCTGGCAGAACACGCTGACGCGAATCAGATCCGGTGCACGCGACGTGATCAAGGGCCTCAGCGCCGGAGACCAGGCACTTGTCGCTCAGGGCGAAACCGGAGTGCGGGACGCATGGGCATTCGTGGGCGAGCCGGAGTTTCTCGGCGAGTGGGGCGTCCTCATGCTCCACTGAGTTCCGCGACAATTCCAGCCACACGGGCTCGCTTGGCTGGGAATCAACGAGGCCGGCCCGAAGGCCGGCCTCGATGCTGGTGCGCGGAGAAGGAACCGGGCCTAGTTGCCGCCCTCGTTGAGGGTGACGGTGCCCGGCTTGTACGAAGCGCCCGTGCCGTCCGTGCCCGACGGCAGCGCCGCGAACGCGGCAGCCGCGAGGTCGGAGCGGGTGGCGTCGGCCGACGGAGCGGCCGCGAGCACCTTGTACGTGGTCGCGATCTGGACCGTCTGGTCGTACGCGGCCTGA
>DATFHO010000029.1:0-44729 GCA_035248345.1 Candidatus Limnocylindrales bacterium
GCGAGCTGCTGGCGATGGCAGCAGCTCGGCCGGTGACGATCGCAGACGGTCACCACAGGTACGAGACCGCACTGCGCTATTGCGAGAATGCGGGTGAGGCCGGTGGCGCCGGGTATGTGCTGGCGCTCATGTTCGAGGCGAACACCGGCGCGCTCGAGCTGCGGCCGTGGCATCGCGTCCTGCGCGCCGTCGGCGACTCGCTCGCCGATCTGGCGGACGAGTGGTTCGCGGTCACGCCGTTCGCCACGCCACAGGAGCTCTTCACTGCGCTGCATGCGCATCACGACGAACGTGGCGTATTCGGCCTTTGGACGCCGCGCGGCGGAGCGCTCCTCGTCGCCAAACCGACCAACGTGGCGGCCGTGTTGGCCGATGGCGGATCGGAAACCTTCCGCTGGCTGGATGTGTCCGTGCTGTCGGCTACCCTCTCGCGGATGATCGGGACAACCCCGGAGCAGCTCGCCGCGGAGGATCGGCTGTCGTACTCGGACGACGCGAGCGGCGCAGTCGAGGATGTCCGCGCCGGACGGGCCGACGCCGCGTTCCTGCTGCGGCCCACGCCGATTGCCGACGTACTTGCCGTCGCGGCGGCGGGCGAGTTCATGCCCGCCAAGTCGACGTTGTTCTACCCCAAGGCCGCCACGGGCCTGGTGTTCAACCCGTTGCGCGATTGAACGTGGACGAGGTCATGGGCGGTAACGGCCGCACCGAGAAAGACGGGCACGCAGTCGTGGTCGAGCGACCGCACGGCCGCCCCATCCGCAAGGACGAGCGGATCGTCGCCGACCGCGACCTGTACGTCGAGTCGTGGCTGCCCGAACGCCGGTCACGCCGCAAGCCCCTCTACATGCTCCATGGGGAGCTGGGTGGGTCGTGGCTGTGGCACCGCTTCTTGGGCTACTTCGCGCCCCGCGGCTGGGAGGGGCACGCGCTCAACCTGCGCGGCCACTACTGGTCGGGCGTGGCCGATTTCGGCGAGCTGTCGTTCGATACGTACGTGGAGGACGTGCTCGCGGGCGCGGGCACCATGGCGCGACCGCCGATCGTGCTTGGCCACGGGCTCGGCGGACTGCTCGCGCTCCGGCTGGCACAGGAACGGCCCATCTCGGCGCTCGTCCTGTTGAGCTCGGCGCTCCCGGCGGAACTCTTGGAACCGCCGCCGTCGCACATGGTTCGCCTGCTCCCGCGTCAGTACAAACGCGAGCTCATCGGCTGGGACGGTCCGCCGGAGATCATCCAGCGCCAGAACCCGGATCTGTCACTCGCCGACGTGATGCGCGTGCAGCACATGATGGGCCAGGAATCCGGCGCGGCGCGACGGTCAATGCTCGAGGGAGTCTCCATTCGGCGCGAAGACCTGCCGGAAGTCCCCATGCTCGTCATTGGTGCGGGGCTGGACCGGTACTTTCCCGAGGCTGACAGCGAACGGCTGGCCGAGTGGCTCGGTGCCGACTACGTCCCGTTTGCGGCGCACTCGCACTACGGCCTGATCACCGGCGAGGAGTCGTACGAAGAGGTTGCCGAGACGGTGCGGGCTTTCATGGAGTCACATCGGCTCTGATCCGCCAGGCGAGTCGAACACGTCCACGGAATGTCGGCCGGCCGGCCTCGGCGCTCTCGCTTGGTAAACTTGATGAGTCGCGCCGCATTCGTCTAGAGGCCTAGGACACCGCCCTCTCAAGGCGGAGATCATCGGTTCGAATCCGATATGCGGTACCAACTCATTCCCACCCGGCAACCGATCCGCGTCGCGGCGTGTTCTTCGTGGTGATGCCCTCGTTCCGTTTCGCCATCGTCCCAACCGCGCTGGGCGCGTTCGGCGCCGCGTGGACCGACGCCGGGATCGCGCGCACGTGGCTCCACGATCGAACGGTCGAACGCACGCGCGAGCACATCCGTCGCGAGCTGCCCGGTGCGGTCGAGGCGGCGCCACCGCCGGAGGTCGCCGACGCGATGGCCGATGTCGTGGCGCTGCTCGCGGGTGAGCCACGCGTCCCGACCGCGTCGCTCGACGTGCGCACCGTTCCGGAGTTCGACCAGCGGGTCTATGCCGTCGCTCGCACGATCCTGCCCGGCGAGACGCTGACCTACGGCGCGGTCGCGAAGCAGATGGGCGAGGAGCCGAAGCGAGCGCGTGACGTGGGCGTGGCGCTGTCGCGCAACCCGTTCGCCCCGATCGTGCCGTGCCATCGGATCGTCGCGGCCAACGGCAATCTCGGCGGCTACACCGCGCCCGGCGGCGTGACCACGAAGCGCCGGCTGCTGGAGCTCGAGGGTGCGGCAGTCGTCGCGCCGCCACCACCACCGGCGCAGGCGGGCCTCTTCGACTGACCCCGCGCTTGCGCGAGGAGGCTCGGCCGCGTGCCCGTTCGGGCAAGTCCGGTTGCCCTCGAGGTCTATCCTCGGCCCGTGGTCTACCAATGGTCGACCGAGTACGGGGATCCGGGCCGCAAGCCCGGCGTACCGCGCCGTGATGGCGACGGCGGCGGCAACCCGCTGCACCAGCGGGTCATGCAGATGCAGGCGACGGCCGGGAACCAGGCGGTCCAGCAGATGCTCCAGCAGGGCTCGGCGGGGGCTGCGGGCGCCGGTGCCGGCGCGGCGAATGCGGAAGCCAAGCCGGAGATCCTTCGGTACGGATCTCGGGGCGAGCCCGTCAAGCGGCTCCAGGAGAGCCTGAACCAGGCCGGAACCCTCGGCCCGGAGCTGAAGGTCGACGGGATCATGGGCGAGCTCACCGTGGCCACGCTCCGGCGATTCCAACGGTCGCACCCGCCCCTCGAGGTTGATGGCACGGCCGGCCCGGAGGTCATGGCCGAGCTCGAGCGTGTGGGTGATCAGGGCGCGCCGATGCCGGGCGCCAGTGCAGAGTCGTTCCTGGGCAAGGGTCGCAAGCTGTACGAGCAGGGCCGGTACGCCCTCGCGTTCGATGCGTTCACGATGGCCCACGACCTCGATCCCGACCCGGCGTACCTCTTCAACATGGCACAGGCATTGCGGCTCGTCGGCGGTCGGCGTGAGGAGGCAATCAAGCTCTTCGACCGGTTCCTCGCGAGCGGCCCGGCTCCCGAGGATGAGCTGCGCGCGAAGCGCCACCTCGCGGAGCTCAAGGGCCCGGCCCCGAGCGGCGACGACAAGAAGGACGTCGCCAAGGCCGACGAGCTCTACGAAGCCGGCCGAAAGCTCTTCCTGGACGGGGAGTACGGCCGTGCCTATGACGAGTTCTCGAAGGGCTGGGACATCACCCACGATCCGGCGCTGCTCTGGAACCGCGCGATGTCCATGCGCGTGATGGGCGGGCAGCGCTCGCAGGCCATCGCGTTGTTCGAGCAGGTCCTCACGGCGGACCTGTCGGAAGAGACGAAGGCGGCGGCACGGAAGGAGATCGAGGAGCTCAAGGGCCCGAAGCCGACTGGCGACGAGAAGAAGGACGCATCGACATCGGACGAGTTCTTCAAGGACGCGAAGGCCGCGTTCAACTCCGAGGACTACGCCGCCGCGTACGACGGCTTCACTCGGGCGTGGCAGGTCACCTACGCCGACGAGCTCGTTTGGGATCGTGCACAAGCGCTCCGCCTGCTCGGCGGCCGGCGCGAGGAGGCGATCAAGCTGTACCAGCTCGTGCTCGCCTCGGACCTGCCCGAGCAGCTCCGGAAGGCAGCGCGGGTCTACATCGCGGAGCTCAAAGGCCCGGGCAAGGCGGGCAAGGGCGGGCCGCCGCCGAACTAGATCGGCCTAGTCCTGCGCCAGGACGATGACCTTGTCGTCCGCCGTGAGCGAGACCTGGCTGCTCTTGCGCGGATTGACGTGGACGCCGTAGGACTGGCTCGCGTCGCCCGCTTCCGATCGGATCCGGTAGCCGATGGCGACCTGGCCGTACCGGCGCGCTGATTCGACCACCGTCGCGTAGGTCACCGGCGAACCGGGCTTGACGTAGTCGGCCGCCGGCTTGAGGTAGATCTCCGTACCGTCGGAGTCGAACAGGTCCGTGAACACGGCATTGAGCTGCTTGTTCTCGGAGATCTGGGTCAGCAACAGGCTGATGAGCCGGTCGGACACGATGAAGTCGTCGGCGCGGGTGACCTCCGCGAGCGAGCGGTTGCGGACGTCGGCCATCTCCGACGTGATCGAGAAGGGGTGACCCACCGTCGCGGCGATGTCGCGCAGGTGGAGGAGCGTCACGAGCGTTCGCGCATCGGCGCGCTGCGGATCGAACCGGTCCATCGGCGAGATCGCGAGGATGTGCTGGAAGCTCGCGACGTCGAGCTGATCGAGCACCCGGCGGTCGGTCGGCGGCTTCGCGATGAAGGTCAGGGCGTGCCGGGTCAGGGCGCCCGCGAGATCCTCGACCGCGGCGGCGGCGGCGGGGTCCTCGCTCACCAGCGTGAGACGCGAGCCCTTGGCGACGTAGCCGTCGAGCTCCAGCGCGATCTGCTGGACGCGGCGGTTCCAGCCGAGCACGAGTGTCGCCTCGGGCGCCTGTGGCGTCGGGTCGCACGTGATGATCGCGCCGGCATCGACCGTGGGTGCCGATCCGTCCCGAAGCGTCACCGTGTCGTCGTCGGCGGCGATCACGATCACCCGGTCGTCTGGCCCGATCGTCGTGGAACCCGGCGGCTGGACGAGGACGCGCCCGTCCGCGGTCGCGAGGCCGATGAGGGTCGAGTCCTCGAACGCCAGCAGGGCATCGTCGAACGTGCGGCCGGCGAGCGCGGGCTGGTGGCTGAAGTAGATCTCGTCGCCGTCGAAGTCGAGCAGCTCGCCGTAGACGATGGAAAGCCCGGGCTGGCGGCACGTCTGGGCGATGATCCGGGAGACGACGTCGCCGACGATCACGACCTCGAGCTCGTCCTTGCCGACGAGCCGCGTCGCCTCGAGGTTCGAGAGGTCATGCAGCTCGGCGACCACGTGGTAGGGCTCGGGGCGCCGGTTCGGGTCGTTCGTGATCGCGAGGATCGTCTTGATGACCTCGATGTCCGGCTCGTCCACATCCGGCGCGAGCACGATGATCGAGCGCGCGGTCTGGACGTTGGCGATGTCGATCTCGTCGAGGTCCACCGGGCTGCCCGAACGACAGACGACCTTGGTGCCCCTCGTGTCGCTGATCCGCGTGCGGATCTCGTCATCCATGTCGACCTTGTCGCGATCCGCGAGCACAACCACGACGCCGCCACCCTGGTTGGCGTTGGCGCCGATGAGCTCGGACAGGATCGTGAACACCTGCTGGTTCCAGCCGAGGACGACCGTGTGGCCCGACTCGATCACGCGCGAGCGGCCCTTCCGGAGCTCGGCGAGGCGACCCTGGATGCCGCTGTTGATGATGCCGATGAGGGCGCTGATCACGAAGATGCCGCCAAGCGTCACGGCGAGCATCGCGCCGAGGAACGCTGCGGATCCCGTGTCGCCGCCCATCGTCCCCGGGTCGAGGGTGCGGAGGAGGCCCATCCAGATCAGCTCGTAGATGGGACGCCCGTCCTCGTCGACCCCGCTGATCGCGATCGCCAGCGCGATGACGACGATGATCGTGACCGAGACGGCGAACAGGCCGAGGATCAGCGCGATCGTGCCGCGTCCGAAGAACTCGTCCACGCGGTAGCGCAGACGGTCGCGCCAGGTGGTTTCCACCCTCAGTCAATCCTCCCCGAGCTGGATGCTCAGGGTATCGAGGCGACCCGCCCTGTTGCGGCCCAGGCGAGCGCGTTGTCCGTGAACGGCGCGGCGGGCAGCATCTCGCGGCAGCGCTCGCGGAGCTCGACCCTGCCTTCGGGCGACAGCGACTTGACGTGCGCGCCGGCCGGGCCCACGCCGGCTTCATACGGCGCCCACCACGCCTCGAAGGAATCGTGGGTGAGCGGCGCGGAGACGGTTGTCTCGATCACGTCGTGCAGTCCGGCGGCGGCGAACAGCTCCGTGAGATGACCCGCATGCGCTCCCGGGAGCTGGGATTCGTTGGCGGCGTGCGGATCCAGCGTCGCGGCAGCCGCCCAGAACGCGCTGACCGGCCCATGGCCGCCGGCGTGATCCCAGACGCACGCCGCGACGACGCCACCAGGCCGCGTGACGCGGCGCATCTCGCCGATGCCCTGCACGGGATCCGACATGAAATGCACGACAAGCTGCGCGATCGCCGCATCGAATGCGGCGGCGTCGAACGGCAGCGATTCGGCGCCGCCCTGACGGACCTCGACGCCTGGCAGGCGCTCCCGGACAGCGGCCACGAAGGATGCCGATGGATCGACCGCGGCGACGTGATCCGCGCCGACGCGGCGCACCAGCTCCGTGGTGAGCGCGCCCGGCCCGCATCCCACGTCGAGCACCCGGTCGCCGGCATGCACGCCCGCCAGGTCCGCCATCTGGCCGACGAGGAGCCTCGAGTACCGACCCATGAATGCGTCGTACGCGTCGGCCGCGACGTTGAAGGTCATCGCGCGGACTGTACCCCTAGGCTCAGCGAATGACCGAATCCGCACCTGGGCTGCTCGGGTTCCGCATCGCCGCAACGTCTTCCGCCGGGCTCGACTTCCGGCGCCTCGACGCGATCTGGGCGGCTGCCGGGGAGCTCGAGGTGTTCTCCGCCGGATGGATGAGCGATCACCTGTCCGATGCGAGCCTGGAGCGCAACGGCGTTGCCTTCGAGTCCTTCACGACCCTCGCAGCGCTCGCGCATCGGGTGCCCGGGAAATGGATCGGCATCGCGGTGGTGTCGAACACGTTCCGGCATCCGGCGGTGGTCGCGAAGGCCGCCGTGGCCCTCGACAACGTGACCGGCGGTCGCTTCATCCTCGGCCTCGGCGCGGGCTGGCACGAAGGCGAGCACGCCGCGTACGGCGTCCCGCTGGCGCCGATCCTCGAACGGTTCGAGCGGTACGAGCACGCGGTCGAGACGATCCACGCGCTCTTTTCCGACGCCGCGGGCCGTGCTCCCGGCGTGACGCGGGACGACCCGTTCTACCCGCTGGACCGCGCGACGATCGAGCCTCGGCCGCTCCGGCCCGGCGGTCCCGCGCTGTGGCTCGGCGGCCAGCGCCGGCGCGGCATCGCGCTCGCCGCCAACTACGCCGATGGCTGGATCATGCCGGGGAACATGCCGGGCGCCCTGGAGTATTTCGCGGACCGTCGCGCGGCCCTGCTGACCGCGCTCGAAGCGGAGGGTCGGGATCCTGCCGCGTTCGGGTTCGCGGGCCAGCTGGTGGTCGCGCCGGACGCCGCGGGACTCCGCGAGGCGCGCGAGCTCGCGCTCCGATTCGTCGATGCCGGCGCCACGCACCTGACCCTCGGGGTCATGCCGGATGCCGGCGTCGAAGGGCTTCGCGACATCGCGCGCGAGGTTGCCGAGCCGGTTCGGGACCGCACCGGGCGCCCCTGAACGCTCGACCGCCTCGTACACTCCCGAGCCATGTCCAACCAACCGCGACGGCTCGTGATCCTGACCGAGGGCCAGTTCGGCGCCCACCACGCCAAGACCGCGATGGGCGTGATCCGCTTCGCGACGGATCGAACGGTTGCCGTGCTCGATTCCTCGATCGCCGGCCGCAATGTCTCGGAGTGGCTTCCGGGCCATGACATCCCGGCTGTCGCGACGCTCGCCGATGCGATGGCGCTGCCGGAGCCACCGGACACGCTGCTGATCGGCATCGCGCCGACCGGCGGCAAGCTTCCCGAGTCGTGGCGGGCAACGATCCTGGAAGCGATCTCGCGCGGGCTCGACGTCCACTCGGGCCTCCACACGTTCCTCGGCGATGACCCGGAGTTCTCGGCAGCTGCCGAGGCGAAGGGCGCGAACATCGTCGACTACCGGCGCCCGCCGGAGCGCAAGGAGACCGCCGTGGGTCGCCCGCACGGCCCCGGCACGCGCGTGATCCTGACGGTGGGCACAGACTGCGCGATCGGCAAGATGTCCGTCGCGCTCGCGCTGCGGGCCGCGGGCACGAAGGCCGGCGACAGGACCGTGTTCGTGCCGACCGGGCAGACCGGGATGATGATCGACGGCTGGGGCGTCGCGGTGGACCGCGTCATCAGCGACTTCGTGCAGGGCACCGTGGAATGGATGCTCGAACAGGGCGAGGAGCGCGGCGACTGGCTGATCGTCGAGGGCCAGGGCTCGCTCGACCACCCCGCGTATTCGTCGGTGACGCTCGGGCTCATCCACGGCGCCACCCCGCACGCGATGGTGATGGTCCACAAGCCCGGTCTCGTGAACCACGACTGGGATCACGTCGACGATCGCGAGTTCCCGATCGCGAAGCTCCCGGAGTTCATCAGGCTCCATGAGCAGGTCGCGGGCCTCGTGGCGCCATCGAAGGTCGTCGGGATCGCCTGCAACACGATGCTGTACGAGGACGAGGCGGAGGCGCGTCGGGTCGTCGAGGCGATCGGGCGCGAGACGGGGCTGCCGACGGCCGATCCGGTCCGCTTCGGCGCCGACGAGCTGTGGGCCGCGGTGCGGGACGCGACCGAGGCGCTGCCGTGGGTGGCGCGCGGCCTGCCGGTGGTCGCCGGCAGCTCCGGCAGCTCCGGCAGCTCCGGGAGCTCCGGCGGTTCAGGCAACGGCGTGGCGTGAGCCTCACCGTTCGGCACGAGGTCCTGCAGCTTCCACTGCGCGATCCGTTTCGCATCGCTCGATCGGAGCACGGCGCAGGCCATTCCACGACGACGCTCGTCATCGAGCTCACCGACTCGCGGTTCCCGGACATCGTCGCCCTGGGCGAGGGCTACCCGGACAAGCACTACGGCGAGACGGTCGACACGATGCCCGCCGTGTTCCCGATGCTCCTCGCCGCAGCGGGCGAGTTCGAACCGACAGCCGACGGGCTGCGCGCGGCAAGCCTGCGCGTCGAGCACGCCATTCGCTGGAACGGTGCCGCGAAGTGCGCGATCGACAGCGCGCTGACGGACCTCGTCGGCAAGGTCACGGGCCAGCCGGCCCATGCACTGCTCGGGCTGTCCGCGGACATCCCGCCCACGGATTTCACCATCGGGATCGACGAGCCGGAGATCGTCGCCGGTCGAGCGCAGCGCGCGGGCGCGTTCCCCGCGCTCAAGATCAAGTGCGGCGGCCCGGCCGACATCGAGACGCTGCGCGCCGTTCGCCGGGTGTACGACAAGCCGCTGCGGGTCGATGCCAACACCGGCTGGACGCCCGAGACGGCGCGTGAGTTGCTGCCGGCGATGATCGACCTCGGCGTGGAGCTCATCGAGCAGCCATTCCCGACGACGCGGCTCGACTGGCTGCGCGAGCTCCAGCAGGTTTCTTCGCTCCCGATCGTGGCCGATGAGTCGTGCGTGACGATCGAGGACCTCGACGCACTCGTCGGCGTGACCGCCGGCGTCAACGTGAAGCTCGCGAAGTGCGGCGGACCCGGGCCGGCGGCGCGGATGCTCGCGCGGGCGAAGGAGATGGGGTTCCGCCGGTTCCTGGGTTGCATGGAGGAAACCTCGGTCGGGATTGCCGCCTCCGCCGCGGCCGCGTCGCTCGCGGACTGGGTCGACCTCGACGGCAACCTGCTCCTTGCCGATGAGCCGTTCGGTGGCCTCGAGCTCGGCGCGGACCACCGCTGGCAGCTCACCGACGCACCTGGCCTCGGGGTCCGCCGCAAGGGCTGACGCGGCGGCGCGGGCACGCCGGCGGCGCGGCCCGGAACCGTGTGGATAAGTTCGTGGAAGAAAAGGTGGAGAACCCCTCTTCCGGCCGGTCGTGCCCCCGCCGTACCATCTCCAGCGACGGAACGACCTCGCCGGGAAGCAGGTCACCGGCTCACCAGAACGCCCAACCACGGGTTGCGGTCCATCTCGCCGTGGACCCGGGTCAGCTTCACTGTGCCCCAGTCGGATGAGGAGGGTAGCTATCGATGGTCGCGCGCCTCGCGCACGAGCACGTCATCACGGCCGACGCCGTGGAGTTCATCCGCTTCTGCTACGCCCGACGCCGGGTGGGGTGGCCGGAGCTGTATGACGAGATGTGCGCCGTCGCAAGCCGCGGCCTCTTCCGCGGCTGGGGCGCCGAGGAGCTCGCGGAGGCGGGCGTGAAGTTCGGGCTCTTCGAGATGCCGCACCTTGCCGCGACGGCCTGCGAGATCATCGCCGAGGACCGGGCGCGCGCAAAGGCTGCGAAGGTCGCGTCGGTGAGTGCATCGACGGCGGGCGCGCCCGCCTGAGCCGTGCCGGGCGTGTCGCGCCCGGAGCGTCGCGCCCGGCGTGAAGCGCAGGGCGAGTGGCACGGGCGTCAGGCCCGGATGCGGCGCCTCGCCATCTCGCCCTCGATCTGGCGCTCGGCCTCGACGTAGCCATCGATCTGCTCGCGCAGCTGGTTTGCCTCGGGGGTGTAGAGGTGGACCTGCTGCTGGAGGATGTAGCTGAGACGCCGGCTCGTCATCCGGACGTGATCCAGGTTCTTCATGAGCACCAATGGATCCATCGCCGCGAGGTCGGACGGGTGGTACATCTGCTTCACGGGGCGCAATGCTAGCAAGCGACGACCTTCGGATCGTCCTCCCGCTGCCGCGGTCGCGCGCCGGCTCTACGAGTCGCGGGGCTGGCATTCGATCGGAGTGCTGGAGGGAATCGGCGACCGGCCCGCGCCGAGCCTGATGGTTCGCGACCTTGCGCGCGGCTCGTCGAGGCGGTCCCCCGAGCCCTAGACCGCTCGCAGTCCGCGGGGCGGCCAGCTCCAGTCGATCGGCAGGCTCGCGGCAGCACGCGCGCGCCGGCGGCCCGCCTCGGTTGCGCCGAGGACGAGGATCCGGTCGGTCTGTGTCGCGCGACCCGCCTCGGGACCCCAGAGCTGCGTCATCTTCCGGTTCGGTTGCACGTCGTCGTCGACGATGCCGGCCAGCCGGAAGCCGGCGGGCGCCGCGGCGGCGGTCCAGACCTGCTCCGCGAGGTCGCGGCCGTCGTCCGAGGCGCGGCCCCGGTCCGTTGCCACGTCGCCGATGACGAGCACGACAATGCCGTCATCCGCCATCGAGCCGCGGAGGTCCGCGAGGACCGTGCCGAGGAACTCGAGGTAGGGGAGCCGACGATGCGCGTCATCGAGCGTCGCGTCGATCTCGTGGGCGTCGAAGCCCAGGAACCAGGTCCGAAGCCAGTTGTAGTAGCCGTACTTCACGACGCGCAGGTACGGCGGCGAGGTCACCACGAGGCGGGCGCGCGCCGGGAGCCCGCGAGCCTTGAGCGCCTGCGAGGCACGCGTACCCGCATCGCGCGCGTCGCCGAGCAACGCGAGGCCCGGCGAACGGGGCAGGGGATCGCGGAAGAGACGGCTCAGCTTGGCTTCGAGGCCTTCGAAGGCGTCGCGCTCGGGTGAGCTGAAGGCGGTCCGCTCGGCGAAGTCGCGGACATAGCGCGGCGCCATGCTGAACGTATTGGGCATGAGCGTGGACAGGTACGACGGGCTCTTGCCGTGCAGGATGCCCGCGATTGCGGCAGCCAGGAAACGGTCGGCGCGGGTGCCGAGGTCCAGCGCGTCCCGAAGGAACAGCAGCTGCGCGAAGGTCCGCGGATGGAACGCCATCGCCACTTCGGCCGGGACCGGCTCCGGGCCGCCGGCAGGATCCGCCTGGACGGCCGCGGCGAGGTCCAGCCATCGACCTGCGCCGCCGGCCCATGCGAGCCGAAGCGCCGTCGCCCTGGTGCGGGCCTCGGCCGCGCTCGGAGCGTCCACCTTGGCTGCGGTGAGCAGGTGCGCGAACGGGTTCAGGTCATTGCCGACGCCGATGCGGCCCTCGGCGACCGCCTGCAGCGGCACCGTGCCCCGTCCCGAGAAGGGATCCAGGACCACGTCGCCCGGTCGGCTGTACCGCGCGATGAACGCGTGCGTGAGTGCCGCCGGGAAGCTGGCGAGGTAGGAGCACATCGGGTGGAGCGACTGGCCCCACAGCCGCGGCTGCGTCTTCCATTCCGGCTCCAGGGCGAGTCGCGGAGCACCGAGGCCGAGCTCGAGCTGGAGGGTGCTACCTGCGGTTGGGCCCGCGGTCATGCGCTGCGACGGCTCCTTGGCGGGCCCATCCGGGCCACGGGGCGCCGAACGATATCAGACGCGATTCCGAGCTCAGATGGTCCGGCGGCCGCCGCTCAGGGCTTCGTGACGATGACGCAGTCGGCGAGCGTGAAGCAGATGCTCCCGATCGGCTGGATGTAGATCGGGGTGTAGTCCGTACCGGCGCTGCCGGGGTCCGGAGCCGGCGGGGGGAGTGGCGGCGTGACGAGGTACATCTCGTTCAGGAGCAGCTGCGCATCCGAGGCCGCAACCGTGAAGGTGAATCGCTGGCCGGTCTCGTCCTGGACGAGGGCGTACGCGGGCGCGCCGACGAGCGCGGGCGCGAGGTCGATCGCGACGCTCGTCAGGTTGCCCTTCGTGCCCTCCGCGGAGGAGTACGGGTAGTGCCAGGTCTTCCAGGTCGCCGTGATGGGCAGCGTGCCCGTTGGGAACGTGCCGAACGAGACCATCTTTGCGCCGCTGGCCTTGCCCTGGAGGTTGGAGATGATGGTGACGATCCGGTCCGCGACGCTCTTCCTGCACCCGCTCGTCGGCGGGTTCTTGGGCGCGCAGATCAGCGTGACGATGTCGCTGGTGAGCGTCGTCTTGTCGCCGGCGGCGGTGATCGTGTCGGGATTGCTGAGCCCCGGCGTCGGCGTGGGTCCTGCGGTCGCCGGCGGCTCCGTGATCGGTGGCGCGGTGACCGGGGGAGCCGTGATCGGCGGCGGCGTTGGGGAAGCGACGGCGACAAGGGAGGGACTCGCCTTGTCACCAGCGAGGTCGATGCCGAGCATGCGCGGCAGCACGAGCACCGCGGCGACCAGCGCCACCGCCATGCCGAACGCAACCTTCGTCCAGCCCGGGATCAGCGGCCGCTGCTCGAGGGTCGCCGGGACCTGGTAGGAGCCGGCATTCGGCTCATCGATCTGCAGCTGGAAGGGGACGCGCTTTGCGCCGCCCATGAAGAACGTCGACTTCGGTGAGACCTTCGCGCGCACCGTGCCCGACCCACCCGGCCGCAGGCCGACGCGTGCGGGCGCGACGTCGAAGTTGAGGAGCTGATCCGGATCGCTCGCGGTGACCGTGACCTCGGCCACCGCGTTACCGATGTTCCTGACGGTCAGCGTGTGCGTGCCCGACAAGCTGCCGCGGGATGTCTGCGGCGCAACCTGCGACGCGAGCTGCACGAACGGCGCGACGACGATGTGGCCTTCCTCGACCGTGGCTGCCGTCGGGTCCGCGGCGGCGCGGACGGCCACGCCGAACGGGTACGTGTCCGCGTTCGGCTCCGGGGCGCGCGGCGGCCGGAAGGTGACGCGGGCCTCGCCCTCCTTGTCGGGGAAGAGGCGGAGCGACGGTGGATCGACGGTGGCCCATCCGGCGGTCGGCCCGACGATGTGGATGTCGAACTGGTCGACGATCGACCCGCGGTTGCGAATCCGGACGACGAGGGACGTTTCGGCGCCGGCGTCGACGTTGAGGTTGGCGGGCTCGATGGTCGCGAGGACACTCATGCGCCGGAGTCTACCGTACGGGTTTCACCGGCCTTACACTGCGCCGACATGGTCAAGTGCGCCGTCTGCGGATCCGAGAACGAGCCGCAGGCCCTCTTCTGCGGGACGTGCGGCAGCCCGATGCCGCAAGCCGCTCCCAAGCCGCCCGAACCGGAGGTCGTGACCCCGGCGCCGGAGCCGGTCGAGCCCGACGGCACCGTCACGCCCGGCATGGGCTATGCGCGCCGCGATCTCGGCATCGACACCGGCACTGTCGTGACCCCGCCGCCGGACACCGGCGCGGCGGACATCACGGATTCGGACGGGACGTCCGGCGGCCCGACGATCACGTGCGCGGTGTGCGGCACGGTCAACGACGCGAACCGCACGTACTGCCGCAAGTGCGCCAACGAGCTCAAGCCGGCTGCGGCTCCGCCGCCCCCGCCACCGCCCCCGGCGCAGGTCCGCAGGATCTCGCCGCTGGCCCTCGGGCTCGGCGCTGCTGCAGTCGTGGTGGCGATCGCCCTCATCGCGGTCCTCGCCATGGGCGGGGGTCCAGCTGTCTCGCCGTCGCCTTCGTCCGGCCAGTCCGCCGCAGCGACATCGCTGCCGACGCTCCTCCCGACCGCGGAGGCCTCCGGCCCGGCGCCCAGCGGCCGGGTCTTCAACTTCAGCGAGGGCAAGCTGACCGGGACGATTGCGTTCTCGCGCTGCCCGTCCGACGGCAGCGGTTGCGTCATCTACATCCGCAAGGCCGATGGCTCCGCGAAGGCCTCCCGCGTCATCGGCGCCACCGCGGGCTCCGCGACATCGCCGGCGATCTCGTTCGATGCCAAGAAGATCATCTACTCGGTCGAGCCGGGGCTGAAGGTCGTGACCATCTCGTCGCGGTCCTTCGTGAACCACTCCACCGGCTCGGGCGATACCGACGCGACATGGTCGCCGGACGGCAAGCAGGTCGCGTTCGCGGGCCACCGCGATCGCGACACTGGGAGCGGCAAGACGGACCTCGAGCTGCGCATCGATGGCGCCACCTCCGGCTCGTCGCAGCCCCTGACCTCGAACGAGGTCCCCGACATCGAGCCCAGCTTCACGTTCGATGGGAAATCGATCGTGTGGATCCAGGGCGACAAGGACCAGGCCGAGATCAAGATGATCGACATCGCCTCGAAGACGGTCACGGACCTCACGACCGATTCGTTCGAGGATCACGAACCCACCGTCTCGCCTGATGGGAACCTGCTCGCGTTCGTCTCCGACCGCGGATCGGGCGGCGACTTCGAGCTGTACCTGATGGATCTTGCGTCCCCGAACCACGACATCATCCCCATCGCCACGGGCCAGAAGAACGTGCGCCATCCAGCGTGGTCGCCGGGAGGTCGCTACCTCGTCTTCTCGGCCGGTGCCGAGGGCTCCGAGAACCTGTTCATCTACGACCTCAACACCTCGAAGCTGACGACCTTCACGGACGCCGACGGGGCCGATCTCAGCCCGACCTGGCACTGATCGGCAGCCGCTCGAGCGGCTGACCGCGGGTCGCCTGAGGCGACCGATCAGGCGGCGATTTTGCTTTACCGGGCCCGGTGGACGGTGGCACCATACCCATCCCTTTCCCGTCGCCGACGTCGCTGTCAGGGGGCTGATCGTTGCCAGAGGACCGGCACCTGCGTGCCAAACGTCCCGACCTCGCGGGTGCCGTCGCGCCCGCGGTCGTCCCGGCGAAGGTGCGCGTTCCGGCCGCCGAGGCGCTGCCTCGAGAGCGACTCGAAACCCAGCTCGCCGCCTCCGTAGAGCGACACCGGCTGACGCTCGTCATCGCGCCCGCGGGGTCCGGCAAGACCACGCTGCTCGCCCGGTTTGCCGCGTCCACGCGACTCCCGATCGCCTGGTACCGAGCCGAGACATGGGATGACGATCCGGCCCGCATGCTCCGCCATCTGGAGGCTGCCCTCGGCGGTGTGGTGCCCGGGCTGCCGGCGGGCTGGCGTGACGTCGAGGACGCGGCGCGGGCACTCGAGACCTGGTCCGGTGGCCGCGCGGTCCTCGTCATCGACGACCTCCACGCTCTCGAGGGCACGGCGGCCGAGGCGTCGCTGAGCCGGCTGGTCGACTACGCACCATCCTGGCTCCGCATCGTCGCCGCCTCGCGCGTCGGGCCCGACTTCAACCTCCCGCGGCTGCGGGTGTCCGGCGAGCTGCAGGAGATCGAGGTCGACGACCTGCGGTTCCGGTCCTGGGAGGTGGAGCGCCTGTTCCGCGACTTCTACCGGGAGCCCGTGCCGCCGTCGGAGCTCGCGGTCCTCGCCCGTCGGACCGAGGGCTGGGCAGCGGGGCTGCAGCTGTTCCACCTCGCGACCCGAGGCAAGTCCGCCGACGAGCGGCGCCGGATCCTGGGCGGGGTCGGTTCGTCCACGCGCGTGCTCCGCGAATACCTCGCGCGCAACGTCCTCGCGGAGCTGCCGGAGGAGCTCCGGCGGTTCCTGGTCGATACGTGCGTCCTCGTCCGGATGACCGGCGACCTGTGCGACGAGCTCCTCGACCGGCGGGGGAGCGCGCTGCTGCTCGAGGAGCTGGCCCGTCGCCAGCTGTTCACTGTTGCCGTCGACGAGAGCGAAGGCTCGTACCGGTATCACGAGGTCCTGCGATCCCACCTGGACCGCATGCTGGTCGAGGAGGTCGGCGAGGCCGAGGCACGACGCCGGCACCAGCGGGGCGCCGCGCTGCTCGAGCGGACCGGCGCATTGCCCGAGGCGCTCGTGGGCTACTGCCGCGCCGAGGACTGGCCGTCGGTCGCGTCGCTCGTGGGCGATCGAGGCGAACAGGTCGCCGGCGGTCCCGGACTCCGGCTGGAGCTGCTGCCTGCCGCGGTCGTGCGCGAGAGTCCGTGGCTCGCGCTCGCGTCAGCGCGGCGCGCGCGCTCCGAGGGACGCTGGGGCGCGGCGCTCGAGGCCTACGCGCGGGCGGAGCAGGCGTTCGGCGCATCGAGCGCCGCGGCGACGGCGCGTCGAGAGCGGCTCGCACTCGCTTCGTGGCTCGATCCCGTTGCGATCCCGCCATCGGACTGGACCGGCGTCCTCCGTTCCGGGCTGGTGCGCGATCCGCTGGCCGCCGCGCGCGATCCGCGACTGGAGCCGCAGCACCGGGACCTGGTGCGCGGGCTCCTGCTCCTGGCGGCCGGCGAGGTGGCCGAGGCGCGCCGAGCGCTCATCGAGGCGAGCCAGCGAGAGGAGCTCGAGCCGACGCTTGGCGCCGCCGCGGTCGTGGGTGCGGCAGTGGCATCGGTCCTGGCCGGCGACGCCGGCGCGGATCGGCAGCTCGCCGACGCGATCGACATCGCGGAGCGGACCGGCCTGCCGTGGCTGGCCCGGATGGGCCGCGTCGCGTCGGAGCTCGTGGGAGGTCCCGGCGATGAGCACAGCATCGGCGAGGGCGACGCGTGGGGCTCGCTGCTCGCGCACCTCGTGGACGCGTGGGTGGCCTCGCCATCTCCCGAGCTCGACGAGACCGCGGCGGAGCGACGCGTGGCCGCCGCGGATCAGGCGGCTGCCGTCGCGCGCCGACTCGGCACCGGCGTGCTCGAGGCGCTGGCGCGCGGCCTCGCTGCCTTCGGCATGGCCGAGGCGGGCGCTCCCGAAGCGCGCGATGCGGCGCTGGCCGTCGAAAGCCTTGCGCGCGCCACCGGCACCGCCGGTCCGCGACTGCTGGCGTACGCGGCACTCATCGACGCGAGCTCTGCGCGTGGCGCCGAATACGCGGAGCTGGCCGACAGCGTCCGGCGCGAGACCGGCCTCCGACTGCCGCCGTCCGCCCGGCCATCGGCGGGCAGCCCGGTGGATGCAGATGCGTCTGCGGCCGCAGTTTCCCCGGCGCTCGAGGACGTTCGAGTGGCACAGGGCCACGTCAACGGGACCGGCCACGTGACGATCCCGCCCGTCGCCCGCGGGCGCCTGCTCGACATCCGTGCGTTCGGGGCGTTCACGGTCGAGGTCGACGGCGATGCCGTCCACCTCGACCGCGTCAAGCCGAGGGCCCGCGCCGTGCTGCGCTTCCTCGCCGTTCGACCTGGCGTCGCGATCCATCGCGAGGTCATCCAGGAGGCGCTCTGGCCGGATGTCGACAGCCCGACGGGAGCACGAAGCCTCCACGTGGCCGTCTCGGCGCTCCGAGGCCTGCTCTCCGAGGCGCTTGCGACGGATTCGACCCGGCTGATCGCCCGCGAAGGCGACGCCTACCGGCTCGCGGTCGAACCCGCCCAGATCGATGTCGGCCGCTTCGAACGAGCGATGGCACGCGCGCGCGGGGCGCGCAACGGCGGCGGCCGCGCGGGCGCGGGGACCGCCGACTTCGCGGAGGCGCTCGGGCTGTATCGCGGCGACCTGCTGCCGCAGGATGGCCCGGCCGAGTGGGCGGTCGAGCGACGCGAGCACTTCCGTCGCGAGGCCGTCGAGGCGGCGACGATCGTCGCCGAGGACGCACTGGCAGAAGGCGACCTCGAGGCGGCGATCCAGGTGTGCCGTCGCGGGCTGGAGCTGGACCGATTCCACGATCCGCTCTGGCGGGTGCTGATCGCGTCACGTGAGATGGCGGGCGACGCCGGCGCGGCGAGCCGCGATCGACGGGAGTACGCGTCGATCCTGGAAGGGCTCGGGCTGGGGTCGGAGGTCCGCGCCAGCTCCGCGTAGGTCAGGCCCGGATCAGGGCTCTGGTCAGGTCTTGCGCCACCACTCCGTGGTCGATTCGGAGGTCGGGGGCGCCGCATCCACGAGCGACGTCCCGCATTTCATGCAGAAGCGACGGGTCGGCGCGTTCGGCGTGGAGCAGTTCGGGCAGATGCGCGGCGGCACGACGTCGCCGTCGGGCAGCTTCGTGCCGCACTTCATGCAGAACTTGCGCGCCGGGTTGTTGCCGGTTCCGCAGTTCGTGCAGACGCGAAGCGCCTCGGGCTCCGGAGCGGGCGGCGGTGGCGGCGGGTTCGCGCCCGGCACGACACCTTCCGAATCATCGGCGGACGTAACGTCGACGGGCTCGCCGGTGGCGGGCACGGGCTCGGCCGGTGGGGGAGCGGCGCCGTCGGATGCCGGGACCGGGACTGCCTCGGTCTGGCCACTCGCCGCTTTCTCTGCCTGCATCGAGGCGCGCAGCGCCGCTCGATAGGCCGCGCGCGCCGCCTTCTCGGCCGCTTCCCGCTCCGAGTCCCTCGCCGCCCGTCGCGCCTCGATCCGCGCGAGCCGCTCCTTCTCTGCCTCGGCTTCCGCCGCCCGCGCCGCGATCCGATCGGCCTCGGCCTGCTGGGCCGCCGCTTCCGCCTCGACCTGCTCCGCATAGGCCTTCGCCGCCGCCGCGCGCTCCGCAGCGGTTCGATCCGCCTTCGCCTGCTCCGCCTTCGCCAGCTCCGCCGCCGCCTGCTCCGCAGCGGTTCGCTCCGCCGCCGCCTGGGCGTCCGCGGCTTCCTGGGCAGCGAGCCGCTCCGCCTCGGCCTTCTCAGCGGCAACGCGCTCCTGCTCGGCTTGCTCGATGGCCGCGAGCTCCGCGGCGATGCGGTCGGCTTCGGCCTTTTCGGCGGCGGCCCTTTCGGCAGCTTCCTTCTCTGCCTCGAGACGTTCGGCCTCTGCCTTGTCGGCGGCTGCCGTGTCGGCGGCTGCCTTCTCTGCTGCAGCCTTTTCCGCGGCCGCCTGCTCGGCCGCGACGCGCTCGGCTTCGGCTTTCTCGACGGCGGCCTTCTCGGCCGCCGCCTCTTCGGCTGCCAGGCGCGCCGCTTCGGCTTCCGCCACGGCCTTCGCCGAGGCTGCCTCTGCTGCTGCGACTCGGTCCGCCTCTGCCTTCTCCGCGGCGGCCTTCGCCGCGGCAACCCGCTCCGCCTCGGCCTTCTCGGCAGCCGCCTTCTCCGCGGCGGCCCTGGCTGCCTGCGCTCGTTCCGCTTCGGCCTTCTCGGCGGCGGCCCGGTCGGCGGCGGCCTTCTCATCCGCGGCCTTCTTCGCCGCGGCGGCCGCTTCCGTCGCGCGCTGCTCCGCCTCGGCCTTCTCCGCGGCGGCGCGTTCCGCCTGCGCCTTCTCCGCAGCTGCCTTCTCGGCCGCCGCCTGCTTCGCGGCGTCCTTCGCCGCCTCGCGCTCGGCCGCCTTCTCGGCATCCTGGCGCTCGGCTTCGGCCTGCTCGGCCTCCTTCTGCTCGGCAGCAGCCTTCGCGGCGGCCGCTTCCGCGGCGAGTCGAGCGGCCTCGGCGTTCTCGGTCGCGAGGCGCTCGGCTTCGGCCTTCTCGGCGGCAGCTTGCTCTGCTGCCAACTTTTCGGCAGCGAGACGGTCAGCTTCCGCCTTTGCGGCGGCCGCCTGTGCTGCGGCCGCTTCCTCAGCGGCCTCGCGCTCGGCTTCGGCCTTTGCTTCCGCGGCTTTCGCGGCGGCGGCCCTCTCTGCTGCCGCCTGCTGGGCTGCACGTCGATCGGCCTCTGCCTTTTCCGCTGCTGCCTTCTCGGCGGCAAGGCGTTCAGCCTCAGCCTTCTCCGCGGCCGCTTTCTCCGCTGCCGCCTGTTCCCGGGCGGCCTTCTCGGCGGCCGCCTTCTCGGCGGCCACGCGCTCGGCTTCGGCCTTCTCGGCGGCCTCTTTCTCCGCCGCGACCCGCTCGGCTTCAGCCTTTTCGGCCGCTGCCTTCTCCGCGGCAAGGCGTTCAGCCTCTGCCTTCTCCGCGGCGGCCTTCTCGGCAGCAGCGGCGTCGGCTGCGGCCTTCTCGGCGTTCGGGTCGTAGGGCTCGCTGTTGTCGGGCAGGAAGTTGCCGCAACTACTGCAGAAGACAGTCGTTGCGTCGTTGATCGTGCCGCAGATCTTGCAGCGGATCACGCGTGCTCCTCCCACCGATCGCCACCGGCCGGCGATCTGTCGGGCGCCATCCTATCGACCCGAGTCCCGAACGTTCCGCGATCAGCTCGCGGGTTCGTCGCCCTTGGCCTTCCCCTTGGGCGGCTCGGCCTTCGGAGCGTCTGCCGCCGAACCTTCGGGAGCAGGTACCTCCGCCGGTGCGGCCTCGGCCGTGACCGCCTCGGCGGCGGGTGCGGCATCGCCGGCAGGTGCAGCCTCAGCAGGCGGAGCGACGTCGGAAGCCGGTGCGGCCTCGGCCTTTGCGGTCGGCGTCACCTCGTCGGCGCTGGCCTTGCTGGCCTTCTTCGCCTCCGCCTTGACGTCGGCCACGACCGACGCCACGTCGACCGTTCCGGCCTCGGGCGCATCCGCCTTGGCCTTCTTGCCGCCGCGCTGGCCCGAGCCGAGCACCTCGATCCGGTGCACGACGTGCGCGGGCTTCGACGACTGGACGAGCTCGTCGAGCTTCACCTTGTCGATCGCGTCAGGGTCATCAACCGTGACGCGCACGACGACGACGGCCTCCGGCGTGCCCGGCAGCTTGCCGTCCGCCGTCTGCGACCAGCTGGAGGCGCCGTTCTCGATGATCTCGACCGTGCCGCCGGTATGGATCTGGACGTGATCCCGGAGGCCGTCCGCGGTGCCGCGGCGGCGATACAGCTCCGCTGCCTGGGCAACGAAGGCCCGGCGGCGGTCCTCCGGCCAGCCGGCATCGACGGACGCCGCCACCCAGCTCCCGAGCCAGGCGAGGAAGTCCTCCGGCGTCGTGTCCGCATCGAAGTACGAGTCGACGACGTCGATCGTGCTGAGCACGGGCGCCAGCACGCTGTCGAGCGCCGAGATGAACCGCGCGCCGAACGGGGTGCGAGCGGTGCGCCGCTGCTCGTCGATGAACGCTTCCCGGAAGACGCCGGGCAGCGTGTCCGCGATCGGGTGCGGGTTGCGGAGCTCGAACTCGTCGCCGGTGACGAGCGCCATCGGCGGGCGGACCTCGAGCGCGAGACCGTTGCGCATCAGGCGGCAGCCGTCGCGCCGGGCACGTTCACCGTGTGGCCGACGCTGAAGACGAGGACGTTCGGCTTGAGCTCGAGGCGGGGCGTGGCCTCGCGGCCCTGGCCGGTCTCCGGGTTCGTCGCGAACAGGTACACGCTGTCGACGACCTCGGCACCGGGCACGCGCTGCAGCACGGAGTAGATCTCGCCGATCGTGACCGGGCGCCCGAACGGCCAGCCCGTGTGGTCCGGTCCGCCCGTGATCGGGTGCAGGTACTCGTAGAGCGCGCGCTCGGCGTCCGCCTTGAGCCGGTTCGCGTTCGCGCCGAGCGCCGGGCGGACCGTCGCCTCGACGGTGATGCCGCGGTAGCCGGGCGGTTCCACCGCGATGCGGGTCCCGATGACCCGACACTCCTCCAGGCGGCGCGTGATCGCCTCGAGCAGGGTCGCCTCAGGGGCGAGCTGGTCGAACTTGACGCGACCCTCTGCGGCCGGGAGCGCCGGCACGACGAGCAGCCGAACCGCTCCGGCCTGCGCGCCGTCACCGGCAGCGACGGCCTTCACGCGACCGATGTTCGGCGCCGCTTCGCGCGCGATGTGCTCGAAGTCCTCGGTGGTGACCGCGCGGCCGCGGGTTCGGAGGCGGATCGGGCCGCGGAGCTTCGCGTTCTCGATGTCCTCGCCGTCGACGCCGCCGATCGCGGCGCGCCGGTTCTCGACGGTCGAGACGAACGGGAACGATGACTTCATGATCCGAAGCGCACCCGCGGCCACGTTGCCCTTCTGCCCACCGCCCGTGCGGTACTCGAGCATGCGGACGTACGCGTCCTTGGGCGGCACGGCGCCGTAGCGGCGCAGCGAGCCGTCCTGCTGGCGCATCGCCGGGCCGAAGCGGACCTCGCCGATGGAGCCATCGATCGAGAAATGCAGGTCGTCGGGCGCGCTCGACGCGAAGTCGGCGACCTGCGTCCAGCTCGTCCATGTCGGTGCGCCGTTGAGGCCCGTCGGGCCGGAGACGACGAGCTTCGCCGGCTCCTCGGTCGAGAGCACGGGCGTGCGGAGCAGGTTGAACCGCTGGCCCGGGACGCCTTCGGCGACGCCGAGGTCCTCATCGCGGATGACTGCGGCATGCATCGCCGCCGCCGTGCCACCGACCGTCGTCGACGCGGCGGCGCTGATGGTCGGCGAGGCTTCGTAGCCGGACATCCCGTACTCGGGCTCGACGACGCGTGCCCGGATCCAGGCGGCCCGGCGCGTCCCGATCGAGTGCGCCACATGGCCGCGTGGGACGTGGATCACCACGTCGCCGTCGCGGTTGAGGCCGCCGGTCGTGTCGGAGTCCTTGTCGCACGCGATCCATTCCTCGCCGTTCCACGCTTCCCAGAGGAGCGGCGGGTGGTCCGGGTTCACGCCGACGCCCTCGATGGCGCACGAGAACCGGAGCTGGATGGCGTTCGACGGGACGGCCTCGGAGAGTCCGATCAGGAGCGCGTCGCCGAGCTGCGGCTTCTCCTGGAAGCAGTACGCATCGCGTCCCAGCTCGACCTGCGGAAGCAGGTCCTTGTAGACCGTCTTGCCCTTCGACATGGAGCCGATCTCGACGAGCGTCGCGGGGATGATCGGCCGGTCCTCCGTCGTGGCGAACACGATCGCGTCATCGGTATCCGTTCGAACCGTGGCGACCTCGGTGCCTTCGGGGATCGAGACAACCTCCGGCTGCGGGCCGGCCAGCCAGAACGTGACGTCCGTGCGGGCCGCGGTCGGCGGGAACAGGGTCACGCCGATCAGCTCGAGGAACTTGATGTAGTTCCGGTCCGGCACGCGGTTGAGGCGGTAGATGAGCTGGTCGGTCATGTACGCGAACGTCTCGATCAGCGTCACGCCCGGGTCGGACACGTTGTGGTCCGTCCATTCGGGGCAGCGCTGCTGCACGAGCCGCTTGGCCTCGTCGACGAGGTCCTGGAAGCGACGATCGTCGAGGTTCGGAACGGGTAGCGCCATCGTCAGCTCCTCACTCGCCGGGGATCACATAGAAGGGGAACACGAGGTTGTACGGGCTGTTCGTTGCCTTCAGCCGGTAATGGATGTCGATGTAGAAGACCGTCCGGTCCTCGGGTGTCTGGAGCACGTCCACCTTCTCGACGTCGACGCGGTGCTCCCACATCGTCACGGCGCGGGTGACCTCCTCCGAGATCGCCGCGGCGGTCATCGCGTCCGCCGGTGCGAACACGAAGTCGTGGATGCGGCACCCGAACTCGGGCCGCATCGGCCGCTCGCCGGGGCTGGTCGAGACGATGAGGCGCACCGCCTCGGCGACCTCGCGCTCCCGCCCGACCAGCGCGATGCCGCCGTTCGTGTCGGTGCGAATCGGGAAGGCCCAGCCACGGCCGACGAAGTCGTTCATCAGTTGATTGCCACCTTCGTGCCCTTGATGGTGGTGTTGCCGCCCGAGGCGGCGATGTCGATGCCGCTCTGAGCCTTGATGTTCACCTTCTTCTTGGCGTCGATCGTGATCTCGCCATCCGCGGTGAGCTTCAGATCGCCCTTTGAGGTGATCGTGAGCTCCTTGCCGTCGAGGAAGAGCTCGAGGGTCTTGTTGCCCTCGCCCAGCAGGATCTTTGCCTTGCCCTCGGGCGTGATCAGCTGGATGCCCGAGTCGTCCTTCTTGTCGTACATGACGATCTTGTTGCCGCCCGGGGAGGCGAATCCGTGGTTCAGGAACTTGCCGTTCTGCTGCTCGCCGGTCAGCGCTGACGGCGGCAGGTTCTTCTTGCTCCAGAGCGAGCCGACCACGATCGGGTAGTTGACATCACCGTGCTCGAACGCGACGACGACCTCTTCGTCGACGTCGGGGAACCAGAGGTGCCCGTAGTCCTTGCCGGCGCTCGGCCGGGCTACCCGCGCCCAGAACGAGACCATCTTCTCGCCGAGCCACTGGTACTGGATCTTCACTCGCCCGGTCTTGTCGGGGTCCTTGATGTCGGTCACGACCGCGGTGACGACGCCCGGGAACTCCGTGCGCAGCGACTCGGTCGATCCGGCGCCGCCGGCCAGACCGAGGAGCGATCGATCCTGCCGCCCGCTGAACTCCAGGAACGTCCGGTACGGCCCGTTGCCGAACTCGTGCCGGGCAGCGGTGATGACCCACTTGCCCTCGAGATCCGGGTCCACGTTGATGATCCTGACCGCCACGCCGGACTTCAGCTTCGGGGAGCCGACGACGAGCGCGGTGGCTTCGTAGGCGGCGCTCCCGATCTGCTCCGCGACCGCCTCCGCGAGCTTGTCGGCGAGGCCCTGGCTGGGCATGGGCTGGTTGACGACCGTGAACGCCTTGCCCTTCGACGTCTTCGTGAGCGTGCTCACCGACGTCGTGATCTGGGCCGAGCTGGTGCCCGACCGGCCCTGGCCGATGATCGCCTTCTGGATCTTGGGATCCCAGCCCCTGACCTTCACTTCCTTGACCTGCCCGACCGCGCTGACGCGGGCGCGGAACTCGAGGAGGCGGCTGCCCCACTTCAGGACCCGCGCATCCTTGGTGTCGTCGTCGCCGGACGGGGCCGTCGACGCCTTGGTGGGCTTCTTGAACAGGAGCTGGCTCTTCTTGATCGCGACGGTGTAGCCGCACCGACCGGCGAGGTAGTAGATGAAATGCAGGTCGGAGACGTTCGGCTGGATGACGTGATCCAGCGTTCCGGAGGTCATGTCGACGTCGGCGGTCAGCCCGGCCTCGCTCGCGATCTTCTGGACGATGTCCGAGTACGTGGTGTTCTCGAAGGTGCGGGATTGCGTGCCCGACGACAGCCGGTGCAGGAAGTCATAGCCGCGCACGATCAGCCTCGTTCCGAGGCGGTCGTACTCGGCCTCGATCGACGTGACCTCACCGACCATGAGCTCGTCCGGTGTCTCCACGCCCGGGGCGCCCGATTCGATCGTGATCTCGCTGCCGATGTCGATCGTCGACTTCCCGAGGGTCGTCCGATCGGGATCCCGGAACGTGATGACGAACGAGTCCGGCATGCGCAGCCGGTCCTGGACGATGACGCTCTCGATGTTCGCCGCGACCTCGTCCTTGAGCGCCTTGCCCTTGACCTTGATGAGGCGGGGAACCACGGGCGCGGTGTTGGCGGCCGGCGCGTCGCTGCCTCCGCCGAGCGCGCCGGAGACCGCACCCGCAGCCGCGCCGACCAGGTCTCCGAGGCCGCCCATCGTCGCGCGCTCAGGCCAGCTTGGCCGCTTCCGCGGCGCTGGGGATCAGCAGGTTCGCGCCGGGCTTGACGCGCAACGGGTCATCGATCCCGTTCATCACCGCCAGCGCGCGCCAGTAGTTCGGGTCGCCGAACTCCGCGTACGCGACCGACGCGAGCGTCTGGCCCTCGACCATCACGTGCACCCGCCGAGCACCGATCGAGTGCGACGTCGGGTTCTTGCCGATGGTGATCGTTCGGCCCGTCTCCTCGAGCGTGACGTCGACCTTGGCCTGGATGGGCGTGCCGGCCATGCTGAAGACCGTGTAGCTGACATTGATGTCCTTGATGATCCCGAGGAAGTCCTTGAGCGCCTCGTTCGTGCCCCAGTCGAGCTTCACGAGCGGCGGCGGCTCGCCCATCTTTGCCGGCACCTGCCATTTGAAGAGCTTGTTGATCTTCGGCGTGACGTCGCCCTTGGCGGAGTGGAAATCGTCGAAGAACAGCTGCATCGACAGGGTCCGCGGACCCGTGCCCAGGTATTCCGGCATCCCGCCGACCTGCATGACCTGCGATTCGTTCTGGAGGCTCACCGACCGGGACAGCCGGTACTCGGTGGGGTTGAACATGAAGCTGATCTCGTTGTCGGGATCCTTGGCGCCGAGGCCCGGGATCGGGACCGGCGACATGGACGCCGCTGCAGCGCCGAGCTTGCCGAGCATGCCCGCGCCTGCCCCGCCACCACCGGGAGCGAGCATGACGAGCTTGCCCTTCGTGTGGAGGAGGGCGTTGACGAGGCCGCCGGCGGCTCCCGCGACGAGATCCATCGCGCGCTCCTACAGCAGGCCCGACACGGCGCCGCCGAGGGCACCGAGTGCCGCGCCGAAGCCGCCGAGACCGAGCATCTCGCTGTAGGCGACCTCGAGGGTCTCCATCGCGATCTGGTTGCCGAAGATGTCGAGCGAGGGGCCCTGCCACTTCACCGGCACCACGCCGGTGAGGTTCCAGGTCGTGACCTCCTTGCCCTCGGAGTTCAGGGCGGTGATCGCCATCGTCTGGGGGACCACCGCCGCGAGGTTGGCAGCCAGCCAGATGTAGATGAGCATCGAGTCCGAGTCGACTGGTCGCGAGAGGCGCACGTTGTCGTACTTCAGCGGCCCGACGATCTTGTGCATGTAGCCGTTGACGCCGCCCTCGCGGTACTCGGTCACCTCGTACGAGAACCCGAGGCCCTCGATCTTGCTCCACGTCCCGAGCGGGATGATCCCGTCGATCGTGACCCTGTACGTCAGGCTCAGTGCCGGCTCGCCCATGTCGCTCCTCAGACGTTGTCGAACGTGAAGCCGGACGCCTCACGGTCATGCAGCAGGTCCGCGCGAAGGCGGGTTCGAATGCGGCCGAACAGCTGCTTCGCGAGCTCGTCGAGATCTCGCTCGGACGGCGGCGCCTTCGCCGCTGCGGGTCCTGCGGCGGCGCTGCTCGTGGCTGTCGCCTGCGTCGGGGACGAGGTCGTTCCTCCGTCGCGCTGGACGGTTGGGGTGGATGGGCCGGATGCGCCCTGCGCACGGCTGGTCTGCACGACCGGATCGCTGGTGATCGAGCGCTGCGGGAACACCACCGTGGTGCCGGGGATGCCAAAGTCGGCGGCGACGGTGGGCGTCGAGGGTGCCGACGGCGTCGCAGGGATCGCGAGCGGCAGCTTCGCCGGCGTCGTGGCCGGCTTGCCGCCGGACCGCTGCACGTTCTGTGTTGCCCAGGTGGCGCGGCTCGAGGCAGCGCGCACGGGGGCTGCCGGCGTGACCACGCCCGGCACCGGGGAGGAATTCGGGGCCGTGAAGGCAGACCGCTGCACCGCGGGACCGCCGTCGAGGCCGCCCGACACCGGCAGCGAAGCAAGCGCAGGGGAGCCCTGGCCCGCGGGCGCCCACCAGGGGGCCGGGACCCCGCCGTCCTCGCCATCCTCGCCATCCTGCGCATCGCCGTCCACGTCACGCTGCAATGCGACCGACGGGCGGATCGGGTTGTACGCGGCGATCGGTCGAACCGTGGAGGTCGCCGCGCGCTGAACGGCGGCACCAGCCGCGGGCGTGGCCGCTCTCGCCGGGACGGCTCCGCCGGCATCACGAGCCGAGCGCGAAACGGAGAGCACCGGCAGCGTGGGAAGCGCAGGCGCCAAGCTGCGGGCGGCGGCCGGCGCGATCGATCGCTGCACGGGCGCCTCGCTTTCGTCGCCCTCGTCGTCATCCTCGCCATCGCTGGTGCGCTGGATGGTCGTGCGCAGGGAGGAGCTCGCGAGCGGCATCGGCCCCGCCATCGTCGAGCGGCTCACGGTGGGCGTTGCCGGCGCACCGATCGGGCGCGCGGCTGCAGGGAGGGCGGTCGGCTCGCCGACGCCACGCCGCGTCGACGGCGCGAGCGCCGGAAGCGATCCGGAGGCGTCGACCGGGTCCGGCGAGGCAGGCGCCTTGGGCGCGGGCTGGCTGACGGTCGGCATCGCGGAACGCGAGATGACCGTGCTGGACGGTGCGCGGCGCATCCCACCTGACGGCGCGGGCAGGGCCGGGGTTGACGCGGCCGACGGTGCCGAGTCAGGCGTCGCGGCAGCGTGCGAGTGGCCGGCATGACTGCGCTGGACCGGCGGGCGCACCGCCGAGGCCGCCGACGTCAGTGGCCGGTCCGGAACCCGGATCGCGCTGCGGGACACCGTCGGCAGGGATCGCACCGGCGTCATCTCGGGTGGCGAGACGCTCGTGGCGTCGATCTCGTCGTCACCGTCGCCGTCGATCGCCGAGCTGTCCGACGAGGCGGACCTGGCCACGACCGGCATCGCTGCAGAGGATGTCGAGTTGGAGCTGCTGGTTGCGGGAGCCGGTGCGGCCGATGCGACCGGCAAGGGTACCGACGCAGGCTCGGGGAAGGCCGTTGACTCGCTCGTCGCGGAGGCTGCCTGGCGTTGCGCCGTCTTGCCGGAGCGCCGGGGCGCCGGGATGGAGGATGACGAGGCCGTCTCGACCGCACGCACTCGGGCGACCACGAGCCCCGGCGCGGACATCGGGTTCACCTCGTGGCCGAGCTGCTGCACGACCGGCGGGAGGCCCCGCGTGCCCGGGAGGGCATCCACGAACGCGCCGGGCGCGGCCACCTGCGGCATGGAGCCGGCGGTG
This sequence comes from Candidatus Limnocylindrales bacterium, assembly GCA_035248345.1. Lineage (GTDB taxonomy): Bacteria > Chloroflexota > Limnocylindria > Limnocylindrales > CSP1-4 > UBA5189. The sequence goes on from DATFHO010000029.1 coordinate 28,653, forward strand.
CGCTGGATCGGCGGCAGGCTTGCCCACGCACGCGGGCGCGCCGGCACCGCGCCCGAACCGCTCGAAGCGGATCGGCTCACGGTGGGCGAACCAGCGTCCGAGGAGCCTCCCGTCGCCCCGCTGCCGGAGCCCGAGCGGCGCCCGAGACCGAACGGCAGGCGCACGGAGAATCAGCCCTCCTCGGAGATCCGGCGGTTGATCTTCCCGATCTCCTCGACGAACCGCTGCCGGAGCGGATGCTCGAGGTCCAGGATCGTGTCCATCGGCCAGTGGAAGTGATAGGCCACGTACGCGACCTCCTCGAAGAGGCGATCGGTCGCGTACGTCACGATTCCCCCAGGCGCTGCTCACCCGCCACGTCGACCGTGAAGTTGTGACTGCACGACGGGCAGGTCACGGCCGCTGCGGTGTGGCCCTCCTGGTTGATGCGGCGATACAGGTCCTGCAGGAACGCGAGGTCCGAGGCGAAGAGCCCCTCGATGACGCCGGTGTGGACCTGCGTCAGCGAGCCGAGCTTGGTCACGACCCGGGAGAGGAGCAGCACCGTCAGGTACGACTCGTTCTCGCGGACCCGTGGGTCTCGCTGCGGCGTGATCTCGTCCCGGGCGGTTGCGAGGCGCATGACCCCGTCGCGATGGACGGTGCCCTGCGCGTCGACGTAGCCGCGCGGAAGCAGGAACGCGTACTCGGTCTGGAGGCCCTGGGGCGCCCCGAAGGACGCAGGCCCGGAGCCGAGACCCGGGTTGCCGGCGGGCTGAGGGAGGCTCCCGAGCCCCTGGCGGAGCTCGGGAGACATCTGCGCTGTCACCGGACTAACCCTTGATCAGCGTCTCGCAGGCGAGGGTCGCTTCCTCGATCTGCACGCCGCTGGCGGTCGCGCCGCCTTCCGACAGGCTGATCTTCGAGACCATGGCGTTGGTGAAGTTGTACCGAAGCACTTCCTCACCCATCGTGTTCATGAGGATCACGGAGCCGTTGCGGCGGTCCGGCTGGCCCTGCATGACCTGGATGTGCCAGTCCCAGATCTCCGTCGCACCGGTGAGGCCACGCTTGAGCGTGACCGTCGGAGTCTTCGGCTTGCCGGGGAGCTTTGCGATCGTGATCTTGCCCTGCTCGTTGACGTACGGGTTGTCGACGATCTCGATCTCGCTCGAGACGCCCGACACCGAGGTGAAGTTGGCGACGACGCCGACACCATCGATGTCGAGCAGCACGTTGCCTTGAAGAAGCGGATCTGTCGTTGGCATCGGATGCTCCCTTTCGAGCTAGTGGATCGGCGGGTTACTCGGAGACCTCCGCGCCGCCCGAGAACTGGGCGATGCGGAAGACCACGAACTCGGCCGGCTTCACCGGCGAGATCCCGATGTCGACGATCAGCTGACCGGCGTCACGAACCTCGGGCGGGTTGTTCTCCTCGTCGCACTTGACGAAGAACGCCTGGTCGGGCGTCGCGCCGAAGAGCGCGCCGTCTCGCCAGACCCGCAGGAGGAACGAGTTGATGGTCCGCTTGACGCGGCCCCAGAGCCGCTGGTCGTTCGGCTCGAAGACGACCCACTGGGTGCCCTCGAAGATCGACTCCTCGATGAAGTTGAAGAGCCGGCGAACGTTCAGGTAGCGCCACGACGGGTCGCTCGAGATCGTTCGGGCGCCCCAGACGCGGATGCCGCGGCCCGGGAACGCGCGGATGCAGTTGATCCCGACCGGGTTGAGCTGGTCGTGCTCGCCCTTCGTCAGGTTCAGCTCGAGCGAGATGGCGCCGCGGACGACCTCGTTGCCCGGCGCCTTGTGGACGCCGCGCGTGTCGTCGCTGCGTGCCCAGATGCCGGCCATGTGGCCGCTCGGGGGAACGTACTGGCCCTGGCCGCTGAGCGGGTCGAAGACCTTGATCCACGGCCAGTAGAGGGTTGCGTACTTGCTGTCGTAGCCGGCCTTGTCGACCCGCCATTCCTTGACTTGCTGCGCGTTCAGCGACGGCGGCGCGTCGAGGATCGCAACGCGATCGCCCATGAGCTCCGCGTGCGCGATCATCGCGAGCTGGACCGCCTGGACGCCTTCCAGGTCGATGATGCCCTGCTGGTACACGGCCATTAGGTCGGGCACCGACAGCATCGTGACCTCGTCGACGGCCTCGAGGCCGGCGAAGCCGGTGCGATCCGCCGAGTTGCCCACGTAGTCGTCGGGGGTCACGCGCGCCGGGACGCTCGTGCCGCCGCCGGACAGGCTCATGGAGCCCTGGGCGGGGACGCGCTCGACGGCGCTGGCCGTGCCGACTTCCTCGAGCTTGATGAGCTTCGACTGCGCCTTCACCTGGGTGATGACGTTGTTCTTGCCCTTGCCGGAGGTGACGTTGTCGAAGACCTCGACGGGCTTGCCGCCCTGGTTCACGACGAGCTTGAAGCTGCTCTCGGAGGTCTCCGAGGAGGGCTGGATGTCGATCGTGATGTCGTTGCCGCCGGGACCGGCCTCGAGGGCGGTCGCGCGGTACGCGGCGGTGGCCTTGTCCTTGGCGCTGCCGAGCTCCGCCTGGGCGGCGGGCATCGCGCCATCGGCGCCGACGCGGACGACGTAGGCGGCACCGCCGCCGTTGAGGAAGTAGCCGTACACCGCGTGCGCGAGGTACGAGTTCTCGATGAACTCGCCGAACGTCTGGGTGAACTGGCTCCAGTTGGTGACGAGCGTCGGGGTGTTGGCGGGTCCGCGCGCGGCGAGGCCGACGAACGCGGCAACAGCCGTGCCCACGCCCTCGATCGGCTTGGAACCGGACTCGACTTCCTCGACGTAGACGCCGGGCGACAGGTACTGCGGCATGCGTTGGCCCCTTCGGTACGGGAATTCCGGACATGGCGACGCTGGCAGGGTGCGCAGGGGGCAACAAGGACCGAGTGGACACGCGGAGGGGCGAGCCGGGTTGCCCGAAAGGGCGGCCGCGCTGCCCCCATCGATGCCCCGGCGCGGCTCTGCGCGCGGGGCCGATGGCCCGACGATCCTCCGGTGATCCACGAGGTCGACGAGCTCCTCGAGAAGCTCGTCAAGAAGGATGCGCTCAACGGCGGCTCGTCGGTCGAGCTGGTGTTCGACGCGCCCACGAAGGACTGGGTCGCCCGGCGCAACGGGCCGGCGGTCGACCTCTACCTGTACGACATCCGCGAGGACCTCCAGCGACGCGTCCCCGCGTGGGAGGACCAGCGGAACGCGGACGGCACCGTGTCCGCGCGCACGCTCCCGCCGCGACGCTTCAAGCTGTCGTACCTCGTCACCGCCTGGACGCAACGACCCGAGGACGAGCATCGCCTCCTGTCGTCGCTGCTGTCGGCGTTCATCCGAAACCCGATGATCAAGCCCGAGAACCTCGAGGGGTCGCTCGCGGAGCCGAACCTGCCCGTCTACATCGATGTCGGCCAGCCGCCGTCGCAGGACCGCTCGCTCGCGGACGTGTGGTCCGCCCTCGGTGGCGAGCTGAAGCCCTCGCTCGACGTCGTCGTCATCGCCCCGATCATGGTCACGCGCATCGCGCCGTACGGGCCGCCGGTTCGCAGCGGGGCCCAGATCGGCCTGTCCGCCCAGGGCGAGCCGGAGCTCTTCACCGGCGGCAACCGTAACGGCAACGGGAACGGGAAGGCGGGCAAGGGCAGCAAGGCCGGCGCCAGCGCGGTCGCCACGGCCGCCGAGACCGAGGCGGACGAAGGGTCCGTCGGCGGCAAGGTGCTCGAGCTCATCCCGCCGGTTGCCGATCCGGGCAAGCCGTCGCCGGGCATGAGCCTCCGCGTTCGAACGATCCGCCGGCGATGAGCCGCGCCGCCGCCGCGGCGGGTGCCAGCCCGGAGCTCGACCTCGAGCCGATGATCGACCTCGAGCCGGCGATGCCCAACGGCGCCCACGATGGGCTCGCGCGGGCGCTCGATCCCTCGCTCGCGTACTTGTTCGGGCGCATCGGCATCATCGAGACCCGCGTTCGCGCGGCCGTGGAGCGCCGCCGGGCCGACGACCCGGATCCCGGCGATCGGTTTCGCGGCCTGTACATCTCCGACGCGCAGGTCGACGGCTTGCTCGACGGCGCCCGGATCGACCTCGCGCCCGATGCGTGGACGGACGAGGCGCGCGTCACGCTCGCGGCCCTCGATCGAGCCGCGGATGCCGCCGAGGCTGCCGGACACGACGTCCGGCTGCGGCGCCTCGCGCGTGCGTTCTCGCTCGACGCGGACGACGTCGAGCTGCTGCTCATCGCCCTTGCCCCGGACCTCGATCCCCGGTTCGAGCGGCTCTACGGCTACCTGCACGACGACGTCTCCCGGCGGCGTGCGTCCACCGGGCTCGCGCTCGAGCTCGCGGGCGCGGGCCTCGGCGTCACGAGCGCGGTCGATCGCGTTCGCCTCGGCCCGCACGGCGCCCTCGTCTCGAACGGGATCGTGCTCGTCGAGGAACCGGACCGGCCATTCCTGACCCGCCCGCTGCGGGTCGCGGATCGCGTTGCGGCCCATCTGCTCGGCGACGACCAGCCGGACGCTGCGATCGTCGACCTGCTGGTCGAGTCGTTCCCCGCCGAGATCGGCGACGTCGACGTGCTCGTGCGCGCCTTCGAAGAACAGATCCCGCTCGTGTACGTCCGCGAGAAGGCCGGCTCCTCCGGCCGGTCGCTCGCCGCGGCCGCGCTCCAACGCCTCGGGCGGCCGGTGCTGCAGCTGGACCTGGCGCGCCTGGGCGCCAACGACAATCCGCGCGACGTCGCTGCCGCCACGTCCCGGGAGGCTGGACTCCGCGGTGCGGGCATCGTCGCGGGTCCGGTGGAGCTGCTGGCGGAGCGTGGCGCGGCCGCGGTTCGGGCCTTCGCGGAGTGCCGCCCGCCCGTCGTGCTCGTCGGCAATCGCGCCTGGGATCCCGCGTGGGCCAAGGAGCCGGCACTCATCCTCGACGCGCCGGTGCCGTCGATCGAGCAGCGGCACAGCCTGTGGGTCGGCTCGCTGAACGGTCATCGCCCGGTCGAGTTCGATCCCGCAGTCGTGACCATCGCGTTCCGCCTCGCGCCAGACCAGATCAAGCACGCGGCACAGGCGGCACATCGCGCCACGATCGCCGCCGGTCGACAGATGACCGTTGCGGACGTCGCGAGCGGCGCCCGCGCCCAGAACGCCGCCGGCCTCGAACGGCTCGCGCGCCGCATCGAGCCTCGAGCCACGTGGGCCGATCTCGTCCTACCCGAGGAGTCCGAAGCGCAGATCCGCGAGCTGACCGCCCGCGCGCGCCACCGCGACACCGTCATCGGCAAGTGGGGGATGGGCGGCGGCAACTCGCGCCGTCTCGGCGTCACCGCGCTCTTCGCGGGCGACTCCGGCACGGGCAAGACGATGTCCGCGGAGGTCCTCGCGGGCGATCTGGGCTTCGACCTGTACGTCATCGATCTCTCGACGGTCGTCGACAAGTACATCGGCGAGACCGAGAAGAACCTCGACAAGATCTTCACCGAGGCGGATCGGGTGAACGGCGTCCTGCTGTTCGACGAGGCGGACGCGCTGTTCGGCAAGCGCTCCGAGGTGAAGGACGCGCGCGACCGGTACGCGAACGTCGAGGTCGCGTACCTGCTCCAGCGGATGGAGTCCTTCGACGGCCTCGCGATCCTCACGACGAACCTGCGCGCCAACGTCGACGAGGCGTTCATCCGCCGGCTCGACGCGATCGTCGATTTCGCGCTGCCCGAGGAGGCCCACCGCCGGCAGCTCTGGGAGCGGAACCTCCCGCCGAAGGTGCCGCGCGACGGCGACATCGATCTCGAGTTCCTCGCGAAGCGGTTCAAGCTGTCCGGCGGCGACATCCGGAACATCTGCGTCGCCGCGGCATTCCTCGCCGCCGCGGAAGGTCGGTCCGTGTCGATGGGGGACCTGATCCGCGCCACGGAGCGCGAGTACCAGAAGCTGGGCCGCCTCACGGTGGAGGCCGAGTTCGGGAAGTACCTCAACCTCACGAGGGCGAAGCAGTGACGTCGCTCGTGAGGCGCGTGCCTCGGGTGCGGCTCGCGGCGCCTGAGGCAGTTGCCCTTTCGGGCAAAATCAGCCAGGACGACGCGGGCGACCCTTGTCGGCGCGACCCGCGTGCCGGATGCTCGGCGCAGCAACGGAGGACGTGATGCACGAGTTCGACCGGGAGCCCCAGGCCGCGCAGCGCCGGACCATCACATCCGGCGAGCCCGCACCCGCAAACGACATTGCCGGCTACGCGCCCGCGCGCGCGCCGAAGTCCGTGCACGGCGAAGCGTCGCTCCTGCATCTCCAGCGCATGGCCGGCAACGCGAGCGTCGTGCAGATGCTTGCCGAGGAAGGCTCGATCCAGTCCGAGGAAGAGCGTTCGCCGGTGCACGACGTCATCGGCAAGGGCGGCGGAACCGCGCTCGACGAGGGCACGCGAGCGTCGATGGAGTCGCGGTTCGGACAGGACTTCAGCGACGTCCGGATCCACACCGACGCCCAGGCATCCGCGTCCGCCGAGGCGGTAGGTGCGAACGCCTACACCGTCGGCAACGAGATCGCATTCCGCAGCGGCCACTTCGACGCATCGTCGCCGACCGGCCAGCGGACCCTCGCGCACGAGCTGAGCCACGTCGTCCAGCAGCGGAGCGGTCCGGTCGATGGTACGGAGGCGGCGGGCGGGATTCGCCTGAGCGACCCGAGCGACCGGTTCGAGCGCGCCGCCGATGCGACCGCGGACCAGGTGATGAGCTCGCACGCCGGGCCCGTCGGGGCCGGTGCCGGCTCGGCTTCCGGTGGCACGTCGGTCCAGCTCGAGGAGTCGGACGAGGGCGATGAAGCCCCTGTCCAGCGGGAGATGACCGAGGGCGGCGACCAGGAGGAGGACGAGCAGCCGACGGCCTGAGCCGCCCGGTACGCTGCCGCCCATGCGAGACCCCGTCCCGATGAGCCGGAACCTCATCGACCAGATCGCCGACGCCCGGGCCGAAGTCGCGGCCGCGGGCAAGCAGCTCACCGAGCGCGCGAACGACGTGTTCCGCGCCACCTCGATGATCGTGCTGGAGACGGTCGACCAGCGCCTCGAGGCGATCGTGTTCGGCCAGCCGGAGCACACGCAGAAGCTCGGCAAGAGCGGCGTCGACAAGCTCCGCTCGGAGCTCGCCGCCGTGAAGGCGAAGCTGCCCGCAGAGAGCGCGAAGCGCCTCGTGACCGCGTTCTCCTGGACGTTCCCGCAGGAGGCGGCCTGGATCGGCGAGGGGGACAAGACGCCGCTCTACCAGGGTGGCGGCGACCTCCCCTGGATGATCGACGACGCGATCCGGACGTCCGCCGCGGCCGCCGGGCGCCTTGCTGCCGACGCCGGGTACGAGATCACGCCGCGCAGCCAATGGGCGAAGGACGGCGACGGCACGGTGCAGCGGTTCCTCGGTCCGTACATGACACCGCCCAAGCTCGTCATCGCGCTCCGGGCGTACTCGGACGCCCGCATGCGCTACTTCCGCAAGCTGCGCGCGCTGCGGCGCTTCGAGTCGGAGAAGGCCCAGCGCGACGCGCAGATCGAAGCCGAGGTCGCGCGCGAGGCCGCGCTCCTGCCGGCCACCGTCCTCTGGAGCGCCTCGGCCAAGCCGAGCGCCTGAACTCCTTCAGCACGCACGCCGCAGGGTGATCCGCCGGGCAACCCTCGTCGCGGCGATCGTTTCGTTCGCCCTGCAGGGATGCAGCTACCTCGCGCCGACGCCGTCGATCGTGGTCGAGACGCCGCTGCCGAACTTCACGACCAGGGTCGATTCCCCGGACGGCGTCGTCGGTGTCGTCCGTTCCGGAACGACGATTCGGCTGGTCTTCCTGCCGGGTGGCGGTGGGACGAGCGCGCAGGTCGAAGGTGCGGCGCCGCACGTCTACCTCATGTCGATGGGCGGCGAGACGGGAGCGACCTACAACAGCTGGATCTTCGGGATCGCACCCGAAGGTGCGACGACCGTCGAGCTCGCCGGCGCGGTCGATGCGATCTCCGCCCCGATGGTGGACGGCGTCTTCCTGATCGGGCTCAAGGCGAAGGACATCGGGCCGGGCGCCCTCAACTGGACGTTCCGGTCCCCGGGAGGTGCTGTGGTCGCGAGAGGCAACGGCATCCGGCCGTGAGCGCTAGATGAGCCCCTCGCGGATCGCGTACGCGACGGCGTGGGCGCGGTTGCGAAGGTCCAGGCGTGACGTGACGTCGTGGATGATGTTCTTCACGGTGCGCTCGGAGTAGAACAGCCGGCGCCCGACCTCGGCCGTGTCGTAGCCCTCGGCGAGCAGCCGCAACACGGATGTTTCGCGCTCCGTGAGCCCAGAGAACGTCAGCCCGCGCGGGGAGAGGACCTGGCGCTGGAGCTCGCCGACCTGGCGCAGCAGCCTGCCCAGGAGGTCCGGCGGGAGCGTGCCCTCGCCGGCTGCGGCGGAACGGATCGCGAGCGCGAGGTTGTGGGCGGTTGCCTCGTTGCGGCGGATCACGCCGGAGACGCCGGCCTCGGCCGCGGCGAGCAGGCCCTTGTCGTTGACGAAGGTCACGAGGAGCACGACGCGGGAGACGCCGCGCGCGCGGAGCGATCGGATCTCCGTCGTCACGTCGTCGGTGACGTCGTCGGCAACCACGAGCGCGACGCCATCGATGTTCGGCGTGTCGCTCGACGAGATCGCGAAGCCCTGCGCGCTGCGCAGCTGGCTCACGATTCCGGCCCGTGTCAGCGGGTCCGCCGCGGACACATGGACCGGTACTGCGGCATTGAAGGGAACCGGCTCGGCCACCATCGGACGTTCTCCCCTGACCCTCCGGCCGTCCTCGGCTGCCCCTCAAGCCGCCGCCGGTCGCCCGTTCGAGCGGACCCTAACGGGCAGCCCTTTTCGACCGCTGAACGTTGGCTTAACGGGCAGTCCATTTGCAATGGATTCGTTGCCCAAACGGGCAGAGCGGAAGGGCAGCCGGAAGGCGCTGCGTACACTGATCAGGTCACGTCCCCGTAGCTCAGTGGACAGAGCGGCTGCCTTCTAAGCCGGAGCCTGAGTGCGGCGTGCTCGTGAGCGCGGGTGGAAGAGCGACCGGCGCGTTGTAAGCCGCTCAGTGAATAATGCGGAATGCCCGACCGATGGCCACCAAGAACGCGCGATGAACTCGATCGGGCGATCAGCAACGGGCTTCTCGCCGAGAGTCATTTCGTCGACCTCAAGAGGAACTCCCACCCCCTCCGAAGAATGAGCGCCTCGCGATCGATCTGGCTGCATTCTCTGTCGACGGAGGCGTCATCTTCGTAGGCGTCGATGAAGGCGATGGCGGGATCAGCATCGCACCGACGGACCTTGCCGGCGTCGCCGAGAGAATTGAGCAAATCGGGCAAGCCTCGCTTGACCCGCCGGTCCGAATCTCCACGTACTCGATCGAGGTGGAGTCAGGCCGTGGCGTTGTCGTGATCCTCATCCCCCCGAGTCCGGCCGCACCGCACATGGTCGACGGTCGATATCGAGGGCGCGGGGACCGAACGAATATCGTCCTGGGCGATGCTGAAGTTGCACGGATCCGGGGTGAGACACGAAGCCACCTCGACGATGCCGTCGCCCGGCTGCGCGAGTACGCGCCGCAGGCCATCAATCGGAGGCGTCCGCAAGCAACGCTACTGGCAATGGTCGCGTGTCCATCGATCCCGCGGGAGGAAATGGTCCTCGACGCTGCGCAACCGGAGCCGCGAAAGTGGCTAGCCGAGAAGCTTCTCCGCGGCCCACTGACGGCTCAGCAAGCCGAACGATATTCACCCGACTTCAACAGCGGCATTCCCATCTCTCCCCGGGCAAACGGCTGGGCGATCGCCCACGAGGGCGATGTCACCGATCTCGAGCTCGAAGTACATGAGGACGGCGTCATGCGCCTTCGTGCGGGTGATTTCGACAGCGAAGACCGGGATAACCGCGCATTCGTGAATGACGTAGCAATCAACGGACTCGTTAGGCGGCTAGTCCAGACGGCTGGGGTGCTCGGCCGCGAGTGCTCCTACCTCGGCAGCTGGGATTTCGCCCTCGTGATCGCGCCCCTTCGAGGGCAGAAGTCTCTTTCGCTACGCCACTCCATGAACGGGCGACTGCCCTACTCAGAGGAAGGCTACGAGGCGAGCGTCTCCGCGACGCTCGAGCAAATTGAGGACGACCTAGACGATGTTCATCGAAGGCTCCTTGGCCGTTTGAATCGGGCCTTCGGTGGAGCCAACCCGCTCGTCTTGAAATAAGGTGCTGGCGTGACCAAATGACCCGAGCTTTGCCGCACAGCGAGATCGTCATGAGCCGCGTCATAAACTTGGCCAAGGCGTGGACCCTCGAAGATCACCTCGGCGGAGGTGGTTTTGGCACCGTCTATCGAGCGCACAATGAGGACGGAGCCGTCGCCGCGATCAAGCTCGTGCCGAAGGTGGCCGGTCGAAGCCGTGAGCTTCTGCTCGCCCAGGACGTAAGCGGACTCCCGAATGTGGTCGGGCTTGAGGACTTCGGTGAGGATGGTGGTGAATACATCCTCGTCATGCCTCTCGCGGATCGATCTCTGGATGACGAATTGGAAGGACGCGGGGCTCCGGTCCCTGTCGACGAGGCGATCCCGATCCTCGTCGATCTCGCTTCTGGTCTCGAAGGCGTTCACGGGCGGAAGGTGGTGAGTCGCGACATCAAGCCCGCGAACGTGCTCCTAGTCGCGGGCGAGTGGTGTCTGTCTGACTTCGGGATTGGACGGTATGCCGCGGCCGATACCGGTCCGTTCACGTTCAAGAATTTTGGTTCGGAGCCGTACGTCGCCCCCGAGCGATGGCGGGGTGAGACCGCGACGACACAGGCTGACATCTACTCCTTCGGCGTCGTCGCTCACCAGATGCTGGCAGGGGAACTTCCCTTCCAGGGGCCGGAGTTCGGAGACCAGCATCAGTTTGAGGCTCCGCCACGGCTTCCGGGTGTGCCTCCGAAGCTCGCCAGTCTGGTGTTTGAGTGCCTCGACAAGGCCCCCGAAGCCCGCCCAACAGCCGCGAACATCCTTCATCGGCTGCAGAACATGGGTACTGCGGCCGGCCCGGGCGCTGAGTTGCTGCGAATCGCGAACGCCGCCGAAGTCGAGAGGCGCGCGCAGGTGTCCGCATTCATGGCGGCCGCCGAGGCGTACGCGGATCGCAGAGAGCGGTTGGCTAAGTCGGCCATCGAGCGACTCAACGCGATCATCCAGACGCTCGCCGAGATGATTGCGGAGGACGCTCCCCAAGCAGCGCAGGGAACGTCGGCAGGGAATGCAGCTTGGGGCCGATCGCTCGGCTCAGCAACGATTTTCTGTGGCCCGACGCTACCCGTTGACGACAACTCATTAACGTCGCAATCGGGACTCTTCGATGTGATCGCGTACTCCTCGATTGGAGTTCGCATTTCGGACGATGCGTGGGATTACAACGGACGGGTCCACTCGCTGTGGTTCTGCGACGCCGTCGAGAAGGGCGTCTACCGCTGGTACGAGACCGCCTTCTTGTCGATCTCCGAGTCGCCAACGATTCTTCCGTTCGACCTGCCGCCGGGACCCGACGCGGCCCTGGCGCTCTGAGGTGTGCATTCCCGTCAGGTGGGTTGGCCGTTCACCCCAATCGACCAAGGCGATGAGACCGACTTTCTGGATCGGTGGCTGGGCTGGTTTGCTGCAGGGGCCAGCGACCGTTTGGAGCGACCGAACCGCATGCCCGAGGCGGATGTCGCCGGGTCGTGGCGAAGGGAGTAGGCGACTAGGCGCGTTCGAAACGCCCAATGACTGCCGCGAGTTCGCCAGCAGTCATGGCGCGCCCGAGATTCTCCCGCGTCCATGCTTCGGCTCCCGTTGATGTAGGCGAGGCGGAGGCGGCTTCGTGATTGGTCGTTCCGTCCGAGGTCTGCACGTGAACGACCGCGGAACTGGGCGTCCAACGATCGAAGGGCCTCAGCCTCGCTGCGACCCGTGCCCACGAGCAAAGGCGGGGCTCCCGCCGATTCTCGGATCGGTCGGTGAGCGGTCTCGCGGGCCGATCAGCGTAAACGAAATCCGGCCGGTCTCAACGGGCGAACTCACACCACGCGACCGACGCGACCCGCGAAGACGGGTGGCTCATCGTCCAGTTCCTGAGCGCGCTCATTGTCAGCCTAGCCTCAAAGCAACAGCGGTAGGGCGCGACCGTGGCTAACACAAAGCAGGTCCTCGGGAAGAACGGCTTTCCTTCGGACGCGTCACAAGGCCGCGTATTGCGTTCGTCATCGCGTGGTCTATGGTGGACCGGGGTCGCGACCCCGCGACTCGTCGGGGGGTATCAATGCGCAAGCAGGTAGGACGGACGCTCGGGTCGCTTCTCGCGGCATCCGCTCTCGTATTCGGCGTGACCGGCGCAACGCCCGTGGCGATCGCCCGCGACAACGTCGCATCGAGTGCGAACCGCGCGACGGTTATGAGCCCGGACGCAACGGCCGCGACAGGGTTCGGCTCGACGCCGACCCAGCACGCGACCGATGCGGGGAAAGGTGAATCGTCGGTCTCTGAGCACGATCTCTACCGTGACAACCTGCTTAACCCGACATTCGACGTGCTGTCCGAACTTCCGGGATTTCAGGGTGGCGGCCTGGAGCCGGATCGCGATGAAATCCTGATCTACTGGCATGGCGAATTTGGGCGGGAGGCCCAAGCGGCTGTGGCGGAAGCCAAGAGCCGCGGTGTTCCCGTCAACGTCCATTTCGTTCCCCACACTACCGACGAGTTGAGAAGGATGGCCAGTCGCCTCCTGGGGGCCCTTCAGGCGAAGGGCATTAAGGTCGACGGAGACGGGTTCGGAGATCCGTGGGACGAGATCAAGATCTGGGGCGATGCCTTCGAGGGATCGGCCGATGTTCAGAACACTGCCGAGAGCATCGCAGCCGAAGTTCTCCCGGCTGACGTAAAACTTGTGATCGTGCCCTCACCTGGCCGAGCGACAACCATGCTTGGTACCCGTCATAACGACGACGGGCAACCAACTCCGGGAGGCGCGTACCACGTTGACGACCCCGTAACCGGTGGGTCCTGCAGCAGCGCGCTCGGTTGGGTGGACCCGACCTTCAGTCCGGATCGGTTCTACATGGAATCCGCTGCTCATTGCGTGGATTACCAGAACGGCAAAAGCATCTACTTCGACGGCAATCCAAATAACGCCGGGACCTACTCTGGATACATCGGCACCCTCGTCGGTAGCCCGAATTTGCAGAACAATCCAGAGATTCAGCTTGATGCGACGCTCATCGGAGTGCCCGCGACCCTATCTATCGCGGGAGAAATGTTCAGCGGCGGGAACAATACCTCGAACAAGATTGATATCAAGTCGATTGGGGCGATCCCGCTGAACATCGCGTTGTGTTCGAACGGTGCGGCGACGGGAACGAACTGCAATGGCGTAGTGACCAGCCTCACGACCAACAATTGGCAGCTGTGCAATCCGCCAGACTACACGATCTGTGCGTGGTTTGACCTCGTGACAATTTCATCGCCAAGTCACCTGCTGCTATTCGGATCGGGCGATAGTGGCGGCAACGTGTATCGACCAAGCAACCAGAAGGTTGTCGCGACAATCAGCGCCGGCATTGATGGAACCCAGTGTGGAACGATCAACTGGTACACCGCACAGGATGGACGCATCACGTTCTGTTCATACCTTTCGGGTTTGGTGACGGCTGTGTCGAGCGTGCAGACGGAGTTGCAAGGCGTCAACTCCAACCTCGTTGCCCGCGTCAGGCCGTAGCATCGCTGCGTCGGTTCGCACCGTCTTGCCCCTCGGTGAGACGGTGCGATGAATAGGTACGTTGCGACTGTGCTCCTGTTCGCGGCGTCGCTGTCCGGATGTAGTCAGGTCTCACCCTCTGGATCACTGATCGGCCCATCACCACCCCCGGTCCGCGCTTCGGCGCAGCCGAGCCCAAGCCCGACAACTGGGTATGTGGTCGAGTGCGGGCCGCTCGCTGGTTCTCCGGACGACTGCGAGGCCGCAGTCGCTTTTGCGGCGCAAATCATGTTGCCCTACAAGGACTACTCGCTGCTACGAGTAACGACGCCAGAACCCGCATGCAGTGGGTCGTGTGGAAATGCGCCGATCGTCATCGTGCAAGCGTTTAAGGCGGGTGCACTTTTCACTCAAATTCCGCTATCCCGCACGGATAACGGCTGGCAGGTCGTCGCGAGAACCTATTAGGGGTTACGTTACGGCGGCTCTCCGCGATGAGTTGGATTTTGCACAGCCGTCAGGGCGCGATTCGCGTGCACTTCATGGAGCACCGTGAAGGGCCCCCTGGCCGAGCGGCTGCGAGACGCCATCGGCCCGAACTTCGGGGGAGACGTGCGTTAGGCACCGGCCCACCCGGCGTCAACGGGCCGGTTTCGTGCGTAGACTGACCCGATAACAGTGTCCCCGTAGCTCAGTGGACAGAGCGGCTGCCTTCTAAGCAGCGGGTCGCAGGTTCGAACCCTGCCGGGGACGCCATTTCGCGAATGGGCCATTCAGCAGGGTGCTCGTCGGCGGCGATGGACTAGAGTGCGCGTCATGCGTCCCAGCATCCGAAGGATTGGCATGGTCGGGATCGCCGCGATCGTGCAGGTCGCCGTGCTCGTCCTGGCCCACGACCTCGTGTACCTGGCGCGGTATGGCTCGCGCTTCAACGAGGCGCTCATCCACTCCGGCCACGGCGAGGGTTGGAAGGCCGCCGCGACCACGGCGGTCGCACTGGGCGGCATCGCCAGCGTCGTGGCAATCGCACGCCTGGCGCGCCTGCACCTGCTCGTCCGGCGAGCGCCAGCGACCGCCAGCCTCGACGGCCGAGCACTCCTTCGAAGCTGGCTGAAGATCGGCCCGGTGCTCGCCCTGAGCACGGTCGCGCTCCTCACGATCCAGGAGAACATGGAGCACACGGCGCTCTACGGCACGTCGTCCGGGATCGGGATCCTGCTGACGCCCGAATACGCCGGCGGCCTCTGGATCGCGCTTGCGGTCGGCTTCGTGATCGGCATCGTCGTCGCGCTCGTCGCATGGCGCTTCCAGGTGCTGCTTGCGCGCCTGCGCGGCGCTCGCGAGACCACCGCCCCGAAGCGCGCAACCGCAGCGCCGCGCCCAACCACCGTCATCGACCGACCGGTCACCTCGATCCTCGGGCGCCGCTCCGCCCTGCGGGCACCCCCGCTGGCAGCTCCCGCCGCCTGACCCGACCGCGCTCCGCCGATGCGCCGGTCGGGATCCACCCGCCCGCATCGAACAGGAGTTGCTCCGTGTCGCATCGATACCGTCGCCCGGCCACGCTGGCCGCCGCCATGTCCGTCCTCGCGCTCGCGACCCTCGGCGGCGCAACGCCGGCCTTGGCCCACACCGGCCACGAGGTCGGTGACTACGTCCTCGAGATCGGCTGGCTGCATGAGCCGGCGTTCGTGGGCCAGCCCAACGCGGTCCAGGTCACGATCACCGACCACCACGACAGCAGCCCGATCCTCGATCTCGGTGCCGACGACATCAAGGTCGTCGTCTCGACCGCAGGCACGGACAGTGCCAGCCTGAGCTTCGAGCCCGCATTCGATGCGGAAGAGAAGGAGGGCTCGCTCGGCGAATACGACGCCGCGCTGGTCCCGACCGCGCCGGGTGACTACACGTTCCATATCACCGGCTCGATCCACGGCACCGCGGTCGACCTGACCGTCGCCTCCGGCGACGAGACGTTCGATCCGGTCGTCGCATCGACGGACCTCGAGTTCCCGGCCAAGATGCCGAGCCTGACCGAGGTCGGGACGCGGCTCGATCGGATCGATGCCCGGATCGCCGCGCTGCAGTCCGCGGCGCCGGGCGGCAGTGGCGACGCGGCGCTCAAAGCCGCGCAGGACGCGGCGAGCGCGGCAACGGCGGCGGCTGCCACCGCGAACAACGCGATGACGATCGGGCTCCTCGTTGGCGGGGCTGGTCTCGTCATCGCCGTGGTCTCGCTCTTCGTCGCCATGCGCGCGACTCGTCATGGCCGTCGCGCAGGGTGATGTCCCGATGAGGCGCACCCCGGCGGTCCTCGCGCTGCTCGTCCTCGCCACGCTCGCGTGGCCGGGCGGCGTGGC